>JACZKP010000115.1 GCA_014860005.1 Verrucomicrobiota bacterium | reverse complement strand
GCGGTACGAATGAAATCCAGCCGCCGAACTTCACTGCGCACTTCATCCGGCAAGCCGGGCACATCAGGATTTTCCAAAGCCATGGCCCAGGTCACCGGTTGCGGTTCACCATCGTAAGCCAGCACGGCGTCGCGGCACTGGCTGTTTTGGAACGCGCGGAGAATCGGTTCGGGCGGCGTGCGTTTGCCGTGCAGTTTGAAATGCCATTGCAGGTAGCCGATCCACAGCACGAGTTCGGCGATGGCGGCGGCGCGGGGGTTGATTTCCAGCCTGAGGAACTGGTGCGGGTCAAGGGTGTGGGTGCCCGGCTTCGGGTGCCACTTCGGCCGCCCAAGGTAGGGGATTTACCCCATAGACAGTCTGGCGCAAAAGTCAGATATTCGCTCAGCGTTGGTCGCTCGCCGTCGGGCATCAAGTAGCTCGAGAGTTACGCCTGAAATCTGACGAAAGAGATGATATGGAAGTTGAAGGACCTGTCGCAGCGATACAAAGCGGCGCCGGCGCAAGCGGCAAATGCCCGTGGGCGATCTCGCTGCGCGGGAGGGCGCTGGTGTCATCTGGTCTTGCCCCTGTTCCTGAAAGGATGCCCCTGAATGAAAAATAACGGCCCCAAACCCCCCGCTCCCAAAGCTCGTTTGCCCAAGTGCCCCACGGGCATCCAAGGTCTCGACGAAATCACTGGCGGGGGATTGCCGCGCGGGCGGCCCACGCTGGTCTGCGGTGGCGCGGGTTGCGGCAAGACGCTGTTTGCCGCCGAGTTTCTCGTGCGCGGCGCGGCACAGTTCAACGAGCCGGGCGTTTTCATGTCCTTCGAGGAGACGGACACGGAGTTGAAGGCCAATGTCGCGTCGCTCGGATTTGATCTGGCGGGCCTGGTGCGGCGCAAAAAAATTGTGCTCGAACACGTCCACATCGAGCGCAGCGAAATCACCGAGACCGGCGAGTACGACCTGGAAGGATTGTTCGTCCGGCTCAATCACGCGATTGATTCCATCGGTGCCAAACGCGTGGTGCTCGACACGCTGGAGGCGCTCTTCGCCGGCCTGCCCAACGAAGCCATCCTGCGCGCCGAATTGCGCCGGCTCTTTCGCTGGCTCAAGGACAAGGGCGTGACCGCCGTCATCACGGCCGAGCGCGGCCGCGAACAACTGACGCGCCACGGGCTGGAGGAATACGTGTCCGACTGCGTCCTCCTGCTTGATCATCGCGTCCACGACCAGATCGCCACGCGACATCTGCGCGTGGTGAAATATCGCGGCGCGCTGCACGGCACGAACGAATTTCCCTTCCTCATTGGCGACCACGGCATCAGCGTGCTGCCCATCACCTCGCTGGGGTTGAACCACAAGGTGTCGAGCGAGCGGGTTTCCACCGGCATCCCGCGGCTCGACGCGATGCTGGGCGGACGAGGTTTTTATCGCGGCAGCAGCATTCTGCTCACGGGCACGCCCGGCACCGGCAAGTCCACCATCGCCGCCTGTTTTGCCCAGGCAGCCGCCCGGCGTGGGGAGCGCGTGCTCTTTTTCTCGTTCGAGGAATCGCCCTACCAAACCATCCGTAACATGCGTTCCATCGGGGTGCACCTGGAGCCGTTGGTCAAGTGCGGCCGGTTGCGCTTCCACGCGGCGCGGCCCACGCTCTATGGTCTGGAAATGCACCTGGCCACCATGTTCAAGGAGATCGCCGCGTTTCAACCCCAGGTCGTCATCGTGGACCCGATTACCAGTCTGATGGTCGCGGGCACCGACTCGGAAACCAAAGGAATGGTGACGCGGCTGATTGATTATCTGAAGGGCGGACAGGTCACTTCACTCTTTACCAGTCTGACGCACGGCGGCCACGCGTTGCAACAAAGTGAAATCGCCATGTCCTCGCTCATGGACTCGTGGTTGTTGTTGCAGGATTTTGAAGGCAACGGCGAACGCAACCGCGTGCTCTACGTGATCAAGGCGCGCGGCATGGCGCACTCGAATCAGGTGCGCGAGTTCCTGATTTCCAACCGGGGCATTGATCTTGTGGACGCTTACATCGGTCCCAGCGGCGTGTTGACCGGCTCGTCCCGGGTGGCGCAGGCTGCGCGCGAAAAGGCCGAAGCACTGACCAGCCAGCAGGAGGCGGCGCGACGCAAGCGCGAATTGGTACGCAAACGCGCAACCCTCGAACAGCAGATCGCCAGTCTCCGCTCCGAATACGAAACCGAAGAAGTGGAATTGCGGCGACTGGACGAACAGGTGGATACGCGAGTGCGCGAGCTGACCGCGGAGCGGACCGAATTGGCCCGCTTGCGCCAGGCGGATGCCACGGTCCCGGCCCGCACGAACAGCAACCCCAGATCGAAGGGTAAACAATGAAAACAAGAACGGTGAAACGAAGTCCATCCGGAGGCGAGGCCCGAAATGGCGGACCGGAGCGCGGCGTTCAGAGCCTGTGTGAAAAAGTAGCCGCCGACGTGAGGAGGCGGAACGGACCCGTCGAGTTTCCGAACAAATCCGCCTCCTCACGTCGGCGGCTACACGGCACGGATGGTCGGACGGTGAAGCGGGCTAAAGCCCGCGCCCCGCACCGGCCCGCCAAAGTGTGGCAACTACGCCTCTATGTAGCCGGCCAGACGCCCAAATCACTGGCGGCTTTTTCGAATCTGAAGAAGATTTGCGAAAACCATCTCAAAGGCCGCTATCGCATCGAGGTGATTGATCTGGTGGAGCGACCCCAGCTTTCCAAAGGCGACCAAATCGTGGCCATTCCAACGCTCGTGCGCAAGTTGCCGGCGCCCGTGCGAAAAATCATTGGCGACCTGTCCGACACCGAGCGGGTGCTCGTGGGATTGGATTTGCGCGCCGCCGCTTAACCCGAACTACGAGGTTGAAAACAACACGAAGCCAAAGTCCAGTCACCCGGTCGCCAAGGGATTGCGGCAATCCCAACGGGATTGTGTCTTCCAGCCCAGGGTTGCGAGGTACGAGCTACCCTGGGTCGCTTCCCGATTGTTATTCAACCCCAACGGGGTTGCATCACAATGCCACGACCGCGCCGCAACCCCGTTGGGGTTGTTGGCCTCTGGCTTGGTTTCCCAGGGTAGCTCGTGCCTCGCAACCCTGGGCTTTGAGTCGGAATCCCTTTGGGATTCAAGCCGTGAATTTTCGAAGGGCATTTGATTTAACCGAGACGTATATCCGTGAAAACAAACAAAACCAAACGCTCGCCCCGTGAAATAACCTCTGCCGCCGGAGCCGTAGCATCCGCACCGCCTATTTCACGGGGCAAGACCAAGGCCTTTGAAAAGGCCCTGGCCACCCGGTCTTCGGGCAAGTGCGTCCTGCGACTCTACGTGGCGGGGGCCACCGACCGCTCGCGCCAGGCCATCCTGCGCGCGCGGCAATTGTGCGAAACCGAATTCAAGGACAACTACAAACTGGAAGTGATTGATGTCTATCAGCAGCCCATCCTCGCGCGCGACGGCCAGATCGTCGCGACCCCGACGCTCGTCCGGGAATTCCCGCAGCCGGTGCGCCGGTTCATCGGTAACCTGGCGAACACCGCCGGCCTGTTTGTCGGGTTGGATTTGGACACGAAAGGCCGGACCGCCAAGTGAAATCAGCCCGCGAAATCGCCAAGCTCCGCGAGCGCCTGGCCAAAGCGGAGGAAACGCTCCGGGCGAGGACGGTGTGGGGACAGGAGTTGGTTGAGCTCCGCGCCCGGCTGGCTGACGCCGAGGAGACGCTCCGCGCCATTCGCACCGGCGAAGTGGACGCGGTGGTGGTCGCGGGCCGGCAAGGCGACCAGGTATTCACGCTGGAAGGTGCCGAACACGCCTACCGCGTGCTCATCGAGTCCATGAACGAGGGCGCGTTGACGCTGACGACCGACACGACGATTCTGTACGCCAACCAATGCTTCGCCCGCATGGTCAAATGCCCGCTCGAGCAGGTGACGGGCAGTTCCTTCCGCCGTTTTCTCTCCGCCGCCGACCGCGCCACGCTCCGACCGCTGATGAAACGGGCCGCCAAAGCCGGCGCCAAAATCCAGGTGCAGTTGCATGCCGCTGACGGTTCGCAGTTGCCGGTGCAAATCTCCCTTCGCTCCCTGGCCCGGAAAGGCGCCAACCGCGCGGCCATCAGTATGGTGGTGACGGACATGACGGCGGCGCGGCGAACCGAGGAACTGCTGCGCACTTTGACGCACCGCGTCGTGCAAGCGCAGGAAGCCGAGCGCCGGCGCGTGGCCCTCGAGTTGCACGATCACATCACCCAGTTGGTCTGCGCCACGCTCGTTCGCAGCCATACGCTGGCGAACCAACTTTCGGCCCACGAAGGCGCCTTGAAGCAGGAGGCGATCACCCTCCGGGAGATGCTCGGGCAGACGGCCCAAGAAGTGGAGCGCATCTCGCGTGGTCTGCGGCCCAGTGTCCTGGACGAGCTGGGGTTGGCCGCCGTGCTGCGCGACACCACCAAGGAATTTGCGGAGCGGACGGGCGTGGCCCTCAAGCTGACCTGCGAGGAGCTGACCGCGCGGCTGCCCGCCGACACCGAGTTGACGCTCTACCGCATTCTCCAGGAAGCCTTGAAGAACGTGGAGCAGCACGCCCGCGCGCGCCACGTGACGGTGCAGTTGACCAAGCCGGACGCTGCCGTTCAGTTGGTGATCCAGGACGACGGGATCGGTTTCGACCCGGAGCATCATCCCACCCGACGAAAAGGAAAAGGCGGCCTCGGCCTGCTCAGCATGCGCGAGCGGGCGGTCTATTCGGGCGGCGCCCTCAAGGTAAAATCCGTCCGCCGCTCCGGTCTGGCAAAAACCGGCACGGCAATCGAAGTGCGCATTCCACTCGGCAAGGCTCGCGCGGGTGGTGGGGGCGGAAAACTCGCTGATGGAGTCCGCTGAAATCAAACAAACTGGAGGGGATTATGATTAAGATTATGAGTAAGCGGCTCTTTCAAAACTCCCGCCGGCTGAGGGCAGCCGGCCTACACGGCGGGCATAACAGCCCGGTTCTTGTAGGCCGCGTGCCCTCACGCGGCGTCGGCGCGAGGGTTTTCAAAGAACCTCTTAATCTCCATCGCCGTTTATCTTCATGAAACGAATTCCTTTTCTGCTGACTGACGAACCGGCGGAGTTACCCGTGTGCATTTTGCATGTACCCCCGATGTGCGAGTTGGACTCCCTCTCCTCCACGCGGAGTGGAGGAGAGGGCTGGGGAGAGGAGGTTTGTTTATCCCCAGAGTTTTCAGCCTGTTGCGCCGGGTTGCGGAAAACCCCTCTCCCCAACCCTCTCCCCTTCCGCAGGGGAG
>JACZKP010000011.1 GCA_014860005.1 Verrucomicrobiota bacterium | reverse complement strand
TGACTCCGCCGGTAAGCCGCCAGCATCTTATCCTTCTGCGCCCCACTCCAGCGTCGGCGCACACGCGTTGATTGCTTCATGCGCCCAGCCTGCCTCTTCCCAGCACTCTCGCCTAGACGGGTTTAGTAATACGGATACGTTTGTTCGGTGCAATTTCGGCTGTCATGAGGATGAACACCCGCCGTGGCAAATAGTTGATTAGGACAACTTCGCGCGAGATGCAGTGCTTCCTCGCTCGTCTTGAGGCTCGTGCCAGTCACGATCATGGTTCGGACACCTGCAGCCATGGCGCGTTCGATGACTTCCTTTCTATCGCGCTGGAACGAGCGGTGCGTCAAATTTACTCCGATATCAACGATTTCGTGGGCGGCATTCATTTCAACTGGCCTCAGTGTGTCAATTCAGTGGAAATTGTTCAAACGTCCCCGTGTCAGTCGATTCTCGACCTTCATCCAACTTGATTGGTAATCTCCGAAGAGTGCAATTCAACGCAACGGACGACGATTGAAAAACCGCAATATCTTCATCGATTTCGAGAACGTTCAGCCCAAGGATCTCGCATTACTCAAGGGAAGGGATTTTCGGGTGATGATTTTCATCGGCTCGACTCAGGCCAAGCTGCCGACGGAATTCGCGATTGCAGTTCAGGCGCTCGGGGACGCGGCGGAATACGTCAAGATCGACGGCAGTGGCCGGAACGCGCTGGATTTTCACGTCGCGTATTATCTCGGTTGTGCTTCGGTTGATGGTTCCGCTGGGGAATCGTTCGTGATTTCCAAAGACACGGGATTCGAACCATTGATGCGCCACCTGAAAGCCAAAGGAATCTCTTGCCGAAGATTGAGTTCGATCAGCGAAATTCCCGGAGTTCGGGAGGCAGCGATAAAGCCATCGTCGGACCCGATTCAACGAATCATCGCGAACCTGGCCAAACGGGCGGCGGCCAAACCACGCACGGTAAAGACTCTTCGCTCCAGCATAAAACATCTCCTGGGTGAGCAAGGAACAGAAGAGGCCGTGAATCGGTTGGTGGGAGAACTGGAGCGTTTGAACGCGATCAAGATTACGGACAGCAAGGTGACGTACCCGTCGTAATCGTTCAGTTTTCAAGCCGTCTGGAATTATGGTGCCGATACACGAATTGCTGAATCGCATCCGGTGGGATCCGGAATTCGCGAAAGGGGATTTCCAGTTGGGCTACTACGATCGCGCCGAGGACCGCATCATTCAGGTTCCGTTAAAGGAAATCACGTATCCTGAGGACAGCCCCCAAACATTTCAGCTCGTTGACATCGAAGGAGAGGTGCATCGAATTCCGTTTCACCGCGTGCGCGAGGTTTACCGGAACGCCCAGCGGATTTGGCATCGCCCCGATCCAGGCGTTGCCAAATCCGAGTAAGCCTTGACCCGTTCATGCGATCGAGCGCGCGACACCTTGTTGAGAAGTGCTGGTTGTCCATTGTTTGCCAACGACAACATTCCACACGTGATCTATCTCTTGTTGGAACTGAATTGGAACCGGCAAGAACCTCTGAATGACGGTAGCATTGGTGGTGGCGTGCAGGGAAGGCTTCGTCGTGCGGAATGAGCCTCCGCCAGCCAAAGCCATCGGCAGCAACAATTGATCAGCGAGATATTCATCCACCGGCACGCTGGCATTTAGCCATATCTGCGCTGCGTCCACTGCTTCGCGCGCGACTTCTTCGGCTGGGCGACCGTGCTCTCCAAAGCCCGTGAACACCGCCGTCACGTGCTCACATTCGATCTCAAGCACCAACGCGTTACCCGGTCCTTTCGGATGCGGCACAATTTCGACTTCGCACTCGTCCTCACGCCAACGCAACTCTTCACACACGATGGCGAGTTCGCGATCCGCGATTTCCGTCGGAAGTTTGGACAGCCACACCCGCGCTCGTCGTCGCACAACTGCGCCGCGCTCCGTGAGAGCGAATTTGGACAATCGCTTCGCCGGTTCAATTCGCGCGTGAAAACGTCCTCCACCTGCTGGATAAAACCCTGGCCTTCTCAATTCCAGTTCGACGGTCGGTCCCATCCGGTGAATGAGCGGCATGAAACTGCGCGCGAGAAAATCAAACGGCGGAGCCAGTGGATTGTGCGTTCCGCCTTCCAATGTCAAAGTGCTCGGACCGGATGCCGTCAGCAACGAAGGGAGCACCGTCTGCAATACCAAAGTCGCGCTGCCAGCGGTGCCGACGGCGAACCGGTAGTTTCCAGGCGTCACCGGCCCGGCCCGAAACTCCAGCCGCTGGGAATTCATTTCAGCTCCTTCGACTTCGGCGCAGCCCACGGTTTTGGCCGCTTCCACGGCTGTTAAATGCTGTCGCAACAAACCCGGCTTCTGCCGCTTCGCGCGGATGCGTTCCATCCGCAACGGCTGACCCGTGACCAGCGACAACGCCAGCGACGTTCGCAAAATCTGGCCGCCACCTTCGCCTTCTGAGCCGTCAATCGTGATCATCGCGTCAGTCCTCGGGCCGCTCGCCACTCAGCGCCATTTTCACGAGCTTAGGCATGAATTCGCCAAGCACGGCGACGAGGTCGTGTTGCGCGGCCATGACTTCGCGAATATTCTTGTAGGCCATCGGGACTTCGTCGAGACCGGCGCTGATGAGCGTAACGCCTTGCTGTTTGAGAAAGCGATTCACGTCCTTCCAGTTGAACTTTTCGTTCGCAGCTTTGCGGCTCATCGCGCGACCCGCTCCGTGTGAAGCGGAGTCGAGAGATTCGGGATTTCCTTTACCGCTCACGACAAAGCCGGGTGATGCCATCGAGCCGGGAATGATTCCCAGAACACCTTGGCCCGCTGGTGTTGCGCCTTTCCGATGGACAACGACCTCACGTTCCACGCCGTCAATAACGTGCTTCTCTTTCCACGCAAAGTTGTGATGGTTCTCCAGATCCAACAGCACTTGCGCGCCGAGATTCTCCGCGACGTGATGATGAATGCACCAGTGATTCGCCGCGGCGTATTTGCCCATCAACTCCATCGCGTTCCAATATTCCTGACCGTCCTGGGAATCGAGCGAAAGCCACGCAAGCCGGAGCAATTCGCTCGGCAATTCCGCGCGACGCAAACCAAACGCCAGCTTGCTGTAGTGATCGCACACGGCCGCCCCCGTGCCGCGACTGCCGCTGTGCGACAGCAACGCCGCGTAAGTCCCCGGCTCGAGGTCGTTGATCTTCGAATGCGACGTGAACAAACCGAACTCCACGAAATGATTCCCGCTGCCGCTCGTGCCGAGTTGCGACCATGCGCGATCCTTGTTCTGCTGCGTCACGCCGCTCACCGACCAATCCGCGTCCATCACATCATGCTCGCGGCGTTGCTTGAAGTTGGCGCCGATGCCGAAGCGTGTCTCCGCCTCGATGGCGCGTGTGAGCCGATCCTGCTTTTGCTCCAGATCGCGCACCGGAATGTCCAGCACGGTCATCTTCATGCGGCACGCGATGTCAACGCCGACCGCGTAAGGAATCACCGCGTTCTCCGTCGCCAGCACGCCGCCGATGGGCAGGCCGTAGCCGACGTGCGCATCCGGCATCAGCGCGCCCGCCACCGACACCGGCAACAGGCACGCCTTCTCCATCTGCATCACCGCGTCGTGTTCGAGCCCTTCGCCCCACTGCCGATACTTCACCGGCTCGGCGCGCGGCGGCGGAGGCGAGTTGGCGATGGCCTTGGCGAATTCCTTTCGCAACGGATCTTCGGCGAACAACGCCGGATTGGCGACGATGGCTTTGATTTCGTCCTCCAGCTTCGCCGTGTCGCCGCCGCGCAATACGTATTGCGCGACAAAATCCGTCGCCCGCCGCGTGGCTTCACCCAACGTCACGCCGAGACGGAGAAAATCTTTGGTGTTCATATCAAATTACAGTTCGGCATCATTCGGATTGTCCGGGTCAAAAAAGCCAACAGTTTTGCCATCCACAAATTCGATTATCATTACCAATGTTTGACTCCCGCGGATGGTTCTTCGCTGTTTTCGGTGGAATAGCCGGGTAGTCTCGCGGGCATGACACCTGAGAAACTGTTTCATGAGTTGCTGGGATTGGGATTGAACTGGGAAGTGGTCGAGAGCCGGTTTGACCAGAAAAGCGGCACGGTTTT
>JACZKP010000114.1 GCA_014860005.1 Verrucomicrobiota bacterium | reverse complement strand
GGGCGGGGCAGATGGAGTTGGTGGCCCGGGAGGTTTTGGTCCGGAAATGATTGTAACCAGGCAGATGCTGGAGCAAGCGGACAAGAACGGTGACGGCAAGCTTAGCAAGATCGAGTTTGGTGCGCTGGCGAGCGCGTGGTTTGACAAACTTGATTCCGATAAATCCGGCAAGGTCACGCAGGAGCAGTTTGTTGTGAGTTTCGATACGTTGCTGCCGCCGCCGCAGGGACTCGATCCGTCCGGTGGGCAGCAAGGTGCAGAGCGGCCCGGCGGCGGACGCGGCGGATTCGGTCCCGCCACGTTCCTCGGCCCAGCGTTGTTCTCCGCGACCGACGGCAACAAGGACGGTTTGCTCACGCACGCAGAACTGGCGGACACATTTACCAATTGGTTCAGCGATTGGGATATCGCCAAGCGCGGTTCGTTGAATGAAGCCAGTTTGCGTGAAGGGTTGGCAGCGGTCTTGCCCCGGCCTAACTTTGGCGGGCCCGGCGGCCCGGGTGGCCAAGGCGGCGGACGCGGACGCGGCGGTCCCGGCGGGGGTGGCCCGGGTGGCGGTGGTGTGCAACTCGATCCACTCGTCGCGGCCAATGACGCGAGCAAACCGTTGCTCTCGAAACTGCTGGCTGTGCCCGCGTTGCGGACACGTTATCTTGGCTATGTCCGCGACATAGCCGAAACCTGGCTCGACTGGAACAGGCTCGGCCCGCTGGCGAAGACGTATCAAGCTGTGATCGCGGACGTCGTGAAAACCGATACACGGAAACTGGATTCGACCGAGGCATTTTTCAATGGGCTGGACGGCGCGGCGCAAGCCCAAGGTGGGATTGGTCCAAATCGCGGTCAGCGCAGCAGCCTGAAGAATTTTGCGGAACAACGGCGGACGTTTTTGCTGAATCATGCGGAGGTGAGGAAGATGGAGAAGTGACCATGGGGCGGCGTTGCTCGGATTGAGACCGAATTCCGCAGGGCGGAATCTGAGGGCGTGGCCTGAAGTCGCAAGTCTTGATCTAAATTTAATGAATCAGGCGGTAGAGTGACGGAGATGAAAACACTGAAGAATTGGCGTGTCTGCGGCGGCGGACTGTGCATCTTGCTGGGGCTGGCTGCCGCCGGCCACGCAGCGGATGGTGAGGTGATGCTGTCCGTTTCCAATAACGTCGTGTGGCTGCAAGTGGACGGCGACAAGGACGACGACTGGTGGTTGGAATCCTCCACGAATCTGACCAGATGGACGACGCTCACCAATTTCGGCACGATTCTCTCGGGCAATGAAACCAATGCCCCGTGGCGTTCGGTGGGAGCGATGGCGGGCGGATCGGCGTATTATCGCGCGGTGCAAACGGCCGGGCTGTATGATCCATCCATCTTCCGCACGGTCAGCTTGACGTACACGCAGGCCACGCTCACGGCCTTCACCAACGCGTTGCGACTGGGCCGGCAGTATGACACCAACGTTTACGTGCCGAGGGTGTGGCTGGACAACGGCGCGACGAATCATCACGTCGGCGCCCGCTACCGGGGCAACACCTCCTACTTGATGAGCGGACGAAAGAAGTCCATCAACCTGGAATTCGACTTCGTGACTCCGGGTGACGACCTGATGAATTACGAAACGGTCAACCTGAACAATGCCGCCGGCGATGAAACCATCATCCGCGAGCCGCTTTACTTCACCATCATGAGCCAGTACACGCCCTGTCCCAAGGGGGCGATGGCCCGGGTGGAGTTCAACGGTTCGCTGTGGGGCGTGTATTCGATGGTTCAACAGTTCGACGGCCAGTTTGTCCGGGAATGGTTTCCCAGCAATAACGGCGACCGTTGGCGGGCGCCGAACGCGCCGGTCGGCGGTTTCACGAGTTCCAACTCGGCGTTTCACTATTTCGGCACCACCAACCTCTCCTCCTACACGCGCCATTACGAACTGAGAAACACCAAGGTGGATACCAACACCGCCTGGGCACGCCTCATCAACGCCATTTACGTGCTCAACACTGCGCCGGCGAACGAACGGCGCGACCGGGCCGAAGAAGTGTTCGCCGTGGACAACTGGCTCTGGTTTCTGGCCATCGAGAATTTGTTCGTGGACGATGACAGTTACTGGAACAAGGGCGCGGACTACGCGTTTTATTTTGAGCCGGAGAGTGGACGCTTTCATCCGGTGGAACACGACGGCAACGAGGCGTTTGCGGCTATTGGCAGTGTCAATTACACGCTCTCTCCGGTGCAGGGCGCCACGGGCAACAATCGGCCGTTGCTCTACCGCCTGTTGCCCATCCCTGAACTGCGCCAGCGTTACCTCGCCCACCTGCGCACCGTGTTGGGGGAGTATTTCAATCCCGGCACCATGACGCCGATGATCAATGCGTTCCACGCGCTGAGCATCACCAGCATCATCGCTGATCCCAACAAGAACTACACGATGGGAGCCTACACCAATGATTTGCGCGCTCTTAAAGCCTACGTCACCAACCGCTACAACTTTCTGAAGAACCACGCGGAACTAACACCGCTCCAGCCGAACATCGAGTGGGTTTCCGGCCCGACCAGCCCGGTGTATCCCACGAACACGGCGACCCTCACCGCGCGCGTCGTCCCTAACGGCAACAGCGGCGTCGGCTCAGTCTGGCTGTATTTCCGCGACAAACCCTACGGACGGTTCACCGTGCGACAGATGTTCGATGACGGCGCGCATGGCGATGCTGCGGCAGACGATGGCGTGTATGGCACGGTGACCACCAATTATCCCGCCGGCAACAGAATTCATTACTATATCGAGGCCCGCGCCACGAACGCGGCGCAGGCCGCCAGTTTCTCGCCGCCACGGGCCGAGCACATGACTTACAACTATCGCGTCGGCCTGTTGACGGCGCCCAGCACACCCGTGGTGATCAATGAGTTCATGGCGGACAACGCCACGACCCTCGCCGATCCGCAAGGCGATTATGACGATTGGATCGAGTTGCGAAATCTGACCGACGCGCCCGCGAACTTGACGGGGCTTTACTTGACCGACAACGCCGCGAATCCCCGCAAATGGCCGTTCCCCGCCGGCACGACGATTCCCGCGAACGGCTACCTGATCGTGTGGGCGGATGAGAACGGCAGCGCGACGCCCGGCCTGCACGCGAATTTCAAACTCTCCAAGGAAGGTGAAGAGATTCTGTTGATTGACACGGATGCCAATCACAATCAAGTACTCGACAGCATCAGCTTTGGGCCGCAAGCCACGGATCTCTCCTTCGGCCGTTCTTCCGCCAACGCGGACGTGTGGCGGATCATGAGTCCCACGCCGGGCCAGCCAAACGAGTAAGTCCCTGACGCAGACACGGTGCGGCTCGAGGAAACCGACGATCTGGACTCCTCAACCGCTACTGGAACTCAATTACGCCGTGACGTGTCAGTAGCGTCACTTCATGCGGATCAAATCCAGCACATGCCGCGCGGAAACACAGTTTTTGAATACCATCTGAAGGTTCTCCTGATGGCCGTCTTCGTCGGTGCCGTAGTAGCTGGAAATGGTGCTGTTCACGCTGGCCACGACGGCGCCGGACTCATTGAAAACCGGCGCGCCGCTCGAACCCTTGGCAAAGTCCGCCGTGACCGCCAGCATGGAAACCGCCTGCCGTCGCCGCGGGAGCGCAAAGTGGCGCGAGACGATGCCTTCGGTGAGCGAGTAGAAGCGGTTGTTCGGGTGGCTGATGATTCGCACGGTGCTGCCAATGGGAGCGTGGGTGGCCAGCGGCAGCGGTTGGTAGCCCGAACCTTCGGCCCGCAGAATCAACAAATCGGTACTGGCATTGGCGGCGAGAACTTCGCGCACGGGAGCGACGCGGCCATCGCCCGTCAGGATGACCATGGTCTGGGTGGTGCGATTGTTCATGATGTGGTGACTGGTGCAGAACGCGCCGTCGCTGGTGAGCATGAAGCCGGAGGCCAGTTGCAGATGCGTGCGGTCGCACTTGCCGCACAGATAGGGTTGCGCCACCACCACCACGCCCGCCCGGTGTTTTTCATTGATCTCCGCCGCGGACAACCGCCGCTTCCCGGGGCGCGTCAGTTTCAACTCGCACTCGGTGCGATCCAACTGTGTTGCCAGTTCTTCGCGCGTCGTAGTTTGTCCGTCCTGGATCATCTGGTTGATCCGCGCGGTGAGTTTCGCCGTCACTTGCCGGTCATTGATCTCGCCGTCCAGCGCGATGATGTCGTCACTGGCGGAGGCCGCAATGACGGTTGACGGACCTCCGAGGGCAATGGCCGCGAGCAGCAGGAAGCAAAAAATGTAACGCATAGGTTCGAGGCGGGAGTATGAATCTCCGGCAGGGACTGTAAACCGCAAAAGCAAGTAGAGCTTGCCAGCCGGCGGCGGCGGGCGAATGATGGGTTCGGCGAAAAACGATTATGAAAACTCTCCTTACCTCACTCCTGTTGGGTCTGTTCACCTTGTCGGCGGCCAAGGCGGACGAAGTTTTGTTCCAGGATGATTTCAAAGGCAAACTCGGCGCGGGCTGGTCCTGGGTGCGCGAAAACCGCGAAGGGTGGCGCGTGTCGGAACGCGGTCTGGAGGTGCGCGTCGAGCCGGGTAATCTATGGGGCAAGGCCAACGACGCAAAGAATGTCCTGGTCCGGCCCGCGCCGGAAACTACTCCGGGCGAACTTGAAATCACGGTCACCGTCGAAAACCGTCCCACCCACCAATACGAGCAGGTCAATCTCTCGTGGTATTACGACGACAGCCACATGGTGAAACTCGGGCAGGAATTGGTGGACGGAAAACTCTGCATCGTCATGGGCCGGGAAGAAGCTGATCGCACGCGTACCGTGAAGATTCTCCCACTGACCAGTGACCGGGTGAAGCTGCGTTATCTTGTCAGCGGCAACCGGCTGCGCGGTCTGTTCCAGCCGGAAGGTTCGGACACCTGGCAGGATGTGGGGGAGTGTGACCTGCCCGCGCCGGCGAATTCCAAGCCGCAAATCAGCTTGCAATTCTACCAGGGCCCGGCGGACGCCGAACATTGGGCGCGCGTGACGGATTTTCGCGTGCGCCGGCTGGCGGTTCGTTGAGCACAGGTTCGCACGCAGCCCGACGCATACACGACGTCAGGACAGGTCCGGTTTCACTTGTTTGAGTTCCAGCTTCAAGGCCACCAGCGACAGGTGGATGTCGTAAATGAAGGTGATCAGCGAGGCGATCAGTGCTCCCAGGCAGAGCATGAAGATCACGCTTATCAGCAGGCCGTCCGCCCATTGCATCAGCGCGGCCAGGAACAACACGATGATCAACACCGCCGCCAGCAGCACGCTCGCCGCCGCCAGCCCGATGGTAAGCCGGATCAGCCGCGCGCGGCGGTAAATGATCGTGACTTGCGCTAGCAAATGCTGGCGCTCCGCCTCCCGGCTTTCCCGCAGTTCGCCCGCCAGCGACCGCGAGCGGTCAATCGCCCGGCCCAACCGGTTCGTCATGGTCAGCAGCAGCAGGCCAACGCCGGAAATGAGAATGACCGGCCCAATGGCCACCTGAAGTACCGGGATGATTTCCTGAAGGGGTGTCGCCGACATGCGCGCAAGGGTAGCGGGAGCCAGGCGTGAAGCAATCCGAACCAACCGCAGTAGCCGCCGGGTGCGGGGACTGATTGCGCGCGAAAGGAATGTCGCTTAGACTGTTCCCCAAGCCCGTAGCCCGTCTGGAATGGCCAGATACAAGGATTAACCGGGGCAGATGAATCAAGCCTATGATCTTTTCGATCAGGAATAAACTTCTCCTGGGGTTTGCGGCTTCCGCGCTGGCGCTCTTGGGAGTCGGCTGGCTTTCGTTTCACACCACCAATGAACTCATCGCCGCCACTGACAGCGTCGTTGACACCCACAAAGTCATTGCCACGCTAGCCGATGGTCTGGCGGTATTGACAGAGGCGGAAGCAGCTCAGCGCGGTTATCTGTTGACGGCGGAAGAAGCCTTTCTGGCTGACTGCCGGGGCGCGCAAAAAGAAGTCGGTGCGTGGGTAGCCAAACTTCAAAACCTGATTGCCAACAACCCGGACCAACTTCAACGAAGCCAACGGCTGGCGACACTCATCGAGCGAAGGCTGGCCATGCTGAATCAGCGCATCGCCCTTCGCCAGCAGGAGGGATTGGATGCCGCCGCCTCCGCCGTGGCTCAACGCGAAGGCAAGGCCGCCATGGACCAATGCCGAGCGGTCATAGCGGAAATGCAGGCCGCAGAAGACCGCTTGTTGCGGGAACGCCAGTCCGCTTCGCGCGCCAGCACCCGGCGCAGTGTAGGCATTATATTAGCCAGTAGCGTCCTGGCGTGTGCCTTGGGACTGCTCGCCATCCTGGTCATTCAACGCGACCTCCGGTTACGCGAAGCGGCAGAGCGTAAATTGCAGGAGTCCGCCCGGCAGATTCAGGACCTCTACAACCTGGCCCCCTGCGGTTATCACTCGTTGGATGCCGGCGGCATTATTCAGTCCATCAACGATACCGAGTTGACCTGGCTTGGCTACACCCGCGAGGAACTGATCGGCCGGCGGTCATTCGCTGAACTCCTCACGCCGGCGAGCGCCCGGGTGTTCGCGGAGAATTTCCCTCGCTTCAAGGAGTGCGGGTCGGTTAAGGATCTGAAATTTGAAATGGTGCGCAAGGATGGCAGTCTGCTGCCGGTATTGTTAAATGCCACTGCGATCAAGGATGCCGCAGGTCGTTACGTCGCCAGCCGCTCCACCATCTTCGACATTACCAGTCGCCAACGAGCGGAAGAGGAACGTGACCGCTTCTTCAATCTGGCGCGTGACCTGATGTGCATCGCCGGTTTTGACGGGTGTTTTCGCACGGTGAATCCCGCCTGGCAGGAGACACTGGGGTTCACGGCCGAGGAGTTCATAACCCGGCCCTTCATTGATTTTGTGCATCCGGATGACCACGCGGCCACAGTAGCGGAAACGGCAAAACTGGCCGGCGGGGGCGAAACCGTCCATTTCGAGAATCGTTACCGCTGCAAGGACGGCTCGTATCGCTGGCTGGCCTGGGCGGCCCGTGCTTCGGCGCCGCAGCAGTTGATCTACGCGACCGCACGGGACATTACCGGGCAAAAGCAGGCCCAGGAAGAAATCGGCCGGCTGAACGCGGATTTGCAGCAGCGCGCCGCCCTGCTCGAAACCGCCAACCAGGAGCTCGAAGCCTTCTCGTATTCGGTTTCGCACGACCTGCGCGCGCCGTTGCGGCACATTGACGGATTCGTGGATTTGCTAGGCCGGAAATGCGCCGCGCAATTGGACGACGGCGGGCGGCGTTACCTGAAGATCATCGCTGAAGCCGCGCGGCAGATGGGTAGTTTGATTGACGATTTGTTGGTGTTCTCGCGCATGGGGCGGGCCGAATTATGCTGGCAGGAGGTGGATTTGAAATCCCTTGTGCATGAGGCCGTGGCCGGTTTTGAAGGCGAGTTGGCCGGCCGCAACGTGGAGTGGGAGGTGGATGCGCTGCCGCTGGTGCGAGCTGACGCCGCAATGCTGCGCCAGGTGCTCGTCAATCTCATCGGCAACGCCATCAAGTACACCCAACCCCGCAACCCGGCACGCATCCAGATCGGTTGCGCGACCGAAACCCCCACGGAACTAGTGTTCTTTGTCCGCGACAACGGCGTGGGGTTTGACATGCAGTACGTGGACAAACTGTTCGGCGTGTTCCAGCGGTTGCACCGTTCTGATGAGTTCGAAGGCACCGGCATTGGCCTGGCCAACGTTCGGCGCATCATTCACCGGCATGGCGGGCGTACTTGGGCGGAGGGAAAGATTGACAGCGGAGCCACCTTGTTCTTCACTCTGCCTAGATCACAGTAAGGATGAACTATCTCAGCAGCGATGGTCATGACACCACTTAAACGCATACTACTCGCAGAGGACAGCGAGCGCGACGTTGAGCTGATTCTGGCGGCACTGGAAGAGTACAACCTGGCCAATGAAGTCGTCGTGGTGCGGGACGGCGCAGAGGCGCTGGACTTCCTGGAGCAACGCGGCGAATTCGCCAACCACCCCAACGGCCTGCCGGTCGTAGTGCTGTTGGACCTCAAAATGCCGAAAGTGGACGGGCTGGAAGTGTTGCGGCACATGAAGAATGACCCCAGGCTCAAACAGGTGCCCGTCGTCATGGTCACTTCCTCACGCGAGGAACAGGACCTCGTCCGCAGTTATGAACTGGGCGTCAATGCTTATGTCGTCAAACCGGTGGACTTTCAAAAGTTCGTTGAGTCCATCAAGCAGATCGGGCTGTTCTGGGCCATGATCAATGAGCCTCCGCCCGGCACTGTCAAACGATGAGCACAGCTCCCGCGATCCGGTCGCCCGTGCGGATCCTGCATCTGGAGGACGATGAGAACGACCATCTCCTGGTGAAGGAAATGCTGGCCGACGAGGGATTGGCCTGTGAATTGACCCTGGCTCGAACCCGACCGGAGTTTGAGCAGGCGCTGCGCGCCGACCACTACGACCTCATCATTTCCGACTACACCCTGCCATCGTATGACGGGATGAAGGCGCTCGCGCTGGCGCGCCAGTGGCATAGCCGGGTGCCGTTCATTTTTTTCTCCGGCACGATTGGCGAGGAGATTGCCGTGGAAAGCCTCAAGACCGGGGCCACTGATTACGTCGTCAAACAACGTCCGCGGCGATTGGTGGCCGCAGTGCGCCGCGCCTTGCAGGAAGTGGAGGAACGCGCCCGGTTCGAGGAGGCGCAGGCGGCCTTGCGCCAGAGCGAGGAACGCTTTCGTATCGTGGCCCGCGCCACCAACGACGTGGTCTGGGAATGGAACCTTCAGAAGAAAGAACTTTGGCACAGTGAGAATTTCGCGTCGGTGTTTGGCCAGCGTCCGGATGCCGGCGTTTCCCTGACCGAGCTATGGTCCGCCTTCCTGCATCCCGATGATCGGGAGCGCATTCTCGCCAGCGTCGAGGCGCTCCTGGCGGCGGGCGGATCGGTGTGGTGGGGTGAATACCGGTTCCGCCGCGCGGACAGTTCCCATGCCCACGTACTGGATCGCGCATTCGTCACCTACGATGACCGCAACCAGCCGGTGCGAATGGTCGGGGTGGCCATTGACATGACCGAGCGCAAGCAGGCCGAGGAGAAAATCCGCGAACAGGCGGCGCTGTTGGACAAGGCGCACGACGCGATCATCGTCTGCGACCTCGACGAGCGGATCGTTTATTGGAACCGGAGCGCCGGGCGCGTGTACGGCTGGAGCGCGTCCGAAGCTGCGGGCCGCCGCATGGGCGATCTGCTGTTCGAGCAATTGCCTTTGTCTCTCACAGCGGCCCGCCGCAGTGTGCTGGACACGGGTGAATGGCTGGGCGAACTGCAACAGACGGCGCGCGACGGCACCCCGCGCACGGTGCAAAGCAGTTGGACGCTGGTGCGCGACGCCGACGGCCGGCCCACCGCCGAGTTGATCATCAACACGGACATCACCGAACAAAAGCAACTGGAGGAAAAGTTCCTCCGCACCCAGCGGTTGGAAAGCCTGGGCATCCTTGTCGGCGGTATTGCCCACGATCTCAACAACGCCCTGGCGCCGGTCATCATGGGCGCGGGTCTGCTGCGCCTGCATCCGCTCCCACCGGACGCGGTCGAGATTCTCGATACCATGAGCACCAGTGCGCGTCGGGGGGTGGACATGGTGCAACAGATCCTCACCTTTGCCCGTGGCGGCGGGGGCAGCAAGACCTTGATCCAGGTGGATCAACTCGCCAAGGAAATGGCCAAGCTGATCAACGACACTTTTCCCAAGTCAATCCGGTGCTGCGTGCAAGTGAAGCCAGACGCCTGGCCGGTTCGCGGCCTGGCCACCCAATTGCATCAGGTGCTGATGAATCTGTGCATCAACGCGCGCGATGCCATGGCCGATGGCGGTACGCTGACGCTGTCCGCGCAGAACGTCGTTGTGAGCGAGGCCCAAGCCGCGCGACAAAATGGCGTGTCCCCCGGACGCTTCGTGTGCCTGAGCGTGACCGACACCGGGGTGGGCATTCCGCAAAATCAACTGGCGCAGATTTTCCAGCCCTTCTTCACCACCAAGGCGCCCGGCCACGGCACCGGCCTCGGGCTTTCCACCTCGCTGACCATCGTCAGAAATCATGGTGGTTTCATGCTGTTCGAGACCCAGCCGGGTTCCGGGACCGAATTCAAGGTGTATTTGCCGGCTGTGGACGCGGCGGCCACCACGGACGCGCCTGCCGTGGCGGCACTTCCGGCCGGCAATGGTGAAGGCATCCTCATTGTGGACGAGGAGGCGTCCATCGTCGCGCTGGCCAGGACCACCCTGGAAAACTATGGCTATCGCGTGCTCACCGCCGCCAGCGGTCCCGAAGCCGTCGCGCTCGTGACGCCCGCCCTTGAAGACGTGCAACTCGTGCTGACGGACACCGCCATGCCCTTCATGGACGGTGCCGCTCTTTCTCAGGCATTACGCAAGCTAAAGCCCGGCCTGAAAGTCATTGTCGCCAGCAGTCAGCAGCAGTTGAATAGATCGGAATCCGAACTGCGGATCAACGCCGATGCTTTTATTGAGAAGCCCTTCACCGCGGAGAAACTGCTGACGGTCGTGCATGAAGTGCTCGCGAAGTAGGCTGGCTCGCTTTCCAGCCAACCAGCCTCGTTGAACACTGTCGGGATGCTGCCGGTCGTTCTGTCTCAGGAAGGCCTGGCAAAAATCTGGTTTGCTTCCTCGAGCGTTTCCTTCGATCCAATGTCGTACCAGACGCCCGGCACGCGCCACGTATAGACTGGCGTGCGCGGGTAAAGCCACTGCACCAGACGGCCCGGCTGATCGGGATTATTGCCTTCGGCCATGTACTGATTGATCAGCGGAAGGGTGGCCTTGGGATAGAAATAGAGTGCGATGCCGGTCAAAGTACTCGTCGGGTTCTTCGGTTTCTCCTCGAAGCTTTTGATGCGGCCCTCGCCGTCGAGGGAGATCGAGCTGTATTTCTTGATCTGCTCCAGGTCGCCCACGTCGTAAAGCGCCAGCACGGGCGCGTTTTTCTCGCGGCAGAATCTGCCAAAGCCATCCAGTTTCTCGCTGAACAGATTGTCGCCCGCCACCACAATGAGATCATCGTCCACGTTCTGCGTCTTCAACACGTAATGGATGTCGCCGATCGCGCCGAGCTTGTTGCTATCATCCGTCGAACCGTCGTTGACGACGGTAAAGTTCAAGTGCGTGCGCGCCGCGTAATCATCCGACCAGGTCTGGAAATGACCGGCGAATTTGGCGTTCGTTACGACATAAATGCGGTCCAGCCCGCCCATGGCGGCGAGGTTGTCGAGCACATGCTCGACCATCGGCTTGCCGGCGACGGGCAGCAGTGGCTTGGGTTGCGTGAGGGTGAGCGGATAGAGACGCGTGGCGTAGCCGGCGGCGAGAATAATGACTTTCATGTTTGTTCAATAAGTGTAACGCGAGGGAGCTTACAACGCGCCGCCGGGAAAGCGCCATCCTGGTTTTGAACCGCGTCGCCACCGGCAAGCCACCCCGCGTCAGTGGTCGAACAAACTGGGCGCGGCTTCCTGGGCTAACGCCAGGCAGCGGTTGTAAATCTCGGGCGGGGACTCGCACTCAAGGGCAAACTTGGCCAGCGTTTTTGCCTCCGAGAGTTTGAGCCGGCGGATGAGATACTTGAGTTGCGCCACAAGGGGCGGGGCGGCGCTCAGTTCATCCACGCCCAGGCCGATGAGCAGCGGGACGAGCACCGGATCGCCCGCCATCTCGCCGCAGACACTCACCCACACTTTTTGGGCGTGCGCGGCATCCACGGTATTCTTGATGAGCCGCAGGATGGCCGGGTGCGTTGGTTCGTAAAGGTGCGCGATCTTCTCGTTCATCCGGTCCACCGCGAGCGAGTACTGGATCAAATCATTCGTGCCGATGCTGAAGAACTGCGTGCGCCGGGCCAGCGAATCGGCAATGAGCGCCGCCGAGGGGATTTCAATCATCACCCCCACCTCCAGGTGATCATCGAACGGCAGCCCTTGCGCGCGAAGTTCCTCCTTGAACTCCCCGAGCAGGGCGTTGGCTTGATTCAATTCGTCGAGGCCCGAAATCATCGGGTACATCATCTTCACGTTGCCCTCGACACTGGCGCGCAGAATGGCGCGCAGTTGGGCGCCGAATACGTCGCGCTGCTGGAGACAAAACCGGATGGCGCGCCAGCCCAGAAATGGATTCATCTCGGTGGGAACGTGCAGATGCGAAAGAAACTTGTCCCCGCCCAGATCCAGCGTGCGGATGACCACCGGCTGCGGCTTCAGCGCGGATGCCACCTGCCGGTAGGATTGGTACTGCTCCTCCTCGGTTGGCGGGGAATCGCGGTTGATGAACAAGTATTCGGTGCGGAACAAGCCCACGCCCTCGGCCCCGCTGGCCGTCACGGATGCCGCATCCTCAGCCTGCTCGATGTTGGCCGAGAGCAGGACGCGGTGATTATCCAGTGTGATCGCCGGCTGGTGGAGCGTGTCGCGGAGTTTCTCCTCCAGCGTCACCTGCTTGCGGATCAATTGTCCGTACTCAAACAGCGTCTGGTCGGTGGGGTTGAGAATGATGACGCCGTTAAAGCCATCAAGCAGCGCGTATTCGCCGCTTTCCAGTTCCTCGCTGGCGTTCTTCAGTCCGACCACGGCCGGAATGCGCAAGGAGCGCGCCATGATGGCCGTGTGGGAGGTCTTGCTGCCCGTATCGGTGGCAAAGCCCAACACATTCTGCCGGTCCAGTTGCGCGGTCCGGGAAGGCGTCAGGTCGTGCGCGATGATGAGGCACGGCTCGGACAAATGCCGCAGATCCACCTCATCCGGACGGCCTTGAAGATTGTTAATCACCCGACCGGTTACGTCGCGCATGTCGCTCACGCGCTCGCGCAGGTATTCGTCATCCACCTTGGACAACGCCAGGGCGTAGCGTTCAGAGACGGTATGAAAGGCGTGCTCGGCGTTGACGTTCTCCGACTGAATCACGCGCACCGATTCGTCAATGAGCGCGGGGTCTTCAAGCACCATCAGGTGCGCGTCGAAGATGCTGGCTTGCTCGGCACCAATGCTTTCCGCGAGTTTGTGTTGCACCTCGATGATCTGATGGCGGGTGGCCACGAGCGCCTGTTGCAGGCGGTTGACCTCCTCGCCAGCTTCGTTTGCGGGCACATCCCGGCGGGTCACGTTGTGCCGCAGTTTGTCGAGGACCAGAATTTTCCCGCGACAAACGCCCGCTGACACGGGGATGCCCCTCAGAACTTTTTCGCCTTTGTGCAACCGGTCTGGCACGCGGGAGGATTAGCCGATTACCCGGCGCGAAGGAAACCAATTCTTCGGGCAAATCAGCGAAAAAGGCGGTTCACCCCGGAGAAAACGCTTGCCTTGGCTTCCGTCGTTTTCGTTCACTGGAGCCGCCGATACGGGCCGTTCCACCATGAAAACCAAAACCCCAAACGCACGCCGTGGCCTGCTGGCCGGCGGCAACTGGATCATTGACCAGGTCAAACTGATTGACGTTTATCCGCAACCAGAGCAACTCGGCAACATTCTCGGCCAGTCCCAAGGCACCGGCGGCGGACCGTACAACGTATTGATAGACCTTGCCCGATCCGGCGTGCGCTTTCCGCTCCATGGCGCCGGGTTGGTGGGTAATGACGCCTTGGGCGATCAGATTCTGGCCGACTGCCGGCAGCACAAAATTGACACGCGTTGCCTTGGGCGAACCACCAAGGTCCCCACGTCCTACACCGACGTGATGACGGAGAAAGCTTCCGGGCGGCGGACTTTTTTTCACGCCCGCGGCGCCAATGCGCTATGGCGCGGCGAGGGGCTGGATTTCAAGAACTCCAAGGCCCGCATCTTTCATCTCGCCTATCTGCTGTTGCTCGATGCCCTGGATGAACCGGATGCGAAGTTTGGCACCAAGGCTGCCCGCCTGCTGGCAGCCGCCCAGGCCGCGGGCTTGAAGACCAGCGTGGACGTGGTGAGTGAAGACAGCGACCGCTTCGCCAAAGTGGTCGGCCCCGCGCTCAAGCATGTGGATTACTGCATCCTCAACGAAATCGAAGCGGGCAAAACGACCGGGTTCAAAGTCCGTCAGGCGGACGGCCAGCTCGACACGGTCACGCTGCGTCACGCCGCGGGCGCACTCTTGCAGCAGGGCGTGGGCGAGTTGGTGGTGATCCATTTTCCCGAAGGCGCATTTGCGCGCACCCGCAAGGGCGAGGACGTGTGGCAGGCTTCGCTCAAGTTGCCACCCAAATACATCGCCGGCTCGGCGGGCGCCGGCGATGCTTTTTGCGCCGGCGTATTGCTCGGGCTGCATGAGGACTGGGAATTGCAGCGCTGTTTGCTCACAGGTGTTTGTCTGGCGGCCGCCTCCCTGTCTCATCCCACCTGCACCGCCGGCGTCAAATCGCTGGCCTCAACCTTGGCGCTGGCGAAGAAGTTTGGCTTTGGCCCGCCGGTGTTGTCCGGGGAATGAAGCTCACGCGGCCGGGAAAGTGACCCTGACGCCCGTACCGCGCCCCGGTTGAGATCGAAGTTTTACCTTGCCGCCGTGGGTTTCGACGATCCGGCCGACAATTGCCAATCCGAGGCCGGTGCCTTTCGCCTTGGTGGTGTTAAGCACCGACCGGAATGCCCGCCCGCGCTGTTCTTCGGTCATCCCGCCGCCCGTGTCCCGAACTTCCAGACTTACGTGCGTGGGGCGCGCGGCGCCGCGCGGCACCCGCAGTGAGCGACTGGTCACCGTGAGCGTGCCGCCCTCCGGCATCGCCTCGGCGGCGTTCAGGATCAGGTTAAGAAAAGCTTGTTCGAGTTGCGCGGCGTCGCCCATCACGGTCGGCAGGCCGGGTTCGAGCGCACGCACCCATCGCACGCCTTGATGCGCCAGTTTGTGGCGCACCAGCAGGCCGAGTTCCTCGATCAAGGCATTCAAATCCACCCGCGCCAGCGTTGGCTCCGTCGTCCGCGCAAAGTCAAGAATGCGCTCCACGATCTGGTTGAGGTGCTCGATTTTTTCGCCCATGACGCGCGTGTCTTCCGTGCGGGGGTCCTCCGGCGGAAATTTCAAATCAAGCGAGTGATAAAGCATTTTCATCACTGTGAGTGGATTGCGGATTTCGTGCGCCACTTCGGCCGCCAACAGGCCCAGCGCCGAAAGCTTCTCGTTCTGCCGCAGCAATTCCTCCATGTCCATCACCCGTTCGTAGAGGCGGGCCTTCTCGATGGCGATGGCCGACAGTTCCGCGAACGCGGCCAGAATGTGGATCTCGTCGTTGGAATAGCGGTAAGGCCGCGCCGTATAGACACTCAACGCCCCAATCGCTTCACCAGCAAAGAGCAACGGCACGCTCAAGAGCGACACCAGTCCTTCGCGCCGCGCGACCTCGACGTTTTGGTAGCGACCGGACACCTGCACATTCTCCTCGTGAATCGGTTTCTTGCGGCGCACGACCGCGCCCACCAGGCTTTCTTCGACGCTCAGGCGCGGTTTCTGGAGATACGCCTGGCCGGCCCCGAAACTGGCGCGCAAATCCAGCCATTTGGCGGTCTTGTCCAGCAGCATCAGCGAACCCA
The DNA here is from genome assembly GCA_014860005.1 of Verrucomicrobiota bacterium. The sequence continues at coordinate 5,270 of JACZKP010000114.1, read as the reverse complement.
TTTTGGCCTGCATGAGCCCGCAGGCTTCGCGGGTGATGGCGTTCAGCGCCTCGTCCAGGTTAAGTGTGGAATTGATGGTGCGGCTGACGCTGGCGAGCGATTCGAGCAAGCGCGCCTTCAGGCGGACCTGTTCGTAAAGCCAGGTGTTCTGGATGACGCGGGCTGCCTGGGCCGCGAGGGCTTCAAGCAATTCCTGATCGTCGGGGCTGAACGCTTTGACGCGATCCGAATCCACATTCAGGACGCCGCGCACTTCTCCGTTCACTTCGAGCGGCACGGCCAGTTCCGAACGCACCTCCTCGCGCAGCATGATGTAGCGCGGGTCGTGCGTCACCTCGCCAACACACGCCGGTTTGCCGGTGCGCGCCACCCAGCCGGTGACGCCCTCGCCCACACGCAATTTCAAACTGGCGGCGTTGGCCGGCAACCCTTGCGAGGCATGGATTTCGAGGAGGCCGTTGGTGGGATTGATCAACACCACCGAGCCGCTCGAAGCGTCCACGAGTTGCACGGCTTCACGCACGATCAACAGCAGCGCCTCCTCGGGGTCGAGCGTTGAATGCAGGACGCTGCCCACCTGGTAAAGCAGTCTGAGGCGTTCGTAACGCGCCTTGAGTTCCGTCAGTTCGTTCATCGCACCCTCGCCGTCAGCCACAACCCGGCCAGGCCGAAACTCAAATTCGGCGACCATGCCCCGAACCAGGCGGGCACCCAGCCGCCCGCGCCCAGCGCCAGACCCAGTTGCAGCAGCACATAGTAGGAGAAGCAGATGAAAATGCTGCTCGCCACGCCCACAAACACATTCCGGCGACCCGACGCCGCGCCGAACGGCAGGGCAATCACCACCACCACCAGGCATGTCCACGGCGCGGCCAGTCGCCCGTGCAATTTAGTGTACAGCCAGGACTGGTCCGCGCGTTTCAGGTTCGGATGCAGCCGCAGATAATCGAGAATCTCCGTGATAGGCAGTTCGGCTTTGCGCGCCTTGCGTCCGCTCAACCGTTTGCTGATGCTGATTTCACTGCGGATTTCATCCGGGGTTTCCGTGAACCGGGCGGGGGAGAAGACATTGGTGTACAGCCCCGGCACCAGCATGCCGTTCGCCTCCTGATACTCCTGCACTTCAAAGAACAGCCAGGCGTCGTTCGTGTGGATGGCGCGCGCCGCGCGGAGGCAGCGCACCGAACCGTCCGCGTCCATCCAGTCCACCTGCAGATTCTGCATTTCCGCGGAGCGCTCGTTGAAGGTGCCGATGATCCACCGGTGACCCTGGCGCTCGTTCACGAAGCCGAGGTCGCGCACCATCCCCACCCGTTCCGCCGAGGGCTTCTGCGAGCGTGCCGTCATGATGCGTTCAGCCAGGTCCGCGCTGTCGGGCACGAACAATTCGTTTAGCGCCAGCAACACCAGGCTGGCGGCCAGGCCGACCCCGAAATACGGCAGCGCCAGCCGCCACAAACTGATGCCCGCCGCCCGGATGGCGGTGATCTCGTGATGGCGGGAATGATTGGTGAGCGTGTACAGCAGCGCGAGCAACAGCGCGAAAGGCAGCACCACCACCATGAATTCCGGTGCCTTGACGGCGTAATACAATGCGATGTCCCCGGCTCGCATCTGATGTTCCTGCAAGTCTCCGAGTTCGGCGAACAGGTCAAAGGCAATCCAGAAAATAAGGAATGCGCCCAGGCAGTAGCCGAGCGGCACGAGCAACTCGCGCAACAAGTAACGGTCCAACAGACGCATCGGGTCGCAGGCTAATGGTCGTTGCGCTTCAAGGCAAGCGGGCCATCTTCAAGCCACGACGCCTTTGAAAAATCTGCCACGACTCGCTGTGGAATAGCGGGGACAAATCCGTCGGCAGGATCGAGCGCTTGATAACTCACGAGCGACGTCAATGGGAGGAAACCTGGAACTAATCCTGCCATCCCGGCTTCTGTCGGCCGTAAACCCAGCTTCGCATCAACTCGAATCAGAAAGCCAGGTTACCGTAGATACGCGTCGCCCCATTTATCGGACAGCGCCGCCGGGATTGGCTTCCTTCATTGTTTTCATGGCCTCCAACATCAATCGGCCAGCTTCAGCCATCTGTTTCACCGAAGCGACGGTCTGATCCAGCCGCTCCAGTTCCATGACTGGTATCTGGCCGGGCTGGAAGGGCATTCCGGCGCGGTTGCCGGAAGCCTGCCGAGTCTGAATCTCCCGGGCAAAGGCGGCGGTCATCTCCGTGAGTTTCACCTGCTGGTCGGGCGTCAGGATGGCATTGAGCTTAGCAGTGGTTTCGGGATCCACCAGGAGCTGGGAGTCGGCACTCTGGGCAGACCTGCCTGTAATATAGCCGGTCATTTGCTGGAGCATGTTGCGGGTTTGAAATGTGATGTGGTCGTATTCGTCCTGCGTGATTTGATTTCGGGCAAGGGCGTCCCCGGCGAGGAGCATCTCCATGATCTGCTCCGGCTCACTACTCATCGCTTGGGTGAGGTCCTCCACCGCGGTCATGCGCTTGTTGACGGCGGACTGGATAACGGCAGCAGCCTGTTGATGTTGCTCCTCGGTGAGACCGAGTTGACTGGACGCATTTCGCAGCATCTCCTTGCTGGCCGCTTCGGCCAGGGAGGCGGAACCGGAGTTCCGGGCCGCCGAGTTGGCCAGTTCAATCCCTTCATTGATAACGCTGGTGAGATTGGAGGTGATTTTGCTGGAGAGGGTGGTTTTCTCCACGCCGTACCTTTGAGCGAGACGATCCCAGGCGCTAAGCGGTGGCGGTGTCGCTTCGATGATGGCCGGACGCAAAGCTGTTTCCTCCAGTCTCGGCGGCGCGACTCGGCGCGGTAGCGAATCCCGGGCTGGACCACTTACCGTGTCCTCCTGCGTGGAAGCTGCCAGGTCCGTTGCCGCTGTATCTTCGGATTGCTTGGCTCGATCGGTTAAAACATACACCGCGGCCACCCCAAGGAGCACGCCAACACCGAGAATTAGTATTTTCTGGTTCATGTAATTATTATCAGGTTCACGGCAGGACAAACGACAACTTCCGCACCCTGCAAAATCGCAGTTAGCCGCCACTGTTATCTACGCAAAGCACGCTGCCTTGGTTACACTGGGGAAGGTTTTTTCTTCGGCTTTGCGAACTGAATCCTCCGGGGCAGCAAAAACCCGCCGGCTGGGATGAGTTTGTCATGGCTCGCTACCGTGCCGCCGGCCAGGCAGCGTTGGACGACCTGACGGCCCAAGCGTCGAGGTCGGGCTCCTGAATGGCCAAACACGGCATTGCCCGCGAAACCACCGGGCGCAATTACGGACGCATTTAGTCCTACGCCAAATATCTCAAGATTTTATTGGAACCGACTTTTCTCCTATTCTTGTAAACACCACGCGCGTCTGCTTGTTGCCGTGAATTTGCGGTTCAGCCGCCAACTTTCGCCTCAAGAGATCCATTGGGCCTCCTTGGTCGCACAACGCTTCGTTGAGCCCCAGCACCTCAACGAGCAAGGCCCGGTCGATTTCAGCCCTTACTGGGTCCTCGTTAATTTGGTCAAAAGGGAGAAGGCGCTCCCGGGCGAGAGACTTGAATGCCTCTTTTGCTGCCTTGTTCTGCGCCGCAGTTAATTCCCTCACGTCCAGCGTCGAGATTAGGGGAATACTGGTAACGGTGACGCAGCCCCTGCCTGCCTGAGATTTATTCGACATCCACCAGTTGCACAGAAGACCGAGAGTGGAGTTGCACCAGAGAGCAAAAGCGAATTCATGCTCCCGGTTATCAAAGACAACAGAAGGCCATGCTCGCCCACCAATGCTTGGCCGTTCAGTCATTGCGACGATCAGTGACTGTGAGTTAAATCGAAGGTCACGGTTATAGTGAGCACGCGTCGCCGTCTTCCATCGTATCGCTGCCCGCGCTTGTAGCGCTTCCGGCACTTGGCCCCTGACCTCTCGAATCTGACAATGAGAGTCTGGCTCTACCACTAAACGTCGTTCTTTCTCCGTCTCATGGTTCCAAAGACATGGATATGCAGCACCAGCCGGAATGCCTGAGATGATTTTGAAAGGTCCCTGCGGTAGCCCATCAGACTTAACCGTTGCGCCGGAAATGTCGAGGTCGTGCGGCCCCATCCTGCTAGAAACATCACCCACTGTGGCCACCGGTATTTTCGGGACATTCTTGGTCGTCATGCCCTCAATCCAAAGGCGGCCAAGACTTAGCTGGAATGCTGTCTGGCCCAGGCAGATGTCGGAGATACCCACCATCTGCCACGCGCCTTCCATCGGAAGTGGGCAATCAACGATCTCTCCAACGAAAGTCCCACCCAGTGAGACTCGCGATCCACCAAATGGACCATCTTCAAGCTTTCTGACGGAACCCGCCGCGATCGCGCTGGAAATGGCCTGCGCCAGGAGTTCACCTTCCAGCACTGACTCGGGCCGCTTGTCTAGAATCACAAAAGTCGCCCTATTTTTCGGCATACTTGGGGGCGTTCTATTCGCCACGAATAGGCATTCGGCCATCCCCGTGTCGGCAGAAAAGGACTTCGAATCGTCACTCTTCTCGGCAATCGTCACTGCCACGATTCCAGAGTAATGACTACGCCAAAGGCTTCGAACGCCATCCCATGACTTCCCACTCATCGCAGAAAGTGGCAACACTAATGCCATGGTTCCGGACGAAGCCAACTTCCGATCAGCCAAATCGACGAAGTAAGAGGCAAGGCCGGCATGGCCATGCCCACAGCCACCAGAACCGAGCACCTTAAGTTGTTCAGCGAGTCGGTCTTGATCTTCATCCGTCGTATTGAATGCTGCAAAGGCGGGATTGTGCGTCTCCAGCCTTTCACCTTCCCGCGCACCATGTCGTGTAAAGGGCGGGTTCATGATCACAAGGTCAAAATGCCTATGGCCAACGTGGCCTAATATGTCCCTTACCTGCTGTTCGCCGCTACCACCTGCGGTGCGTGCCGCCTTCATGAACATCTCGAAGGACGGTTGCTCACTCAGTAGATCCAGAAACCCCAAGCTTACGCCCCAAGCCTGATCTGCACCATAAGGCATGGTGAGTAGGCATTCACCCTTAAAAGGAGTGTCCGGGTGAGAACCAGCCAGCATTGCAGCCGTCAAATGTACAGCGACGTTCAGCACGTCTAGGAATTTGTCGGACTTAGAAAACCGATTGAAGGAGTGGAAACTATTGCGGTCCCCGGTCGCTGCTAATACCGAGGGTCTGCGGCCCGCTCGCCGGGCCGCTGCTGGCATTCCCGGCCGCTCCGGTTGGCTTTTTG
>JACZKP010000113.1 GCA_014860005.1 Verrucomicrobiota bacterium | reverse complement strand
CCGCGCATTCGCTCCGCGCAGGCGGTGGCGGCCCTCAGAACCCGAGAGACGAAGTCAAAAACATAGTGGAGACCTATTGGATCGTTGACCTGCAAATCAACGCCTTACATCTCCGCCCCCGCCTCATCCATGAAATTTGGGCTACTATAGCGCGCGGGGCTTCCGTGGCTGGCTGAGGGTCTGAACCGGGACAAATGCTCGAATTGACATCGCGAATTTCGCCAGATTCAGTTTGGAAAGTTGGTGATAATCCGCGGAATTCGTGTCTACTGTCTCGCGTTAAGAAAATCTTCCAAGGATATCGCATCAGCGCGACGGCCTGCGCCCCGGTTCGATTGCCGACGCCAACGACCAGGCGCAATTCGGCGAGCTCGAAGTGCAGCGCGAACTCACCCAACGCGCGTGGGCTAAAGGTGTGCAAGTCATGAACGAAGGCCCGGGCCACGTGCCCATGCACACGATCGAAGAAAACATGGCCAAGCAACTCGAGTGGTGCGGCGAAGCGCCGTTCTACACGCGTGGCCCGCTCCCCATGGCCCGATTGGACCAGGCCCACGGTTGGAGGAAAGAGGCATTCACTCGTTCCTGTGGGTGCGGACAAGTTCTTTCATTGCTTGCTTGTCGGTGCGGCAGGCCGACGCCGGGCACCAAAGCAATGACGAAACGCGCGGAACACCGACGAAAGAACAAGTAGAGCAAATTCAAGCACGCCATCCCGTCGCGCGCTCTGGGCTTGCCCTGACTTCGTCTGTCGGGCTTGCTTCTCGCATGACCAACACGTCTGCAGTCCCACCGTCCCGCCTTCAGCGCTGGCTCGATTTCATCGAACGTGCCGGCAACGCGTTGCCGCACCCGGCCACTTTGTTCGCCGGCCTGGCTGCGCTGGTGGTGTTGCTTTCCTGGGTTTTCCACACCGTCGGCGTTTCCGTCACCCATCCCGCCAGCGGCGAAGTAGTGGGCACAGTCAACCTGCTTTCCGTTTCCGGTCTGCAACGCATGGTGCAGGAGGTCGCGCGCAATTTTCTCGCGTTCCCGCCACTGGGGATTTCGCTGACCGCACTGCTGGGCCTGGGCATCGCGGAACATTCCGGCCTGATGGGCGCCGGATTGCGAATGGTCGTCCTGGCCACACCCCGGCGGCTCATAACACCGATGGTGGTGTTCGCGGGCGTCATGTCGAACGCGGGGAGCGAGGTGGGGTATGTGTTGCTGACGCCGCTGGCCGCCGCCCTCTTCCATGCGTTGGGACGACATCCATTGGTTGGATTGGCGGCGGCGTTTGCCGGTGTGTCCGGCGGTTACAGCGCCAACCTGCTCGTCGGCTCCATAGATGTGTTGCTCGCCGGTTTGACTCAGGCCGCCGCCCAGCTCGTGAATCCGGACGCACAAGTCACCGCCGTGGTAAACTGGTATTTCATGGCCGTTTCCACCGTAATGGTCACCGGCATCGGCACCTGGGTGACGGAACGCATCGTGGCGCCGCGCTTGGGAGACTACCAGGGCAGCGCACCGCGCGAGGAATTGAAAACGCTCACAGCACGCGAGCGGCGCGGCCTGTGGGCAGCGGGCGTGACCGTCGCCGCGCTGGTGGCCTTCGTGCTCGGCGGGGTGTTGCCGGCGGACGGATATTTGATCAATCCCAACAATCCCACGTTCGCCAAGTCGGCCTTCATGGAGGGATTGGTCACGTTCATCATGCTGTTCGGTTTGTTACCGGGGCTGGCCTACGGCTTCGTCGCCGGCACGTTGAAGAACGACCACGACGCGGTAACGGGCATGACGCGGACCATGCAGTCCATGGGGTCGTTCATCGTGTTGGCGTTCTTCGCGTCGCAGTTCATCGCCTATTTCAACTGGACCAACCTCGGGATCATCTGTGCGGTAAGCGGCGCGGAGGTGATTCAGAAACTGGGCCTACAGGACCGCCCGGTGCCGTTGATGCTGACGCTGGTGCTGTTCGCGGCGGCGGTGAACATGATGATCTCGAGCGCATCGGCCAAGTGGGCGTTGCTCGCACCCATCTTCGTGCCGATGTTCATGCTGCTGGGCTATTCGCCGGCGCTGGTGCAGGGCGCCTTCCGCGTCGGCGACAGCGTGACCAACATCATCACGCCGCTGATGAGTTACTTCCCGCTGATTCTCACTTTCGTGCAGAAATACGAACCGCGCGCCGGCATCGGCACCCTGATTTCGACCATGCTACCGTACTCGCTGGCGTTCCTCATCGGCTGGATGGTGTTGCTGGTGTTGTGGATTCTGATCGGGCTGCCGATGGGCCCGGATGCGCCGTTGTACCTGCCGCGGTAAGTTGCTGAGAAAGCAGCTGGCCAGACGGACAACAGCGCCTTCAACGCGATTTCAATTCGCCAGCGCATCCAACACTGCCTGCACCACGCGCTCGATGCTGATACCGTTCATGCATCGAAAATCAATCGGGCACTCGCGCAAAAAGCAGGGTGAACACGGCACGTCGGATTTCAGGAGGCGATGGCGCGGGTCGCCGGGCAAACCCGGCCCGGTGAGTTCGGGCGAAGTGCTGCCGAACGGGACTACGACTGGCGTGCCCAGCGCCGCGGCGACGTGCATCGGCCCGGTGTCGTTGGTGAGCAGCACGCGGCAGAGTTTGAGCAAGGCCATGAGTTCGCGCAGGGATGTCTGGCCGGCAAGATTGCGGAGTGCGAAAGGTGGAGTGCGGAAGGCGGAGTGAATTTGTTCCGCCAGCGTGACATCGTTCTTGCCGCCGAGGATCACCCACAGGCAGTTGGTCTGCTGCTGTATCTTCGTGGCGGCCTCGATGAAGCGCTCGACCGGCCAGCGTTTGGCCGGCCCGTATTCCGCGCCGGGGTTCAAACCCAGTATGGGCGCGGTCATTTCGCTCAACCCAAACTTGCTTCGTGCAGCTTCGATTTCTTTGGGAGCCACCACCAATTGCGGAGGCAGCAAATCGGCCCTGGCGCCGAGCGCAGACGCCAGATGCAGATATTCGTGGAGTTGGTGCGCGGACGCCGGATGCGTGATGCGTGATGCGTGATGCGTGAGGGCAGGGTTGGTCAGAGTCCTGATTTCACCAAGCGAACGTTTGCGCATCCGCACCGCTTCGGGCCGGACTGCCACAGCCTGAGTGAGAAACCAGTTGCGCCAGGGTCGCGCGTAGCCGATGCGGCGCGGGATGCCTGCGAGCCAGACTTCCAGCGCGGAACGCGGGGAGTTCGGCAACACGAGCGCGAGGTCGAATCTCCCGGCTCGCAATTTCCGTCCCACCGCGAACGCACTCTCGCCGGCGCTGAGGGGAAGGGCTTCATTCACCGCCGGATGCTGCTGCCACAAATCGCACAGCTTTCCTGGCGTCAACAGCGTGATGTGTGCTTCAGGAAACCGTTCACGCAGGCGCAGTAAAGCCGGCGTGGTCATGACCGCGTCGCCCAACCAGTTCACGCCGCGGACCAGAATCCGACGCGGTGGCGGTTTGTGGGTGATGGTTTGAGCGTTCACGGCGCGACCGCAGCGGCTTGAGCTTCGGACTTCGGACTTCGGACTTCGGGTTTCACTGGTTTCCAACGGTTATGCACCCAGAACCAGTTGGCCGGGTCGCGGCGCACGGCAACCTCGAAAGCACGGTTGACGTCGCGCATGATTGCTTCCGGGGAACGCGGTTGATCACTTTCACGGGTAGGGATTTCTTCGCCCACTTCAATGCGCCAGCGTGCCAGGCCGGCGCGATAGCAGATGGCGGTGTGCAACGGGCAGCGGTAGCGGAGCGCAAACACCGCTGGCGCGACCGACGTGGAACACTCATGGCCAAGGAACGGAATCCGCACGGCACCGAGGCCGGCGTGCTGGTCGGCAAGCAGGCCGAGCAACAAACCGGTGTCGGACATGCAGGCTTTGAGCGCGACGGCTTCGGAGCGCCGTTCAAAAAAGCGGCAACCCGAACGCTCGCGCAACGATTGCATCAGGCGGTTGAGTGACGGTTGCCGCAAGCCGCGATAGGTGCTGCCGCAGTTGAACCCCGGCACATACTCGCCGAAGCGCACGTAGAGTTCGAAATTGCCGAAATGCCCGATCGCCACCACACGGCTTTGTGGGCCGGCATTGACCTGATAGGGCAGAATCTTCTCCGCGCCCGCGAACTCAAAGTGCGGGCGCATGGCCTCCGGACTCATGACCGCTGTTTTGATGGCAGAGGCGTAATTCTCGCCCAGGCGGCGGAAGTTTTCCCGGGCCAACGCGCGGATTTCCTCCGGCGATTTCTCCGCGCCAAAGCACATCGTCAAGTTGCGCACCGCCACGCGCCGGTGCCGTGCGTCGAGCCACCATGCCAATGCTCCACCCGCCCGCCCAATCCGGGCAACCCAGGTCAAGGGCAACGCCTGAATCACTGCCACCAGCGACCGAGCGAGGAGGTAAAGAAGCGGTTCCATGGCGGTTGGTGATCAATGAAGCCAATGAAACGGCATGAGCATGGCAGTGTTCATCCCGTTAGCGGAAGCAAATCCGGCGCACACAATCCTGGAAGCTGTCCGCACCGCTCACGATCTTGATTTCCACGCGCATGAAGTAAATCGGCAGGTCGCGCCGGTCGAGCTTGGGAAAACGCACGGCGTCCTTCTGTGTGGTGACAATGGTTTCGGCCTGGCGTTTTTTGCCGCGGTTGATGGCGTTGAGCACCTCCTGTTGCGTGAAACGGTGATGGTCCGCGAACCGTTTCGAGTAAACCAGGTCCGCGCCGAGTTTCACCAGGCTTTGCTCGAAACTCTCCGGCTGCGCGATGCCGCTCAACGACGCAACCTTGCGCCCCTGGAGCAATTCCAATCCTGCGCGCTGGCCGGTGAACACGTCCTCGAAGTAGAGCGGTTGGTGAACGCACTCGATGATTGGCGCCGTGGGATTGTGTTGGGCGATGCGTTTTCGGAGCGCTTCTGTATTGCCGTCGCTCTTGGTGATGAAAATTGTGTGGGCGCGGACCAGGTGCGAGGGCGGTTCGCGCAACGTGCCGCGCGGCAGCAGGTATTCGTTACCGAAGGGTTGTTGCCGGTCCACGAGCACCACGTCGTGCCGCCGCCCGCGCAGGTCCCAGTATTGAAAACCATCGTCGAGCAGCAACGTGTCGCAGCCGAACTTCTCAATCGCATACCGACCGCTCTTCACGCGGTCCTTGTCCACCAGCACGACCACGTCTTTCAAGTTGGAGGCGAGCATGTGCGGTTCGTCGCCGGCCATCTCGGAATCCAGCAGCAGCGATTTGCCGTCCGAAACCACGCGCGGCGGAGTCGTGTCTTCGCGGAACAGAATCTTGTTCAGTAACCACTCATGCACCGGGCGCGGCTTGGAACGGTAACCGCGCGAAAGAATGGCCACGTTGCGGCCCTGGTCCCGGAGTTCGCGCGCGAATTTCTCGACCACCGGCGTCTTACCGGTGCCGCCCACCGTGAGATTGCCGATGGCGATGACCTGCACACCCAACGTCGAGTCGCGGAAAATGCGGACATTGTAGAGAAACCGCCGCATCTTGACGGCGAACTGAAACACCTTTGAGCTGCCGAACAGCAGCCCGCGCACGATAGCCGCGCGCTTCCCGCGTCGTTCCCCGAAGATGACTCCCAGGACGAACGTCTCGAGATTCTCAGTCCAGACCCGAAAGTTTTCACGCATCTGGCGTCAATGTGCCAAGCGGAGGGAGCCGGGGCAAGACGAAGGCGGTCTCCTCACACGATCTCCAGTCATTCAACGAACTTGTCGCCGCCCCACCGCCTGGCGTATGCTCCGGGCAAATGCTGCGTTCCACTTCAACATTCGTCATCATGACGCTCTCGCTTGCCTGCCTCAGCGCCGAAGCTCAACGCACCCCGGCGTTCCAGCCCAACTACGACGAAGCCAAAGTGCCCGCTTATACGCTGCCCGATCCCCTGGTGCTGGCTGATGGCCGCCCGGTGAAGGACGCCCGCACCTGGCGCACGAAACGGCGCGCAGAAATTCTGGAGTTGTTTCAAACGCACGTCTATGGGCGCAATCCGGTCCAATCCGGGGAATTGAGTTTCGACGTCACGTCCGTGGATCGGCAGGCGCTCGGCGGCAAGGCGACGCGCAAGGAGGTTTCCATTTTTCTCACCGGCCGCAAAGATGGGCCAAAGATGGACCTGTTGATTTATCTGCCCAACGACGTGAAGAAACCCGTGCCTGCCTTTCTGGGCCTGAACTTCTTCGGCAATCACACGGTTCACTCCGATCCCGGCATCACGCTTTCGCAGCAATGGATGCGCGATTCGGCGGAACTGGGCGTCGTGAACAACCGCGCCACAGAAGCCTCACGCGGCAAGCGCGCCAGCCGCTGGCAGGTCGAAACCATTCTCGCGCGCGGTTACGCGCTGGCGACGATTTATTACGGCGATTTGGAACTGGATTCCGCGGAGGGTTGGAAACAAGGCGTACGCGCGGCGTTGAGTCCGGACGGCGCGAATACGGAGTTTGCTCCCGACGATTGGGGCGCGATTGGCGTGTGGGCGTGGGGTCTGAGTCGCGCGCTGGATTATATGGAGAAGGACCGGGAGATTGACGGCAAGCGCGTGGCGGTAATGGGCCATTCGCGGCTTGGCAAAACTTCATTGTGGGCGGGCGCGCAGGACGAGCGGTTCGCCATCGTGATCTCGAACGATTCGGGCTGCGGCGGCGCGGCCTTGAATCGTCGGCAATTCGGCGAAACGGTCGAGCGTATCAACAACGCCTTTCCGCACTGGTTCTGCGGCAACTTCAAAAAGTACAATCGCAACGAAGCAGAGTTGCCGGTGGATCAGCATCAATTGATCGCGCTCGTGGCGCCGCGACCGGTTTATGTGGCCAGCGCGGAGGAAGATCGCTGGGCCGATCCGCGCGGGGAATTTCTGGCCGCCAAACACGCCGAGCCGGTGTATCGGCTGTTCCGCAAAGTTGGTCTGGGCGTGGAGGAAATGCCGCCAGTCAATCAACCCATCGGGGACACCGTTGGCTACCACATCCGAACCGGTGTACACGACGTGACGGCCTACGACTGGGAGCAATATCTAAACTTCGCCGACCGGCACTTTGGCCGTTAGGTTTCACATACAACATATGTATCGCAGCGGGCTTCTCATTCTGATTGTCGTAATGCTACTTGGATGCCGAACGGCACAACGAGAATTTAGCTATTCTGGAGGAGGCGGCACGACAGTGGAGACGGCCGTGATGATTAGTGACGCGCGCGACCAGGATGACGTGATTCATGCGCAGCAAGTCTGGATTCAGCACAGATTTCGTGGCGCACTCATTCAGCGGCGTGTGTTGGTAAGAGATCCTCTAACCAGCGCCGACAATCATCCTTGCGACGCAGTCGAATTCAAGGCGACGGACGGAAAGACGAGGATCGTTTATTTTAGGTATCCGTTTACCACTTTTCCTGGGCAGCCGCCCGGATCCCGGAAATGAAACCTGACCTGCAGGCGGAGATGAATCCCTGCCTCACTTTTCCGCTCAGCGCCGGGTAGCAATTTGAATGCGCCGCTCGTTCTCCATTGTTCCTGTCGGCAGCGGTCGCACAACTTTAGCGAAAGCACAACCAGACGCAGGCTTGACGGTGCTCGCCGCGTTACTTAGGCTCGCCCTCCCGCTGATTCGGGAAATCCAGTGTTATCCGGCTTTCCGCGCTTTCAGCGTCAACACGAAAGGTTTTTGTGAACGTTACCGTCGAGAATTTGGCGCCCTGCAAAAAATTGATGCGGGTGGAATTGGACGCGCAGGCCGTGGACGCGGCCTTCGAGACCATGACCAAGCAGTTTCAAAAAGAGGCGAGCCTGCCCGGCTTCCGGCCCGGCAAAGCGCCCAAGGAAATGGTCGTCAGGAAATACGAGAAAGACATCCAGGACGAGGTCAAGCGCAAGCTCATCGGGGATTCCTACCGCAAGGCCATCGAGGAACAGAAACTCGACGTGCTCGGCTACCCGGACATCGAGGAGATTCAATTTGGCCGCGGCCAGGCCCTGCAATTCGCGGCGACGGTTGAAACCGAACCGGAGTTTCAATTGCCGGAATACAAAGACTTACCGGTCAAACAGGAAGGCAAATCCGTAACCGACGAGGACGTACAACGCGCGCTCGACCTTCTGCGCGAGCAACAGGTCAAGTTCGAGAAAGCGGAACACGAACTCCGCCCCGGCGACATCGCGGTGGTGAGTTATCAGGGAACGTGTGACGGCAAGCCCATCACGGAAACCGCCCCCACGGCCAAAGGGCTGACCGAGCAGAAGCAATTCTGGGTGGAGATGAAACCCGACTCGTTCATTCCGGGTTTTGCCGACCAGCTTACCGGCGCCAAGACGGGCGACAAACGCACCGTCAACGTGGATTTCCCGGCCGACTTTGTGACCAAGGAACTCGGGGGGAAGAAGGGCGTGTTTGAAGTGGAAATTGTCGAAGTGAAGGAAAAGGTGTTGCCCACACTCGACGACGCGTTCGCCAAGGCGTATGACGCCCAGAGTCTGGAAAAGCTCCGCGAAGGCGTGCGCCGCGATTTGGAGAACGAGTTGAAATACAAACAAAGCCGGGACACGCGCGGGCAAATCATCCGGGCACTGCTCGGGAGCGTGAATTTTGAACTGCCGGACACAGAAGTGGCGCAGGAAACCCGCAACGTCGTGTACGACATCGTGCGGGAAAACGCCAAACGCGGCATCGGACGCGACGTGATCGAGAAGGAAAAGGAACACATCTATTCCGCCGCCGCGCAGGGGGCCAAGGAGCGGGTGAAGCTGAAGTTCCTGGTCCAGCGCATTGCTGAGAAGGAGGACCTGAAGGTGGCGCAGGAGGAGATTCTCCAGCGCGTGCAAACGCTGGCGGCGATGTACCAGATTGCCCCTGACAAATTCCTCAAAGACCTCCAGAAGCGCAACGGCCTTATCGAAATCTACGATCAACTCGCGCACGAAAAGGTCATGGATTTCCTCGAGAAAAACGCGAAGGTTGAATCTGTGCCCGCAAGTGAGAGTCCCGGGACGGAAGTGAATCCGAGTTGAACCAGGTTCGGAGACTCGAACGCGTCAAATCGTTCTGCCTCACTGCGTCCGGCCAAATTTCTTCTCGAGTTCCCGGTAGTTCATTTCGATGAGCGTCGGGCGGCCATGCGGACAGGTGTACGGCATGGCACAGCGGCGCAGGTCTTCGACGAGATGCTCCAATTCCCGGCCCGCGAGCGGGTCGTTGGCCTTCACAGCATGGCGGCACACGGTCTTGGCCACGGTGTGTTCGCCCAGGCGCACGGTGTTGACTTCCTTGCCCGCAGCCTTGAGTTCGTCCACGAGATCGAGCACGAACCGCCGGGAATCTGACACCTTCACAAACGGCGGCAGCGCATCGAGCAAAAAGGTGCGTTCCCCAAATTCACTCAACCCCACTCCCAACCGCGTCAGCACGTTCAATTGCTCGCGCAGAAACTGCGCATCGCGGGGTGAAAGCTCAATCGTCTCCGGCAACAACAGTTTCTGCGAGGGCGACTGTGCATTGCGCTCCAAACGTTCGAGCATCTGCTCAAACAAAATTCGCTCATGTGCGGCGTGCTGATCGAGCAACACCAGTCCGCGATCCGATTCCAGCACCACATAAAGTCTACCGATGACTCCGACGAGGCAAAGCGGGACATTGAGGAGTGGAACGGGGGCAGCGGGGGGTGAGTGGGTGAGTGGGTGAGTGGGTGAGTG
>JACZKP010000010.1 GCA_014860005.1 Verrucomicrobiota bacterium | reverse complement strand
CTCTACCGCGTTTGCCGACGAGGATTTCAGCGAACGGGGACGGGACATCCAGGGCGATATTCTGGTCACGCTGGAGGAGGCCATCCACGGCTCGTTGCGTTCCGTGAGCGTGCGCCGCTCCGTGGCGTGCAGTCGTTGTAGCGGCACGGGCCGGCGTGGAGTGCGCGCGTGCAGCGATTGTGAGGGCAAGGGCCACCAGGAGAAGACTGAATCTTATCAGGTCAAAGTTCCGGCCGGCGTGACGGAAGGCCAGCGCTTGCGGCTGGCAGGCCGTGGCGAATCCGGCACGGGCGGCGGCGTAGCGGGGGATTTGTTTTTGCGCGTGCGGCTGGCCAAACACCCGGACTTCGAGGTGGCGGAACACAATTTGATTTACGAACTGGAACTGACGCCTTGGGAGGCGGTGCTAGGGGTGAACATTTCCGTGCCCACTCTGGCCGAACACGTGAACATCAAGATTCCGCCCGGCACGCAGGCGGGGCAGAAGCTGCGCGTGCGCGGGCGCGGCCTGCCGAAGCGCGACGGCGAAAAGGGCGATTTGATTGTCGTCACCCGAATCGAGGTGCCGGGCAAAGTCACGGACGCGGAGCGCAAGTTGTGGGAACAACTCGCGCAGGAATCGCGATTCAATCCTCGGGAGTGAAGATCGTCCGACCAGTGATATTGCGCGTTCAATTCACGAATCCGCGATGTCAAAGGAGCGCCGGTCTCCGACCCGGCTCACCCCTTGATTTCTACGCGCCGGATCGGAGATCGGCGCTCCGGTGCGGGGAAAGACACACCCAGACTCACGCCGCGATGAGACGATGAACTTGATTCGGACATCGTTGAGTTGCCAAGGCCTTGCCCAGCAAGTGTTCCTGTCCCGCGCATGATTCCGTTGCGTGACAGTATTCGTTCACGTTCGTTCCCCATCGTCACCAAGGCCCTGATTTTGGCCAATCTCGTGGCGTTCCTGTGGGAACTGAGCCTGGGTCGGCAGTTGTCAGAGGCGTTTCTTCAATACGCGATCATCCCGGCGCGTTACACGCATCCCGTCGAAGCGGCGGAAGTGTTTGGCGGGTTCGCGCACCCGGGCGCGGCGGTGCTGCCGTTTTTCAGTTCGATGTTTCTGCACGGCGGTTGGATGCATCTCCTCGGCAACATGTGGACGCTCTGGATTTTTGGCGACAACGTGGAAGATCGTCTGGGCAAGGGGCGCTATCTGGCGTTTTATCTGGGCAGCGGATTGGCCGCCGGTCTGGTTCACGTGGTCACCAATCCCAATTCCGGCGTGCCGACCATTGGCGCCAGTGGCGCCGTGGCCGGCGTGATGGGCGCTTATTTCCGGTTCTTCCCGAGCGCACGGATTGAGGCAGTCATTCCTCCATTTTTTCTGGGACCGATTTTTGTGCTGCCGGCGGTGGTGTTCCTTGGCTGGTGGTTCTTGCTTCAGTTCTTCAGTGGCGCGTTCAGCCTGGTTTCCGGGGATAAACAATTTGGCGGTATCGCCTGGTGGGCGCACGTGGGCGGTTTTGTCTTCGGGCTGCTGGTGTGTCTGTTCGCCCGGCGCGGACGACGACCTCCGCGAAGGATCATCGAGAATTGACGCAGAGCCGGACGCTGACTTGCGCCCCCATCCCCATCCCGAACTTGTCTGCGGCGGACGCACCATTCACTGCGATCTCCAGAAATCCGGTTGAACCCACGACCGCCAGTGGCCGGCCAACGTCCACCGCACCATAATACTGTGCCACCGGACAAAGCCGTTTCCTCCGGGCAAAAACTTCACAAGGCTTGTCGCCGAAGCCAGCCAGACTCGTCGCGTCAAGATTCGTGATTACATTGCCGAACCGATCCACATAAACGACTTCGCCCCTGACCACTCCCGGGCGCACCTCCGGTTGCGGCCAGTTGAGGCGAACAAAATCCGTGAGCGCCGGCCCCAGTTTTTCGATGGCAACGCCCCGGCTCAAACGCGCCGCCACCGGCGCAAACACATCGCGCCCGTGAAAGGTCCGGCTGACGGATGCCCGGAAGAACTCATCGTTGGCGAGTTGGTGAATGGCTTTGATTCGCTCCCGCGCGAGCGCAAATGTGAGCACCCCATTGTCCGGGCCGACAAAAAAGTAATCGGCCGTCTGCACCGCGATGGCCTTCCGCGCACCGCCCACCCCGGGATCAACCACCGCCAGATGCACCGTGCGTTTTGGAAAGAATGCACAGCCCGCCGCGAGCGCAAACGCGCCGCCGCGAATATCTCCAGGTGACACCTCATGCGTGAGGTCCACGACGATGGCCTGTGGCGCAATGCCAAGGATGACGCCTTTCATCGTGCCGACAAACCAGTCGCGCGTACCAAAATCGGTGGTCAGCGAAATCATGTTCACGGCGAAAAAATACATTGAAACCGGCCCCGGTTAAAATCCAGAATCCGTCTGCATGCCCCGTGGTAAACTCGTCTTGATTACCGGTGTCACGCGCGGTCTCGGCCGGGCGATGGCGGAGGAGTTTGCGCGATTGGAACACACTGTCCTCGGCTGTGGCCGCAACGTCAGGGAAATCGAGAAACTGCGGCGCTCGCTCGGCCAGCCCCACGACTTCTACCCCGTGGATGTGGCGGACGATGAAGCGGTGAAGTCCTGGGCCAGCGTGGTGTTGACCTCGCACGGACCGCCGGACTTGTTGATCAACAACGCGGGCGTCATCAATCGCAACGCGCGATTGTGGGAACTGGAAGCGCGCGAATTCGCGGAGGTGATTGACGTGAACGTCAAGGGCGTGGCGAATGTCATCCGGCATTTCGCCCCGGAAATGGTCCGGCGCAAGCGCGGAGTGATTGTGAACTTCAGTTCCGGCTGGGGCCGCGCTACGGACGCGGAAGTCGCGCCATACTGCGCCAGCAAGTGGGCCATTGAGGGATTGACCCAATCGCTCGCGCAGGAATTGCCCTCCGGCATGGCGGCCATCCCCCTCAATCCCGGCATCATTGACACCGACATGTTGCGCAGTTGTTTTGAAAGCGGAACTTCCTCGTATCCCAAACCGGGCGATTGGGCGAAGGTCGCCGTCCCCTTCCTGCTGGCTCTCGGCCCCGACGACAATGGCAAGGTGCTCACGGTGCCCGGGCGTGCCGAGTAATCGCATTTCCTGGTCGCGCAAGGCGAGCCGGAGTTGTAACGGCCGGCCCTCACGCTGCACATCCAGCGGGGAACCAGGAGATAGTCTGGGCGAAATCAGCCCGAAGGAATTCGCGCAATTCATCGCCAAGGAAATGCGCCTGAGCAAAGTGGAATGCGCGCCGCGCGCCCGCCGATCCTGAACTTCTACATGGGCAAGAACACGCCCGCGCGGAAAGACTACATCATGGACAAGCTGGTCGTGCCGGTGGAGGAGTGAACATTCCTTCTTTGCCTCGACCGGGGAGAAGGTGGCCTCAGGCCGGATGAGGTGTCGAAAGCTTAACCCCTTATTGACGCTGGCCTGACTCAATCTTGCCTTGGATTGGAGCAAAATCAGGCTTCCCACCGCTCCGTAAAAAACCTGAAAATTCGCGCTTGCCGCCGCACGGTGAGAGGCGTTCAATCTTCACTGTTCGGAAAGACGACCTATGTAACCACAAAAACAATCACAATTTGCGGCTTCGGCTGCTGTCCAGAACGAAACGGGAAATTTCACTCACAGGACACGCAACGAGGCACGCCCACATCGGGCGTGCCCCAAAGCGTTCCTGTGAGGGCATTCCCGTGCCCGTTCTGGGGCGTGAGTAGGTCACGCCCCTTTTGTTAGGCACAGCGAGGGCAAAAAAAGGAAAAATCATGAAAAACTTGAAGGGACTTATAGCGACGGTGTTATTTTCGCTTTCACATCTTTCGGCAGTAGCCCAAACCGTCCCCGCCTCGCCCACATCGCTGACGGCTTCTGGGGGTACAAGTTCTATCGTACTGAACTGGCAGCACAACCTCAGCAATGTTCAGGGTTTCAGGGTTGAGCGGAAGGTGGGAGCGGGCGGAGCGTGGGGGTTGTATGCGACATTGGTTGGTAATTTTCTTGGTTACACGGACACCGGCGTGTCGGCGGGGAACACGTATTATTACCGGGTCTATGCCTACAATGCGACCGGACCTTCACAATTCTATTCCAACGAAGCGTCTGCCGCTCTGACAGGCACGGTCCCGGCTGCGCCCACATCGCTGACAGCTTCTGGGGGCACAAGTTCCATTGGACTGAGTTGGTCGCACAACCTAAACAATGTGCAAGGTTTCAAGGTTGAGCGGAAGGTGGGCGCGGGCGGAACGTGGGGGTTGTATACGACGTTGGTTGGCAATTTTCTTGGTTACACGGACAACGGCGTGTCGGCGGGGAACACGTATTATTACCGGGTTTATGCTTACAATGCGGCGGGCAATTCGCCCCTCTCCAACGAAGCCTCTGCTGCACTGCAAATACCAGTCCCGGCTGCGCCCACATCGTTGACAGCTTCCGGGGGCACAAGTTCCATCGTACTGAACTGGCAGCATAACCTAAGCAATGTGCAAGGTTTCAAGGTTGAGCGGAAGGTGGGCGCGGGCGGAACGTGGGGGTTGTATACGACGCTGGTCGGAAATTTTCTTGGTTATACGGACAACGGCGTGTCGGCGGGGAACACGTATTATTACCGGGTTTATGCTTACAATGCGGCGGGCAATTCGCCCCTCTCCAACGAAGCCTCTGCCACGCTGGATCTCCCCACCTATACGATCACGACCTCAGCATCACCTCCAGCGGGAGGCACAACAAGTGGGGGCGGAGATTTTCAGAGCGGTCAGACAGCAACTGCCACAGTGACCGCGAATACCGGATATGGATTCGTGAACTGGACTGAAGGCGGAAATCAAGTCAGCATATCGGCGAGCTACCCTTTTACGGTGACAGCAAGCCGCTCACTCGTCGCCAACTTCGGGCGGACTGCCACAGTTGTCGGCACGGGCGGTCTTGGATTGCGCCTTCGCTTAAATCCGAATCTATCCTCAACGGTATTGGCGGTCATACCCGATGGGTCAATCGTCATCACGCTCGGAAACACTCAAAGCGCAGATGGGTATGTGTGGTGGCGGGTCCGCTATCTCGCCCAAGATGGGTGGGCTGTGAGTGATTTCCTCGCCCTAACTTCAACCGGAACACCTCCCACGCCGCCATCCATCGCCACATTACTCCAACAATTCCAAGCGAATGGAACGACTTCGATTTCAGGCGGCGGCACTGCAAATGCCTCGTCCGTGGTCTTGGCAGCCAGAACGAGCGGAACGAGTGGGCAGCAAATGAAGATTCAATTTGAGGTGAGGACCGCCGGTGGCAGTTTTTCATCACCAACGCACGAAAGCGCATTTGTCCCGGGTGGCACAGAGGCGCGCATTACGGCAAGCGGGCTGGCAAACCAAGGCTATGATTGGCGGGCGCGAGTGCTGGACGCGAACGGACAGGCAAGTTCCTGGACGCAGTTTAGTGCGAGTTCGCCTGATTTTGTGGTCAGCACGCCTGCGCTGCCATCGGCGTTGTTTAGCTGGTCGCCAACACAACCATTTGTAAACAACACGGTCCAGTTCACCGCGAGTGCGGCTGGAATAGCGGGTTTAACTTTCGCGTGGAATTTTGGGGACGGAGGAACAGCCACAGGCCCGACGCCAAATCATACGTTCGCTCAGGCGGGCCAAAGAACGGTGATACTGACGGTGACGGATTCACAGAGCCGCCAAGCTACCCGTGCCGAGACACTGACGATTGCCAGCAGCCAATTGCCGGATGCAATCAATCTGCTCGCCCAGCGCACCGCTAACCTCTACGACACAATGCTCGCCGAGGCGCAACAGTGCGCCAATGCTGCCGACTATTTTCAGCAAGGCGTGGACAGCGCACAAAGTCGCATTGCGATAAGCGCGGCGTTTGATGCAATCAGCTTGGGCATTGACGCAGCTACGTTCAAGGGCTGGCTTGAGTCTTCAATCGGCGAAGATATCCTTGAGCAAACCGTTTTGGATTTGGAGCGGACTGCGACCGAGCGAGTCATTACAAAGAAAGCCAGCCAATCGCACTCGGTAATTTTCATGCCGAACATTCAGACGTTCATTTCCCAGCGTAAAGCTGAAATTGAACAATTGCGACAGCAAGCAATCGCAGCCTCGGGTTCACTTTCGCCTTCGCAGGCTGAACAATTGGCGAGAAATATTCAGGCGCGCTCAGCTGGAAATATCGCTCTTGCGAACAATTACAGCAGCAAGGCATTGCTCCCAACAACCTTCGCAGATTTGAAAT
Source organism: Verrucomicrobiota bacterium (assembly GCA_014860005.1). The sequence continues at coordinate 38,516 of JACZKP010000010.1, read as the reverse complement.
CTTACGATGAGAATAGCTGGACATATCTGGTTGGCGAAAAGCTCTTCGGCGCAAGCGTTGGATTGGGCATGATCCTGACAGGCGGTGCAGCCCACGGAACGCTTGCAGTGATGCTCTCAGTTTCCGGCACAACGGCCGTCGGAACATTCGACAAGCTCAATATTCTTTCGGGACAAAGCATGGACGCACAAATGCTCGGACTTTCCGTGAACGTTCTCGGTCAATCTACATTCACCGCCAGAGAGATGGCAGATAATGCCAAGCGCGGGTTGGAGGCGGTCATCAGCGTACAAGTACCCGCGACGCCCGCAGGGCAGTTGTCCGTGGAACATGTCGCCCAAGGAGCGTTGGAACAATTTGGATTTTCACCCCGCTGGTTCACGACAACTGCCTACGCCGATGTCACGATACACAACACGGGGACAGTGCCTGCCCAATACCACCTTGAGGCAGTTTACCCGAAGAGCTTCACAACTACTCAACTTTTGCCATTCAGGACATACGGCATCGGAGAACGCAATTACGACATCAATGTCCTGTCCGTTGCGAACTGGGTTCAAGTGAATCCTGGAGTGCAAACAACGATTAGGCTCTACTACAAAACCGCAGACGGCGGCCAAATCCCAAGGGGGTTGATTAACTACACGCTGACCGCAAAAACTGCCAATGGCCATTATTTGCAGGATGTTGAAACGGGACGTTTCGGAACAATCTACTTGGATGAGAACGGACAGGTCGTTGATCCCAGCCAGTTGCCAAGTGGGTTGTTGCTGGCTGACACACCCTTGCGGTCTGCCCTCCTGCAGTATGGCACGTCGAAAATCTGCAACCTCAGCATCTACGTTGATAATCCCGTCGAGTCGCCGCTTCTTGTGAATCTTCAACAGCCGATACCGGTTGGCACAAGCGTCATTGACGCTGCGGGTGGGACAGCAAACAACAATCAAGTGTCGTGGGAATTCAACTTGCAACCGGGAGAGGCTCGCGTCCTTCAAGTAACGCTTAATTTGCCATCGCTGCCCGGCAACCCGCCACTACCAGACACAACGACAGCAGCATACGACACTGTCAATGCCAGTTGGCTGCAGTTTAATGCGACGCCGAGTTTGTTGCAGATTACGAACCTGCCACCACCGCAAGTCCAGGCGTTGGGTTTTTCGGGTGGAGCTTTCGGTGTTGCGCTGCACGCTTTCATCCCCGGGGCTTATCGGGTCGAGGCAACCAAGAACTTCTCGACATGGGAAACAGTTGGTTCATCCACCAATGCTCAGGGCATTCTGAATTTCCAAGACCCAGCGGCACAAACTAACTCCGTCCGGTTCTACCGTGGTATTAAGATCCAGTGAGGCTTTGGCATTGAGCAAACAGCACACACACTCGGTGTGCGTGCTTTGACGTGGCTGTTTTTTAGCGGGTGACTTTATCCTTTATTGAGCTTTACTCGGCCCGCTCACGTTGTCCGCGTGACGTCCGCCTGCAAGCTGGACTCACGAACCGGTTTTTCATCGAACGTGGTGGCGCGCACAATTGTAACGGTTGCGTGAGCGGAAAACAGTTTTTTCCAAATCAGCATCACCAAGGTCAAGGACACGCAGGAGTTGCGGAAGGAATTACAGAACGTGAAGTGAGCTACGCCGCGCCCCTTAACCCCAGCAACCCGACTGGCGGTGAGAATTGAATTGTCCGGCATGGCGCTTCCCGGCAACCTGACCGGCCAATGATGCAGAAGATCAATCTCGGAATGATCGGTGGCGGCACGGTGGGCAGCGGCGTGTTTCATGCGTGGCAACGCAACGGCAAACTCATGGCCGCCCGCCTTGGCGTGCAACTCGGCTTCCGCAAGATCGCCGTGAAGGCGTTCGACGAACCGCGCCCCTATCCCATTCCACAGGCACTGATGACCACCGACTGGCAGGAGGTGGTCAATGATCCAAAGATTTCGGTGGTGATCGAACTGGTGGGTGGCACCGGCATCGCCAGGACCATGGTGTTGGCCGCGCTGGCCCAGGGCAAAACCGTCGTGACTGCAAACAAGGCGCTGCTCTCAGCGCACGGTCCGGCATTATTTGCTGCCGCCGCCCGAAGTGGAGCAAATCTTTACTACGAAGCCAGCGTGTGTGGCGGCATTCCCATCATCAAATCACTGCGCGAGGGATTCGTCGCGAATCAGTTTTCCGCCATCTACGGCATTGTGAACGGGACCTGCAATTACATCCTTTCACGCATGGCGCTGGAGGGTGCGGAGTTTGCCGACGTGTTGGCCGAGGCGCAAAAGCAGGGTTACGCCGAAACTCCGCCGGACCTCGACATTGACGGTTTTGACGCGCAGCACAAGACTGGCATCCTGGCTTCGCTGGCGCACGGTTTCTGGGTGGATCATCGGAACATTCACACTGAGGGAATCCGCGCCGTTTCGAAGATGGACATGCAGTTCGCAGAGCAGCTCGGTTACACCATCAAATTGCTCGGCATCGTGAAAAGAAGTCAGACGCGCGGCGCGAAGGGTGGGGTGCAGGTTTCGGTTTACCCGACGCTGATACCAAACGCCCATGTTCTCGCCAGTGTCAACGGTGTGTTCAATGCGTGTTTTGTGCGCGGCGACGTGGTGGGCGACACCTTGTTTTACGGTCGCGGTGCCGGCAAGGATGCCACCGCCAGCGCCGTGTTGAGCGACGTGGCGGATGCCGCGCTTGACTTGAAGCATGGGACAAAAACCCGCGTGCCGCCCTTCGTCCCGCACGCGCAGAATTGTCGCGTCCTGCCGATGGACGAAATCATTTCGCGCTACTACGTGCGCTTGAGCGTCGTGGACAAGCCCGGTGTGCTCGCGAAAATCTCCGCCATTCTCGCGGCGGCGAAGATCGGAATCTCTTCAGTCATGCAACCCGAGGGGCACGAAGGTGAAAGCGTGCCGTTGATCCTGATGCTGCACGACGCGCCGAACGGAGCGGTGCGCAAGGCGCTGACCAGGATTGGAAAACTGCCCGCCGTCAAGTCCCGGCCCGTCATGTTCCGGGTGGAAACTTTTGAGTGAATCCAGGGTTCTCATGGGCATGCTTCTTTTTCACTCCACCAACGGCCAATCTCCGGCTGTCACTCTGCGCGCGGCCTTGCTTACTGGTCAGGCACCCGATCGCGGACTTTATCTGCCCACGGAATTTCCGCGCCTGACGCTTGAGGAAATCGCCACGTTCGCCAGGCTGCCCTACAGCGAAATCGCATTTCGCGTGCTGTCGCGTTACACGGAAGGCGTCCTGGCGGCTGATGTTTTGGCGGCAATGTGCCGTGACGCCTATAACTTCGAGGTGCCGTTGGAAAAGGTTTACGACCGCGTTCACGTCATGCGGCTGGATCGCGGCCCGACGGCTTCGTTCAAGGATTTTGCGGCCCGCATGATGGCCCGCATGATGGGGCATTTTTTACGCGAAGACGGCAAGCAACTCACCATCCTTACGGCCACCAGCGGTGATACCGGATCCGCGGTCGCTCACGCCTTTCACAACGTGCCCGGCATCCGCGTCATCGTGCTGTTTCCGTTTGGCGAGGTCAGCATGAGTCAACGCAAGCTGATGACCACCCTGCGCGACAACGTCCGCACCGTCGCGGTTGACGGCAAATTCGACGACTGCCAGGCGATGGTGAAGCGCGCGTTCGCCGATCCAGAGTTGAACCACATTCCGCTGTCGTCCGCCAACTCGATCAACATCGGCCGCCTGCTGCCGCAGTGCGTTTATTATTTCTACGCCGCGTCGCGAGTGGCTAAAGCCGGTGAGCCGCTGGTATTCTCCGTGCCTAGTGGAAACTTCGGCGACATGATGGGCGCCGTGGTGGCGAAGCAGATGGGCTTGCCCATGCGCAAGCTGATCGTCCCGGTGAACGAGAACGACGCTTTCCCGCGCTTCCTCGCCAGCGGCCATTACAAAAAAGTTGTGCCCTCGCGCAACTCGCTTTCCAACGCGATGAACGTGGGCCACCCAAGCAACCTGGCGCGGCTTGTGGCGCTGTATGGCGGGTGCATGGATGAAACCGGCAAGATTCATCAGATGCCCGACCTCGCTGCGTTGCGGCGCGATTTGTTCTCGAGTTCAATTTCCGACGAACGCACCCGCCTGACGATCAAAGCGGTTTGGGACAAGTATCAGTTGCTTCTGGAACCTCATGGCGCCGTGGCATGGCGCGGGTTTGAAGACTGGCTGGCCACGGAGACCCTCGAAGGCCTGCCCGCCGTGATTCTCGAAACGGCGGACCCTGCGAAGTTCCCCGAGGAGATCGAGAAGAACATGGGCTGGTCGCCCGACGTGCCGCCGGCCATGGCAGTGGCCATCCAGATGCCGGAGGACTACGACCGCATGACGGCCGACTATGAGAAACTTCGTGAGTATTTGCTGGCGACGCCCGGGTGTTTTTGAGTGAGGAAATCCAAAAATGGATTTTCACAGGGTAAACTACAGACTTTTCAAGTGCCGACCGTCGCTTTACCCTCCGCCGCCAATGGGGATTGACCCAACGCAGAAGAGGCTATCCTTCCCCCAACAAACGTATGGCTTTGATTGTTCAGAAGTACGGCGGCACCTCGGTCGCCAACACGGATCGCATTAAGAACGTCGCCGCGCGCGTGGCCAGGTACCGCGCGCAGGGCGACCAAGTCGTCGTGGTGGTGTCCGCCATGAGCGGGGTGACGGACGGATTGATCAAACTGGCCAAGGCCATTGCCCCCCTGCCCAGCGAACGCGAGATGGACATGCTTCTGGCCACCGGCGAGCAGCAAACCATCGCGCTCGCCGCCATTGCCCTGCAGGCGCTGAACGTACCGGCGGTTTCCCTGACCGGGGCGCAGGCAGGCATTGTGACGGATGGCGTTCACACCAAGGCCAGAATTCACAACATTACGCCGAAGCGGACGCACGAATTGTTGGACCAAGGCAATGTAGTCATCGTGGCCGGTTTCCAGGGTGAAACCATGGACGGCCAGATTACCACGCTGGGTCGCGGGGGATCGGATTTGACGGCCATCGCGCTGGCCGCCGCGCTCAAGGCCGACCTTTGCCAGATTTACACGGATGTGGATGGCGTTTACACCGCCGATCCACGCATCGTGCCCGGCGCGAACAAACTCGAAGAGATTTCCTATGACGAAATGCTCGAACTCGCCAGTCTCGGCGCGAAGGTGATGCAGTCGCGCTCGGTAGAGTTTGCCAAGAAATTTGGCGTCGTGTTTGAAGTGCGCTCCAGCCTCAACGACAACCCAGGAACCATTGTGAAGGAAGAAACCAAAAGTATGGAAGACATCGTCGTACGCGGCGTGTCCCTCGACAAGAATCAAGCCAAGGTCACGCTGGTGGCGGTGCCCGACAAGCCCGGCGTCTCGGCGCGGGTGTTCAAGGCGCTGGGCGATGCGAACGTGAACGTGGACATGATTGTGCAGAACATCAGCCACGGCAGCGGCACTCCGGCCACGGATCTTTCTTTCACCGTGGACAAGCCGGACCTGCCCAAGGCCCGCAAGGTGATCGAGGAATTGAAGCAGGAAATCGGTTATCGCGAGGCCATTGCCGATGAGAAGATCGGCAAGCTTTCCATCGTGGGCGTCGGCATGAAGAGCCACACTGGTGTTGCCGGCAAGATGTTCGACACGCTCGCGCGCGAAGGGGTGAACATCGAAATGATCTCCACGAGCGAAATCAAGATCTCCGTCGTCGTGCGGCTCGACAAGGGCGAGGTGGCGATGAGGGCTGTCCACGCAGCGTTTCTGGGCAACTGACCGGGCGGGTTTACTGCCTATTCAATACTGTCATTCGCGCAAGACCTCCCGCAACGCGATGGCTTTCAAAAGCGCGGAAAGGCTTTGTCTGGCTGAACTTTGCCGCAGCATTAACCGGACGTGGTTGTCCGCAATCTGCTGGCAACCAGTCTGCCCGGCCGGGGTTCACGGCTCACCTTCCATAGCCGGATGAATTCGTGCGACCTACGCACCCGGCACAAACCTTCGGGAACAAACCCCGCCTCCGCGCCTCATAACTCCGAACCAACCGGTCGTTAATTGACCCGGCAACCTGACGACATTATGAGTATCGCGAAGGCAACTTTGGCGCTGACCTGTGCTGCCGCATTTGTATTCGGGGACGGCATCCCTGCTGCTTCTGCGGTGACCACCAACCTGTTCCCCGTCGCTGACACCTATCTCCGCGACTCCATGCCGGGAGTCAATTTCGGCACGGCCAATCCACTGCTGGCGGGAGTGGCTCTCGCCGGCTCCCCGGTTCAGCGTTGCTTGTTCAAGTTCTCCCTGGCGGACCTGCCGGCAGGCGCAACCATCACCGGCGTCAAGCTGCAATTGATCGCGACCGCAGGACCACGGGAAGCTTCCAACTTCGATCTCAACCGCGTGCTTCGTGACTGGACCGAGCTTGGCGCAACGTGGAATGTGCGTCTGCCGGCAACGCCGTGGGGTGCTCCCGGCGGTCAGGCGGGAACGGATTTTGTCGCAGGTGCGAGTGTGACAGCCCAATTGCAGCCCGTCATTACCTCGCCCACCACAAATGACTTCAGTTCCCCGGGCATGGTCGCCGACGTGCAGACGTGGCTGGACGATCCCGACATCAATTTCGGCTGGATTCTTCTCGCCACTGGCGGGCTGGCGAGTTCTGGACGGCAACTGGCCTCGCGCGAAAATGCTTCGTTAAGTCCGGTACTCACGATTGACTACACCGTGTCTGAACCACCTCCACCTGCCACCCCGCCCACAATTTTCGACACCGCGCTTGTTGGTGATCAAATTCGGTTTTCGTTTAATGCCCAATCCAACCGCACCTACACCGTCGAGTTCCGCGAGTCGCTCACCACTGTTGACTGGACTGCCTTGACCAATATTCCCGTTCAACCCGCCGACTCCGTCATCCACATCACCAACGCAGTCTCCGGTGGCGCAGGCTTCTTTCGCGCACGCACGCCGTAAGACAAATCAAGGCTGCTCGACAGGGTTCGCCGCCCTCATGACGATGTATTCCTGATCAAAACGTTCGCGCACGGTCTGCGTTTTTCCCGGCGTCAGTGCCGGCGACTCTGGCCGGGGCACGATGGCCAGTTGGATGGCCTTTCGCTCCAGCAACCGCTGGTAAGCAGGCCGAAACGAGGAAACCACCACGGTCTTGACGCCGGTCTGCTTCAGCGCCTCCAATTGCAGATCGGTCAATTGTGGAAAACCGAAGAACAGCACCACGGCATCAGGGTTCGCGTGGGTTTGGAGCGCCTTGAAAAGCTGGTCCGGGGGCACGCCGCCGCCGGTGGACATCATCAGCATCGGCGTCACCTGAATCTTGTCAATGGCCACGCTGACGCCTGAATGTTGCTTCATCGCTTGCTGGAATGCCTTCAATTCCGCTTCGACGGACGGATTCTTGTCCGGGCCGGTATCGCGCACCATGACCAGAACGCGGCCGTTGCCGTTCAGCAGCTTTGCGGTTTCCTCGGCCGTCACCGCGCCCAGCACTTCGTAGGTATCGAGTTCAAGCTCTGGCGCAGTCCGGCCAAATGCCAGATAGACTGCAAGTGCCGCTGCTCCGAGGGCCACGACCGCCACGATTGTATCCCTGGTTCGCTTGCTCATGTTGGTTCAGGAAATAAACTCCATCAAACAGCGTCGGCCCGGAAGCGGAAGTGTGCAGAGATTCGAACAACTGGTTCCAGCACCGCCGCCACGATGAGAGTCAAGTTAAGGTCCCCACGACCACATCCAGCGTTCATCGAAAATCCCATTGCCGCCGAGCCAGCTTATACCCGTGGCAATCTGGCCGCTGGCCGTTCGACTGGGATAGAACTGCAAACCGATGGCGCTGACCTTCATCGTCTCCGCATGACCGTCTGCGAATCCAGCGTTGCAGCGTTTGAGATGACGGCCCACGGGGCGTTGCGGATCGTCCTCGTAATAACCAGTGTTTGTGGGCACCCGCCAATAGAGCGCCTGTTGGTTGCGCACCTCGACCCACGCGTCCGGATCGCGATCACGCGGATTGCCAATCAAACCCGAGTCAACGAAGGGAAGTTTTCGGGCCGGGCTTCTGAGCGTAGCCAGCTTGGGTCGCCAGGAGGTCGCCCACGCCGAGAGCTCCGGATGATTCAACGCGACACCCAACCCGCCCGGGCCGCCCACGCCAAATTGCTGATTACCCCACACACTCGGGCAGGTGATGATGTTCGTTCCTTGCAGGTACGGCCGCAGCAAATCCACCCACCAGGTGACGGAGCCCGCGTAGAAGGCACCGGGCGGTGCCGTCTGGAACAGATAAAGCGTCACCACATCATCTTTGTTGTCGTCCGCATACAAAGTGTAACCCAGCGACATCTGGCGCAGGTTGTTGATGCAGTTGATGGACTTGGCCCGGTCTTTCGCCTTGCTCAACGCCGGCAGCAACATGCTGGCAAGAATGGCAATAATGGAAATCACTACGAGCAATTCAATGAGGGTAAAGCCCCGCCGCCGGATTCGTGACCAATCAGGCGGGTGCAGCAGAGGTGGTTTCATAAACTCGTTCTCGTTTCCGCAGCCAAATGGCGAGTAACCGAACTGTAAGGCAGGAGTGCGAGCCACTGACATGGCGCGTGGAAATTGGCCGTGGTCCGGTTCACGGAGTTGACAGTATGCCTCGCCCGATGGGCCAGCAAGCCCGAAGAAAAATCCTTTGACCCGCCCTGACCTCCTCATTAGAGTGACCTCGTGAATCGAAATCTGAACCTGCTGCTTACGAACGCGCTGCTGCTGTGTAGCGTGGCAGTCGGGTTCTAGGCCAGATAAGAAACTTACTGGACCCCACTGCCGGATTGGCGGTGGGGTTTTTGTTTTGCCTCGCCGCCGCCGGATAAAACCCGCAAACTAAAACCGCCATGCTCAAGCAACCGTCACAAAAATACCGGCCCTTCCCGCCCGTTCATTTGCCCGACCGCCAATGGCCGAATCGTACTCTCACCCGCGCTCCGATCTGGTGCAGCGTGGACCTCCGCGATGGCAATCAGGCGCTCGCCGTCCCCATGAACGTCGGCCAGAAACTGGAGTTGTTTCACACCCTCGTGAAATGTGGCTTCAAGGAAATCGAAGTCGGTTTTCCCTCCGCCTCCAACACCGAGTTCACGTTCAATCGCCGGCTCATCGAAGAAAAACGCGCGCCGGACGATGTGTGGTTGCAGGTGCTTGTGCAGGCCCGCGAAGATTTGATCGAGCGCACCGTGGAATCGCTCATCGGCGCCAAGAAAGCCATCATTCATCTCTACAACTCGACTTCGCCCGCACAACGCCGCGTCGTTTTCGGCAAATCGAAAGACGAGATCAAGGCCATCGCGGTGCAGGGGGCGAAATGGATTCAAGAGCGATTGCCCCGCCTCAAAGGCACGGACGTGATGCTCCAGTATTCGCCGGAGAGTTTCAGCGCCACGGAAGTGGAATTCGCCAGGGAAATTTCGGAGGCCGTGATGGACGTCTGGCAGCCGACGCCGGAGCGGAAGATGATCTTGAACCTCCCCGACACCGTCGAGGTCGCCATGCCCAATGTCTATGCGGATCAGATCGAGTGGATGTGCCGCAACCTCCGCAGCCGCGAATCCCTCATCGTCAGCCTCCATACGCACAACGACCGATACACCGGCGTAGCAGCCACCGAGTTGGGCTTGCTCGCGGGCGCGGATCGAGTTGAAGGCACGCTGTTCGGCAACGGTGAACGCACCGGCAATCTCGACATCGTCACGGTGGCCTTGAACCTCTACCAGCACGGCATTGACCCGCAGCTCGATTTCTCCAACCTCAATGCGTTGGTTGAAGTTTATGAGCGTTGCACCGGTATGAGCGTGCCCCCGCGTCAGCCCTACGCGGGCGAATTCGTGTTCACGGCGTTCAGCGGCTCGCATCAGGACGCCATCCGCAAAGGGTTGGCGGAATGGCAGCATGGCCGTTCCGAAAACTGGGACGTGCCGTATCTCACCATTGACCCAAATGACATCGGGCGCGAATACCGCGAAGTCATCCGCGTGAACAGCCAGTCCGGCAAAGGCGGCGTGGCCTATCTGCTCGAAAGTGAATTCGGCATCGTCTTGCCCAAGGACATGCAACGTGAATTCGGCCCGCTGGCGAATGATGAAGTGGACCGGCTTGGCCGCGAGGTCAGCGGCATGGAATTGCGCGCCATGTTCTGGCGTGAATACGTCGAGCGCGCCAAGCCGTGGCAGTTGCAAGGTTTTGAAACCGAAAGCCGCAACGGCATCGTGCGCTGCCACGCGCGGATGTTGCGCGACGGGTCACCCCTGGAATTTAATGGCGAAGGCAATGGCCCGCTGGCCGCACTCGTTCACGGCTTCAGCACCGTCGGCGTGCCGCGCTTTGAAATCGCCAGTTACAGCGAACACGCCCTGAGCAGTGGCGAGGCCGCCGCCGCCATCGCCTACATTCAAATCAAGCACAGCGACGGCCGCACGCGCTGGGGCGCCGGCGTGGACACCAACATCGAACTCGCCTCCGTGCGCGCCGTGTTGAGTGCGCTGAATCGGTCGTGAAGCCGTCTCTCGATTCCACGCGCAAGCCGCCGCTTCCGGTATTTGTGTCGGTTCAGACTGACGGTGTCTCGCTGGCCATCAAACTGCAACCGCGCGCTTCCGCCAATGAAATCGGCGAACCACTGGGCGCGGAACTGCGCGTCAAAGTGACCGCGCCACCGGTGGACGCCAAAGCCAACGAAGCATTGCTGTGCCTTCTCGCGGAGCAGTTCGACTGCCCGCGCAGTGCGGCGCAATTGCTGCGCGGCCACACCTCGCGGCACAAGGTGGTCAAACTCCACGGCCTCTCCGCCAAGGCCGTGCTGGCGAAGTTGCCCCGCCGGAGCGCCGGTCTGTGACCGGCTTGCGCACCCTGCTCCTCGGCCTGCGTTACTCTCTGCTTTGGGGTCGGACATAACTGGTTTCGTTACCCCTAAAGCCGACAACATGTCGGCGCTCCTTGCGCGGAAGGAGCGCCGGCCTGTGACCGGCTTACGCACCCCGCCTCAAGGTTGGCGAAACCTGGTCACTCCACCATGATGCGATAGAAGAACGCAGCGGCATTGGTAGCCGAGGTGTCGAGATAAACATTTTCCGGCGGCGTGGACTGGAGATGTTCCACCAGGTTGGTGAACCCAGCCCCCAATGCTGCTGACCGCTGCACGGTGTAGAGCTTGTTCGGCGACGACCCCCACGCAATCTCCACCCCTTCGCTCCCGCCGACAGTGATCGCCGTCAGTCGCAGATACGAAAGCGGATCGTCCGGTGACGTGCCAGCGCGATACTCGTCCAGATTGCTCACCCCATCCTCGTCGTAATCCAGCACGGCATCGTCCGGATCGTTCGGGTCCAGGAAGGTGTATTGGTTCTCGAAACTGTCCGGCAGCCCGTCGCCATCCGAATCCACCCACAAGTTCACGGCAAACGCCGTGGTGTTGTTGTTCGTATCCACGTCGGAAACCACTTTCGTTTCGTCCGCGAACAGCCGATAGACCGCCTCACCCTCGGGTTGCGTACCCGGCGGCAAATCCAACGCCACCGTCGCCAGCCGCCCCGGTTCGAGCAACGGCACTGCGACCGTCGCCAGCGGTGTGCTCGTTTCGCCCGCGCGCCGGATTGCCAGCACCGAACTCGTGGCTGAAGGCGCACCAAGATTCTGTACCTGCGCGATCACCCGCACCGCGCCATTCGTCTCGGCAGCATGAGAAATCAGCGACACCGCCAGGTCTGTTCCGCCGATGCTCAAGGAAAGCGCGTTGTTGGATTCATCAAACTCCGCAATCACCCCCGTCGGATCGGCCACGCCATACAGGACATGATTCGTCGCCGGCTCGGGCACAACCCACAAGGCGCTGAGGGTGTTCGTCGCCGCGCCATCCAGCCAGCCTGAGATCGTGATGTTCGTAATCAACACGCCGCCGTTGGTCGGATTGCCCTGGTAGAACGCCACCACCGCATTGCTCACCGCCAGGTCGCCGATGTTCCGCACGGTGGCCGACAGCGTGACCGCCGCGCCTGGCAGATAATTGTCCGCGCTCGCTGTGAAATCGCCCGGCATCAGCGCGAGGTCTTTCACCAGCGCCCGCTTGGTCACGCACAAATCCACGCGGCCCGGCTGCGGCACGTTGGTAATCGTCACCGTGCCCCCGCCTTCCAATTCCACCGTCTTGTTCGTGTAAATGATCTCCACCTTGTTGTAGGCCACCGTCAGATTTCCTACGTCATCCCACACCGGCGCAAACGACCGCTCCAACGGCGAATCATTGAACATCAGCGCGTCCTGACTCCATGTCGCCGACGCGGGATCGAGCACCCGGTAATGCGCGTCTGATCCCGTCTCGGCCATGTCCTGCCAGAGCAACGCCAGATTCCCCGCCGGACCAACGGTCAGCGCGTAATCGGCGAAGCCCGCAGTCTGCGAGTCCAACCGAACCAAAGCTGCATTGGTCGAAAAATCCCGGCTCAACACCAGATTCGTGCCACTCTGCCAAACCAGATAGCTCTGTCCGGCCGGCCCGACTGAAACCCGCGCATTTCGATTGCCATCCGTGTTAGTTGTGAACTGCGTGGCTGCGCTCCATACTCCGTTGCTCCACGCGCGATAAAACACCTGCTGATCCGCCACCGTGTTCTGATCCCCATCCAAATCCCGCGTCCACGCATACACCGCCACATTGCTGACGCCGGATAGCGATTGCGACAGGCGATACGGCAAATCCGCCAGCAAGGTTTGCGGGACCGACCAATTCTGACTCGCCGGACTCCATTGCGCCCATTGCACCTGACTGCTCGCGCCGTTTGTGCCCATGAGCAGATTTGAAGTGTTCGCCGTCCACACGGCCAGCACACTGCCATCCGCCATCGGCCCGCAAAGCAACGGCGCGTGATCCAGATAGCCGTTGCTGGTCAGCGGTACGGGCGTGGACCACAGACCGCTGGCGTGATTCCACTTGGCCCAGACAATCTCCATCTGCGCCGCCATCGCCATGAGGTCGGGCGTGTTGAAATTCGGGTCCGCCACGCGCTCCCATACTGCGATGGCATCTCCGTGGCCATCGAAAGCGACTTGCGGTGAGAACTCCCCCTGCGTGTTTGTATGAATCGTCGCGGGCGCGCTCCAGTTCGTTCCGTCAAAGCGTGTCCACCGGATGTCCGTGAACTGAAGATCGTCCGGGCTGCCGTTGTCGGTCACGTAGAGCAGCATCAACTCCTGTTCCTTGCCGGCCATCGCCGGATCCGCGCCGGGAAAGACATTCTCCACCAACGTCAAGTCCGCCTGATTCGCCGGGGGCGGCGGGTCCCCAGCGGCAGAAACATCGCCTTCCTTTTTCGCATCTGAGCCTCTGGCAGGCGGCACACCCATGCGCCGGAAATCCGTGAGCGTGTCCACGTGGCCGTCGCGTGCTCGTTGCATAACCGACTGTTCCGCCGTGAACCGCTCCGGGCCGGCCAGCAAGTAATCCCGGTTGCGCACCCCAAATTCCCGGCTGCCCGCCGGCAGGATCAGCGTGATCGTTTCGTCTTCCTCCACCGTCCCCACCGCTCTCATGGCCAGCGCCCCGCTCGCACCTTGCCACAAGGTTCCTTGCAAGATGACGAACTCCTCCTCCATATCGAAAAGCCACGATTCAATGCTCACCCCGCCATAGACGCTCCCGGTGATGCGCTTGAGCCGGAACGCGGGATTCGGATACGGAATCTGAAACTCCCCGTCCACCTTTCCGCCCACGTAAATCCGCATCTTGGCCACTTTGATGTTCGGTTCGTACGCGGCTTCCAATCCCAAGGCCAGATTGATGTCCGCCCCGCTGAAGTGGACCGGCTCGGGCTGAAATTGGAGCATCAATTGAACCTCCCCATTCAGCAGTCCATACACCGTCACCCGCTGGACGCTGTTTACATCCACGCCCAACCATTTCAACCGATCCAGAATTCGCAACCACTGCGCCCCCGGCACATAATCCGACAAGTAGAACGCCAGCAGTTCCTGCTGTACGTCCACGAACACCACCACGCCGGCCTGGTTCAGCACGATGCCCTGGGACAGCGTGGCCGTGCCTTCCGCCTGCGCCTTCACCCCGAATTTGATCTCGGTGCTACCGGCGAAAAACTTGGGATTCGTCAGCGAACTGTGCGGACGCTTTCCCACCCGCTTCTTGGATTTTGTGGGCTGCACCCCGGCGTATAGCAGCCATTCCCCGGAACCAGCGCATATTCGTAGCCGCCTTTGAACTGCAAATCCCAGCCGAAATCGCCCAGGAACGAAATGTTCTGCAGCGCCTTCACCGGATACTTATCCGAGGGATAGGTGAGGTGGAATGAATAAGTCGCTTCCTCCGCGCCCAAGATGCTCGCGGGCAGGCCGGTCAACCAGAACGGCGTGGGAATCACCCTTACCGTCATATCGTAGGGCGCTGAGGTTGCGCCGTTCCCCGCTTCGGCCACCACCCGCACCGTGTTCGCGCCGGGCGAAAAACTCGGCGCGAAACCCAGCCCCATGTCCAATGTCACTGTTACCTCGGTCCCGCTGGTGGTCCGCGTCGCCGCCAGATTGCCGTTCACATAAAACCGCACCTGATTGGGCGCAAGCCCCTGCCAGTTCACCGTGGCCGTGAAATCGTTCAACATGGCGATGCCGCCCAAGAACATTCCTTCATGCCGGGTGCGCACTCCCGTCACCACCGGCTTGTTTCCCACTGGCGCAGCCTGTAGCAGAACATCCGGCAGCATGACCGCATTGGCCCCCGCCGGGACGGGCACGGTGCCGGTGTAAGTGGCGTAACCGCTTTTGCTCACCGCCAGCGTGTTGCCGCTCGCAGCCACGTTCGCGAAACTGAACAAGCCCGCGCTGGAACTACTGGTGTTCTGCCCCGCCAGCGACACCGCTGCGCCGCTGACCGGCGCGCGGCTGGCCGCGTCCAGCACCCGGCCGGACACCGCGATGGCTACGACGCGTGTATCCACCGTAATAACGGGTGAGAATGCCGTGCTGCTGGCGGCGTTCGCACACGCCACGCAAAGGAACATCCCGGCCACCTGCCAAGTCACCCACGAAACGATCCTGCTTCCGTGCCGTGAAGAAAGTTTAGGCTTCATAGTTCGATCCTGACTGGGCGTTCGACGCTTGCCCCGCACGGAGCGCCGGTCTGTGACCGGCTTCGAGTGCGCGAATTACGGTTCATGCATGCTTTCTGTTTGGCGTTCAAATGACTCTGGCCCGCGAGAGTCTTAAGCCGACAACATGTCGGCGCTCCTTCGTTGGAGCGCCGGTCTGTGACCGGCTTTGCGCTCTCCCCATACGAATCGTGTTCATTCTCGTTTGAAATTGCGCGCCTCGCGGGTTTCCTCACGATTTAAGCCGGCTGCAAGCCGGCGCTCCGCCGAACACTTCAGCACCCCATACTCATCTCGAAATCGCGCGCTGCTCCACGGCCATTCTTTCGGGTCCAACACCAGTTTTGCTTTCGTCGGGTTGTTCTCGATATAGCGCACCGCCGTTTGCCGATGTTCTTCATCCTCAATCACCGTGTCCAAATACTCCCGCTCCCAAAACTCGCCGCTCCGTCCCAGCAGCTTGTTGGCTTCGCGTGCCGTGAAGCCCTTCCAACTCTTGATCAACTCCGACAACGGCGTGTCCCACACGTCCACCAGCAGATGCACATGATTCGGCATGACCACCCACGCGCCCAGTTGGTAGCGCTGGCCGTCAAAAAACCGCAGCGCATCTTCCGTCAGTTGCGCGATGGTCGGTTGCCGCAGCCAACATTCGCCCAAACCGCGATCCAGATATTCCTCCAGCTTCCGGCGACGCTCCCGCCCCGCCGCAACGCGCGCCGGAGCGCCGGCCTGTGGACGGCTTTGAGCGTTCTCATCTCCGCCGGCCGTCGTTTTGGTGCCGTCGGGATTTGCCGCGCGAAAAGCCGACGACACGTCGGCGCTCCCGCCGTGGTGTGGAGCGCCGGTCTGTGACCGGCTTTTGCTGTACGCGGCAGGAGAATGCCGGCCACAGACCAGCGCTCCTGTCTCGATTTTCAGCAGATGTTCCCACTCGCCACGACGCGATGCGGGCAGCGAATCCACCAGACGCAACGTCACGAACTGCGTCACGCCGGGCGCGTCGTAGTGCGGCAGGTAGCCGCGCTGATGCCAGCCGCGAAAACCTTTCGCCCTGGCTTCGGCGTCGAGCGGAATTGCCCACGCCTGCTTGCCGTCCACGAGCTTCTGCAAGCCGGGATTGTACGGCGGCGTCGAACGTTGCCGCTGCGGACGCGACTTTGCCGGAGCGCCGGTCTGTGACCGGCTTACACTTTTCGCCTCACGACTCGCGCCACGCTCTTGTTTTATCTCGTTCATCGCAGCCTGCTCGTTTGCCCAAAGCCGACGACACGTCGGCGCTCCCTCGGACGGAGCTCCGGTCTGTGACCGGCTTGGGGCGCGCGATTTGCCAACCCACTTTCCATTCTTGTTCGCGTCACATTTGCCCACCGTTTAAGCCGACCACAGGTCGGCGCTCCTAAACTGCGCTCGTCCCTCGCACCGGCTCGCCTGCTCCGGCCAGCCGTTCTGGAACTCACTGACCTGCGGGCCGGACCGAACGGAACCCGAGGGTTTCGTACCGGTTGAGCGGGCCGACGTAGAAAGAGCGGACCGCCGACCGGCAGACTATCGCTTGGCTGAGCCAACCGCCGCCGCGAAGCACGAGGCCCGTGCCAGACGTGGGACCACGCGGGTCGCTTGGCGGTGACGAACTGTAATAACTGCCCGACCACCAATCCCAGCACCACTCCATCACATACCCCTCCATGTCATACAACCCATACCCGTTCGGTGCGAAGGAACCCACCGGACTCGTTTAAGGATAAACGCCATCATTGTAGGCCGGGTGGTATTCTCGCGTCGGGCTGACATCGTAGGCGTAGTTCGTACGACTGTAATAATTCGCCTGACTGTGCGTAATCGTGTTCCCCGACGGAAACCGCTGCCCGCTGCTCCCGCCCCGCGCCGCCTTCTCCCACTCCGCCTCCGTCGGCAACCGATACCCACCCGCATTCCACTTCACCCAATCATTCAGCACAGTTACACGCCCGCTCCGATACGCCGTCGTCTGTGCCGCACTGGTGTAATAAGCCGGCACGCACCCTTCCTTCTCGCTGCGCGCATTGCACCACTTCACCGCGTCATACCACGTCAACGTGTGCGCCGGATGATTGTTCGCCTTCCCCAGCGCCCAATACTCGAAGTTGTAACGTAACTCCACCGGACGATTGGTGGCCCACTGACACACCTCATCCCACAACGCCTTCGTCACCTCTGTCCGGTCCATGTAAAACGCGGAGACATAGACGGAGTGCAAGGGCAACTCCCGAGATTCACCCTCGTTGAACGTGTCCCCCATCGTGAAACTCCCGGCGGGAATCAGCGCCATGCCGGAGGGAGCGGTGTCATCACTGGCCGTGATGCGGAACCGGACGTTGCTGGAGAATTTGTTCGGCCAATCCGCGCCGGCGTTCCAGGTGATCTTCCGGTTGCTACACGGTCACGCTCACCGTAAGCGTGGCGCTGTCCGGGTCCGCCAGGTCGTAGTAAACGTCCACCAGTTGCGTCCCGGGCCGCTGCGCCGCGCGCACATTGGTAACCAACGGCGGCGCGGCGTGGGCGATGGAAAAGCTCATGACCAGCAAGGCCACCACGAGGGCGACGCTCAAACTCGGAGCGCCGGTCTGCGACCGGCTTTGGATGTGGGTTTTACTGTTCATGCAGCTTGGGCCCTGGCACTCGGAGGTCGCGGGTTTTCCTGCGCCATAAGCCGACGACACGTCGGCGCTCCAGCTCGTGGAAAACGTGTCCCAGCCGGAATCCCCAGAGGATTTCATGCCCCGCTTATACGCCCGGTTTGCATCGAAAAGCAAGCCGTATCCCCGCCAAACGCTGGCCGCAATGGGTGAACATGAACGGAGCGCCGACAGGCTGTCGGCTTTGCGGGTGCGGGTTTCTGTTTGCCACGGCTATCCATGGAAAACCTCACGGCTTTTCCTCACCCAAAGCCGGCTGCAAGCCGGCGCTCCTTCGTCTTCGTTGGAGCGCCGGCCTGTGACCGGCTTACGCCCCGCCCCCACGGCTCGCGTTACTCTCTGGTTCGTACTCGGGCATGATTGGCGATCGTTACCCCCAATGCCAACGACACGTCGGCGTTCCGCTACCGGCGCTCCATGAAGGCGCACTGCGCGGGCGAACGTTTGCCAGCCGCCAAGCCAACTGGTTTACTCCGCGCGTTGAATTCATTGGTTCATGACATTGAAGGCACCGGCGCGTGGGCGCCGTGGTTGTTTCTGGGTTTGTTCGTGGCCGCTTCGGCGCTGATGATCTGGCGGCTGGAGGCCATGAGCGACCGCGGTTTCGAGGGCACGGTGCTCGGCACATTGATCATGCCGTACTGTTCGGGTATCGGGAATCTGGTGTTCGCCTTTGTGCTGGGACGCAAGGGCGGTCCGGGCGCGGAGGTGATGACCAATGCGCTGGTCAACAACGTCACGAACATGACGTTGCTGATCGGACTGCCAGCGGTGATCTGGGGTTTGAGCCTGATGCCCGCCGCGAAAGGCAAGTCCCGCAAGCGCGGCAACCAAAAGGAACATCAGATCAATCGCCTCTCGCTGCTGCTGACGCTGACGGCGGTGTTGTTTTTCACCGGCGCGGTCTGGGCGCTGGCGCGGGACGGGAAACTCGACTTCGGCGACGGCCTGGTGTTGGTGGGGCTGTTCCTGTTCTGGCAGTGCTTTCACGTCTTTGACGTGCTCAAGAGCAACGTGCGCCAGAACAAATCGTTCAACTGGCGGCTGCCACTGGACCTGGCCTTGCTGGTTGTCGGGGCCGTGGGCACGTATCTCAGCATCGCATGGCTGGTGGAATGGCTGTCCAAGATTCCAACAGGGTTCATCAGTGCGGACAACATGGGCTGGCTGAGCGGCTGGCTCATGGTACTGCCGAACGCGTTACTGGCGCTATACTACGGCTGGCGCGGTAATCCGGAGGTGGTCTATACCTCGCAGGTTGGCGACGGACACATTTGCATTCCGCTCTGTGTTGGCATCTTTGCCCTGTTCCACCCGCTGACCGTGCCCGCGATGTTTCAAACCGGAATGTTCGTGCTGGCCGGCGCCACGGCGGTGCATTTCGTGTGTGTGATGGTGTTCGGCGGGCTGCCCCGCGTGATGGGCTGGGTGATGATGGCCGCCTACGGCTACTTTATTTATCAGGGCCTGCTGCGCTGAGGCGGAAGGGTAACCCGGCGTAACGCGCGACTGCGTTGCGGAACGGGCGGGCCGAACTGTGCAGCGGCTGGCCGACTCACCGTCGCCCAGCGCATGGATTGAACCTGGAAACAGAGTTGAAACCACCGATGGACGGAGATGGACACGGATAAAAAGGAGTTGCAACAAGAACTGCGATCATCTGGCAGGTGCAGCACGTATGCGTCAAAAATCTGTGTGCATCCGCGTCCATCGGTGGTTTCCCTTCTTTTCATTCATTGCCACCGCCGGAGCCAGGTTGAAGGGCCGCGATACGCCGCGGGGCGCGGGAGGACTCAGGATTTTTGTTTGCGAGACACGGCTTCCGCCACTACCGTGCGAACCCACTATTGGAAAGCTGAATCAGATGTTTTGAACTATGGCAAAGAAACCGTTATCAACGGCAGAAATCACGGAACTGGTCAACGGCCTCAACCGCCTCGCGCGGAACTTGTGGTGGACCTGGGACCAGGAGGCGCAGGAATTGTATCAGGAACTCTCCCCGCGCGGCTGGCAGAACCTCTACCACAACGCCGTCGCCATCCTGCATGAAGTTTCCGAGTACGAACTGCGCACGCGCCTGCAGGAACAGGATTTCGCCGAACACGTCCGGCAGGTCCTTCGCGATTTCGACGATTACATGAACGAGCCGGACACGTGGGCCGCGAAGCACGCGCCCCACCTCGCCGCAAATCCGGTCGCCTACTTCTCCGCCGAATTCGGCTTCCACGAAACCCTCCCCATTGCTGCCGGCGGTCTGGGCATCCTGGCGGGCGACCACGCCAAGTCCGCCAGCGATCTGGGCCTCGGCTTTGTTGGCATCAGCCTGTTCTATCGCGAAGGCTATTTTCAACAGGCCTTCGACGCGAACAACTGGCAGACGGAGTATTACTCGCATTTGAATCCCAAAAACCTGCCGGTCGAACCCGTGCTCGACTCCAAGGGCGAACCGCTCGTCTGTTCCGTGGACATCGGCATGAACCAGGTTTTCTTTCAGGCGTGGCGCGTCAACGTTGGTCGTGTACCGGTGTACCTGCTGGACGCTAACCGCCCCGAGAACGAGCAACACTACCGCGACCTGACGCAACGCGTTTACGGCGGCGACAGCACCACGCGCATCATGCAGGAAGTTCTGCTCGGCATGGGCGGCGTGCGCCTGCTCCGCACCCTGGGCATCCAACCGTCGCTCTTTCACATGAATGAAGGTCACGCCGCCTTCCTCACGCTCGAATTGATCCGCGAACGCATGGCCGCCGGCAAGAAATTCCCGAAAGCCGTTGCCGAGACCAAGGCCGAATGTTTTTTCACCACGCACACTCCCGTGGAAGCCGGCCACGACCGGTTCACGCCGGAATTGATGGATTACGCGCTGCACCGCTTCCGGGTGAATACCACCGTGCCGTTTGAGGAATTGATGGCGCTGGGCCGCGTGAAGCCGGATGACAAACACGAACCTTTCTGCATGACCGTCCTGGCCCTCAAGCTCTCCCGCGCCGCCAACGGCGTGAGCGAGCTGCATGGCCGTGTGAGCCGTCTCATGTGGCACAGCCTTTATCCAGACGTGCCCGTCGAGAAAGTCCCCATCGGCCATGTCACCAACGGCATTCATCTGCTCGGCTGGATGAAAGGCACCGTGCGGCGCTTCTGGCGGCGCAAACTCACCGAGGATCCCGAAGTGCGCTCCGCGCCCGTGCCCGCCGGCGACAGCACCCGCTTCTGGCGCATCCACGCCGCGCGCGACTGGGACCGCGAAATGAACTCCCCGGAATTCTGGCAGCGCATGACCGACCCCGATTTCATCAGCGACGAGGAAATCTGGGCGCTCCGCTACAAACTGCGGCGCGAACTGCTCGAATTCACCCGCCGCCGCCTGCTCCTCCAGCACCACCGCCTCACGCACGGCGATTTCATTGCCTTCGATCACCTGCTCAACAACGACGCGTTGACCATCGGCTTTGCCCGGCGCTTTGCCACCTACAAACGCGCCCCGCTCATCTTCCAACAAATGGAAAACATCGTCCGCCTGGCGCGCGACAAGGCCCAGCCCGTGCAGTTTGTTTTCTCCGGCAAGGCCCATCCGCGCGACGACGACGGCAAGCGGTACATCCAGCACATTATTCACCTGAGTCAGTACAGCGACCTCAAGGGCCATCTCGTATTCATCGAAAATTATGACGTCCACATCGCGCGCCAGATGGTGTCCGGTTGCGACGTCTGGTTGAACAATCCGCGCCGACCACTCGAAGCCTCCGGCACCAGCGGCATGAAAGCCGGCTGCCACGGCTGCCTCAACCTCAGCATCCTCGATGGCTGGTGGCGTGAAGGCTACGACGGCGAGAACGGTTTCGCCATCGGCGAAGACGCCCACCCGGAATCCGTCGAAGAACAGGACCGCCTCGACAGCGCCAATCTTTACAAGGCCCTCACCGAAGAAGTCATCCCCTGCTTCTTCAATCGCGACGCCCAAGGCGTGCCGCGCCAGTGGATTCAGAAAATCCGCCATGCCATGGCCACCCTCGTCCCGCAATTCAACACCGAACGCATGGTCCGCGAATACACCGAGAAGTACTATCTGAAGAAATAACCGCGTCGCGGAATGGCATTGGGGAGCTTGTTTACCCATCCAACGTGCTGCCGCGCCTCTGGCCGGCAGTACATACCTCCTTCTTCGAACTTGCAGCCACGCGTCTTCGCCGGCAGAGCAAATTCATCAGCAGCGCAAACTCACCAATCAGTTCTGCCGCCGGGACGGACGGCAGCACGCTTTAACGTGCTGCCGCACCGCAAGCCTAAAATCTGGGCCAACGCATCCTGCGCCTGCAAGAATCCCGCGGAACAAATCCTCAAAACAAGGCTTGTCAACCAAGCCGCTCAGGCGTAAACCCGTCCCATGAGTCGAACCTGTCAGTTGACCAATGGCCAACGGGTCCCGGACAATCAATACTGTTAGACCGCACTACGCGCATGATTGCATTTGAGCTTTACGTGAACGGTCAGAAGGTTTGCACCGCTGGCAGCGACGGATTGGACGCACTCACCACCGGCATCACGTTCAGTCGCCCCAAGCAGCCAGCACAGCGCGAGGCAGGGACGTATTTGACTCTTGGCGGAGTGATCACACAGCCCGAAGAGTTTCACCATTGGGATCATCGCCAGTTGCATGTCGGCGACAAAGTCGAGATACGGGTCATCGAGACATCCAAAGTAGATGCACCAAAAAGAAGAGATCATCCAGGCAGTTGTGCGGTCTAACCAGGGCGCTGCAGCGAACGTGCGCCCCGCTTTTCCGCTCAACCATTTTATGAAATTCACGAGTCTCCTTTCCGCTCGGCGCGTGCTGTCGGCGCACGTCGCTGAGCTTGGTCGTTGACGGCATCGCACGTTTATGAGCATTGACACATCAGGCAAGTGGTGGGTTGGGACGAGTCCCGAAGACATCAAGGGTTATGTGGAGGGATACGGATCTCAGAGTTCCTACGCGGTGCATGAGTTTCGTTTGGCAAAGTGCGCGTGCGGGTCTGTGGATTTCCACCTTGATGCAGATGATACCGAAGGTGCGGCCAAGCGCACATGCACCAAGTGTTCGCGGCAGCAATTTCTTTGTGACAGCGAGGAGGTCGCCGAGGAGGCCGAGCTTCAGCATTGGCGCTGTGGGTGTGGTTCGGAGGTCACGAACATTGGAGTTGGCTTTTCGTTGCGAAAGAAGGACGGTGAGATTCGTTGGCTTTACGTCGGTTGTCGTTGCGCCAAGTGTGGCATCCTTGGCTGTTTCGCTGGCTGGAAGATTGATTACGCACCCTCAAGACAGTTGTTTGATCAAGTATGAGCACTATGCCGCCTAATCGCCAAAGGATTGGAAAGGACCGAGGCGCGTGGGAGTCGTCCGTTTTGACCTGTGGGGTGATCGCGCCGAGCGTCCTTTCCATCCGTGGTTGAACCCGCCCCGAACTTGCTGAAGTCTGCCGCCGCGCCCCGTCGTCCCTTTGCCTTTTGCTTTTGGTGGCGGCGTGGTGACAGCCACCGCACCGAGCCAGCGCATCACCTGCCCGCAGCTCGGACACTTCGACGGGGCCACAGAAGGTTTCTAATCCATGTCACTTGTTACGTCCCCAGACTTGCTGTCTCCGGCCAGCAGGCTTTTCCACCAGGGCCGCTGCGGCTCGAATCGTTGCGTGGCCACCAGCCGGAAGTCGTGGAGGAGTTTGTGTCGCGCCCAGACGCCGAAGCCGATGTCCGCCGCCAGTCCCAAGGCGAACCAGACGGCAATGAAATGGCCCCAGTCAAGTTTGGTTTGCAGTTCGGACGGCGCGAGCGCCACGAGCATGAGAAACAGGGCAAACGCGATCCACGGCAGGACGAGAATCCGTGTGGCCGCGCCGCTGAACGCCCGTCGCGGATTCTGGGAGGCCAGTCCCATCCACATGCCCACCCAGTAGAGCGCGATCAAGTCCGCCACCAACATGATCATCACGGCCAGCCCCAGCCAAAGCCACAACGGACGATCACCCCCCGTGGTCCAGTGGTTCGCTCCCGCCGTCACCATGAGGAACTCCGCCCCAAGCACCACGAGCACCGGTCCCAGAAACTGGCGCTGGAGGGCGAGTCGTTGGCCGCGCAGGATTTCCGGCACGCGGAGCGGCGTCGAGAGCAGCAGTTCCAACGCGCCCATGCGCCGGTCTTCGGTCAACTGCCGGCCGGCCTCGGAAGCCAGGCTGCCTTTGAGCACGGTATTGAACAGCAACGCCGTGGCGGCGAAGATGCCTTCGTTGAACCAGTCCGATTGGTAGCGGAGAATTCCCCAGGTCCACACACAGCCCACGAGGCCCAGAAAGCCCCAAGTCCACAAAGGCTTGAGGCGCGGACGCGCGGCCAGCCACAAGAAGGGATTCCGGTCCAGGAGTTGATCGCGAAAAGCCCTTCGTTCCGCGGCATCGCCGTGCCACCACAAATGCCAGTGTTCGCGCCAGCGCACGCCGTGCGCCCCGGCGGGACGATCCTGCCAGGCGCGCGGGGCCACCAGACTGGCCAGCAACAACAGCAGCCACGCCACTGCGTGGATCGAAGCCAAAGACCAGTAGAACGCCTCCGGCCTCACGGAGAACGTCCGGTCGAGCGCGCCGAGGTAGGCCGTCACCGGGGAGAGCCGGAAAAACCACAGGGCGAGGTCCGGCACCTTGGCGATCCATGAGAACCACGCGCCCAGCGCCGGTGCGCCGGCGGTGAAAAGCAGCAGAATACCCAGCGCGCCGCCAACCGCGCGCGGTGTTTTCCGGCTCACGGCCGAGGCGAACATGCCGGCGCACAGCGAGAAGAACAGCGTGTTCACCAGCACCGCCGCCACGCGCCCAAACTCGCCCACTGTCACGCCGCCCAGCAGCAAGGGAATCCCCAGGACCGGCACGACGGCCAGCACGCCGTAAAAGGCATTGAGCGAATTCGCCACGAGCTTCCCCATCACCACGTCGTAGCCTTTGAGGTCGGTGAGAAACAACAGCCCCAGCGTGCCCTCGCGTTTCTCCTCGCTCAAACAATCGGCGGTCGAACGCGCGCCCGCCAGCCAGCAATAGATCAACAACCCTGCGGTCAGCACGAGAAAGAGGATTTGCCCCACCTCGCGCGGTGGTTCGCGCAAGGACATCAGGAAGATCCACGCCGCCGCCACGATCACGCCGAGCGCCACGCCCGACCGCAGCCAGTAGGTGCCGCGCCGCCGCGCCGCGACCCGCAATTCACGTTCAACGATGGGCAGGAATCTCATCGCGTCAGGCCGAAGTGGTGGGAGCAGGCCGAGCAACTGCGGTCGGGGTTATGGGCGGCGGAATGGCCAGTTTGACCGGCATCACCGCGCGCACGGCCAGTTCGCGGAAGTTCCCAAACAGTTGCTTGCGGGCGAGCAAAATGAACAGCACGTCTTTTCCGAGTGTTAGCAGCACGGTGACGGCCGTAAAGAGAATCGGAAACCAGGCCACGCCGCCAGCGATGGTGTTCGGATTCGCGGAACCGGAGGCGCTCTTCATCAGGGCCGGCATAAGCAGCAGCGGAATGATCATGGCCGAGGCGAACTGAATCACCAACCACGGAATGACCTGCACAAACAACAGCGTCTTGAGCGTGGCAAAATTGGCGCTCTTCGAGGTCATGGCCATCCACATGCCAAACCATCCCAGCGCGATGAGGTTGGCCGCGATAACAGCGGTCTTGGCCAGCAGGGCCAACAGCGCCACCACCAACTGCGGCCCGGCTTCGCCCATCGCCGCCATGAGTCCCCAAGTGGCGTGATAAGACAACGCAGTGGCCGCGAATTGCACGCCCAGAAACACCGTCACCGGCGCGGCGAACATCCGCACCAGGGCGCGCCATTGGCCCTGCACGATTTCCCGCCCGTTTAACGGCGCGGCCAGCAGCAGTTCCATCAAACCATTGTGGCGCGCTTCCACCAGAAAGCGGCAGGCCTGTGAGGCCGCCGCCAGGTAAAACAAGATTGTCAACGCGCCGCCCAGGTAACTCCAAAACAGCCACATTTCGGACGGCATATCCGAAAGCAGCAAGGCGAAGAAACCGCCCGCCATCAGCAGGGTCACGGTCCAGACCACGACTGCCTGCCAGCGTTCGCGACAGGCGAGCCACAGGAGCGGATGCCGGCTCATGAGTTTTTGCCGCAACGCCGCGCGCCGTTTGGTCCCGCCGAAGCGCCACGCGTAGGCCCAGCCACCGGGCGAACCGCTGTGCCGTTCGCGTCGTTGTTGCCAGGTGTGCGGAATCAATACGCAAGCCAGGCCCAGCAACGCCCACGCGACGGTCTGGCTGACGGCCAGGCTTTGCCAGAAGTTGCCGCCCGCCCACCGCCCCGCCTGCACAAACACGTAACCCGGACTCGCCAGACTCAGGATTGGTTCATAGCCGCGCCCCGTGGCGGACCCCAGGGAGTTATCGGCAATCGGTCCACCCACCAGCAGCAACAACATCACCAGCAGGGTCGCGCCCAGGGCCTTTTGCGAATCTCGGCTCAGGGCCGACACAAATAAACCCGCCGCCAGGGAGCAGAACAACGCGTTCACCAGCGCCAGCAGGGTCTTCCAAAACTGCGGCCCGGTGACGCCGCCCATCAACAGGGTAAGCGCCAGAATGGGAAAAATGGCGAGCAACGCAAAGCAGCCGCGCAATGACGTGGCCAGCAGTTTGCCCAGCACCACGTCGTACCCGCGCAAGTCCGTCAGAAACAAGAACCCCAGCGTGCCTTCGCGTTTCTCCTCGCTCAAACAATCCGAGGTGAAAAACAGACCGGCCGCCAGGGCCGCCGCCAGACTCATCCACGTCAACACCGCGAACAGCGCGCTGCCCATTTGCGCCGTGCCAAACTCCAGCACATGACTGAGCGTCAGGAAGCCGGCGCCAATAACCAGGGCCACGAGCGCCGCGATGATTCGCACCCAAAAGGTGTTCCGCTTCCGCGCCGCGACGCGCAGTTCCCGATCCACAATGGGCAGGAAGGTCATGAGCAACGTGAGGCGACAGGCGTGGCACGTGAAGGCAGGCAGGCCGTTCGTTTCATTTTACGCATCACGGATCACGCATCACTCGCATTTACTGCGTTTCCCCCTGTGTCACGCGCATGAAGACTTCCTCCAGCCCGAGTTCCTCCTCGCGCAACTCCACCAGTTTCGCGCCGCCATGCACCAACAAAGCGGCAATGAGGCTGTGATCGGTGTCGTGATTGGCCAGGGTTACTTTGAGCATTCCGTCCAGCGCGTTCACCTCCGCCACCTCTGGGCTGGCTTGGAGCAATTCCATTGCTTGAGCCGGATCACTCGCCACGCGCACGAACACCACGCGGCCCTGCGACATCTGGTCCCGCACGCCCTGCACCGGCCCGGCGTAGATCAACCGCCCCTTCTCGATAATCGCCACGCGATTGCAGATGGTTTCCAATTCGCTGAGGATGTGTGAACTAATGATGATGGTCTTTCCCAGGCGTTGAAGTTCGCGCAGAATCTCCATCATCTCGATGCGTGCCCGCGGATCGAGTCCGCTGGCCGGTTCGTCGAGCAGCAGCAATTGCGGATCGTGAATCAGCACGCGCGCCAATCCCAGGCGTTGTTGCATGCCGCGGCTCAACGCGCCGATGAGCACACCTTTCTTCTCGCTCAAGCCCACCAGTTCCAACACGTCGCTCACGGTCTTCTCACGTTGCGCCGCGGGAATCCGGTAGCACGCCCCGAAGAAATCGAGATACTCCGTCACTTCCATGTCCTTATACACGCCAAAACAATCCGGCATGTAACCGATCACATGACGCACGGCATCGGCATCCTTGACGACATCGTGGCCAAGGATCACCGCGCGGCCCGACGTGGGCGCCAGGAACGTGGCGAGAATGCGCAGCGTGGTGGTCTTGCCCGCGCCATTCGATCCGATGAAGCCAAACAGATCGCCTTTGTTGACCGTCAGATCCATGCCCGACAGCGCCGCCATGGCGCCGTAGAAACGCGTGAGGCCGAAGGTTTGGACGGCAGCGAGCGGAGGAGCAGGTTCAGACATAGGTTGCAACAGGGTTGATGAGCGAGTAGCAGGAGCAGTCAGCGATATTCAATTCCATCGTTGCACGGTTTCCGTGAATCGCTGTTGGAGCGCCGGTCTCCGATCCGGCGCGTCGTGCGAAAGAAACGAGCCGGGTCGGAGACCGGCGTTCCAATTCATTGTCTGCTGAAAACCGTGATCTGGCGTATGGCGCTTCTTTGCGGTTCAGGTTTTGGTTTCTGATGTTTCGCATTGCTGACTCAAGTTCAAGTTACGAAGCCCGATTCACAGCAACGGGCATCCGCCACAGCGTATGGCGATAACTGCGTCGTGGCTTGAAACGGTTCAGTGGTTCGACCGGCGCATAATCCGGCACCCACGCCAGCAACACCGCGTCGCCGTGTTCCAACACACGCGACAAGTCCAAGCCGCGCGGCAGGACGAAATTCATGTGCTGCTGACCGCCGCCGCCTTGCGCCAGGAAGGACGCGGCAATGCTGGCATTAGGCAGGTCGTCAAGCTGTCCGCGTTTGCTTTCCCCAAAGGCATACTGCCGTTGTTGCACCACGTTGCGGAACGACTGGGCATGTTTCGTGACGAACTCCCGCAGGGTCGAACCGTCCGTCGCCGCGAGAGTCAGAGTTTTTGTCTGACGGGGCAGCAATTCGCCCAACGGAAATATCTGGCTGCCCAGCACCAGTTGGGCGGCAGATACCGCATGATCCGTTTGGTTTTGCACGGTCAACTCCCAGCCCTCCTCCCGCGGCACAACGCTCGCCGCCAGAGGAAGCGAACCGGATTGCCGCCAATCACTGATGTAGAGCTGACTGGTCCAGACCGGCACGAGCAGTTCGGCCTCGAACCGGTCGCCCGCCAGGCGCACGGTTGTTCGATCCATCCCCTGCCCGCCGCTCGCACCGACCAATTCGCCGCGCAACGTCGCCACGCTCGCTGCGGCGGCCACGGGATATCTTTGATTGGACGGCGAATAGATCGAGGCGTAAGTGCGCCCGCGAAATTCGGTGCGGTGGCCATTTGCCAGAACGTCCACCACGTGCAGTTCGTTGAACTCCGTTTCACCCGCGCGCAAGCGGTAGCCAAGGTAGTAAATCATCAGCGCGAACAAACCCACGTAACAGGGAAACGTGATCCAGGTGAGCATGGGTTTGCCGATGCGCTTGAGCCACCACTGATCCAGTGGACCGATGACGACGAGATACACCACGAGCAACATCAGCAGCCAGCCGACCGGCAGTTTGTGAACCTGCCGGCTGTCAATCATCGCTCCAAAAATTCCATCGGCGCTCTGCCCGTAGCCGCCACTAAAATCCGACGATGCGTACAGCGCACCCGGCACGCCGGCCAACTTGGCCCAGAACGTCGGGAGATGCTCCCACGAGCGCAGTGGCTCGCGCTCCGGACTGAATAACAGCGTCGTCACCCGGCCATAACCGCGATTGGCTGCGACAATCAGTGGATGCTCACCCGCCATCAGCAACACACGGCCTTCGCGCACGTTGGCGCGAATCACGGGCAAGGCTGTTGACTCGAAGGTCGTATCGTGAACCAAGTCCGCAAAAGGCTGGTCAGCCGTGACCGGTGAATAACTTCCCCGGCCCCGTGGCGACACCAGCACATTTGTCGTCCACCCTCCTCGCAGCCATTCGTGCAATTCCGAGTGTTGTGGCAGCAGGCGCATTTCCTCCGGTTGACACGGCAGCAACTCTTGCAGCCACGGGGATCCCGACAGATCGCCGATTTGCTCCACCGCCACGATCAAGTGGCCACCAGCATCCAGCCATCGAAGCAGCGCCGCGACCTGTGATGCGCGTAAACTAATCGCCACATCTGAGTTCAGATAAATGCCATCCAATCCCTCCAGCAAAATGGGATTGTCCGGGAACGATTCGGGCTTGAGCAGTGCAGCCGCCGGCTGTCCGTCCGCTTGATCCCGTTTGATCGGTCGCAGGGTTGGCACCCCGGCCAAAGTCCGCGACAACGCCCCCAGGAGCGTGATTTCCCAGCCCACCTGTCGTCGCGGGCGCATCGTCGGTTTTTCCGCCCGCACCCTTCCCTGTTCGTCCAGCAATCGCACCGTCCAAACCGAGGGATATCGTCCCGGGGCAAACGCCGGCAGGGTGACGCGTTTGAGCGTTCCGGTCGGCAGTTCCACCGGCAACTGCTGAATCTGTCCCCGCGAATAATCTCCCGGCGACAACTCAATGACTCCGGCAAACGGCGCGCCGTCATTTCGGATTTCGCAAACCACCGGAAACCAGCTTGCCTCGCGTACGGTGCCGTCATAGCCGAGGGACACTTCAAACTGCAACTCCGCCCGCAACGGCCCGACCAACCAAGCCGTCATAAGGCAAGCCAGCAAAACGCATCGTCGTGAACGATCCGGGCTGTAACGCGAATGAATTATTGACCGCCGTGGCATGGAATCCTTGCCGTCATTTGAATGGGCGACATATACGCAGACCCGCACACTGACGCAACGTTCAATTCGGCATCGGACTCGCGAGAGCGAAGCCAACGTCAAGCAAAGCCCCACATGTGGGGGAACACACTTGATCAGATCGCGCGCGAGTCCGTATCAACCTCTGCTGCTACACGCTCAGGATTCCACCCTGACTCGCGTTGGTAACTAGTTTTCGGTAACGCGCCAGCCAGCCGGTTAATTCGCGCTTCACGGGTTGCCAGGTCTGTTTGCGCTCAGCCAGTTCGGCTTCGCCAACCAGGACGTCCATGGTGCGATTGGGGAAATCAATGCGGATGCGATCACCGGCTTTGAGCAAGCCAATCGGACCGCCTTCCGCAGCCTCGGGTGAAACATGGCCAATGCACGCGCCCGCCGTGCCACCGCTGAAACGTCCGTCGGTGATGAGAGCGCATTTGTCGCCCAAACCCATGCCGACAATGTAGCTCGTGGGCGAGAGCATTTCCTGCATCCCAGGACCGCCACGCGGACCTTCATTGCGGATGATGACCACGTCGCCCGCCTTCACTTGGCCGGCAAGAATTCCCGCACAGGCTTCGTCCTGACTCTCGAAGATCACACATGGCCCTTCAAACACGAATCCCTCGCCACAGTTCTTTTTGAATTCGTCGCTGATGCCGGCGGTTTTCACCACGCTGCCTTCGGGCGCCAGTTGACCGTAGAGAATCGCCAATCCGCCGTCGGGCGTGTAGGCCGTTTCCTTGGTGCGAATGCAATCATTCGCGTCGAACATGAACGAGGAATCGTAAGGCATGAGTCCGGCCGGCACGACTTCCTTGAGCGAGTTCTCACGGTAATCATGATAGACCTTGCTGAACGTCCACCCGCGCAACCGTCCCGTGCGAAGCAGGCAGATCATCTTCTTCTCACCACCCGCGTATTGCCAGATGATCAGCACGGGCGAACCTTTGAGACTGCCCAGTTCGGCGCGCACGAGACCTTTGAACTCGGCGAACTTGCCTTTCAACCCCGCCTCAATCTCAGCCTGCCCTTTCCAGGTCAGCGACTCGCTCACCTGCAACTCCGCACCCTCCGCGAACAGGCAGGCGGCGGCAGCAGCGTCACCCACGTTCAACGCTGCGGCGAGGCGCCAAAGCGTGATCGCGCGAATATCGCCGGGCAGGAAGAGCATCGGCTTGGGTGCGAGATTGCCGCTGGCGGTGCGGGCCGCGGATCCCATTTTGTCTTCCGGGTCCACTACCAACGCCGACGCACCGGACACGCGCGTGATCTTCGCCCACGCGGTGCATTGTTCGGAACGCACATCCCACTCGTCAATGTTTTCGCCCAGCGTCTTGCCGGTCACCGTCCGGCAATTCACGTTCAACGCGCCCATGCGTTTCAATTCACCGAGAATTGTGTGGATGCCGCCGGCGCGATGCACGTCCTGCACGTGGTAATTCGACGACGGCGACACCTTGCACAAGCACGGGATGCGGCGCGAAATCTCGTCAATGCGCTTGATGTCGTAGGCGATGCCCGCCTCCCGCGCGATCGCCAGCGTGTGCAGAACCGTGTTGGTCGAACCGCCCATCGCAACGTCGAGCATCAGCGCGTTGTCGAACGCTTCGACCGTGGCAATGTCGCGCGGTTTGATGTCGTGCTTGACGAGTTCGATGATCGCGCGGGCGGCGCGGTCGTAGAGCGCTTCGCGTTCCTTGGACACAGCCAGGACCGTGCCGTTGCCGGGCAATGCCATGCCGAGCGCCTCGCACAGGCAGTTCATCGAGTTGGCCGTGAACATCCCGGAACAAGAGCCGCAGGTTGGACACGCGCTTTGTTCCAGTTTCGTCAACTGTTCCTCCGTGATCTTGCCCGCCTGCAATTCACCCACGCCTTTGAACACGGAAATCAAATCCGATTTGCCCGCCGCGGGTTGGAGGTGGGACGCGAGATCTTCGTGTGTGGCCTTTTGCTCGGCAATACCCGCCGCCATCGGCCCGCCGCTGACGAACACGGTCGGAATGTTGCAGCGCATCGTGGCCATCAACATGCCGGGCACGATCTTGTCGCAGTTCGGAATACAAACCATGCCGTCGAAACAATGCGCCTTGAGCATGGTTTCGACGCAGTCGGCGATCAGTTCGCGCGATGGCAGTGAATACAACATGCCCGAGTGGCCCATGGCGATGCCGTCGTCCACGCCGATGGTGTTGAAGATGAATGGCACGCCACCCGCCTCGCGCACCAGGCGTTTTACCAACATGCCCACCTCGTTCAAGTGGGCGTGGCCGGGGATGCAATCGGTGTAGGAATTGCAGATGGCGATGAACGGCTTGTCCCAGTCGGATTCGGATTCGATGGAGCCGGTGGCGCGAAGCAGCGAGCGGTGCGGCGCGCGTTCAAAGCCTTTCTTGATGATGTCGGAGCGCATGGTGAATTTACGATGTTTGATTTTCAGTTGACGATTTCAAAGGCACAAAAGCCGGGCACAGTAAACCCGCTCGCCCCCGCTTTGTCACGACTTTGGATGAGGATTCACAGGGGAATCATCTCGCGCCTTGCCCCGTGGGCGGTCTTTGGTAAATCTCCTGCTTATGAGCAAACAAAAGCCCACCAAGCCGGCAGGCATCGCGCATCCCGCATTACGCCCGTATTCCAGCATCCTCGTTGACGGCCCGGATCGCGCACCGTCTCGCGCCATGCTTTATCCCGTCGGCTTCAAGCCGGAGGATTTCCAAAAACCCATTATCGGCATCGCCTCCACGTGGGGCATGGTCACACCGTGCAACATGCACATTGACCAGCTCGCGCTTGAATCCGAGAAAGGCGCAAACGAAGCCGGCGGCAAGGCCATCATCTTCAATACCATCACCGTGTCCGATGGCATTTCCATGGGCACGGAAGGCATGAAGTATTCGCTCGTCTCGCGCGAGGTCATTGCCGACTCCATCGAAACCGTCGTGGGCGCGGAAGGCATGGATGGTTTCGTCGCCATCGGCGGGTGCGACAAAAACATGCCCGGCGCGATGATGGCCATCGCACGGCTGAACCGCGCGGCCGTGTTCGTCTATGGCGGAACGATTCTCCCCGGCTGCCTCACGATGGACAACGACCGCAAGGTGGACATTGTCTCCGTCTTCGAAGCCGTCGGCCAGCACGCGGCGGGCAAACTCGACGATGCCGGACTCCTGGCCGTCGAATCCTGCGCCATACCCGGCCCGGGTTCGTGTGGCGGCATGTACACCGCCAATACCATGGCCAGTGCGATTGAAGCCCTCGGCATGAGTCTGCCCAACAGTTCCGCGCAAAACGCCATCTCGCCGGCCAAGAAAGACGATTGCCGCCGCGCGGGTGCGTGTGTCGTCCAGATGCTCAAGACCGGCTTGCGCCCGCTGGACATTCTCACGAAGAAGGCCTTCGAGAACGCCATCACCGTCGTCATCGCGCTCGGCGGTTCGACCAATGCCGTGTTGCACCTCCTCGCCATCGCGCACGCCGCGAAAGTCAGGCTCACGCTCGACGACTTCACGCGCATCGGCAAACGCGTGCCCGTACTCGCGGATCTCAAACCCAGCGGAAAGCATTTGATGTCCGAACTCGTCGCCATCGGCGGCATCCGTCCGCTTATGAAAACGCTGCTCGACGCCGGCCTGCTCCACGGCGACGCGCTCACTGTGACGGGTCAAACGATGGCTGGCACTCTCGAAGCGGTGGAACCCTATCCGACAAGTCAGACGATCATCCGGCCACTCACCGATCCGATCAAAAAGGACAGCCACCTCGTCATCCTGCGCGGCAACCTCGCTCCCGAAGGCGCGGTCGCGAAAATCTCGGGCAAGGAAGGCTTGCGCTTCACCGGCAAAGCCATCGTGTTCGAGTCCGAGGAGAAGGCGCTCAAAGCGATCCTCAACGGCAAGGTAAAGAAAGGTCACGTCATCGTTATCCGCAGTGAAGGACCAAAAGGTGGACCGGGCATGAGAGAAATGTTGTCACCCACCAGCGCCATCATGGGCAAGGGCCTCGGCAAGGAAGTCGCGCTCATCACCGACGGCCGCTTCAGCGGCGGCAGCCACGGTTTTGTGGTGGGCCACGTGACGCCCGAAGCCTACGTGGGCGGAACGATCGCGCTCGTGAAGAACGGCGACACGATCACGATTGATGCCGAGAAACGCGTGGTGACGCTCGAAGTCCCGTCCGCCGAATTGAAGCAGCGCAAAAAGTCGTGGAAGCAACCCGCGCCCCGTTACATCCGGGGCGTATTGGCGAAATACGCCGCTCACGTCACGAGCGCCTCACTCGGCGCAGTGACGGATGCGGATTTGAAGTTGTGAGCGCCGTTTCAGCGGGTTAGAGTCTGCCCAAGATGAAAACAGTCGAGGCAATCATTGAACCGACGGGTGAGATACGGTTGCTCGAACCGGTGCACGTGACATCACAAACGCGCGCATTGGTAACCGTCCTCGATGAAGCGCCGAATTCGCACGAAGCCGCGCTGTTGAGTGAGGCCGCGCTGGCCGAAGACTGGAATCGCGCCGAGGAGGACGCCGCATGGGCTTACTTGCAGCCGGGCAAGTCGTAATCGTTCATTTTCCCTTCTCCGACCTGAGCCAGTCAAAACTGCGCCCTGCCATGGTGCTGGCCGAAGCCGGGCGCGGCGATTGGCTGCTCTGTCAGATCACCAGCAAGTCTTACGGCGATCCACGCGCAATCCAAATCGTCACTGCCGACTTTGTCCAAGGCTCTTTGCGCGCCACAAGCTATGTGCGACCCGGGAAGCTTTTCACGGCGCACACGAGCCTGATAGCCGGACAAATCGGGAAATTGCACTCGAAAAGCTTTTCAGTGGTTCGTGACGCCGTGGTTCGTTTGATTCAGTCGGGCAAATAACTCAACATGATTACCGCTGCCGAATTGAAGAAGCGCGAGAAAGAATGGAATCTCGCAAGGCGGGACGCGCCCCGCTACCCGCGCGGCGTGCCCGCCAAATACGCCCACACCGTCACGAGCGCCTCGCGCGGCGCGGTGACAGATGCGGATTTGAACTTGTAGGACATTATGAGCAACATTTGCCCAAAATGCCGACGCGAGCAAGAAGATCCAAGCCACCTCGGCCGCCGCTTTCGCACGCACAGGACGCCTTGGAATCCCAACGCTCACCCCCCCGAAAGCGGTGTCGCCGCTACTGCTCTGCCACCGCAATCCAGGACGCTCAGCGCAAATCATGCACGTCCGCAAATCACTACGGACTTGCCTCGCCGTTTCGCGCACAGGGATGATGATGGTAAAGCGTGCCCCGCCACCGGGTGCGGCGTCCAGATCTTTCGTCGCGTTGCCGAAAACGAAGATGAAGAAATCCTGCAAATCCAGATTCCCGGCTTCACGCAGTAATTCCAGAACCTCTGGGATGTTGGCGTCCCAATCCGTCGAAGCCACGGGAACTCGTCTCTCGAATTGAGTCAGGCAACCGGCGAGGAGGGTTGTGGATTTTTTGAATTTGCGCGGACTAACGTCCACGGCTACACAAATTTCGCATTCCCTCCGGGCCATTTTTCTCTCATCTTCTGCGCCAAGAATTTCTATGGCTGAAAAAACCAAACACAATTACGACGAGAGCAAGATCAAGACGCTGAGTTCGCTGGAGCATATCCGGCTGCGCACCGGCATGTATATCGGGCGCATCGGCAACGGCAATCATTACGACGACGGCTGCTACATCATGCTCAAGGAGGTCGTGGACAACGCGGTGGACGAATACATCATGGGCCACGGCAAGGAGGTCGAGATCACCATTGATGGCACGTCCGTCTGCGTGCGCGATTTCGGGCGCGGCATCCCGCTGGGCAAGGTCGTGGACTGCGTTTCCAAGATCAACACCGGCGCGAAATACAACGACGACGTGTTCCAGTTCAGCGTCGGCCTCAACGGCGTCGGCACGAAGGCGGTCAATGCGTTGTCGAAGGCGTTCGTCGTGCGGAGTCATCGCGACGGCGAATATGCGGAGGCGGCGTTCAAAACGGGCAAGCTGAAGAAGGAAAACACCGGCAAAACCAAAGAGCCGAACGGGACGTTCATCGAGTTCGAGCCGGACCCGGAGATTTTCAAAGAAACGGTGTTCAAGCCCGAGCACGTCGAGAAGCGCCTGCGGCATTACAGCTATTTGAACACTGGTTTGAAGCTGGTGCTGCGCTGGGGTGGTAGGACAGGCGTCGCGCCTGTCTCTAACTCAAAATCCCAAGCCGAAGCACCTCAAGGCGGAGAGTCTTCAGATGGAGACAGGCGCGACGCCTGTCCTACGAAGGTGTTCCAATCGCGCCACGGCCTGATGGACCTGGTGATGGAGGATTTATCGTCCGACGGCAGCGAGCCGTTGTATTCGCCGTTGCATTACGCGAGCAAGACGCTCGAGTTCTGCTTCACGCACAGTAATTCACGTTACGGCGAGACGTTTTATTCGTTCGTCAATGGCCAATACACGAGCGACGGCGGCACGCACTTGAGCGCGTTTCGTGAAGGGCTATTGAAAGCCGTCAACGAATACAGCAACAAGAAGTTTGAAGGCGATGATGTCCGTGAGGCGATGGTTGGCGCCGTGTCCATCCGGTTGAAGGATCCCATCTTCGAATCGCAAACCAAAAACAAGTTGGGCAACACCGAAATCCGCACCGAGCTGGTCAACAACGTGCGCGAGGAGTTATTGCACTTCTTTCAGCGCAACAAGCAGATCGCCGAAACAATCCTCGCGAAGGTTGCGGATACGCAGGAGTTGCGGAAGGAATTGCAGAACGTGAAGAAGCTCGCGCGCGAACGCGCCAAGGCGATCACGTTGCGCATCCCGCAGTTGAAGGACTGCAAGAATCATTTCGACAAAAAGAAGGAAAAGGGCAAGGGCACGATGGTGTTCATTTGCGAAGGTCAGTCCGCCGCCGGCTCGATCACGAGTTGCCGCGACGTGAACAACCAGGCCGTGTTCGTGCTCAAAGGCAAGCCGCTCAATGTCTGGGATCTCAAGCGCGACGTGATGTATAAGAACGACGAGATGTACAACCTCATGCAGTCGCTCAACGTCGAGGACAACACCGAGGGCTTGCGTTACGAGAAGGTCATCCTCGCCACCGACGCGGACGTGGACGGCATGCACATCCGCAATCTGATGATCACGTATTTCTTCCGGTTCTTCGAGCAACTCGTCCACGACGGCCACGTCTATGTGCTCGAAACGCCGTTGTTTCGGGTGCGCAACAAGGAGAAAACGATTTACTGCTATAGCGAAACCGAGCGCGACAACGCGGTGAAGGAGCTTAGTGGCACGGGCGTCCCGCCCGTTCGGCTCAAGGACATCGCCGACGGAACTGCATCAGAAACGCACGGGCGGGACGCCCGTGCCACTAGAAGATTGGAGATCACGCGGTTCAAAGGCCTGGGCGAAATCAGCCCGAAGGAGTTTGCGCAATTTATCGGCAAAGAAATGCGCTTGAGCAAAGTCGAATACGCGCCGCGCGCCGAGTCCGGCCCGATCTTCAATTTCTACATGGGCAAGAACACGCCCGAGCGGAAGGATTACATCATGGACAAGCTGGTCGTGCCGGTGGAGGAGTGATTGCGCGTTGGCCTACAAGCCGAGGCTGTGCCCGGCTTTGGCCTGGCGTAACCATGCCGAGCTCTTTGCCGTTGGCGCAGCCCAGCGAATTCGTGGGGCTTAAGCCGACCACAGGTCGGCGCTCCGGCCCACATTCTCGGCAGGGCACTTGATTGAACCGACCGACCACGTGGCGCCGGTCGATCGAAACTCGAAATGCCAAACCAAGTTGTGCGCGTCATCTCAGCATCAAGCGATAGAACTGAAGCGATCCGCCATTGCGGTCACCGTGGAACAGGGTTGTTCCGCCCGCGCCGATCTGGTTGGTGGCGATGGCCGTCCAAGTTTTCAGGTCGGAACTGACCAACAGGCAGCAGGTTTGGCCCGCGATTCCCCATGCCACGATATCCACCCCACCAGTGGGTGGGTTCGTCGCCTGGGCACTGAGCCAATACTCAAAGGCGCCGATGTCCGCTGTCAGTCCGTAGGGACGTGGCACGCCGCGTTGGTCGGTCGCCGGGGCGGACACGGTGTCGCCGGCATCAATCGCGGGACTACCGGGCAGCAAGGCCATGGTGAGCGTCGGGCCACAATTATTCGCGAGTGGCCCGAGTTTTGGATCGGTGTTGTTCAGGCTTGTGGCGTTGGTGAAGTCGCAACTGCCGTCGGAACTGAG
>JACZKP010000112.1 GCA_014860005.1 Verrucomicrobiota bacterium | reverse complement strand
GGACACGAACATGCCGCCTGAACCGCAGCACGGATCGAACACGCGGCCTTTGTAGGGTTCAAGCATGGCGACGAGCACCTGCACGACGCATTGCGGGGTGTAGAACTCGCCGCCGCCCTTGCCTTCCGCGCTGGCGAATTTGCCGAGAAAGTATTCATAGACGCGCCCGAGCACGTCCTTGGATTTCGCCGCCGATTCGTTGAAGCCGATGTTGCTGATGATGTCCACGAGTCCGCCGAGCCGGACTTTGTCGAGGCTGGGCCGGGCGTAATCGCGCGGGAGAACACCCTTAAGAGTTGGGTTTTCCCTTTCGATGGCAATCATTGCCTCGTCAATGACCTTGCCGATCTGCGGCGATTTGGCTTTGGCGTTGATGGTGTGCCAGCGGGCTTCGGGCGGCAGCCAGAAGACATTGGCGGCCAGATATTCGTCGCGATTCTCGGCGGCGTCGGCGCGTTGCGGTTCGTCCTTGATGAACCATTCGCTTTTGGGATCGGAGAAACCGAACAGAAGTTGTTCGCGTTGTTCCTCGAAGGCGTCGGAGATGTATTTCAGGAAGATGAGGCCCAGGCAGACGTGCTTGTATTCCGAGGCGTCCATGTGCCCGCGCATCTTGTCGGCGGCAGCCCAGAGCTGGGCTTCGAAGTTGAGAACTGAACCATTGGCTTTTGATCCGGAAGATTTCACCGTTGCCATGACCCAGAGAGTAGCGAAGCAAGCGGCGGTTGCAAGGCAAGGAGTTGTGTTTGCAGCGGAAGGAGGTTGTTGACTGCCTTGGCTTCAGTGAGTTGCTGAGGAATGGCGACAGCCCTGCACCGGGCGAGCCATGCGGCTTCCACCAATCTCACACACTGGCTAGATCGTGCGACGGTGTTCAGCGGGAGCGGCTCCTTTGTTTTCACCGATCCGTCCTGGAAAATGAATCCAGGCGCTTCTACAGCATCGTCGCCCTACCAAAATCAAAAGGCGCTCCGGAAACCCGGAACGGCTTTTCGGTTTCTGAAGTGATGGGGCTTCAGTGATCAGCCAGTTCGTCCATTCGGCGACGCAGTCGCGTCAGCGGCACGGCGTGCAATAGCGCAGCCGGTGACAACTGGCGCGATTCCATGGATCCGACTTTGTTCACGACATCGAGAAATTCCGAGAGCACTTCTCTGAATTGCGTCGTCTCCGAAGCTGCGACAATCTCCTTCCGAGCTTCGATCACGGGTTCGTCCGCCGCGGGAGCGTCGTCCAGTTCCTGTTGCGCAAAGAAATCGGCGAAGTCGGCAATCACGGCAAGAGTAGTCGGAATATCCACCAGGATGGCCGCCTTGGTCGCGTTGCTCAGCGCCAGTTTCGCAAAGATGGGACGCGGACGATCTGCGATGTTGATCTCGAAATCCACCAGCTTGAAGGTCTTGCCCGTCCCTTCGCTCAAGGTCTTGAGTAGGGTGACGTGGCGGGCGGGAGCGAAGTCGGCAACCGTCTGCGGGATACCGACAACCAGCCCGGCAATCTGATAATCACCCAAAGCCGCAACTTTCCCGTGCAGCGAATGGCCCGGATCGCGAAGCGCGCCGACCAGCGGACGCACAAAGTTGAAGTAATAGCCCGTGGCCAGACCGCGAGCCAGACCATAAGTGTCCGCCTCCACGCGGGCGCTGTCCACACGACGAAAGATCAGAATCGCGGTCAGAACAAACGCGCCAAGACCCGCCAGAATGGCGGCGAGCGGTTCGAGCCAGTTCAATTCCCAGTCCGGCTGGCCGGAAATTCCGTGCCACAACCGAAATGCTGTGACCAGGAACGCAAGAATGACGAACACCGCGCCCACCGGAGGCCACGCACGGAGAATCACTTTGCAGCGGGAACCAAATCCAGATTTCATTTGCTGGCCGTTTGCCTGGATTCCGTAATGCAATAGAGGGCGGCGTGGGTGCGCAGGAAAATCTCACCGTTCGAGAGCGCGGGGGTGGAGTTGGACAACTCGCCCAATGGATTGGTGGCGATGATTTCAAACTTCGGCGCGGCGCGCAGAACGAACGTGTCGCCGGATTGATTCACCACGTAGAGGCGGTCGCCGGCGAGCACGGCGGAACCCCATATTTGACTGGCGGCACGCGTCGCGGGCAGGCGTTCCTCCCAAAGCAGCTTGCCGGTGGCGAGTTCGTAGCATTGGGTGAAACCGTCGGTGACGCAGAGATAGACATGGCCGTCTTTGATGATCGGTGAACCGATGGTGTGCTTGCGCATCTTGCGTTCGTAGAGAAGCCGTTTCGCCGTAACGTCCCCAGCCCCACCCGGTTTTTGGTAAATCACGCTGCCGAAGAAGCCGCCGTAAGTCACCAGCGTGCCTTCGCCCAAAGTGGGCGAACTGTAAACGAGCGGACTCATGCCGTCGGCGTTCCACAATTCCTTGCCGGTTGCCGGCGCAAACGCGCGCACCCGGCTTGCGACTGGCAGAATGATTTCATCGCGGCCACCGGCAGTGATGACGAGCGGCGTGCTGAACGAGCCCAGTTTGCCACCGCGCTGACCCGCAAAACCATCGAAGCGCTCAGGTGGATCCACTTCTTTGAGCGGCACGGACCATTTCTTCGTGCCGGTGCGCTTGTCCAGCGCGTGAAGCGCGGAAAGTTCGCCGGGACCGTGATAAACAATCACGAGGTCGCCGTGGATAACGGGCGAAGAGCCTTGCCCCCATTCGTGTTTTTGCGGGCCGAGGTCGGTCTTCCAAAGCTGCTTTCCGCTGAAATCATGCGCGACAATTCCGGCGGAGGCGAAGCTGGCAATGACGCGTTCGCCATCGGTGACGGGCGAGGCGGCGCAATGCGGATTGCTTTTGTGGCGCGGATCGGTTGCGTCGTGGGTGACGCCTTGTTGCCAGCGCAATTTTCCGGTGGCGCGATCAAACGCCATCAGCGTGCGTTCGCGGCCGTCTCGCACGGGCTGCGTCACGAATACCGTGTCGCCCCAGACGATGGGCGACGAGTTGCCGGCTTCGGTCAGCGGCGTGCGCCATTTTACATTATCCGACCGCGACCAGGTCGTGGGGAATTGCGACTCGGGCGAAGTGTTGTTCTGATTCGGCCCTCGCCACGAAGGCCAGTTGGCAGCGGAAAGCGAAATGGCGGAACAGCCAAGCAATGCGACAACGATCAGTTTGGAGTGCATGCTGCCAGACTAAGCATCCCGCTCGGCTTGGCAAGACCTCAGCCGGCCATCCGCGCTTTGATCTGGGTGAGCAGGTCAGCGTAAGTGTCCACGGCGGGGAACTGCGGGAACTGCCGTTTCACATTGTCAGGCGCGTGGAAAAGGAAGCCGGCGTGAGCCTCGATCAACATGGCGGTGTCATTGAAGGAATCGCCCGCGGCGATGACGTGATAGTTGAGCAGTTTGAACGCGGCCACGGCGCGCTGTTTCTGTTCCGGCACGCGCAGTTTGTAATCCACAATGCGGTCGTTTTCGACGACGAGCCGATGGCACAGGAGCGTGGGCCAGTTCAATTGCTGGAGCAGGGGAGCGGCGAATTGCTCGAAGGTGTCCGAGAGAATGATGACCTGCACCAGCGAACGCAGTTCATCGAGAAACTCCTTGCCGCCGGGCAATGGGCGCAGCGTGCCAATGACGTTTTGGATGTCGGTGAGTTTGATGCCGTGCCGGTCGAGGATATCGAGGCGGTAGCGCATGAGCTTGTCATAATCCGGTTCATCACGGGTGGTGCGGCGCAGTTCCGGGATGCCGGTTTTCTCGGCGACGGCGATCCAGATTTCAGGAGTAAGCACTCCTTCCATGTCGAGGGTCACAAGGCATTGATTCACGGGCGCGGAGTTTTTCAGATGGCGGCGGGGGTGTCCAGCGGTTCATGCAAATTCTCGCGAAACGCCGGCAAGCGTGACAGCTGAAAGTGGTTCATGGATGTATTCTGCTTCAATGGCGTCGCCACGGGCCGCATCCGAACGGGAAGAAATGCATTGCACATTCCCAGGGTATGCCGCTATAGGGAGATATCTCAGAAGTGCGGATGTGGTTGCGGGATACTCCTAAAGAGCCGTGCGGTCAGTCTGCGGCGGAGTTGTGGGGCAAACAAAGCTGCGCTAATTGCTGACGAAGCAAGATGACCAACAAACAAGTAAACTCTCTGGCGGGGGCGATGCTGACCGTTCTGGCGTTGACAGCCGGCCTGGTCGGCAGCCGCTACCTTCATCCGGCAGAAGCACCTTCCGCCGCAGCGGAGGCCAGCTCCGCTGATAAGGAGAATCCAACCACCTCACTCGCGCCCGCCTCGACGATGCCCGCGGTGGAGGGTACTTCAGGGCGGCGAGTTTATATTGATCCCGCGACCGGTCGCCCGGGTTCGATCCCGCCGACGATTCCGCCGGGACTATCGCGGCTTCCGGAGGTGGCCAATGCCCTGAGTACTTCAAGCGAAGGTTTGCGTGAGGTGCCGGTGGCGGCACCCGGGGGTGGAGTGATGGTGGATTTGCAGGGACGCTTTCGCAGTTTGGTGACGGCCACGGTGGGCGCGGATGGCTCGGTGGGCTTGCGTTGCGGGCCGGGATTGGATGGGTGTGGCGAGGTTGATTGTTCCACGCCGGGAGACAAAACCTCCGTGAACAATCCGCCAGTTCAATCCAGCAAGCGCGACCCGTGAATCCCCACCGCCAGTCTCTTCGCATGCGACTCCGCCTGCTTCTGCCAGCACTCTGGCTTTGTTTCGCGACGGCAGCGTCGTCGGCGACGATTACCATTGTCAACCTGGACGGCGCCAATGAAGGATTCAATGACCCGACTCCCGCCACACCGGTTGGTGGAAATAACGGGACCACCGTCGGCCAACAACGGCTCAATGTCTTTAGCCGGGCCGCAGAGATTTGGGGAGCGCGGCTGGTCAGCAACGTGCCGATCCTTGTCGAGGCCAGGTTTGATCCCCTCTCCTGCAGTGAATCAAGCGGAGTGCTAGGGTCGGCCGGGCCGACCTTCGTCTTTCGCGATTTTGCCAACGCACCTGTAGCCAGTAC
Organism: Verrucomicrobiota bacterium; assembly: GCA_014860005.1. Next base: position 77,381 of record JACZKP010000112.1, on the reverse strand, counting down.
GTGGTACACGGTCGCTCAGGCGAATGCATTGGCAGGTGTTGACCTCGCCCCCGACAATTACGACATTTCAGCCACTTTCAATAGTGAACTGGGTAAGCCCGGTTGTCTTTCTGCCCTCAGTTGGTATTACGGATTCGATGGTAACGCACCGGCGAATGGAATTGATCTGCTCGACACGGTGTTGCACGAGATTGCGCATGGACTGGGTTTCGCCACTTTCGTGAACCTGTCCACCGGCGCCAAATTCTTAGGCTTCGACGACGCCTACATGCGCCACCTGGAGAATCATTCGACGGGTATGACTTACCCGCAGATGAGTAACGCCCAGCGCCTCACGGCCAGCACCAGCACCGGCAACCTCCATTGGGTCGGCCCGTATGTGCTGGCGAACATTGGTATCCTGAGTTCCGGCACGAGTGGCGGCCATGTGCGAATGTATGCGCCGAACCCGGCGCAGTCCGGATCATCCGTCAGCCACTGGGACACCGCACTATCGCCGGACGAGTTGATGGAGCCGTTCTTGACTGCGACAACCGACTATCGGCTCACCATCGAGCTGCTCAAGGACATCGGTTGGACCGTCGTTCCGCCGCCCGTGGTCAATTTCACCGCCTCCCCCACCAACGGCATGTCGCCGCTGACGGTGTATTTCACCAACCTGAGTACCGGTGCGACGAGCTACCTCTGGAACTTTGGCGACGGCAAGACCAGCACCAGCACCAATCCCGTCAACACCTACAGCAACGCGGGCAGCTACACGGTCAACCTCACGGCAATAAATCCGGCGGGCAGCAATGTACTGGTGAGAAGCGGTTACGTGGTCTTGAGTAATGCCTCGCCGGTATTGGCGCCCATTGCCGATGAAGAGGTCGTGGAAGCAATGCCCCTCGTCTTCGCCGCCAGCGCTCAGGACCCTGATGTGCTGCAAAGTCTCACGTTCAGTCTGGACGCCGGTGCGCCCGCGGGGGCGGCGATCAACCCCAGCAGCGGAGAGTTTACCTGGACACCAACCAGTGAATACGCCGCGACCACCAACACGATCACCGTGCGGGTGACGGACAATGCCGTTCCGTCGGCCAGCGATGCCGAATCTTTCGACGTGGTAGTTGTGACCCAGCCACGATTGTTGAGCATCGCCGAGGCGCCGGAAGGAAGCTTCACCCTGACCTGGCGCGTTCATCCGGGCCGGGAATATCAATTTCAAACCAAGACGGCGATCACGAACGCTGTTTGGACCGACTTGGGGGCAAGTTTCAATGCCAATTCCACCAACGCGGTGTTGGCTGACAACGCCGGGGTGAATGAGGTGCGATTTTACCGGGTCCTGGATGTGACTCCGCCGTGAAGGTTTTGAGGGGGAGTCTTTTGGCGTGCTTCCAATCTTTCCCGCAGTGGTCGCCTGAAACTCAGAGTTGTTCTGGTTGGCTCATTAAATCCGCCACGCGCGTCAGCAACCGACCCGCCGCACCGCCGTCCAGCACGCGGTGATCGAAGCTCAAGGTAAGGTTGGCTTCCACCATTGGCACGAATTTGCCGCTGGCCTCATTCCAGTACGGCATCTTGCGGCCTGCGCCCATGCCCAGCACCAGCGTTTGCTCCGGCAGAGGAATCGGCGTGGCCCAGATCAATCCAAACGTGCCGTAGTTGGTCACGGTGGCAATGCTGCCGCCCGTGGCGTCGGCGGGGAGTTTGCGTTGGCGGGCCAGTTCCACCAACTCGTTGTAGCGTCCGACCAGATCCTTGAGCGGGCGTTTGTCCACTTTGCGAATCACGGGTACGAGCACGCCATCATCGGCCTCGACTGCGAAGCCAACATCAATGGCAGTTGGATGCACAATCTTGCTGCCCACCAACCGGCCAGCAGGAGCACTGTTTTCGGCAAGCGCAATCGCCAAGGCGCGCAAGGCATAAAGCGCCGGACCGGGTTTGGGATCGCTTTGCTTGCGGTGAGCCAACACCGGGTCGAGAATGACCGGCAGGCCAACGGTGGCGAGGGGCCGCGTCCAACTGCGGCGCATCGCATCGGCCACGGCGACGCGCATGGTGGAAGCCTGGGTGAGTTTCTGCTTCTCCAGGTTGCCCAGGTATTTCTCGAAGTCTTCAATCGTGACCCGTCCCGCCGCACCGCTGCCGGCAATGCCGGACAGGTCAGCGGCGTGGAGCCCCAGTTCAACCATACGCGCTTTCATGCGCGGAGACATGTAGCTGGCGCCGGCGGCGTGCGCTGGTACGGGCAAACCGCGGATGGTCGGCTGCACGCGGCGTTTCTCTCCACCCGGGGCGGATTCACTGGCGGTGATCCGGGCTTCCTCGGTGGCAGCCCGGGCCAGTTGGGCGGTGTCGAGTCCCAGCCGGGCGGCTTCTTCCTTGCTGACTTCAATCTGACCCAGCGTTGCGCCCACCGGATAACTTTCCTGCAATTGCACCGTGAAGTTTGCAATGCGCCCACCGCAGGGCGCAGCCACGTTCATGTTGGCCTTGTTGGTTTCGACTTCGATGATGTCCTGGTCGGCTTCCACCTGATCGCCCGGTTGCACCAGGAAGCTGACAATGGTGGCCTCGGCGATGGATTCGCCAAGCTGCGGCATGATGATGGGAATGGTGACCATGTGATGAAAATCTGAATTATTGACGCAGGATTTTTCGCGCCGCCATCGCAATGCTGCGGGCGGTCGGGCGATGCGCGGCCCACAGATTCGGATGGTACGGCACGGGGGTGTCCTTGGCGTTCAGCCTTTGGGGTGGTGCATCCAGCAGATCAAGTCCTTCCGTGGCCACGCGGGCGATTACTTCCGCCGTCACGCCGCCCCACGGCCAGGCTTCGCCGATGCACAACAACCGGCCCGTGCGCGCGACCGAAGCCATGACGGTGTCAGTGTCGAGTGGTTTGACAGAGCGGAGGTCCACGACTTCGATTTCCCAGCCTTCGCCCTTGAGTTCATCCGCCACGGCCAATGCCTCATGCACCATGGCGCTGTAGGCGACGATGGTGAGGTCGCGCCCCTCGCGCGCGAGGCGGGCTTTGCCCACGGGCAAGGCCTCGGACGGTAGGCTCTCGGCCTTGAGATGGTAATAGAGCAGTTTGTGCTCGCAGAAAATCACCGGGTCATCAATCGCCACCGCTTCGAGCAACATGCTGTAGGCGTCCTCAACGGTGGCGGGGGTCAGCACAATCAAGCCGGGATAATGCGCGTAGATGGCTTCCATTGTCTGGCTGTGGAACGGACCGCTGCCCGACGTGCCGCCACACGGCAGCCGGAACGTGACGGGGCAGGGGACATTGTTCCGCCAAAACATGGTCGCCGCCTGGTTCACAATCTGATTGAAAGCGACGGTGGAGAAATCCGCAAACTGCATTTCGATGATGGGCCGCAGGCCTTCAATGGCCGCGCCCACCGCCAGGCCGGCCATGGCATCTTCACTGATGGGCGCGTCGAGCACGCGGCCCGGAAATTCATTGGCCAGATTCTTGGTCGCCTTGAACGCGCCACCGAACGCCCCCACGTCCTGGCCATAGATGAATACGCGCGGGTCTTCCGCCAGCGCCCGGGCCTGGGCGGCGCGAATGGCTTCAAGATAGGTGACACTCATGTGCAGCTTCGTGAATCAAATGTCAACCGGTCCGGGTTGCGGCTCATCGTGCATTTCGGCCAGATGCGTGGAAACGCAGGCGATCCAATTTTCGGCAAACGGATCGGGGGTAGGCTCACGCTGCACCGTGGCCACGGCCTCGTCAATTTGTTGCAGGCTTTCGCTGCGCCAGGCTGCGAGCGTGGTTGCATCCGCCCAGGCGTTGCCCAGGGCAACTTCTTCGGCAAGCTTGAGGCAGTCGCGGCCAAGCGGCGAAGATTTCAAGCTGGAGGCTACGTAGCCCGCGTCGTCGTGTTCCCCGTGGCCGCAGAGGCGCAGCAAGTGCGCCACGACCAATTGCGGGCCTTCGCCGGCACGAGCGCGGCCGGCCGCGTGGCCGAGGACTTTAAGACAGGCGGACAAGTCGGTGCCGTCCACAGTATGGGCCGCGACGCCGTATCCCACGGCTTTGTCGGCGAGGGAACGACAGACGAACTGACGCGAATTGGGCGTCGAGTAGGCGTATTGATTGTCGGCGAGCACCAACACCAGCGGCAGTTTTTCCACGGCGGCTTGATTCAATGCTTCGTGGAATGCGCCGGTGGAGGTGGCTCCATCGCCAATGCAGGCGGCGCCAACGGTGTTGGTCACGCCCTTGAACCGCCGCGCCAGCAATACGCCGTTGACCACCGAAATCATGGCGCCCAGATGGCTGATCATGGTCAGCAATCCCTCACGGGGCCGGCCCCGATGCACGTTGCCATCGCGACCACGCATCGGTCCCAGAGCCGAACCGAGATAAGTGCGCACGGCGTCGAGGATGGATTCGCCAAACGCGAGCCGGCCCGCTTGATCGCGGATCAGCGGCGCAAAGACGTCGCCCTGGCGCAAAGCCAGGCCCACGGCGACGCTCAGGGCTTCCTGACCACGACCAAGAAACACGCCGCCGTGAATTTTTCCGGCGCGATAAAGACTGGCGAATTTGTCGTCCAGGAGGCGGGCAAGCAACATCAGGCGGTAAGCTTTCAGGTAAGCCTCGCGCTCCGTGGAGATTTCGCCCAGTGATCCTGGCTCGAGTACCGTCTGAACCATGCGGAAACTGTACGCAGAGACGCCCCCGGCGCGCAACGATTCTTTGGCAGGAGATGACTGCCGGCAACCGCAGGCGGCGACGGTAATCGGGCTGTCTCGCCGGCTTTAGGAGTTGTCCCGTTTCAAGCCACCCGCGCGACCGAAGAAGCTGCTGCGCAGAGACCGGGATTCGTCCGGTGAATCCAGCCGGGTTTGGATCACCATTCCCCGCAGCCTTGCGCGGTTCTCAAAAAACGCATTGGCCTTTAGGGGGCTTTGGTGTTGAATGTGCTGAAAAGAACAACCGACTCAGCAGGACCCTGCGGTTGGCATGCGGTTTCGCCAGTGTCCGGTTTGACTGTTTATGAATTTACCTCCGTCGCAAGTATTGTTGGTGGAAGACGACCCGAAGATGCCCGAGGTGCTGGCCGGCCTGCTCCAGGAATCCAACATTTCCCTGATGCATGCGGCCAACGGCACCGATGCGCTGCGGCAGGTGCGGGACACACACATTGATCTGGTCCTGCTGGACCTGGGCTTGCCGGACATGAGCGGTTTTGAAGTGTTGCGGCAACTCAAAGACGCCGCCGAGACGCAGAGCATCCCGGTTATGGTGTTGACCGCCTGGAACAGTACCAAGGACAAGTTGCGCGGCTTCGAACTGGGCGCCACGGATTATCTCACCAAGCCATTTGAAACAGCGGAACTGCGGGCCCGGGTGTGCGCCGTGTTGCGCGCCAAGCGGCTGCAAGATGAATTGACGCGCGCCAATCGTGAACTGAACGCGGCCCGTCTGGCCGCCGAAAGCGCCGGTCGCGCCAAGGCCGAGTTCCTCGCCAACATGAGCCATGAAATCCGCACGCCCATGAACGGCGTCATCGCCATGTCCGGTCTGCTGCTCGAAACCCAACTCACCCCGGAGCAACGCGGTTATGTGGACACCGTTTACGCCAGCAGCGAATCCTTGCTGACCATCATCAACGATATTCTCGATTTCTCAAAGATCGAGTCCGGCAAGCTGGAACTGGAAGCGCAGGCGTTTGACTTGCGGGTATGCATTGAGGAGGCCCTGGATTTACTGGCGCCCAAGGCCGCCGAGAAGAAGCTCGAACTGGCATATCAATTGGAGGACGGCATTCCGGCGCAACTGCTGGGCGACGTCACCCGCTTGCGGCAGGTGCTGGTCAACCTGCTGAGCAACGGCATCAAGTTCACGGAAGCGGGCGAAGTGGTGACGCAGGTGAGAACGCTTTCGTCGCCGACGACCGCAGCCGGCACCCAATTGTGGCAGCTTCACTTTTCCGTGCGGGATACGGGCATTGGGATTCCAGTGGACCGGCTCGCACGCCTGTTCCGACCCTACAGCCAAGGCGATGCTTCAACGGCCCGTCATTTCGGAGGCACCGGACTGGGGTTGACGATCAGCCGGCGGTTGGTGGAATTGATGGGCGGCAAAATGTGGGTCGAAAGTGTGTCCGGCAAGGGTTCCACTTTTCACTTTACCTTGACCCTGCCGGCGGCCCCGCAGAATGTGCGCTCGCCGTTGGAGGATCCCCAACCGCAACTCCAAGGCCTGCGCCTCCTCATCGTGGACGACAACCCAACCAACTGCCGCATCCTGACTTTGCAGGCTGGCAAATGGGGCATGATCACCAGAGCCGCCCAAAGCGCTCAACAAGCCCTGGAGTGCTTACGGGCCGGTGAAAACTTCGACCTGGCCATTCTGGACATGCAGATGCCTGGGATGGATGGCTTGATGCTCGCCGCCGAGATTCGAAAACTGCCCAGCACCATGATGCTGCCACTGGTGCTGCTGACTTCCATGGGCGTGCGGGCCGACACCCCGGATTTCGCGAAAGCAGCCTTTGCCAGTTGTCTGACGAAGCCGATCAAATCCACGCAACTTTACGAATCGCTCATCCGCGTCGTCTCCGGCAGCAAGCCGGCCCTCAGGAGAGCCGCGGGTCCGGGCAAGCTAGATCCGACCCTGGCCTCACGAATGCCAATGCGCGTGCTGTTGTGCGACGACAACGTCATCAACCAGAAGGTTGCCACCCGTTTGCTCCAGCAAATGGGTTATCGCCCGGACCTTGCGGCCAACGGTGTGGAGGCGCTGACGGCGTTGGATCGCCAGTCCTATGACATGATTTTCATGGACGTGATGATGCCCGAAATGGACGGACTCGAGGCCACCCGCGCCATCCGCGAGCGACAACGTGATCGCGCCAGGTTTCCCAATTACAAGTCACCGATCATCATTGTGGCCATGACGGCCAGTGCGATGCCCGGTGATCGCGAAAAATGTCTGGCGGCCGGCATGGATGATTATATGGCCAAGCCGGTGCGGCCCGAGGAGGTTCGCGCCATCGTGGAGCGTTGGGGTGTCTCGGCTGCAATCGCCCCGCCCGCCGAAGCCGCGGCGACCCCTGAAGCCACGACCACCACCACTTCCAGCACGGAGAGTCAGGAAGCGGATGAGCCACCCGTGGACATGGCGCGATTGATGGAGTTCACTGAAGGCAACCCGGATAACTTGCGCGAACTGGTGAGCCTCTACCTCACGCAAACGCGCGAGCAGGTCGCCCAACTCGGCGAGGCCGTGCGCGCCGGCAACGCCGTCGAAGTGCGCCGCATCGCCCACAGTTGCGCCGGAGCCAGTGCCACCTGCGGCATCGCCAAACTCGTGCCGCCGCTGCGCGAATTGGAACGCCGGGGAGGCGAAGGCAATTTGACCGGCGCCCCGGAACTCCAGGCGCAGATCGCTGCGGAATTCGATCGCGTCAGCAAATTCCTGGCGTCCTACGAGAACAGCGCCACCGATCTTGCCGCCAAAGTCTGATCATGAAGAAAGTTTTGATCATCGAAGACGACCAGATCGTCGCCAACATTTACCGCAACCGGTTTGCCGTCGAGGGCTACTCGGTGGAAGTGGCCAATGACGGCGAGCCGGGCTTTGAACTGGTCAAGAGTTTCCGCCCGGATGCCGTGATTCTCGATTTGATGCTGCCGGGACTTTCCGGGGTCGAATTGATGAAAATGATTCGGGCCGAGCCGGGCTTCGCGCAACTGCCCCTCGTTGTTTTCTCCAACACCTACCTGTCGAACATGGTGCAGGATGCCTGGAAGGCCGGGGCGACCAAATGCCTTTCCAAGGCCAATTGCACGCCCCGACAGGTCATTGATCTGGTCCGGAGCCTCATTGGATCAAGCGGGTTGCCGGCATCGGCAACCGCGCCTGCGGCCAGTTCCGCCCCGTCCATCCCGTCCGCCAGGACGATGCCAGTTTATTCGCCGCCACCGCCCAGCGAGCCAATGCCGCAAACTGATGCGGCGTTTGAGGCGGATTTGAGCAAGTCCTTCGTGGCGAGTTTGCCTACTACGCTTGTCACCTTGCGGGCATTCATGCAGGGCGTGATCAAGGCGGAGCATGAAACCGCCCGGCTAGGACAGATTAAAGAATTGCATCGCCACATCCGGACGCTCACCGGCAACGCCGGCATTACCGGCATGCTTCAGGTTGCCCAGGTGTCGGATGCCCTGGAAGCGCTCCTCAAGGAGCTTCAGGATAAACCTGCGAACATAAATGCTTCCACCTTGCGCACCGTGGCCAGTGCCATTGATTTTCTCGGCTTTCTTTTCAAGCACGCCACGCAGCCCGGACGCGAAACGCCCGCCACCCGGATTCTCGTGGTGGACGATGAGGCCATTTCGCGGCGTGCCATCACCCACGCGCTTGAAAGGGCCAAACTCAAGTCCGTCAACGTCGAAGATCCCAACGCGGCATTCACGATGGCATCGGAACAGTACTTTGACCTGATCTTCCTTGATGTGGACATGCCGGGGATGAACGGTTTTGAGCTATGCACCAAGTTGCGCACGCTGCCGGCATGCAAGACCATTCCGATTGTCTTTGTCACCAGTCTTAATGATCTGGAAAGCCGGGCCAGTTCCATGATGAGCGGCGGCAATGATTTCATCGCCAAGCCCTTTCTCTTCACCGAACTGGCGGTCAAGGCGCTGGGGTACGTGCTGCGCGGCAAGCTGAACCCTGTCAAGAAGATGCCCGCCTGACAACTCCCGCCGACAGGATGGGTGAGCGATGCAGGCAAGACCAGCGTGCCACCGCATCGGCTTTTGACTTTCGGACTCCTGCTCTCTAGGGTGAGGCAATGGAAACACTCCATGCCCCATGGCGCATCGAATACATTCTCGCGCCCAAGCCACAGCTTGACGAAAGCCTGTTCACCCGCATTGCGCAATCGGGTGATGACGCGGCCAACCTGGTCCTTGTCCGGGAACGCACCTGTTACGCGTTGCTCAACCGTTACCCCTACAACGGCGGACACTTGATGATTGTCCCGTACAAGCAAACGGCCGACCTGAACGAGTTGACCGAGGATGAACTGGCCGACTTGTGGAAACTCACCCGCCGGTGCGTCAACGCGTTGACCGGCTTGATGCGGCCCGAGGGCTTTAACATCGGAATCAACCTGGGCAGGGTCGCCGGCGCGGGCATCACGGAACATCTCCATATTCATGTAGTGCCGCGCTGGAACGGCGACACCAATTTTATGCCGGTCATTGCCAACACCAGCGTCCTGCCCCAGGCCCTTGACGAGCTGGCCGCACAGCTTCGCGCCGCCTTGGCGCAATGACTTGAAATCTTCACTTGTGAATCTGTAATTCACCCGTCATGCCCACCGAAACCCTCCACTTCGAGAACGCCCGCGTCGCCCAGCAGTTGTTCAACCACGAACCGCGCAACCTGCAGACACTGGAAGAACTACTCGGCGTCAAAGCCACCGCCCGCGAAGGCTGGATCAAACTGGAGGGCGCGGCCGACGACCTGGAACGCGCCAAACACCTTTTCCTTTCCCTTGAAGGCTCGCTCAAAGCCGGTTCGCCGGTGCGCAACCGCGAATTCATGCACGCCCTCAACGTCGTCAAGCACGAGGGCGTCTCGATACTCAAGGACTTGATGAGCGACCGCGTGATGACGCATGACAAGAAGCCCGGCGTCACAGCGAAGACCGTTGGCCAGAAAAAGTATCTCGATGCCATTCGCAAACACGACATCACCTTCGGCGTCGGGCCGGCCGGCACGGGCAAAACCTATCTGGCGGTGGCCATGGCGTTGACCACGCTCCGCGAGGGCAAGGTTTCGCGGATCATTCTCACGCGGCCCGCGGTCGAAGCCGGCGAGGCGCTGGGCTTTCTGCCGGGCGACCTCTACGAGAAAATCACACCCTACCTCCGTCCGCTGCACGATGCGTTGCACGACATGCTGCCCGCCGAGGAGATTCAGAAGCACACCGAACGGAGCACCATTGAAATTGCGCCGCTGGCCTACATGCGCGGGCGTACCCTCAACAATGCCTTCATCATTCTGGACGAAGCGCAGAATTCCACGACCGAGCAGATGCTGATGTTTCTCACACGCCTGGGGCACGGCTCCAAAGCCGTGGTCACGGGTGACGAGACGCAGATTGACCTGCCGCCGCACAAACAATCGGGTCTGCTGGAGGCGCATCGGGTCCTCAAGAATGTTGAGGGCATCGCCGTGATCGAATTCAGCAAGCGCGACGTGGTGCGGCATCCGCTGGTGCAACGCATCATCAGCGCGTACGAGGAGCACCGGGGCACGGCCAGATGAGCCGCGAACTTTGTCTGCGCAACCGCCAGCGCTTGTGCCGCATCAATCTGCGACAGTTAAGGGAAATTGTTGAAACCACCCTTCACGAACACCTCGGTGTGACCGAATATGAACTGGGCGTGCATCTGGTCGCCGCGCCAACCATGACGCGCGTGAACGAAGCCTTTTTGCAGCACGCCGGCTCGACGGACGTGATCACCTTTGATTACACGCCAGTCGCGCCGTTGACTGGCCGGAGAAGTCCCAAGGCTTGCCGGTTCCCATCGCCCGCCGCTCTGCACGGCGAGATGTTCGTATGCGTGGATGAGGCCGTGGCCCAAGCGAAACGTTTCCGCACGACCTGGCAATCGGAAGTCGTCCGCTACATTCTGCACGGTCTGCTTCATCTCGGGGGCTTCGACGATAAGCGACCCCTTGCCCGCCGGACCATGAAACAGGTTGAGAACCGGCTGCTCCGCAGGGTTGCCCACCGCTTTGACTTGAGCAAACTCTGAACCTCGCCTAATCTCTGCGCATGGAACATAAAGGCATGTTTGCACGCTGGCGCGCCAATTTCGTGGCGGGTCTGGCGATCATTCTGCCGGCGGTTGTTTCCATTGCCGTGATCGTCTGGCTGTTTGGTAGTGTGGCCAATATCACGGACGCACTCCTGTTCTTTCTGAAGTATTTCCTCGATCCGGAGTGGATCTATCTCAATGGCAAGTCCGGCCAGATGTTCTGGTACTGGAGTCTGCTGGCGCTGCTCCTGGCCGTTGGCTTGATCTCCATTATAGGCCGTCTAGCCCGGAATTACTTCGGGAAGAAGCTGATCCAGTGGATGGACAACATCCTCATGCGCGTGCCTCTGGTAAACAAGATTTACTCGACGATCAAGCAGGTCAACGAGGCGTTCTCCACCGGTAAGAAAAGCGCCTTCAAGACGGTGGTGCTGATCCAGTTTCCGCGGGTTGGGATTTATTCACTGGGTTTCATCACGGGCGAACAGCACGATGAGGTGCAACAGAAAACGAAGGAGAAAGTCGTATGCGTCTTCGTGCCCACCACGCCCAATCCCACCTCCGGCTGGCTCGTCCTCGTTCCAGAGAAGGACATCACACGGCTGGAGATGTCGGTGGCCGATGCGATCAAGTTCATCATCAGCCTCGGCTCCGTCTCACCCGAATACGCCCTGCCCACGGAACTGCCGCCCATCAGTCAGCCACGCACCGGCGTCAGTCTGCCCGCATGATCGAAGCCGCCACCGGACTGATACTGCGCACGCGGCCTCTCACCGAAACGAGTCTCATCGTCCACTGGCTGACGCCCGCCTTTGGGCGCATCGCTACCGTGGCCAAAGGCGCGCGCCGGCCCAAATCGCCGTTCCTTGGCAAACTGGATTTGTTCTACGAAGCCGACTTCACCTTCAGCCGCAGCCACCGTTCGGAACTGCACACCCTGCGGGAGCTGTCCCTGCGCGAAACACACGCGGCGTTGCGACAAGAACTCGGTTGGTTGCAGCAAGCCAGCTATGGCGCCGCGTTGATAGAGCAAACAACCGAGGCGGATACGCCCTTGCCGGACATCCACGCCTTGTTCGCTGCTTTCCTAAACCATCTGCCCCGGCAATCGCCCAAGCCCAGAACCGTTTTTGCCTTTGAGTTGAAGCTGCTCCGCGTGCTTGGTCTTGCACCCGATGTCCCAGAAACGAAACTGCCACCTGCGACGCAGAACCTTGTCGCCGCCCTGACCGAGACCTCTTGGGAAAAGCTGAGTGAACTGCGCGCGACTGCCGAACAGGCACGGGCTGTTCAGCAATTCCTGCACGGCTTCCTGGTTTATCACTTGGGAAAGCTCCCAAAGGGTCGCGGCAGCACTCTCAATCAATCTGCGGTTTGACCACGCGGGAACCGATGGCCACCATCCTGGCGCAGAGTTCTTCAAACATGGCTTCATCCTGGTACCTGCCAATGATCGCCCCTCCGGAGCCTGCAAAATTCGCGCTGGCACCGCACTGCCGGGCTGTCTCCACCATCCGTACCTGCCAGGCAGGCAGGTTGTAAATGCTGCGCCGGATCTCGAAATTATCGTCCATCAGCTTCGCCAGCCGCCCATGATCGGCCTTAAGCAGCGCTTCGCGCCCCAGCTTTGTGATCTCCGCCAACAGGCGCATGGCATCAACCACTTTCGGTTCGCCTCGGTTGAAGCGCCCGCGGATGTCATTGTGGAATACTTCGGTGGGTTCGCTGAGCGAGTCATGATACGCGAGATACATCGGCGGCAGGAGGGTGGGTGAGATTGGTTCGTACCGGTAACATTTCAGACCGTCAAGCTGCTGTTCCAGCGCCGGGTCGAAGTCCATATAAACGACGCCTTCGTAGACTTGAATGACGCGGTCCTGCAGGCCGGCCATGATGCCCAGCTTCTCCTTCTCCACGGACAACACAAACCAAGGCTGGGCCTCAAGTGGAATCGTGATTCCGTAAAACTCCATCAGGCAACGCAGGGTGGCTACGACAATGGCGCTGGAGCCGGCCATGCCAACCTGTTGCGGAATGTTGGTTTCGTAGCGAATCGAAAAGTTGCGGTCGTGGAGCGTCAGGCGTTTGGCCTGGCAATATTCTACGAACCGCTTGATGGTCGCTTTAATCAGCCGGACGCCCCCATAGTAACCGTGCAATTCGACGTCCCTGACCAGGTCGTGGATGGATCGGAAATGGGCGCGGTCATTGACGGAAAGCACGATGTCCAAGGAATCCCATTCATACAGCACAACCTGTGCGCGAAAATTGCGCACGATGACTGAAACGGTCCGGCCGTTGTAGCCGTCGGAAGGATTGCCCAACAGTGCGGCCCGGGCGTAAGCGGATTTACGAATGATGATCAAGTAACGCCTCCAGGTGTTTCCGCAGGGCCGGTCCCTGTTTCTCGTCCTCGAGGGCAAACTCCACAAAAGCGCGGAAGTAAGCCTGAAAGTTGCCAATGTCATAGCGCCGCTCGTCGGCGCGCAGACAAACGCCATACACCTTGCCGCCATCCTTTATCAGAAGACGAATGGCATCGGTGATTTGAATTTCACCGTTCTTGCCCGGCGAAGTCCGCTTGATCGCACCAAAAATCTCCGGCGCGAACACGTAGCGCGCCGCAATAGCGAGATTACTGGCAGCCTCCTGCCGTGTTGGTTTCTCGACGAGTTCTTCGATTTCGAAGATTTCGCCAGCGCTTTTCGGCTTGGCAATGCCGTAGCGATGCACCTCCTCCATGGGGACTCTTTCGAAGGCGATGACGGCGGACGCCTGCTGCTCGGTGAAACAACTGACCATGCGTTGCACAATGTCGCTTTTGGCCTGCATGCCAATGATGGAATCGCCTAGCGCGGTCACGAATGGCTGGTGGCCGACAAACGGTTCCGCGCATTGGATAGCGTGGCCCAGCCCCAACAATTCTCGCTGGCGTGTATAGAAATACTGCAACGGCGCGCGTTCGTACTCGAGTTCCTCCAACAGTTCCTCCTTGCCGGTTTCGCGCAACTCCTTGATCAACTCCTCGTTCAGATCAAAATGATTCTCGATTGAGGTTTTCCCCGGACCGGTGATGAACAACACGCGCTTCATCCTCATCCGCGTCAGTTCCTCTACCACGTACTGTACGACCGGTTTGCGTCCCACGGGCAGCATCTCTTTGGGTTGGGACTTGGTGGCAGGCAGAAGCCGCGTCCCCAAACCTGCCACCGGAACCACTGCAATATTAATGTCTATCATGACTGATACTGAATTGCTGTTTCATTTGCTCAGGTAAATTAGCGTTGGTTTCTCGTTACGCGCATTTGCGCCTGAAGCCGCAGGAATTATGCCTCGTATCTTTTTAGATAGAAGGCGAAAATAAGCCCTGCGAGCCTGTCGAATCTGTCGCTTTGATTCGCGCCGTCATCAACCATACCTGTGCTGGAAGCCATTGGCCCAATTCGGATTGAGCGGGAAAGACCGCGCAGCAGCGTTTCTTTGTCTTAGCCCAGTACCGTGGCGGTTTCCTGGCCGTCACCTTCCACGGCTTGGACACTTCAAAAGAATACCAACAGCGCCGGTTCGCTCAACTGGAGCGACGTCAACGACACAATCTACGACGATGGCGCGACCCGGACGCTTATTGTCAATCCGCCAACTGGCAACCGGTATTATCGGCTCTGGAAACCCTAATCCTGATTGGTCGGCTCGGTTGAACGGTTAATCATGTTTGAATCTGTGGTCGCCAAGGCATGCTCCAGCAGACGTTGCTCCCGCGGGCCGTAAGGCAACTTCAATGCTTCGGCGTGCGCGGTGGGGGTCATTTTCTTCCAGGACTTCTGCAGGGCATTGATTACTTTGTCCTCGCTCGTTTTGAGCGCCAGTGCGGCGAGTTGATGTTCGAGGAAAACCAGGCAGAGGGCGTCTTCGAGCACGCGGCTCTCGGGGTCTTCTGGGAAGTTTTGCTTTAGATTCAACTGCTGTACCTGCCGAATGACATCGTCCGGGTAGCCGACTTCCCGCAGTATTTCCCCCGCCGCCGCGGCATGAAACCGTTTGAGTGCCGCGCGCCATTGCAGGTAGCCCGCGCGCGTCATGGGATACTTGTCGCGCGGAATCTGCCAGCGGCCGAGATGCTGGCAGCGGGCCGCCAATCGCAATGCCTCTGACGCTTCGGGACAGAGCCGGAGCACCCAGGCGGACAACCAGCGTGCGTGGGCCAGTTCGCGTGGCTGCGGCGAGCCATTGACGGTTTCCTGATTAGGATCACCACTGTTTACTTCGTCAAAGTGGCGGAGGGCGGTTTCAAAGCGGGACGGGTCGGCCGGCTGAAAATTGTGCGACATGTCGTTGGTTTTATTTCAAACCCGGGATAAAGTGGCAAGCGGGATTCACGCGCGAACGAATTGCGCGGTTTCCTGTCCAATTTGCACATGAACAAACCAGTATTGAGCGGACCGCCTTCGCCGGAAGAATTTCAACGGCAGCTTTCGGACTTTTTGCGCCAGCATCTCCAGAACAATCGCACCGCGGCAGCGCCGGAAGACGTGGGCAACGCGGCAGAGCAGGGGACGGCGGCAGCAGGGCCGGCGGATTTTGAATTCAAGTACAAGCCCCGCGAAGTAAAGGAGTATCTCGACCGCTTTGTCATCAAGCAGGACGAGGCCAAGAAAGTTCTCAGTGTGGCGCTGTGCGACCATTATCACCACGTGCGTCTGGCGCTTGACGGCAAGGAATCCTCCAATTACGCCAAGCAGAACATCATTTTGATCGGCCCCACGGGCGTGGGCAAAACCTACCTCATCCGCAGTGCGGCAGAGTTGATCGGCGTGCCTTTTGTGAAGGCGGACGCCACCAAATTTTCCGAAACCGGTTATGTCGGCGGCGACGTGGAGGACATGGTGCGCGATCTGGTGCGGTTGGCGGATGGCGATGTCGCCCGGGCGCAGTACGGCATCATCTACATTGACGAGATTGACAAGATTGCGGCGGCCACCAGCGCGTCGGACCGCGACGTGAGCGGACGCGGGGTGCAGACCAATCTCTTGAAGCTGATGGAGGAAACGGAAGTGCCCGCCCGCTCGCCCAACGATATCGCGGGTCAGATTCAGGCGATGATGGACATGTCGCAACGCGGCCGCAAATCGCCAAGCACCATCAACACACGGCACATTCTGTTTATTGTGAGCGGGGCGTTTGACGGCTTGGAAAAGATTGTGCGTAAACGTTTGCGCGAGGCCGTGATCGGCTTTGCCGCCAAGGATGGTGTGGCGGAAGTTGGCGAGGAAGTTCTGGCCCAGGCGCGAACGCGGGATTTCATCGAGTTCGGTTTTGAACCGGAGTTCATCGGACGATTGCCAGTGCGCGTGGTGTGTCATTCGTTGAACGAGGACGATCTGTTTCGTGTGTTGAAGAACTCCGAAGGCAGTATCATCCGCCAGTATGAACAGGACTTTGCCGCTTACGGACTGGAAGTGCTGTTTTCGGACGACGGCCTGCACCGGATTGCCGAACATGCCGCTGAGGAGCAAACAGGGGCGCGTGGCTTGATGACGGTATGCGAGCAGGTGTTTCGCGAGCTTAAGTATGAACTGCCGTCCACGCTCGTGAAGCGGTTCGTCGTCTCCCGCGAATTGGTGGATAATCCGCTGATCGAACTGAAACGAATTCTGGGGGATTCACAACGCGAGGAGCGTATGGTGGCGCTTCAAGTCGTCGAGGAATTTGCCCGGCGATTCCAGGAAACGCACACCCTGCAACTGAGCTTCACGGATGCCGCCGCGGGCTTGTTGGTGGAGGAGGCGTTGGCGAGCGGACAATCGGTGCGCGATCTCTGCGCAACGCGGTTCAAGGACTACCAGTTTGGTCTGCGGTTGATTGCCCAGAACTCCGGGCGCACCGAGTTTGTGATTGATGAGGAGGCGGTGCGCCACGCGGACAAAACCCTGAGTGACTGGGTGGTGGCCAGCTATCGGAAGGAAGAACCCAAGCCCGCCGCCTAGCCGTGGTGGATCGCTGCTTTGCCACTTTCTTCTGAAATGATACGGCGGGCTGTAACCTTTGTGGCTCGTGCGACGTATCCCCTTGCGAGACGTACGAATGAATCGTCCGCCGGGAGAGAAACGACAAATCAAGCTACGCACATTATGAAATCAATTGACTGGAAGTTAACCACCGTCGGCGGCTTGCTGCTTGCCGCAACTGCCACGACCATCGCCGGGCCGCTGCAACGCGAAGATGTCGTCAAGGACCCGGCCTGGGTCCTGCATGTGGACTGCGATGCCCTGCGGGGGACGGTGATCGGGCGTCACCTGTTGAGCGCGGGCGAGCAACCGGAAGTGCAGAAAAAGCTCGCGGCCTTCCAAGCCATCACGGGCATTGACCCGCAGAAAGAAGTTCACGGCCTGACCCTCTACGGTCCGACGGCGGAAGCGGAGGACGGGCTGCTGCTGGTGTATGCGGATTTTGACGCGGCGCGGCTCGCCACGCTGGCTGGCGGCGCCAAGGAGCACAAGACCGCCGAGCACCATCAGCACACGATTCATAGCTGGATTGATGAGAAAAAGCCGGTCAAGGACGGAGTGAAGCCGCGCACTTATTCCGCAATCCATAACGCAAAGATAATTGTCTTCGGGCAGAAGCAGAGCCGCGTGGCGGATGCGCTGGAGGTACTGGATCGGGTAAGACCAAATCTGACCCTCAGCGCAGACTACGCCAGTTTGAGCCTCGGGAACGGCAACGCTTTCATTCAGGGCGCTGCCCGCAAGATTGAGATGCCCTCCTCCGATCCGAACGCCGCCATTTTGAAGCAGTCCAAAATGCTCTGGTTAAGCCTGGGCGAGCCGCAACAACGCGTGGAAGCCGCTCTCACCATGACGGCGGAAAGTTCAGAAGTGGCCCAACAGATCGAAGCGGTGGGGCGCGGGTTGGTGGGGCTGATGGCCTTGCAGAGTGACAAGCCGGAGTCCGTGAAGCTGGCGCAGGGAATTTCGATTCAGCAGGCCGGAGCTTCCGTGACGGTAAAGTTGTCGTTGCCCGCCGGGGATGTCGTGGAAATGATGAAGGCCAGAGCAGCGAAGTAAATTGCCGCCCGGCCCAAGCTCGCGGCGCAAACGCGGAAACCAATTAGTGGCATCAGAACAACAACCGGTGTCGGATGAGGAGCTTGCCCGGCAGGCGCAGGCGGGCTCCGCGTCCGGCTTCGAGGAACTGGTTCGCCGCTATGAGAACCGCATCTACCGGTTCGTCGTGAACCAATGCCGCACTCCCGCCGATGCGCAGGAAGTCACGCAAGATGCCTTTGTGAGCGCCGCCGCGCATCTTCACAATTTTGATCCAGCCCGCTCGTTTGCCACCTGGCTGTTCACGATCGCGCGCCGCAAGTGCATTGATCGCCAGCGCGCCAACCGTCGCCACCTTGGCGTGCCGAACGCGGCCGCCGCCGACCTCATGGACGCTGACGATCCGGCGGAATTGCTGGCGCGTCATGAGGCACGGCAAAACCTCTGGCGACTGGCCCGGCGCGTGTTACCGGAGTTGCAGTTTCAAGCGCTGTGGTTGCGCTACGCCGAAGACTTGAGCGTTGCCGACATCGCCCGCGTGTTGGGCAAAACTTCGGTCCATGTCAAAGTGCTCCTCTTTCGCGCCCGCACAGTACTCGCGCGCGAGTTGGAGCAACCGCCCGGCGCAGAAGCTGTGGCAGCCGAAGTCAAGCGGACGGCGCAAAGGAAACTCTCAGCCCCGACCACGGGGTTGACCGGCATGGCGCCGAGTTCAAATCTCTGAGGAGCAATTATGAAAACCTGGCTGGCAAAACTTCGGATCTCGAAAGAATTAGATTCGAGCGAGGTGTCGCGGACACAATCTTCAATCGTGGGCGTTGAAGCAGAGGAAGTCAGGCGCTTCGCTGCGTCAGTTAAATCACTGGATCGTCGTCTTAAGGCGGAACGCGCGCTCTCAGACGTACCCGATGCTTTGCACGCTTCGATCATGCGGGCGGTGCGAAAGGCATCAACCCCGGAGCGGCGAGAGCTGTCCCCGTGGCTTCTGCGATGGCTGCCGGCTTCAGGCGTGGCGCTCCTGGCTGCAATCGGTTTGTGGTGGCACACTTCCCAACCGGTGACGGTAGAACCTGTGGCTGCCCCCCTGGCCTCGGTGGTTGAGTTGCCTCCTTCAGCGCCCCAACGCGCTTCGTCCGCCATCTTGTCGCCTTTGTCGCAGGAGATGGAATACCTCAAACGCGATTTTGAAGGCGCGGTGCGCTTCCTGGCTGCAAGCGTTCCGTAATCACGGGATCGGTCTGGGAAAACCCACCGATTGCGCCAGGATGATTCGCTGGTCCGGCTTCAGCCCCAGCAGGGTGGCAAGCTCGCGGCGATCCAGTTCGTGAACCACGGTGGCCAGGCCTTCAGCGGCGCAATACAGATAAACGTTTTGACTTAGATAACCCACGTCCAAGTTCGCGTAACGTTCGCGATCTTCCGGTTTCGCCCGATCCAGGCGCGACAGGTCGGCCACAAAGATCAATGCGACCGGCGCCGTCTTGACATAATCCTGACCGCCGGTTTTGGCCCGCAAATCACCGGCGGCAACGGGACGCAGCCGATGGGACTGCGCCTCGTAAACGTAGGTGCCCTGGGCCAGCGACACATAAATGTCCAGCGCCCGCGAGTTCATGGTGGAAGGCGCGGTGCGATGCCCATCCACGCGGTTGGTGCCGAAGCCGGCCCACAACAAATCTCCCAGCGCCTGCCAGGGCAGGGTATTCGTGGCAAACTCGCGTGTGGACTTCCGCTCGCGCAACACTTCCATCAAGGGCCGGCCGCCGTCGGTTTGCGGCTGGGGCAGGGGAATTGGCTGAACCTCACTCGCCGGAAGCGAAAGCGAAAGGAACAGGCTGAAAAACCCCGGCACGCTGACGGCAATCATGTTCATAGCTGAAGAATGGTGCGACCCGCGATGGCCGCCGCCAATGGCGATCACATTTCTCACGTAGCCTGCTCGACCTCCTGGCGGTATTGATACCACTCCGCCGGGTCCAGCAAGCCGTTCTTATCGTGATCGTACCGTTCCAGGACGGCAGGCGGCGCACGGCGGGACCTGATCTCGTACTGGCTGGAGCGTGAGGTGCGGAGATCATGCCCCGCCGGACCATTAGTGGCACCAGGCGCCAATCGGTTGGGCGACATCCCGGGCCGGGTGAGCTGGCGTCGTTGCAGTTCCGCTTGCTGGGCGGGCGATAGGACGCGCGAGGACGCCAAATCCGGCCTCTTGCGCGGCTGCAACCGGGGCAGGGTTCTCGATCCGTCAGCCTGAAGCCGCTCGCTCCCGCTCGTTCCGGACTGCGTCGCCACGGCGTTCGTCCCCACTGCGGCAGTCTGCCGAATCGCGTTGGTTTCAGTCGCCTGCGACGTTCCAACGCCGATCCACAGGGCCGGCAGCAGCGTCAGGCACAAACTAACCCGCCGTTTCGTCTGGTGTCTCATTTGGTTGTTCGTTGTTCTTAGTCTGTTTTCGTTTCAACATCACTCATCTGCTCGGCCAAACTCATTGTCTTTGCCAGCAGGCCCGTGAGGCAGGACGGCTGGCCTTTGGTTCGCAGCCTGCCTGACGGCGCGGGGCTGCGAGCGTTCCGGCGCAGCCTGAACGCCGCTGGATTCCTTCTCACCGTTTGGTGGGACACCGGCGGGATTCAGAGTTGGATGGGCCGATACTCGCGCGCCTTGCGGAGAATGGTTTCGGATGTTTCCTCCGGAGTTCGATACTTGATGAGATTGAGGATGTTCGGGCATCGCGTCGCTCGCTCAAGCCTTTCAATCCATTCTCCGAACTCGTCGTCAGGGCGATCCCCGCTCAAAATCCGGTCGAGCAGTGCAATAATTTCAGCGTCTGTCATAATCGTTGCCTCAGTAGTGATACGCTTTCTCCAAAACCTCTTGGTGGTAGCGTGGTGTTACGACGATGATGTTGTCGAGGTCGTAAACGTCACCGCCATGCTGGATAGGCGTAGCGTGGTGAAGTTCGTAGCTAACTTTCTTTCCGACCCTTTGTGTCACATCAACAGCCGGGGCATTTCCCTTTCGCATTGCCACGAGGTCGTCGAACGTGAAGCCCTTCGACAAGTTGGCGTCCGCCGCCACTTCCCGCCAAAACGCCTCTCTAAATCTATCGAAGTTCTTGAAATTTCGACCAGCGAGCCGTTGGGCAATTTGCGCTGGAACAAAACCAGCGTTGCCTTGCGAGCCTCTAAGCCAGCGGTCGCCTTGAATCACCTTGCCAACGCCCTTCACAACACCTGGGAGCCGGCGCAGTTGTGCAAGCTTCCCGAGAGCTTTGCCAACAACCACGCCTCCCGCGTTATCCAAGAAGTTCAGCAGGAGGATTTGGTTGACCGACATTCCCGAATACACGCCAATGATGATGTTCTTTAGCGAGTTTCCGACAACCGAAACGCCAGCGTCGTATTGACCGTGAAGCCCCACGCTAATTGTGGAAGCGATAAAAATTCCAATCAACGTCTCATTTCCGGTTGGATCCGTGTTGTTCACCGGGCTAGCATGCGCATAGAGGTATTTGTGGAGGCTCAATGGATCTGAGTTATTCCCCTCATAACTGTCCATGGTCCAGAAGCGGCCCAGTTCCGGTTTGTAGTAACGGGCACGCAGGTAGTACATCCCCAAGTGCTCATCCCATTGTTCGCCGGTGTAGCGGTAGTTATTCAGGGTCTGTCCGCTGGATGGTGTCTGGCCAATCAGGATTCCAAAGGCATCATACGTGTAGGTGTCCGTCACCGCGCCGCTCGCATCCGTCAGGTAACGCACACTGCCCAACCCGTCGTAACCGTAATACCGCACGGTGCTGCCGCGCTTCTGGCTGACGAGGTCCAATCCATAGACATACTGGCAGGACGTGCCCGCCAGCCCGGCAACTTCGCCCGCACTCAAGGCGCGGTTATACATCCGCACTTCGTCAATCTTTCCCGCAAAATGCTGAACCGCTGCTTGACGCCCGCCGACCCGGAAATCGTTCATCGAGGTTGCTACGTCCCCGATGGTTCCCGATCCGGGGTATGTGTGAAAGAGGGTGCCATTGGCATAGGTCTGCACCACTCCCTGGCTGTACACCACGGCGATATGGCTCCATCTGTTCAGCGGCGGAGCATAGCCGCTGTTTCTCCAGGCCCAGGTCGGAACGGTATCGGCGATGGCCCATTGGACGGTTCCGTTGATAACTCCAATTTCGTATTCCCCTTCCTTGTTCACGATGATTCCGCCTGCGCCAGTCGGATAAATCCACGCGCTCATTGTCATGCTCGCGGACATAACGAGGCTCGCGCGCGCCCCGACCTGCACATAGTCGTTCACCCCGTCAAACATCAGGCTGCCCGCACCGATCTGCCCGCTGCTCCAGACAGGTCCGCCAACCAGCGTGCCGTGGTTGGCGTTGCCGGAAGCATCCATCGTCAGCGTGTTGGGAGCGCCCTCGTCCATCGCCCAATAGCCGACCAAGCCGGTCGCGGCGGGAGGAACCACCGTTATCTCCTCCATCACCTGCGCGTAACCGGTGGGATTGCGCGCAGCAGCGTCAACCTCGTGGTATGCATGCGCCAGGGAAAATCTGCCTTGGGCCTTGGTGTTAGCCTTGGCCAGCGCCGGCAACAACATCCCCGCCAGAATCGCAATGATCGCAATCACCACGAGCAGTTCGATAAGAGTGAAGCCCTGGAAGCAGCCTCCGCGGCCCCGCGCATCGTGCCCGGCCTGCGAACGGACGCCAGCTTGCCGCCGCTGCTCGCTTTGGGACAGGGTGAATGGATGGATGCCCGCGACGGAGGTTCTTGAAGGTTTCATAAACTCACACGGAGCGGTTTCGGCGTCCCGATCTGCCCGGGCGCAGTCGGTTTAGGCGAACCCGCAAGCCTTGGCGAGAGCTATCGCTGCTATTGCCGCCAGCGATAATATTTTGTCCCGGTGGCCGGGATCGTCAGCGGTGAAACGGGGGAACCCGTGACATCGGTGTACGGCCCTGAAACGACGGTTGCTTCCTGCAGCGTCGTGCCTGCCGGCCACGTGATAGTCACGTTGCCGCCAGAACGGGTGATGGAGATGGGTGACGTGACGGCCGTGCCCGCCAGATAGTGAGCTGCCACTTGTGCCGGGGTCAGCGCGTGGGCGTAGATGGCTACTTCGTCAATGGCTCCGGTGTAGTAATCCGCCCAGCCGTTGCCAGCAGAGCCGATAGCCCAATCCGCGTTATCCTCGGCAAGCGCGCCGACGGCAGCCGGTTCACTGGCAACCTCAGTGCCGTTGCGATACAGCTTCCAGTGCGTGCCGTCGTAAGTGCCCACCAGATGCACCCACTGGCCGCCGCCCAAATCGCCCGTCGGGATGGGGAAGCTGGCGCTGTACATGTTGCTGCTGACTTCAAAGAGGTTGGTGTAGATGACCTCGATCGAGCCAACCACGTAGTTCGCGCCGCCATCAATTCGCAGGAACACCTCTGAACTGTTTGTCACCGCGTTGTCAGGAATTGGAAACTGAATCAGGAAGTTGCTGGGCACCGCCGGTCCGTGGGAGATGATGCGCGCGGGATCGCCTTGCGAGGCATCGGGTTTGATCCACGCTTCCAGGGTTATCTCGCCGGCAATGTTCAGACTGGGCGGGTTGTTCAGGCTGCCCCAACTCTTCAGACCATCGAACGAAACTGCATTATTTAAGCTCTCGAAACCCGCATACGTTGGGGAACGCGGCCCTTCGGCGGCGGTGGTGGTGAGGACCAGGCTTCCGTCGGCCAAGTCGCCGCCCGTGCCGCGGTTGGCCACCGGAAAGTCGGCCGGATCGCTGAAGCGAAGATACGTTTTTGGCCCCAACCTTTGGGTGCCAATGCCATCGTCCGCCGCGGTCAGCACCAACGTCTCGTAATTGGTGCCCGAGCGGGCACCTATCCCGGTTTCATAGTGCGCCAGGATTTGGTCGGGGGTCAGGACGTAATTGTTGTAAATCGCCAACTCGTCAATGTCGCCCTCGTAAGGATTCTGGCCCAGGCCGGAAGCGGCATTGTAAGAGCCGATACCCAGGTCGGCGGCTGTGGCCCCGGTTTCGGTGATCTCACGATTGGCGGAGTAGAGGGCCGAAGGGTTGGATGCCACCACGACACCATCAACATACGCGGTCAGAATGCCTTGCCACTGGTTATTTCCATTGCCACCGGGATCGCCATTGTCCACTTGAGGTTCCCAAGTGACAACCAGATGCTGCCATTTGCCCACGGTATAGTCAGTGCCGGTTACGACATCCTGGCCGCCACCGCCTACGCCGCTGAACATCCGGAAATTCCAGCCATGACCCTCGCTGGCAGGGTAGGTTAGGTTTGGGTTGCGTTGAAAAATGACCCAACCGGTCCGGCCGCTACCGCCCACCCAACGGTTATTGATCGGGCACTGCCCGCCCTGTTGATCCCGCATCGGGCGCAGCCAGGTTTCGAAAGTAAACGGCACCCCGGCGGGCGGATTGTTTTCCGCCATCCAAGGGAGCGTGGTAACACCATAGCCGTTGCGGAGGTGATAAGCGACGGCACCGTCATCGGTCCTGCTGGCGAGTGCGCTGGGGGCGGGGTAACGCACCTCATCCGAGTGAGTCGCATTGCCGGTGGCGCGTGTATCGCCCAGGTTGATGGCTGTTCTTGGCGTGAGCGACAACTCGTCGAGCCGCAAGTGGACCACCGGGTTGCGCGATTGGATGAGCGTCTCGTAGGGCGTGGTGCGATTGGCGTTCGTACCATTCTGGTAGTGCGCTAGAATTTGCTCCGGCGTCAGCTTGGCGGCGTAAAACGCGAATTCATCCATGCCGCCAAAATACGGATTGCCCCCGGCGCCGCTGGTGTTGTTGTAGGCGCCGAGTGACAGGGCGGCGTCCGTTTCCGCCGGGTTCGCGGCATAACCCGGAGACATTCCATCGGGACCGCCGTTCCAAACGTTCGTATTCGCGGCTACGCCATCAATGTAAATGGTCGCCGTGGAATTCGTCAGTTGCACGGGATCATAAACCACCACGACATGCGTCCACTTGCCAACCTGATACGGCATATCACTGGTGATATCCAAGCCGCTGCTGCCGCCGCTGCCACGGTAGAATCTGCAATTCCAACCCACGCCTTCGTACCCCGGCGTCCCGGCATAAGCGGCGCTCGGCGCTCGCTGGAAGAAGACCCAACCAGTCCGGTCGGGGAAACCGGAAGAAACGCGATTGTTGATCGGACATTGCCCGGCGTTGATCTGGTCACTGGCCGGATAGAACCAGACTTCAATGGTGAACGGCTGGGTATTGTCGGGATTAAGGGCCGCATTGAAAGGGATCATTCCGTACGCCGTTCCGGTATCAAAAAACTGTGACCGGTTTCCGCTTCCGACCAGCGCACCGGGAAAGGCCTTCAAGGTGGAAGTGTTTTCAAGGTCGCCAGCGGCGCCGATGCTTCCACTGTTTTTGTTGATATTGGACCGGCTGGTGTCGTCGTTGAGCCGATAATACGCACGCGGTCCGTCACTCAGCACTGCGGACGAATAATCAGCGTGGCCCGACAGGGGCAATAGTGCCGGCAGCGTCAGACACGCGACCATGGCGGAACGGAGGGTTAGAGTTTTCATGTTCTTGATGGGTTTGATAATTCAGGGCAGAACACCTCGCCCGCTGATGGCGTTGGAAGGTCTATGGGCCTTGACGCTGGCATCTTCTCTGGGTTGGTTAGTTCGCGGGTTAGAGTGAGGCATTTTGGGATTTGGTCAACCTAATAATCACAAAACATGGATCCAAGCGTCTCCTTCCGGGCAGACGCGACTATCCGCGCATCGGCGGCAACTGCCGGAGCGAGCAGCGGCACTACCCACGCTCGGAAGCGGGACAAATCCTTGTCACTTTACATCTGCCCGCGTGTGACTCATTTTGAAACCCAATGACACGTTCTGCTATCAGTATTTGCCTGGCCGCGTTGGCCGGATGGATGATTAGTGCGCCATCCGTTCGGGCCGCCTCAACAAATGACATGCCGGATTTCACGGAGGTGTATGAAATGCTCCGCGCAAATTTGCCCGGCACTACGGAAGCGGAGTTGAACCGGGCGGCAATCATGGGCCTTTTCGAGCAACTGCGCGGCAAAGTATCCATGGTTGGGGAGAAGGGCGGAACGGAAAGTTCCCCGATTGGTCATTTGAGCCGGGTCACGGCGATTGAAGATGAGGTGGCGTATCTCCGGGTGAAGCGCGTGGGTGCGGAACTGGCAAGCGGTTTGAGCCAAGCCATTGAGCGTTTGAACGCGACGAATCAACTCAAGGGGCTGGTGCTGGATTTGCGCTTCTCCGCGGGCGACGATTTTGCGGCGGCGGTGGCGGCGGCGGATTTGTTTGTTGCCAAAGAACGCCCCCTGCTGGATTGGGGCGACGGTATGGTAAAATCGAAGGAAAAAGCCAACGCCGTCCGGCTGCCTGTGGCCGTGCTCGTGAACCGGGAAACTGTCGGAGCGGCGGAAGCGCTGGCGGCGATGCTGCGTGAAGCTGGAGTCGGTCTGATTCTGGGTCGCACGACGGCGGGCGGGGCCATGGTGGCGCGGGAGTTTTCGTTGAAGAACGGCCAACGCCTCCGCATCGCCAGCAGACCGGTCAAACTGGGCGACGGTTCGACCATTCCTTCGCAGGGGCTGCGGCCGGACATTGAAGTGGCGGTCAGTCCGCCGGACGAGCGCGCCTATTTCGAGAATGCCTACGCGATTCTGCCAAGCACAAATGTTGCGTTGACGGCAGGGTTGACGGCAGCAACAGAAGGAACGAATCGCCCGGTGAGACGGCCGCGCATCAGCGAGGCGGATCTGGTGCGTGAACGGCGTGAGGGCACGAATTTTAATGTTGAGGATTTCACCCTTGCTCGCGAACGCGAGCCGGAGAAGCCCCTAATTCGTGATCCGGCGCTGGCCCGGGCCGTTGACCTTTTGAAAGGACTCGCGCTGGTGCGGCGGACGCGTTCCTGATTTCGCCGTTGACGATTTGGCTCGCCGCTCCAAACTGGCCTTGTTTCATTTGCCGATTTGAATGAAGACCTTTCTGTTTGTCTGCACTGGGAATATCTGCCGCAGCCCGATGGCCGAGGGGCTTTTTCGTCACGCCGTCGCGGGCCGGGGAGATTACCGCGTGCTGTCGGCCGGCTTGGGCGCGATGGATGGTCAGCCGCCCAGCTTGCATGCGGTCCGAGCCATGAAGGAATTGGGGATTGATATTTCCGCGCAGCGCAGCCGGATGGTCAATCCCGAACTGGTGCAACAGGCCGATTACATTCTCGGCATGACCCACAGCCACGTGGATACGATTACGCTGTTGTATCCCGCGGCGGCGGAAAAAACCTTCCTGCTGCGCGAATTCGACGACACGCTCGACGCATTTGAAAAGGACATCAGCGATCCCATTGGCGGTTCCTATGAAGTTTATCTGAACTGCCGCGACCAAATCGAGCAGGGCATCGCGTCGCTGTTGCGGTTTGTGGCACAGAGTCAGGTGGCGGCGGGTGTCCCAGCCGGGGGCGGTGCAAAGGTTGCGACCGTGGCGGTGGGCGCGGACCACGGCGGCTACGCATTGAAGGAGACGCTCAAATGGCACTTGCAGGAACGCGGGGTCAGCGTGAACGATCTGGGCGCGCACTCTGCGGACCCCGCCGATTACCCGGATTTTGCGCAAGTTGTTGCGCAGAGTGTGGCGGCGCACCAGGCGGAGGCGGGGCTGTTGATTTGCACCACCGGTGTGGGCATGAGCATCGCTGCCAACAAAGTGCCCGGTGTGCGTGCGGCACTCGTGGCAGACGAGGTCACCGCGACGCTGGCTCGGCAGCACAACGATGCCAACGTGCTCTGTTTGTCTGGCAGGACCACGCCGCCGGATGCGGCCAAACGAATTCTCGACGCCTTTCTCAATGCCCGCTTTGAAGGCGGACGCCATGAACGACGGGTAAAAAAAATGGAACCTCGAATCACACCTCCAGAGTTGCGCTTGAAAAGCGTTGATCCTGCCATTGCCACCACCATCGAGCACGAGCGGCTTCGTCAGCAGGAGAACATCGAACTGATTGCCAGTGAGAACTTCACCAGTCTTGCCGTCATGGAAGCGCAGGGATCAGTGCTCACGAACAAATATGCCGAGGGCTATCCGATGAAGCGCTGGTATGGCGGCTGTGAGAACGTGGACGTGGTCGAGCAACTGACGATTGACCGCGCCAGGAAACTCTTTGGTGCCGAGCACGCCAACGTCCAGCCCCATTCCGGCAGCGGCGCAAACATGGCGGTGTACTTCGCGTTCCTAAAACCCGGGGACAAAATGCTGACCATGGACCTGAGCCATGGCGGGCATCTGACGCATGGCAACAAGGCGAATTTTTCCGGCAAGTTTTTTGAGATTGTCCACTATGGCGTCCGTAAAGAGGACGAACGGATTGATTACGATCAACTCGCCGCAATGGCCCGGGAGCACAAACCAAAGATGATCACGGTCGGTGCGAGCGCGTATCCGCGTCTCATTGACTTCCAGCGCATGGGCGATATCGCACGCGAAGTGGGGGCTTATTTGCTGGCGGACATTGCGCATATTGCCGGGTTGGTGGCAACCGGATTGCACCCCAATCCCGTCGAGCATGCGGACTTTGTGACCACCACCACGCACAAGACGCTGCGCGGACCACGCGGCGGACTGGTGTTGTGCAAGGAGAAATACGCCAAGGAAATTGACTCGCAGGTTTTCCCCGGCATCCAGGGTGGACCGCTGATGCACGTCATTGCGGCCAAGGCGGTCTGTTTTCAGGAGGCGATGCAAACTTCGTTCCGCGCGTATCAGGAGCAAGTCGTCCGTAATGCCCGTGCGTTGGCCGAAGGCATGAAACGCAACGGCTTCCGCCTTGTCAGCGGCGGCACGGATAATCACTTGATGCTGGTGGACGTGGGGGCGCGCGGCGTGACGGGTAAGGACTGCCAGATTGCGCTGGACGCCGCAGGGATCACGGTCAACAAGAACACGATTCCTTTCGAGACGCGTTCGCCGTTTCAGGCCAGCGGCATCCGACTGGGCACTCCCGCCGTGACCACGCGCGGCATGAAGGAGAGCGAAATGGCGGCTATCGCGGACATGATCAGCGAGGTCTTGTTGGACATCAAGAACGCGGAGGCGGCCATGCAAGTCCAGCAGCGAGTGCGAGAATTGACGGCGAGGTTCGCGCTGCCATATTGACGGCTGCTTGACTGCGGAGAGTCTCCAGGCTTTTGCAGGATGGTTTCGAGAATGTGAGCTTACAAACTCCTATCGAGTGAGAGAATTGTAAGAACCAAGAATAGCTAACGTCCGCTGCAAACGGATTTCGAGGCGTTACTATTTTACTCAGCCACGGCGCGTAAATTCTCCGTGCTCGACTTCACTACCTTATTATCTCTCCAAGGATATCCCTCCGGGAAACGGGGCCAAATGTCCGGCTGTCCGCGCTGTTGTTGCGATTGTCTCCCATGACAAAATACTGATCCTTGCCGCAGATGAAGAATTGCTCTTTCACCGTCGGCTTGGCGAATGTCTGGGTGTGCGGAGGAAGATAGGGCTCCACCAGAACCTGTCCGTTCAGATAAACGCGACCAGCCTTGAGATAAACCGAATCACC
Source organism: Verrucomicrobiota bacterium (assembly GCA_014860005.1). The sequence goes on along the minus strand of JACZKP010000112.1, from coordinate 47,940 downwards.
TTCACGTGCGATGATACGTTTGACCGCGTAGCTACTATCCGTCGGGTCACGGAGAACCACGATTTCAGACGGCCTCGGTTCACGGATTTGATACACCAACCGATTTAGAAGGTAATAGTCCGAATGCTTCAGCGTCGGGGACATGCTGCCTCCGATGACCTGCACGGATTGCATAACGTAGCGAGAAATCAGAAGGAAGCTTCCGTAAGCGAGCAGCACAATCAAGCTGAGTTGCAGCACGACGTTGAGAAAGGAGGCCAAGAGCGCCAAGGGCGGACGAGTCCGGGCTGGTGCAAACGTCGCGACAGTAGTCACTTGAGTCTCCGGGGTCGTAACCATTTCCAGATTCATGTTATGCGAGACTGTCCATTTTTTATGAAATACTGTCCTATTCCTATTCAATCAATGACAGTTTTGGTTCTGGTTGGCAACACCGCAAATTACCTAGAAAGCCCCAAAAAGTACGGACAACGACGTTTCACTGAAGCATGCCGCGTAGATGCTTTTTTACCTCGCCCGGGTGGGCATGCGCGCTTGGAGAAGCGAACGGAACTGATGGTTCACCAGAATCCCCCGGTCTGAGGTGCAGATGACAGGGGTGGTGTTGTTCAGCCCAGCTTGATTCAAGTCATCCAGCAGCCGACCGACGTTGTCGTTCACCTCGGCGATTACGCTGGCGATAGTTGTGGCTGGCTAACTTTTGGAGTCACCGGGAGATTTTGCCGCGGTGGCCTTGCTGATTGCCTCCCGCAGGTTTTCCAGAAGAAACGGTTTGCTGATGACAAAATCCACGCCCTCCAGCGGATTACTTGAAGCTTTAAGCATTTCCGCATACGCCGTGATCAGCACTACCGGCTGGCCCGGCGTACGCGATTTGATTGCGGTGGCCAGTTCATCACCTTTCATGGCTGGCATGGCGTAGTCGGTGATGACCAAGTCGTAATTCTCCTGATCGTAACGCGCCAGGGCCTCTTTGCCACTGCTGGCCGTGTCCACATGGTGACCGTCAAAGGTCAACATCATCTTCACGGCATCACACACGAACGGTTCATCGTCCACCACAAGGATGCGGCGCGGCACTATGGGCGGTTTTGTCATGTCATTCCCGATTCAATTCCAAACGGTGTAATTCTGTCGAGTAAACGATATGACAGTACACGGTCTGAGTTCAAACGCCAGCACTTGTTGTAAGTGCGGTGGCGGCTTTGCCGCTTCATGCGCAAACTTTTTGGCTTCTGAGGTTGTCTTCACGCTGCCCTTGGACTAGTTTCAGCGAAACACCGAAAGAATGTTACCATGAATAAACCTTGGTATTTGCCGAGACGAACTTTTCTGAGAGGCATGGGCGCATTGGTCGCCTTGCCGATGCTTGAAGCAATGTCCCCGGCGATGCGCTCGCTTGCCGCAGGCGCGGGCAAATCGGCCAAGGCGTTTCCACGTCGTATGGCCTTCGTGTACATTCCCAACGGCGCGAACATGGTGGATTGGACGCCCAAGGTTGTGGGCACGGAGTTTGAGCTGCCTTACATTCTCGAACCGCTCAAGCCGTATCAAAAGGATTTCCAGGTGCTGACCGGTTTGGCGCACGACAAGGCGCGGGCCAACGGCGACGGTGCCGGCGACCATGCCCGCGCTTCGGCCAGTTTCCTCACCGGTTGTCAGGCGCGGAAAACCGCCGGGGCGGACATCAAGGTAGGGGTTTCAGTGGACCAGATTGCCGCGGAACTGATTGGCAAGCACACGCGACTGCCGTCGTTGGAGCTTTCGGCGGATCGTCGGCGCACAACCGGTTCGTGTGATTCCGGTTACGCCTGCGCGTATCAGTTCAACATTGCGTGGAAGACCGAGTCCACGCCCGTGCCGCCGGAAGTGGACCCGCGGCTGGTGTTCGAGCGGTTGTTCGCCGGGAGCGATTCCGTGGAAACAGCGGCGAATCAGGCCGCGCGGTTAAACCAGCGCAGGAGCATTCTGGATTTTGTGGCCGAAGACGCCCGGGATTTGAAGCGCAAGCTTGGTTACACAGACAATCGCAAGCTGGACGAATATCTGACCTCGGTGCGGGAACTGGAGTTGCGCATTGAGCGGTCCGAGAAATTTGCCGCCGCGCTGCCTGATTACGAGAAGCCGGAGGGCATCCCGCAACAGCACGAGGAGTATCTGCGGGTGATGTTTGATTTGATGACGCTGGCGTTTCAGACTGACACCACGCGAATCGGCACGTACATTGTCGCACACGACGGTAGCAATCGTCCGTATCCCAACATCGGCGTCTCGGAGGGGCATCACGATCTCTCCCATCATGGCAACGATCCGGTGAAGAAGGAGAAGATTGCGAAGATCAACCATTACCATGCCACACAGTTCGCATATTTCCTTGAGAAGCTGAAATCCGTGAAAGAAGGGGAGGGCACGTTGCTGGACAATTGCATGATTGTGTATGGCGGCGGCATCAGCGACGGCAACCGTCACAATCACAATGATCTGCCCATCCTGTTGGCGGGCGGCGGTGCTGGCTCACTCCAACCAGGTCGCCACGTGCGTTATGGGCGCGATGTACCGATGACCAACCTTTATCTGTCCATGCTTGAGCGAATTGGTGTGTCCGCCGAGCGCGTCGGTGACAGTACGGGCAAGCTGGAGGATGTCTGAAGGACCGAGTATAGTCAGCGGTGGGTTTCCCGGTCTGCTGAAGCTGGCGCGTGTCCGGCCGTCCGGAACTACCTGACGAGTTCCTGATTCCCAAGAGATGCCGAGATAGCGTGCCTATTGTGGTGCTTCTTGGCGATTTTCACGTCAGAGCGCGAAGAACGCGCGGGTTGGCGCAAAGGACTTGAAAATTAGCCTCGCCCGCATCCCCGAGGAGGTCAAACTTCCCATCGTGAGTCTTTCATCATCGGAAACCCAACGAGCGGTTTCACAGCTTTGTCCCGCGTGCGGGATGTGCTGCAACGGTGTTTTGTTCGGCGATGTGGAATTGCAGCCGGGCGACGATGGCAAACGGCTGGCCGCGCGCGGATTGGAGTTGTTCCGTAAGGGTCGCAAGCGCTGTTTCAGCCAGCCCTGTGCCTGTTTCGATGGAAAGTGGTGCCGCATTTACGACGACCGACCGCAGCGCTGTGCAACGTTCGAGTGCCGACTGCTTCAGCGGGTTCAATCCGGCAAAACCGATGCGGCGGCGGCGCTCAAGGTCATTGCGCAAGCCCGGCGCAGGGTGGAAACGTTGCGGAGGCTGGTGCGTGAATTGGGCCACACCGACGAGCGCGTTCCGTTGAACCTCCGGTACTCGACCATCATGGCGCAACCCATTGAACTAGCCGGCGACCAAACCGTCGTGCAACGCCGCAGTGAATTGATGCAGACGGTGGATGAGTTGGCCCGAATTCTTGAGCGCGATTTTCTGGCGTGAACTGAGCAGTCGAGTGATGGTTCAGATGGAAGCCGGCTGCTCCGCAGTCTCCCGCGCCCGCTTGATGGCGGCTTTGTTCCTTTCCAGGCAGATCGGACAAATGCCGTGGGTGGTGGGGGTGTCAAAGCCTTGTTGAAAGAATTCTTCAATCGGCATCCAGCGGCCCTTGAAATCTATGCGATGGCACCAGGCACAAACCCGCAGGAACTCTTCAAGCTGCCGCACACGCAACAGCAACCGCCGCGTCGAACTCACGACGATCAGCCAGACCGCAAGGATCAGGAGCATTTTGACGGTGGATTCGCCAAAGTTGTGAAGGTAGGGATGGCCGTGCAGTATCATTGAGGACAAACTCAGGAATTCATCCAGAAAACAGAGCGCGATAATCACCAGAAAACCCGCGCCTTGGTACCAGAAAACCCTGGTGAGTGATTTCTTCCTTTCCATAAACAAATCTGCGGCCGGCAACTTCCTTGATTTCAGGCATTGGTGACCGCGCTGGGCGGTGTGCGGACAACGCAACTCGCGCTGTCACTGCCATGTCGTGATTCCCTGCCGGCTTTCAGTATCACTGACAAAGTGCCGCATGGTGCGTGCCGAGGCAAATTCGACCTGAAGTGATTTTGCATGGTCGCGAATTACCTCGGAATTGCTGTCGCGCGAGGGACGCTGATCTCGCGCAGCATGTGATGAAGTCCGAAGCGTCACGAGATGATAACACCTTCTCCTGATTGCCTCACCCGCTGGGTTCAGCAATCCACCAGTCCAGCTTTGTGACATGGCGCTGGACAGGTTGGGCGGAGCAAGCTTTGCCGGGTTCAGACAACTACCGAAGCGAGGTAAGCCTCACCTCTTGAACGCGATCCGATTGGTTGGGGTGGATTGCTCGAGCCTGCTGTCGGAATTACGTTGTTGGTGATACCTGCGCAGCTTCTGATTACTTCGCGGCCAAGGCGGACTCAATTGCCTTCCTCATCTCCTCGGACTCGGGAGCAACCTTGGAGTCAAAGCGCTGGAGAATCCGGCCATCCTTGCCAATCAGAAATTTGTTGAAATTCCATTTGATGTCACCGGGAAACGGCGAATCCTTGCCGGCCAGCGCAACGTAAAGCGGATGCCGTTTCTCGCCGTTCACTTCGATTTTGTCAAACAGCGGGAAAGTGACGTTGAACTTGCTCGAACAAAACTCCTTGATCTCCTCGTTCGTGCCCGGCTCCTGGCCACCAAACTGGTTGCAGGGAAACCCGAGCACGACGAAGCCTTTGTCCTTGTATTTCTGATGGATGGCTTCCAGACCCGTGTATTGCTTGGTGTACCCGCAACGAGAGGCGACGTTGACGATCAGCACAACCCTGCCTTTGTAGGCACCAAGTGCGGCGTCCTTTCCGTCAATGTCCTTTACGGCAATATCGTGAATGGATCCCGCGCGAGCGGCCAGCGTGCAGGAAATGATTAGCGCAGTCATCAGGGCAATTAGTTTCATGCGGAAGATCATTAGCGCGAAAGGCGAACTTGTCAAACGCGGGTTGCGTGGGTTTGTATGGAAGGATGGTTGCCGGTAAACGTCTTGCCCCGATCGCGACCGCGACGGTAGCCTGACTGCGTGACCAATCTACTGGACCGGGTCAACCGTTTCATCTGCGAACATTCGCTTCTAGGGCGGAATGAGCGGATACTTGTGGCCGTTTCGGGCGGCGTGGATTCAATGGTGCTGCTTCATTTACTGCGCCAGCTTGCTGCCACGCAGGGCTGGAAACTCTGCGTGGCTCACTATAATCACCAACTCCGGGGTCGCAGCAGCGCCGCAGACGAACGATTCGTCGGTAAAACCGCTGCGGCGCTCGGCCTGCCGCTGGCTGTGGAGCAGGGGCAGGTCAAATCATTCGCCTTGGATCAGAAGCAATCCATCGAAATGGCCGCCCGCCAGTTGCGGCATGAGTTTCTGGCCCGGACCGCCCGCCGGCTCAAATGCAAAACCATTGCCCTCGGCCATCACACTGATGATCAGGTGGAACTGTTTTTTCTCCGACTCCTGCGCGGGGCCGGTGGTGAAGGAATTGCCGGAATGAAACCGCGCGGTCCTTCGCCGATGGACACGCGGATTCGACTTGTGCGGCCATTGCTGGACGTAAGCCGGGAAGAGATCGAGCGGTATGCCCGCGAAAATGGAATCCGCTTCCGCGTGGATGCGAGCAACGACACGTTGGATTTCCGGCGCAACCGCATCCGCCACGAGTTATTGCCCCTCCTCGAAAAGCACTACCAGCCGGCGGTGCGCAAGACCGTGCCTCGTTTCATGCAAATCATCGGTGCGGAAGCGGACTGTGTGACTGCGGTCGCCCGCAAATGGCTGGCTCAAAAGGGTTCCGCGACATCATTTAACCGCCTGCCAACCGCAGTGCAACGCCGTTGTCTTCACCTGCAATTGCTGCGGCTGAAGGTTGATTCGGATTTCGAGTTGATCGAGGCGCTGCGCAAGCGTCCGGGGCTTCCCGTGAGTGTGGGGTCGCAGGCAGCGGTGATTCGCAACCAGGCGGGCGCGGTTGAATTGCTGGGTCGCTCTCCGGCAAGCTTCAAATCTGATGAACTGCCCGTCGCTTTGCAGAGTCGGACGGGCAGGGTGGCCATGGCTGGCGTGGAAGCTTCGTGGCGAGTGGTTGCGCATCGTCATCAGAACCTCGTTCGGGCACCCGGCCGCGAGTCCTTGGATGCGGACGCGGTGGGGGAGCAGATTGTGCTCCGGCATTGGCGTCCCGGAGATCGTTACCAGCCCATCGGGATGAAAACGTCCGTCAAACTCCAGGATGCGTTCACGAACCAGAAGATTCCTGCCATTCGACGGCGCGAACTCGTCGTGGCCACCACTGTAGCGGGAGAAATCTTTTGGGTTGAAAGGTTGCGCATTGCCGAGCGGTTCAAATTGACGGCGCGGACCCGGCGACGGCTGGATTGGCGCTGGAAAAGGGGCTAACTCCTGCATTGCGGGCGTCCGCCAGCCATGCTAACTTGCCGCACCTTTAACTGACAAATGGCTGAAGACAACAAACGTAACGACGACGACAAGTCCCAGAAAAAGGCCGGCGAATTCCGCGTCCCGCCCCGTACCTGGATTGTCTGGATTGCCATCTTTGGCGGGATCATTTTGCTCATGCTGGCGCGCGAGCGCATGGAAACGCAGAGCCAGCCGCTCTCCCAATACGAGTTCTTCCAGAAACTGGACGCCGACCAGATTACCCGGGCGGTCATTCATTACGGCGCGCAATCCGCTTATCTGACGACCATTGAGGGTAAGTATCTCCAGACTGATCCGAGCAGCACGGATGGGAAGGCGATCGAAGTCCCGTTCCGTACCAAAGCGCGTTTGACGGAGAAAATGGAGGACAAACTGTTGGCCCTCGACAAGATTGAGCCTCGCGAAGCCAACACGCTGCTCTGGAGTCTGGGTTATCAACTTATTTTCTTTCTGCTCATCGCGCTGCTGATCTGGTTCTTCTTCATCCGCCAAATTAAGATGGCCGGCAAGGGCGCGCTCAGTTTCGGCAAAAGCAAGGCCCGCCTGCTCGCCAAGGAACGCAACAAAACCACCTTCAAAGACGTGGCGGGTGTGGATGAGGCCATCGAGGAAGTCTCCGAACTTGTGGAGTTCCTCAAGGACCCGAAGAAATTCCAACGTCTCGGCGGTAGGATTCCCAAGGGTGTGCTGATGATCGGTCCGCCCGGCACGGGAAAAACTCTGCTCGCCAAGGCCATCGCCGGCGAGGCAGATGCCGCGTTCTTCAGCATCAGCGGTTCCGACTTCGTGGAAATGTTTGTCGGCGTCGGTGCCAGCCGCGTGCGCGACATGTTTGAGCAGGCGCGCAAGAACACCCCGTGCCTCATTTTCATTGATGAAATTGACGCTGTGGGTCGCAGCCGCGGCCACGGTCTGGGCGGCGGCAATGATGAACGCGAGCAGACGCTTAATGCGCTGCTCGTAGAGATGGACGGTTTCGATACGCAGGAAGGCATCATCATCATCGCGGCCACCAACCGGCCTGACGTGCTTGACCCGGCATTGTTGCGTCCGGGCCGCTTTGACCGGCAGGTCACGGTGAATTTGCCCGACGTTCGCGGGCGGGAAGGCATTTTGAAGGTCCACGCCAAGAACGTGAAGCTCTCGCCGGAAGTTGACCTCTCCATTATCGCACGCGGTACGCCCGGTTATTCCGGCGCGGAACTGGCCAATCTGCTGAATGAAGCTGCCCTGCTGGCCGCCCGCACGAATAAGAAGGGTGTCGGCATGACGGAACTTGAAGAGGCGCGTGACAAGGTTCGCTGGGGCCGCGAACGCCGCAGCATGGCGATGTCCGACGAGGAAAAACGCGCCACGGCTTGGCACGAAGCCGGTCATGCGCTGGTCAACGTCATTCTCAAGCACACGCATCCGTTGCACAAGGTCACCATTATTCCGCGGGGCCGCGCCTTGGGGGTTACCATGTCGCTGCCCAAGGAGGATGTGCTCAACATGCGGAAGAAGCAGGCCATTGACACCATCATCATGACGATGGCCGGGCGCATCGCCGAGGAGTGTGTCATTGACGACATTTCCAGCGGCGCCGCCAGCGACATTCAGCAAGCCACCGCCATGGCCAAGGCCATGGTCATGCACTGGGGCATGAGTGAAACCCTCGGCCACGTGCTTTACGGCGAAAGCCAGGAGTATGTGTTCCTCGGGCGGGACATGATGCGCACCAAGGATTACAGCGAACGCACCGCCCAGGAGATTGATGCCGAGGTCAAGCGCATCATTGACGAAGCATTTCGAACCGCGAAGGAAATCATCGAAACCAATCGCGACAAACTGGAACTGATCGCCAATTCGCTGCTGGAATTTGAATCCCTCGATGGCACGCAGGTCGAGGAGATCATCCGCACCGGCAAGTTTACGCCGCCGTCGCCCAAGTCTGATTCCGGTCCCCCGATGGGTGCGCCAGCGGGCACACCGTTGCCCGAGCCGCCGCCCAAACCTTCGCCGCCTACGTTGCCCGGACTCGGCACGCCTGCGCCTGCGCCGGCGGCTTGAATCTTCCATCTTCCCACATGCGCAAGGTTCTGGTTAGCTGGCGCGCATGATAATTGCGCCGTCGCTGCTGGCCGCCAACTACGGCCAGTTCGCCAAAGAAACCCTGCGTGCCGCCAAGTCGGGTGCGGAGTGGTTGCATCTGGACATTATGGACGGCCATTTCGTGCCCAACATTTCCTTCGGTCCGGGTGTGGTGAAATCCATTCGACCTCTGACGCGGATGTTCTTCGATGTGCATCTTATGTGTTCCAAGCCGCAGATTTTGCTCGAACCGTTCGCCCAAGCGGGCGCGAATCAACTCACGGTTCACGTTGAGTTGGGCGACCAGGTGACGTCGTTGCTGTGGAAGATTAAATCGCTGGGGCGGAAAGTCGGGCTTGCGCTTAACCCGCCCACGCCCATCAGCGCCGTGCGGCCTTACCTTGACCAGATTGATCTGTTGCTGATCATGACGGTGAACCCGGGCTTTGGCGGACAGGAGTTCATTCACGAAACGTTGCCAAAAATGCAGCAGGCCCATGCCTGGCGGCGCGAGCGCAACCTGACGTATCACATCGGCGTGGATGGCGGTATCAATTTCAAAACCGCCGCCGAGTGCGCTCAAGCCGGCGCGGACATGTTCGTCAGCGGCACGACGTTATTCGGTCAGCGCAATCTCAAGGCGGCGGTGGTGAAATTGCGTAAGATCGTGACGGCGGCGCAGCCGAAGGATTAGAATCGCCAGCTTGAATTTCACGCGATAACAACCATGGCAAACATTAAATTCGGAACAGACGGCTGGCGGTCGGTGATCGCCGAGGATTTCACTTTTGACAACGTCGCGCGCGTGGCGCAGGCCACGGCGGATTATTGGAGCGACAATCCGGTGGCGGGCACGGAGCGTAAGATTATCATTGGCTACGACCGTAGGTTTTTCTCGGACCGATTTGCCCAACGCACAGCGGAAGTTTTCGCCGGAAACGATTACGCAGTCGTGCTCACGCCGACGCCCGTGCCCACGCCGTCCGTGTCCTTCGCAGTCAAGGATCAACGGGCAGTTGGCGGCGTAATGATCACGGCCAGCCACAATCCGCCGATCTTCAACGGCTTCAAACTCAAGTCGCATTACGGCGGCTCCAGCGACCCGGAAACCTGCCAGGCGGTCGAGAGCCTGCTGGACGGCAATCCAGTGCGGTCAAAGAATCTGGCTGAAGCCATTGCGGCCAAACAGGTGATCGTCAGAGATGTCCGCCCCGCGCACTATCGCGCACTCAAGCGTCTGGTGGATTTCAAATTGATCGCAAAATCGAAACTGCGTTTCGCGCACGAGGCGTTGTTCGGCGTGGGCGCGGGTTGTTTTGAGCAGTTGCTGGCCGGCACTACCTGCAAGGTTACGACGTTGAACGGCGCGCACGATGTGTTGTTCGGCGGCATCAATCCTGAGCCGGTCGAGCAAAACTACGCGCGCAGCCAGGCGTTTCTGCGCCGGCATCCACACGATCTTTGCCTGGTGACGGACGGCGATGCCGATCGCGTGGGCGGCATGGATGGTCGCGGCAACTACCTCACCACGCACATTTTGATCTGTCTGTTGCTGCGCCATCTGTTCGTCAACCGCCAGGGCCATGGCCGCGTGGTGAAGGCGCTGACTGCTACTTCCATGGTGGACAAAATGAGCACGGCCTACGGATTGGAGTTGGTGGAGACCGGCGTGGGCTTCAAGTATGTCTGCGCCGAGATGCTCAAAGGCGACGTCTTGCTCGGCGCCGAAGAAAGCGGCGGCATCGGATTTCCCGGCCACATTCCCGAACGCGACGGCCTGGCTGCCGGCTTGATGCTGCTCGAAATGCTGGCCACCGAACGCGTGTCGTTGAACAAACTGGTGGCGGCGTTGGAAAAGGAATTCGGTCCGCATCGTTACGACCGCATTGACGCACATTTCCCGCTGGAGAAACGCGCGGCCCTGATGGAGCACCTCAAGACAAATCCGCCCGCCAAACTGCTGCGTTCTCCGGTGGCGGAGGTCAAGGCGTTCGACGGCGTTAAATATGTCGCGCAGGACGGCAGTTGGCTCATGCTGCGCGGCTCGGGTACCGAACCCATCCTGCGCATTTACGCCGAAGCCGGGACCGATGCGAACGTGCGCAAACTGTTGCGCACGGGCGTCCAGTTCACCCGGCAGGTCTGAGCCACCCCGCCTTCAGACGACCTTTTTTGCAGACTCGTCACCGGTTCGTAACTTAACCGACATGGAACGTTGCTTGCTTGAGAGCAACGCGCATTGATTTGTGCGGCAAAGTTTGAGCGAACGTGATGCAATTTTGTCAGAATGAATAAATCGCAACTGTAATTGAAAAATGAAACCAGTGAAAACAACCAAACGTACGACGAAGACCTCGGCAACCAAGACTTCAGCGGCTCCCGGGGTCGAAACGAAAACCGCTCAACCGACCCGGTCCATCAATCCGGGAATCACGATCGAAGCCAGGATTGATGTGGGCTATGGCAACAACCTGTTCCTCCGTGGCCAGGGCGGTGGACTGAGTTGGGAGCGTGGCATCCCCCTCAAGTGCCTGGACGGTCAGACCTGGCAATGGTCCGGCAAGGTCGAGGACAATGTGAAGTTCAAACTATTGCTCAACGATTGCGTCTGGTCTCAGGGTGATGACTTCGTGGCCGCGCCCGGGCAAAGACTGCAAGTCACACCGGCGTTCTGACTCCATCAAGCGCGTAGCCGCCGACGTGAGGAGGCGGACTTTGATAAAGCTTCGTTAAGCTAGGGTTTTATTCCAACGGAAGGGCTATTCCGCGACGTAGGTTTTCTTTACCTCCACGCGTGCGGTTTCCGGCGGGAAGTGCAGAATTCCCCGGCGATAATCATCCATCCGCCATTCCAAGAATGGCGAGCACTTGGCCGTCGTGCCTTTGTTGCGCAACGGCCAATACGCGTTGAAGTCACGATCAATCTCGCGCAACTCACGTATGCCTCGTGCGGCCAGGCCGCGGGCAGACGCGGCTTTTTCGGCGGCCAAAGCTTGTTGCCAGAGCATGATCGAACAGGACTGCGCTGCCATACGGATGGCGAGAGCCAGTTCTGTTCGTAGTAACTCGGCCTCCGGCGTTGCCGGCTGACCGCGCTGCATCACTGCGCGCTGCGTTTCAAGTTCGGCCAGCGCGGCCCGGATGTTTTTCTCCGGGATGCGCGCGTAGTATTTCAGCCCGCTGCGGCAGAATAATTCGCGCGTCTCCGGCGGCGGCGCGGCAATCACCGCGCCGAAGGGGGTGATGTTCGATTCGAGGTAACGAAACTTGCGATGGGCAAAGCCAAGGGCAATCGCAGCCTTGGCGATTCGTTGTGTGGAATCGTGATAAACATCGCGGCTCAGGACTGGCACCAGTTGCGCTTCGTCGAAACTCGCGGCACACCAACTGACGCTTGCGCCCAGCAGATATGGCGCGTAACTCACGGCCAGTGGTTGCGGATGGCCGCCGTCGCCCCAATCGGTGTTTAGATAACCGACCGCGCCGTGTTTACGTCCCGCGTCTGCCGCGAGGCGCAGATTGGCGAAACCCGTGTCATGCCGGCCCAGCAATGTCATCCAGGTTGAGGTGCCGGGACAGACGTAGAAGGGCACTTTAGACTTCGCAAACAGCGCGGCTTCCTTGTCGAACGGGTGATTGGCTTCGTAACCCCAGTTCAGCGCGATGCTATCCGGCGGCAGTTCGGGAATCAGTTTGGGATGATGCAGGATGATGTCGCCCCAGAACATCATTCGCCGTCCGCGAGCGGTGACCTCGCGATGGATTGATTTGAGGAAGTCGAGATACACACGCCCTTTGCCGCGTCGTTCGCAAAACTGCTTGCTCTGTCCCCGACCCAGATCCCAGGTTTCATCACAGCCAACATTGAAATGGTGGCTGGTAAAGTTCGGCAGAAATTCGTCGTAAAGCTCGCGGATGAAATTCAGCGTGCCCGGATGATTCGGCGCGAGCGTGGTGGGGAAGCGCAGGAAATCGCCGGTTGAACCTTCATACGGAGCGGACACCTCGGCCAACTTTCGCAGGCGGGGATGTTCGAGAAAATAGCGCAAGTGACCGAAAGAATTCTGATTCGGCACCAGATCAATGCCAAGCTGTTGGCAACGTGCGTCGAGTTTCAGCATCTCTTCGCCCGTCAACGCGCCCCAGTCGCGCCAGACGGATTCATAATTCCGGTAGGCGAACGTGTGCTCGGTGTAGAGTTGCAGTTCGTTGATTTTGAAATCGGCCAGATGCTCTGCCAGTCCCAACAAGGTTTGCAGGTTCGGCACCCGTCCGCGCGACACGTCCAGCATCACGCCGCGTCGCGGAAAATCCGGCTGATCCCGGATGACCAGACAGGGCAGACGACGCCCACACTCGCGCAGCAACTGGCGCAAAGTCGCCACGCCCGCGCGTAATCCGCCAACAGCGTGATATTCGATCAACACGACGCGGCGATTGATGGTCAGCACATAACCTTCCGCGTTCCCTGACGTTGAGCGGTTCACCACTGCGCGCACGGCCAACCGCGGATGTTTCGCTGGACCGGTGACGAGTTCGAGCGTCACGCCCGCCTCCTGCGCGGCGGATTGCAGCCGCGCGGCCAGCGAGAGCAGCACCGTATCGCGTGGCAGTGCGGCATCCAGGTGCAGGACTCCGTGTCGGGGCAAGGTAAAACTGCCGCCCGTGAATTTTAGCGAGCGGGGCGCCGGCAGGAGATTCAGAGATTTCATATTGGCGCTAACAAATGGCCGTCATCCAGTGAGTGCCAGTGTTATCGCAGACAAGCCAGGACGCAATCTGTTAACACGGACCGCGCGTGATGATTTGTGACTTTGGTGTTTGGCTGGCGATTTTTCGTGTTGCTCCGCGAGAACATGAGCGGCACGCTCAATCTGTTTATGAAGTCGGAAGTTGCTCTCTCCACCGAACAGAAATTTCATGCTGAACCTTCGTGGCGACTCGCACGAAACCCGTTGATCGCGAACCGCCGCTTCACCCGCCGCGATTTTTTGCGCCGTTCGGCGCTGGCGCTCGGTGCTGCAGCGGCCTCCGGTCCAATGATTGTGCCGGGGGCGGTGTTGGGGCGGGGTGGAATCAAGCCGCCCAATGAGCGGGTGGCAATGGGTTTCATCGGCATCGGCGGCCAGGGCCGCGGACACTTGCTCGGCGGGGCGTGGACGTATGTCAGCGGCGGATACGTGTCGCGCAACGATGTTCAGGTGCTGGGCGTGTGCGACGTGTGGCAGGATCGTCGTGAGTCCGCGCGGCAGCAGGTGGATCAATTCTACGCCGCCAAGTTCGGTGCGAGCAACTACACCCCCTGCCGCGCCTACAATGATTTCCGCGATTTGCTCGACCGGCCGGACATTGACGGGGTATTGATCGCGTCGCCGGTTCATTGGCATGGCGTCATGACCATCATGGCAGCGCAAGCCGGCAAGGACGTGTATTGCGAGAAACCCACCGCCATCGTGATTCGCGAAAGCCAGGAAATGGTCAAGGCCATCCAGCGTTACGGACGCGTATTTCAGGGTGGGACGCAGCAACGCTCGGAATACGGCGCGCGGTTTCGTCGGGCTTGCGAACTTGTGCGCGCCGGTCGCATCGGGCGGCTCAAGGAAGTGTATGCGTTCCGACCCGGAGGTTCGTTTGCGTGGCATCAATTCGGCGCTCCTCAGCCCGTGCCCGCGGGTTTGGATTGGGATCTCGCGCTGGGCCCCGCGCCGTGGCGTCCTTATCAGGGCACGGTTCACGCCCACATGTTTTGCGGCATTGGCGACATTAACTGGGGGCCGCATCATTACGATTTCATCCAATGGGTGCTGAGCGCGGATCGTACCGGACCGGTGGAGCTATTCTTTGAGAAGGACGTGCTTCAATATCGTTATGCCGATGGGGTGGTGGTTCACGCCTGTCCCGCGCCGCAAGGTGGGCCAGGTGGCAGTGGCGGTGCGCGGTTCATCGGCACGCAAGGCTGGATTGCGGTGGACCGTGACGACATTGTGAGCGATCCGCCGGAACTCCTGACTGAACCGCCCGGCCCGCCGCAGCCGGGCGTTTATCGCAGTGACAGCCACTCGGGCAATTTCCTGGAATGTGTCCGCACGCGCGCCCGGACGATTTGCGACATTGAAACCTCCCACCGTTCCGCCAGTGCGGTGTTGTTGGGGGGGATAGCGCTCCAATTGAAGCGCACCCTAACGTGGGACCCGCAGCGGGAGCGGTTCACTAACGATGACGAGGCGAACCGGTTGCTCTCCACCGCGTTTCGTCCGCCGTGGCAAATCTGAACCAAACCCAAACGCCACGATGAAAAAGCACTTACTCATTCTTCTCCTTACATCGGCTACCGCTGCGTTTGGCGCGGCGCAGGCGGATGCGGAACGGCAGGCGCTCACCGTTCTGCAATCCGATGCCCCCGTTGCAGCGAAAGAAGTCGCGTGTCTGCGTTTGAAAGAAATCGGCACGGCCAGTTCGGTTCCGCACCTGGCGAATTTGTTGACGAATGATACGCTCGCTCAGTGGGCGCTCGATGCGCTGGAAACACTGCCGGCGCCGGAGGCCGGCGAGGCGCTGCTCGCAGTATTACCGGGTGTTTCGGGCAACACCAAGGCCGGGGTGATTCACGCGCTTGGGCTGCGGCGGGTGGTGCGCGCAGTGCCAGAACTCGCCACGTTGAGCACGGATTCTGACGAGCTGTTGGCAATTTCAGCGGCGCAGGCATTGGGCAGAATCGCAAACCGCGATGCCGTGGCCGCGTTACAGAATGCGCACGCCGATGTGAGTGGCCGGATGCGCATGTACTTCAACGACGCCTTGCTGGCTTGCGCGGATCGGTTGCGGACGGAAGGGAATGTGGAAGCCGCAGCCAAAGTCTATGAGGAATTGCGCGCACCGGAAGAACCACCCGCCGTCCGCATGGCGGCTTTCCGCGGCAGCGTGTTGTGTGCGGGCGAGGCACAGACAAGTCGAGTGCTGGCTGCGTTGATTGGGCAGGATGAACTGGAGCAGTCCATGTCCATTCAACTGGCCCGTGAGTTTCCCGCACTTGATACGCTGGTTCTCGCGGATGCACTGGACAAGATCGCGCCGGCTGCCCAAGTCGCGCTCATCGAGGCGCTGCGTCAGCGCGGGGATCCCGTTGCGGCCGTGGCTCTGGCTGGGGCGACCCGCAAGGGCGAGCCAGCCGCGCGCATGGCAGCCATCAAAGCCTTGGGCGAATTGGGTGACGCCAGTCACGCTGGCATGTTAGCTGAGTTGGCCGGCAGCGCCCCAGGAGAGGAGAGATCCACGGCACGCGTTGCTTTGGTGAATCTCCATCGCGGCGATGTCTTCGCGGCAATTCTGGCGGAGATCAGCCGGGCGCGCCCGGAAGCGAAGCTCGAATTGGTTCAAGCGCTGGCCCGGCGCGGTGACCCGCGTGCCGTGCCCGAACTTCTGCGCCTGGCGGCGGCTGCCGATGACCAACTGGGCGTTGCCGCCACGCGGGCGCTGGAGAATCTGGCGGGCGAGGCCCAGTTGTCGCCGTTGCTTGCGTTGATGCTGCAGACTGCGAATGAATCGCGCCGCACAGCAGCCGTGGGAGCGTTTGTAACTGTTGCCACGCGCTGTCCAAACCCGCACAGTTTCAGTAGTGCTGCCTTAAGGTCTTGGAACGACGCAACACCCGCAGCCCGCAGTGCGCTGCTGGAGGCCGCGGGCCAGATCGGCGGGCCGGGAGTGCTCGAAGCGTTGCGCGCTGCACTGAAGGATGCCGACGCGCACATTCGCGAAACCGCACTTCGCACCATGTCTGAGTATGCCGGCGATGCGGCCCGGCCCGACTTGTTGAAACTGGCCGACGAAGCGACCTCGGATGCGCAGCGCGTGATTGCCTTGCGCGGTTATTGGCGGCTGGTGGAGGCCATGAGCAACCACTCCTCCGCCGACCGCCTGACCGCTGTGCGCGCCGGGTTGGTGGCCACGAAGACACCAACGGACCAGAAACTCGGGCTGGCGCGGTTGGCCGAATTGCCTGGCGTTGCCGCACTTGAACTCGCGCAAACGTACCGACGTGATCCCGCAGTGCGTTTGGAGGCGGAAGCTGCCTGTCTCCAAATAGCCTCGACTCTGAGCGCCGCGCATCACGAAGCATCGGTCGTGGCTTTGCGCAATCTCGCCGGCGAAGCCGGGAGCCGGCGCGTTCGCGACGAGGCGCAAGTGCTTTTGACCGTAATCCAAGGGCAGGCGGGTTACATTTCCTCCTGGCTGGTGAGCGGACCGTATCGGCAGGCGGGCAGGGAGGCGCAACAGTTGTTCGATGTGAAGTTCGCGCCGGAGTCAGCACCCGTGCAGGCGGAGTGGCGTCCGCTGCCCGAAAGCTCAAGTCTCACTAACAATTGGCTCGCCGATTTAGGACCAGTCGCGGGCGGCGACCATTGTGTGGTGTATCTCAAGACCCGCGTGTTCTGTCCTGCCGAACAACCCGTCGCGCTGGAAATCGGCAGTGACGATGGTGTGAAGCTGTGGATCAACGGCACGCTGGTTCACGCGAATAATGCCGTGCGCGGTTTTACGGCCGGCGAGGACAAGGCCAAGGGCATGCTCAAGGAAGGCTGGAATGATTTTCTGGTGAAGATCACACAGCACACGCTCGGCTGCGCGGTGGCGATTCGCGTTCTCGACCTCGACGGCAAACCCCTTCCGGGTCTGCGCGTGGAAGCCACGGATTAAACGCCCCTTGATGTCGGAGCGCCGGTCTGTGACCAGCACCTGCGCTCCGGTTGCCGAGGAGTCGAACCTATCGGAAACTTAACTGAATTCTGAATTGTTATTCGTATGGATACTTGGCAGCATCACCTCAACTTCGGAGACCCTATGAATAAGCTCTCATTGCTCGCCGCTGGTTTGCTCTCCACCAGCCTCGCCTCCGCCACCGTTCAATCCCCCATTGATTGCCACATCCTGTTCGACGGCTCGAACACAGTGCAAATCCTTTGGAACGCCTATCCGGGGAAGAGCTACGTCCTGCACACCACCTCGAATTTGCTGGGCGACTGGTCCAGCAGCGCGCCGCTCGTGGCCAGTTCCATTTCTCTCCGCCACACTGCCGGTTACGGCGCAGACCCAATTCTTCAAAGTTCTCCAGTTCGACACAGAAGGGCCGGAGGAGAGGAGCGCCGGCTTGTTGCCGGCTTGAATTGCGGCAAACGCTTCATCGCACTCTGAAAACCTGAAACCAAGAGAACGAACCAACGCATGAAATTCTCCATGGAAACAATTCAAGGCAAGCTGAGCCTCACCCTGGCCCTGCTGGTGCTGGGGATTTGGACGCCAGCCGTCGCGCAGGATGCCCGTTTCTTCCGCATCGTCGGGCCGGTGGTGACGACCATCACGGCGGTGACGGCGGATGGCACCGTGACTTGGACCAATGAGGTGACGAACGCGACGTTTACTGTGCAAACCACGACGGCCCTGCCAGACGCAACCAACTGGGTGGACTGGGTGCGGGTGCCGGCGAGCAACGCCGTCACGAGTCATCGCATCTTGGATCCGAACCCGCCCGCCGGCATGGTGCTCATTCCCGCCGGCAGCTTCACGATGGGGGACACGTTCAAGGAGGGAGGGTCCGCGGAACTGCCGTTGCACACGGTGCATGTCTCAGCGTTTTACATGGACAAGTATGAAGTGACGAAGACGTTGTGGGATGAGGTTTATCAGTGGGCGATCATGCAGGGATACACCTTCGATTACGGGGCGCAGGGCAAGGCGACCAACCACCCTGTCCAGACCGCCAACTGGTATGACGCGGTGAAATGGTGCAATGCGCGGAGTGAGAAGGAGGGGCGCCCGGCCGCCTACTACACCAGCGCGGCGCAGACGACGGTGTATCGGACCGGCCAGGTGAATGTGCAGAATGACTGGGTGAAGTGGAACGCGGGGTATCGGTTGCCGACGGAGGCGGAGTGGGAGAAGGCGGCGCGGGGCGGGGCCTCTGGGAGAAGGTTTCCGTGGAGCGACAGCGACACGATCCAGCACAGCCGCGCCAGTTATTATTCGTCCACTTCGTATGCGTATGACACGAGTTCCACGCAGGAACATCATCCAAGTTTCAATACTGGCGGCACGCCCTACACCAGCCCC
This sequence comes from Verrucomicrobiota bacterium, assembly GCA_014860005.1. The sequence continues at coordinate 29,347 of JACZKP010000112.1, read as the reverse complement.
GTTGGCTCCTTTGCGGCCAATGGCTATGGCTTGCACGACATGGCTGGGAACGTGTTGGAGTGGTGTTGGGATTGGTATCAGAGCAATTGGTATGGGCAGACGGGTGCCTCCCAGAATGACACGCGGGGACCGAGTGAAGCTTTGAGCGCCCGTGTGCTGCGCGGCGGCTACTGGGGCGTCAACGCCTTTAACTCGCGCTGCGCCTATCGCTTCAACAACCACCCGGACGTCGCCTTCAACTTTTTTGGGTTCCGGTGTGTGAGGGAGTTTTAATTTCTGGACTTTTACCCTGTTAGGCGGGGTGGCGCAGGCGCAGCCTGAGTGCGGAGCGGGAGTGCAATAGGAGCCCTGTATTGTGGTCGGCTTTGGATACAGCCGACAGCACGTCGGCGCTTCGTCCCTCCGCGAATCAGGTTGGCAGGATTCAGCAGGATAACTGAGGATCAGAAGTCCGCCATTCTGCCGAGGCTTAGCCTCAATCCCGGACAATGCTGGGTCGCTGCCAGCGGATTACATGAGAGCGCATCGGGACAGTTTGTTGCTCCCCCATTTGGAGGATGGAATTGTTCTTAGTTTTCGGGCCGGATTCTTTTAGACTTTTGCCTCCTTGAAACATTGCTGACATGAAACCCATTCCCTTGCCGGCCGAATTGTTTGCGCTCAACCGGGTGCGGCTCACGCGCAGTCTGTTGCCACATTCCGTGGCCGTGCTCAATGCCAACGACATCATGCCCACCAACGCGGACGGCACGATGGGGCATCTGCAGAATGCGGATTTGTTTTATCTCACGGGCATTCATCAGGAGGAGACGAGATTGCTGCTGGCGCCGGATGCGTATGATCCGAATCATCGCGAGATTCTTTTCCTGCGCCAACCCAACGAGCATCTCACCATCTGGGAAGGGCACAAGCTCTCGAAAGAGCAGGCGACGAAGATTTCCGGCATCAAGAACGTGAAGTGGCTGGCGGACTTTCCGGGTTTGCTCCGGCAAATCGCCTACGAAGCGGAAACCATTTATCTCAACAGCAATGAGCATCAGCGCGCCGCCGTGGAAGTGGAAACGCGGGACGCAAAATTCGTTCGGGAATGTCAGCGGATGTTTCCGTTGCATCGCTACGAACGCCTTGCCCGCGTGATGCACAGTCTGCGCGTGGTGAAGTCGGAACACGAAATCGCGGCGATCCAGGCGGCTTGCGATCTGACGGGCAAAGGCTTCCGGCGTGTGTGCCGGTTCGTCAAACCCGGTGTCAACGAGGCCGAGGTGGAAGCCGAATGGGCGCACGAATTCATCCGGCACAAGGGTCAATTTGCCTACCCGCCGATCATCGCCAGCGGCGCGAACAACAACATTCTTCACTACGGCCAGAATGATCAGCCGTGCCGGAAGGGGGAGTTGCTGCTGCTCGACGTGGGGGCGGGGCTTGGCAATTACATGAGCGACCTGACGCGCACGATTCCCGTGAGCGGACGGTTCTCGCGCCGGCAGAAGCAGGTTTACCACGCCGTGCTGCGCGTCTTTCGCCAGATGGTCAAGGCCATTGTACCGGGCAAGACCACCAAGGATCTTCGCACGGAATGCGAAGAGTTGATCGCCCGGGAATGTGTGGACCTTGGCCTGCTGAAACCCGCGCAAGTCAAGAAGTCCACACCGGACAATCCCGCCGCGACGCCCTTTTTCATGCACGGCGTATCGCACCCCATCGGCCTGGACGTGCATGACGTGACTTACAATCATTACCGCATCGCGCCCGGTTGGGTGCTCACCTGCGAGCCGGCAATCTATATCAAGGAGGAAGGTTTCGGAATCCGACTGGAGAATACCATTCTCGTCACCGAAAGCGGTCAACAGGATTTGATGGCCAACATCCCGATTGAGCCCGACGAGATCGAGTCCTTGATGAAACGGCGCTGACCATTTCCCAAACCGCATTTATCCCCACCCATGAAACCCTATTGGCAAGGCGTCTTCCCCGCTGTCACCACCCAACTCAAACGCGATGCATCCCTCGATCTCGAGGCCACGGCGCACCATCTTGAAGTGCTCATCCAGAGCGGCGTCAGTGGGCTCGTGATGTGCGGTTCGCTCGGGGAAAACCAGGCGCTCGACCCGGACGAGAAACGCCGCGTTATTGCCTGCGCTATTGAAGCCGCGCGCGGGCGCGTGCCGGTGTTGAGCGGTGTGGCGGAGTCCAGCACCAGCCTGGCGATTCGTTACGTGCGCGACATGGAGAAGCTTGGCGCCGCCGGGGTGATGTTGATGCCCGCGATGCTTTACAAGGGGGATGCGCGCGAGACACTCACGCATTTCCGGGCCGTGGCGAAGTCCACCGGGTTGCCCCTCATGGTTTACAACAACCCGATCAGTTACGCGAACGACATTACCCCGCACATGTTCGCCGAACTCGCGGACCAGAAAAATTTTGTCGCGCTGAAGGAAAGTTCCGGCGACGTGCGGCGGATCACCGACCTGCATAACACCGTCGGCGGGCGCTATGCCATTTTCACGGGCGTGGATGATCTCGCGTTGGAGGCCAGCATCCTCGGCATTGATGGCTGGGTGGCGGGCAGCGGCATCGCGTTTCCGGCGGAGAATCAATACTTCTGGGAACTCACTCGGCGGGGCGAATGGGACAAGGCGCGGGAAATCTACCGCTGGTTCACGCCCTTGCTGCATCTCGATACGAACGTGAAGTTCGTGCAATACATCAAACTTGCCGTCCAGGAATGTGGGCTGGGCAAAGAATGGGTGCGCGCCCCGCGTCTCACGCTCACCGGTGAAGAGCGCAAGCGTGTCCTCAAGATCATCCACGACGGCATCCGTAACCGTCCAAAGATTCCGAAGCGAAAATAGTCTGAATCACGCATGGACACTAATTCACCTAGCACGGCTGGCGCTGCCACCACAGAGGATGCACAACCGCACTGGCGTGGACTGCGATTCTCCCTCTCCCAGCGGGAGAGGGCGTGGGTGAGGGAGAGCGCATCGAAATTGTGGTGCATCGAGCAAACGCAGAATCGTCCCGTGAGGCGAGCCGTTCTCACTCACCCTTTATCTCTCTCCCGCTGGGAGAGGGATAACGCCGGTACGTATCCGCTGAAATCTCCGCCGTTTTTTTTACGCGAAGTCGCATCGTTGTGTTACGAATGGATTGACGCTCATTTGGCGAATTGGCGGGCGTTCGTGGTTGAGGAAACATGAAAACCATTCGCGTCATTGACTCCCACACCGGCGGTGAGCCGACGCGCGTTGTGATCAGCGGCGGACCGGACCTGGGCAATGGTCCTCTGGCGGATCGCCGGGAACGCTTTGCGCAGGGCTTCGACCAATTTCGCAGTGCCATTGTCAATGAACCGCGCGGTTCGGATGTGTTTGTGGGTGCGCTGCTGGTCGACCCGGAGGACAAATCCTGTGTGGCCGGCGTCATCTTCTTCAACAACGTCGGAGTGCTGAACATGTGCGGCCACGGCACAATTGGCCTCCTCGTGACGCTCGCTCATCTCGGGCGCATCAAGCCCGGCGCGCATCGCATCGAAACGCCCGTGGGCCTTGTTACCGCCACGTTGCATGAGAACGGCGAGGTTTCCGTTGCCAATGTGCCGAGTTATCGTAAGGCCAAGGCGGTTTCAGTGGACGTGGCGGGCGTGGGCATCGTCACTGGGGATGTTGCGTGGGGCGGCAATTGGTTTTTCCTCGTTGAACAACCCGGCGAACCACTGACGCTTGCGAACGTGGAGCGCCTGACTGATTTGACCTGGCGCATTCGTCAGGCAATTAACGCACAGGGTTTTCCCGAGGTGGATCACGTGGAACTCTTCGGCCCGCCGCAAAGTCCCGGCGCCCAGTCGCGCAACTTCGTGCTATGCCCCGGCAAAGCTTACGACCGTTCGCCGTGTGGGACTGGAACAAGCGCCAAGCTCGCCTGCCTTTTTACGGACGGCAAAATCAAGGAAGGCGAAACGTGGCGACAGGAAAGCATCATTGGCAGTTGTTTCGATGGCTCGGTGTCCGTGGTGAACGGGGAAATTCGGCCCACCATTCGCGGCTCGGCGTTTGTCATCGCGGATTCGACATTGATCTTGAACGACGCGGATCCATTCTGTTGGGGGATACGATTATGAGTGTGGTGAAGCCAACCCTCACCTCAGCCCTTTCGATGAACCGGAGCGCCGGTATCCCGACCCGGCGTGTTGGTTGGCAACCGCAGATTCGCGCCGGGTCCGAGACCGGCGCTCCGCTGTCTCGGCAGTTCGTGGTCACAATGTGCGATTTCAGATCGTCGAAACTTCCCCTGAACCGCCCTTCGGAGCGCGGACAGCTTTGTCCGCGCGAACTTAACGGGAGAAACTCGCGGACAAGGCTGTCCGCGCTCCTGCGGTTCATGGCCCCGTTGCGCGTCCGTTCTCGGAGGTCGAAGCTTCCCATGAATCCCCCGGCCCTTTGGGCCACCACTTCGTATGAAAGTAACCGGTATTGGCGCACAACGGCTTGCTCCTGCTTTCGGGGTAACCTGCGGTTGGTTGATAGGGTACCACTTGCAGGCCAGAGCGACTTTAGCGCCGCTTTCCTCGTACGAAATCGGAGTCCAGCGTTGAGGTGCATGGAAAGGGTGAACTTCCTGCTGATATTCTTGCTCCTACTCCCACTCCTGCTCACTCCCGCCGCCTTGCCGGCTCAGGGTACAAAGGCCGATTACGATCGCGCGCAATCGCTGGCCAGCCGCACCGAGCAGAAGATATTTCGCACCAGCGTCAGACCCAACTGGCTGCCGGGTACGAATCAGTTTTGGTATCGTGTGCAGACGGGCCCGGATGACTATGAGTATGCGCTCGTGGATGCCGATTCGGGGATGATCAAGCGCGCCGCCGATGCGAAGTCACTCGGTCTGCCGGCGCCGGAAGCCGTTTCGACCTCGCGCCAGCGCCGCGCGGTGGTGCGGCCCACGCGCCGCACGAGCGAGAACACCACCATCAGCTTCGAGAATCAACTCACTGATTCGGTGGAGTTGTTCTGGGTGGATACCGAGGGTCGGCGACAATCTTATGGACGCGTGCGTCCCGGCCAGACGCGGGATCAAAACACGTACGCGGGCCACGTCTGGATTGTCACGGATGCGTTCGGCAGTCTGCTGGGAGTCTTCGAGGCGACGGCGGAGAAACTTCAAGTGGTCGTGGATGGCAAAGCGGAGCAGGTAAGTGAGGAGGAACGACCGCGCCGGCGTGAACGAACGGTGGATTCGCCGGACGGCAAATGGATGATTCAATTCACGAACCAGAATATCCTCCTGGTTGAAAAGGAATCCGGATCAGCAACCCAGCTTACCCAGGACGGCACGGAGACGACTCCTTATCGCGGGCCGGTGGCGTGGTCGCCGGATTCACAGAGTTGCGTGGTCCAGTCCGTGCGCACGGTCAGGCAGCGGGTCGTCACGCTGGTGGAATCGTCGCCGCGCGATCAGTTACAGCCCAAGGTGCAGACCTATGATTATTTCAAGCCGGGCGACGATCTGCCACAGCCGCGGCCGGTGCTCATTCGCGTGGCGGATAAGAGTGTCGTGTCGGTATCGAACGATTTGTTCCCGAACTTTTTCACGGAGAGCGGCCGGCTGGACATTCGGTGGTCGGCGAAGAGCGAAGAGTTCTATTTCGATTACAATCAGCGCGGGCATCAGCTTTATCGGATCATCGGCGTGACGGTTGCCAATGGCGCGGCCCGCGCCGTCGTCGAGGAAACCAGCCGGACGTTTGTTGATTACAGCAACAAGACCTGGCGGCAATGGCTCGACCAAACCGGTGAGCTGCTCTGGATGAGTGAGCGCGATGGCTGGTGTCATCTCTGGCTTTATGACGTGGCGACGGGCACGGTGAAGCATCAGGTCACGACTGGTGAATGGGTGGTGCGCAGGGTCGTGAAAGTAGATGAAAGCGCGCGGCAGGTGTGGTTCTTGGCGGGCGGTCTGCGCGCCGGTGAGGACCCGTACCATCTGCATTTCTGCCGGGTGAATTTAGACGGCAGCGGTTTCGCGCAACTCACGCAGAGCGATGGCCATCACTCGGTGGAGTTTTCCCCGGACGGGAAATTCTTCATCGCCAAATGGTCGCGCGCGGATCACCCGCCGGTTCATGAATTGCGTCGCAGCGACAATGGCGAACTCGTTTGCGAACTCGAACGCGCCGACGCCGGTGCCTTGCGCGAAGCCGGTTGGACGATGCCGGAACGCTTCGTGGCCAAAGGTCGTGATGGCCGGACGGAGATTCACGGCATCCTCATCAAGCCGTCGAACTTTGATCCGAACCAGAAGTACCCGGTTGTGGAAGAAGTTTATGCCGGGCCGCACGGGGCGTTTGCGCCCAAGGAATTTGGGCGGCTACTTCGCCAGCACACGATTGCCGAACTAGGTTTCATCGTGGTGCAGGTGGACGGCATGGGCACAAACCATCGCGGGAAGAAGTTTCAAGACATGGCCTGGAAGAATCTGCAGGACGCCGGATTTCCAGATCGCATCGCGTGGATGCGGGCCGCCGCGAAGACCCGTCCGTGGATGGATTTGGAGCGCGTGGGCATTTACGGCGGATCGGCGGGGGGGCAGACGGCGATGCGGGCCTTGCTGGATCACCACGCTTTTTATTCGGTGGCGGTGGCCGATTGCGGCTGCCATGACAATCGCATGGACAAAATCTGGTGGAACGAACAATGGCTCGGCTGGCCGCTGGATGAATCTTACGTCAAAAGCTCCAACACGGAAGATGCCGCCAAGTTGCAGGGCAAACTGCTGTTGTTTGTGGGTGAATTGGACAAGAACGTTGATCCTGCTTCCACGATGCAAGTGGTCAACGCGTTGATCAAGGCGGACAAGGATTTTGATCTGGTGGTAATGACAGGTGTCGGACATGGGTCAGCGGAAACGCCTTATGGCATCCGGCGACGAATGGATTTTCTGGTGCGACATCTATACGGCGTCGAACCGCGAAGGGATTGATATGCACAAGCAAGTCTTGATCATCGGTGGCGGAGTCATCGGACTGAGTGTCGCGTATGAATGCGCCCGGCGCGGGCTGAAGGTGACGCTGGTGGAACGGAACGGCGCGGATCGGGATAGTTGCTCGGCGAGCAATGCGGGCATGGTGGTGCCGAGTCATTTTGTACCACTCGCAGCGCCGGGCATGGTGGCGCTTGGACTCAAGTGGATGTGGAATCCGGAGTCGCCCTTTTACATCAAGCCACGCCTGGACGCGGAACTGTTCGAGTGGGCGCACAAATTCTGGCGCGCGGCCAATCCGGGGCATGTGGCCCGCAGCGCGCCGCTCATTCGTGATTTAAGTTTTGCGAGTCGCACGTTGTTTGAAGAGTTCGCCGCGAAAACCGAAAACAGTTTCCGCCTCGTGACCAAGGGATTGATCATGTTGTGCAAGACTCCTCATGCGCTGGAAGAGGAAGCCGCGTTCGCTGCGCGGGCGAACCAACTCGGCGTGCCCGCCCAGGTGCTGGACGCGAAACAACTGGCGCAGCTTGATCCCGGCGTCACGATGGACGTGACCGGCGGTGTCTATTTCCCGAAGGATTGCCATCTCAACCCGGCGCGTTTCCTCGCCACGCTCGAGGCGGAGTGCGTCAAATTGGGCGTCGAATTCTCCTGGAATTCGGAAGTGACAGGTTGGCGAATCGCGGGCGACCGGATCAACGCGGTGCTCACTTCTCGCGGCGAATTCAGCGACGACGAAATTGTGCTGTGCGGTGGGTCTTGGTCGCCGGTGGTGGCACGAGGGTTGGGGTTGAACATTCCGATGCAGGCGGGCAAGGGCTACAGCCTGACCCTGTCAAAGCCGCGTCAGTTGCCGCAGATTTGCGCGATCTTTACCGAGGCGCGTATCGCCGTGACACCGATAGACGGGGCGTTGCGCGTCGGCGGCACGATGGAGATTGCGGGCTTGAACGAAGACATCAATCCGGCCCGCGTCCAGGGCATCATCAAGGCCCTGCCGAGATATTACCCGGAATTCCGTACCGAAGATTTTGCCGGAATTCAGCCATGGCGCGGATTGCGGCCTTGCTCACCCGACGGTTTACCTTACGTGGGGCGCACGGCGAAGTTTGCAAACCTGACGCTGGCGACGGGGCACGCGATGATGGGGTTGAGCCTCGCGCCGGTGACGGGAAAACTCGTCGGTGAAATCGTGAGGGGCGACAAGCCGTCACATGATTTGAGTTTGCTGTCGCCCGACCGTTATGCCTGAGGCGACAAGCTAGAACCGAACAATCGTGTGGCAGGAACGTGGCGAGTCTCAACTCTGCGCCGAAATCATTCCAGTCTGGCGGGCGTAGTTGAAGATACCTCCAGCGTCCACCACCGGCCGCACGTCACCCAACGGCTTGAACTGATAAGCCTTGCCGGTGTTTTGAACGGTCACCGTGGCGGCATCGAGATCCACTGCCACCACGTCGCCGGTTTTCAAAACGTCACAAAGGCGCTCCGTGATTTCGCAGGGATACAATTCGCCGGTGGCCACGCAATTGCGGAAAAAGATTCGGGCAAAGCTCTCGGCAAGTACAATGCGGCATTGTGCGGAGCCCATGGCGATGGGCGCGTGTTCACGCGAACTGCCGCAGCCAAAATTCCGTCCCGCCACCACAATGGGATAATCACTGTCGAGTTGACCATCCTTCACGTAGCGCGTGGGATAAAGTGATTCAGGCAGGCCGGCGAGTGCGTAACTGCCGAGCTTCTCGTATTCCTCGGGAATGGTCGGAACGAGGTTCAGGTACTGCGCGGAGATGATCTGATCCGTGTCAATGTTGTCGCGCACCACGTAAACCGGTCCGGTAAAGACTGATTGCATGGCAGCAGCGTGGCGTGGGGCAGGGGAGTTTTCAATCACTTTTCCGGGGCGGGCCTGGCCTGGTCGGGTCAGACAGACGAATCACCCGGACTGGTTCGGGTTGGTTTTCTCACCTGCGTTGCGAGGCCGTCCCCTCGGTTCCGTGGGCCAGATACACCTTTGAACACGGCTGAATCCTTTTGACGGTTCGCTTGTGTTCCCGTAGCGTTGCCGACGCCATTTTTCAAAGGCCATCATGTTTAGTTTTTTTGTTAATTTGTACCGAAGCATCTTCGGGTCGCGCAACGACCGCGAAGTCAAAAAACTTCGTCCACTCGTGACGAAGATCAACGAGTTTGAAGCGGGCTTGCAGTCGCTGTCCGACGACGACCTGCGCCAGAAGACCGCCGACTGGAAGGCCCGCCTTTCCCAGATCAAGGACAACGCGGAACTCGCCAGCACCCTGAATGAAATCCTGCCCGAGGCGTTCGCCGTGGTGAAGAACACCTGCCGCCGCCTTACCGAACGCAAGACCGACGTCATCGTGCGCGAGCATCCGTTGCCATGGGAAATGATCCCCTTTGACGTCCAACTCATCGGCGGCATGGCGCTGCACAACGGCAAGATCGCAGAAATGGCCACCGGCGAGGGCAAGACGCTAGTCGCCACCCTGCCGGTGTATCTCAACGCGCTTACTGGCCGCGGCGTTCACGTCGTCACCGTGAATGATTATCTCGCCGCGCGCGATTCCGAGTGGATGGGCGCGGTGTACAAGTTTTTGGGCCTGACCGTCGGTTGCATTCTCCACGACCAACCGCCCTCCGTGCGCCGCGAGCAGTACAATTGCGACATTACCTACGGCACGAATGCCGAGTTTGGTTTCGATTACCTCCGCGACAACGGCATGGCCGCGCGCAAGGAGGAACAGGTTCAACGCGGCCACTATTTCGCCATCGTGGACGAGGTGGACTCGATCCTGATTGATGAAGCGCGCACACCGCTCATCATCAGCGGGCCGGCGGTTCACACCTTTGACGAGCAGTACGGCCAGTGGAAACCGCTGGTCGAGTCGCTGGTGCGGGCCCAGGAACGGCTGTGTGCGCGGTTTTTGGCCGACGCGCAGGAGCTTCACAAAAAGTTGCATCCCACCGACGGTTCCAACCCGGAGAACCCGGATATTCTGGAGGCGGAGTTCGGCCGGCTGTTGTTCCGGGTTAAAATGGGCCAGCCACGCTCTGAGGGATTGATGAAATTTCTCGAGGAGCCGGAGAACCTCAAGTTGATGAACCAGGCGGAACTGCGCCTGCACGTGGACCAGAAGAAGACCGAGCTGTACGCGGAGAAGGAGCAACTGCTCTTTGCGATGGACGAGAAAAGCCACGAGGCCGACTTGACCGAGAAAGGCCGCAGTTTCATGAGTCCAAAGGACCCGGACGCCTTCGTGCTGCCGGATTTGACCGTGGCCCTGCATGAGATTGACGCCGGGCCGGAGCAGGACCCGCGCAAGCGCATGGAGGCCAAGACGAAATTGCAGGCGGAGTTCGAGTCCAAGGCCCAAAAGATTCACGCCATCTCCCAACTGCTCAAAGCCTATTGCCTCTACCAGAAGGACGTGGAGTACGTCATTCAAGAGAACAAAGTCATCATCGTGGATCAGCACACGGGCCGGCTCATGCCGGGTCGCCGCTGGAGCGACGGCTTGCACCAGGCCGTCGAAGCCAAGGAAGGCGTCGAGATCGAACGCGAGACGCAGACGCTCGCCACCATTACGATTCAGAATTACTTCCGCCTCTACCACAAACTCGCGGGCATGACCGGTACGGCGGAAACCGAGGCCGGCGAGTTCCTGGACATCTACAAGCTCGGCGTGCTGGTCATTCCCACAAACCGCCCGGTCGCGCGCAAAGACGCCAACGATTCGGTCTATAAAACCAAGCGCGAGAAATTCAGCGCCGTCCTCAACGAGATCAAACAGGTTCACGGCCAGGGCCGCCCGATTCTTGTGGGCACCATTTCCGTTGAAGTCAGCGAACAACTCTCCCGCATGTTGTCGCGGGAGAAACTGATTCACTCGGTCCTCAACGCCAAGTTCCACCAACAGGAAGCCGAAATCATCGCCCGCGCCGGGCAGCGCGGCTCCATCACGATCGCCACGAACATGGCGGGCCGCGGCACGGACATCAAACTCGGACCGGGCGTCGCCGATCTGGGCGGCCTGCACGTGCTGGCCACGGAACGCCACGAGGCGCGGCGCATTGACCGCCAGTTGCGGGGCCGCTGCGCCCGCCAGGGCGATCCCGGCTCATCGCACTTCTTCATCGCGCTGGAGGACGACTTGATGCGGTTGTTCGGTTCGGATCGCATCGTGAAATACATGGAGAAAATGGGCCTGGAGGAAGGGCAGGAACTGGAGCATCCCCTGCTGAACCGCTCCATCGGCCAGGCGCAGAAGCGCGTCGAGCAGCACCATTTCCAGCAGCGCAAACGCACGCTCGAATACGACGACGTGATGAACAAACAGCGCGAAGTCATTTACGGCTTCCGCAACGAAATCATCCGCTCCGAGGACGTGCGCGACCGGTTGATGGACATCATGGAGGAAGTCGTCATCCAGAAGGTCGAGCAGTTCACCAAACCGGAATACGAGGCGAACGAATGGCAGACCCGCCCGTTGGCCGACTGGGTGAATTTGAACTTCCCGCTCGGCATTCCAGAAGCGGAAATCGCCGAAGCCGCGCAGGCGGGAACGCAACAACCCGTGGCGGGCTCGGTCTATGACGGACTCAGCCCCGCGCAGTTTGCCGTCTGCAGCTTCATCAGCGAGAAAATCCAGGAAGCCTACAAGATCAAGATCAGCTTTGAAGAGCCGGAAAAACTGACGACGGTCGAACGGTTCACCATCCTGACCGCGATTGACAAGCTGTGGCAGGAGCATCTCTACGAGATGGACAGTTTGCGCCACAGCATTGGTCTGCGCGGTTACGGCCAGCGCGATCCGCTCATCGAATACAAGTCAGAAGCCTACAAGATTTTCGACGAGTTGATGGTCAACATCAAAACCGAGATCTGCCACAACATCTTTCGCAGCGCGTCGAGCCTGATGGCGTTCGAGAATTTCCTGCGCAACATTCCTCAGCAAACGCTGCATCAAACCACCAGCGCCTTCAGCAGCGGCGGCACGGCCACCGGCAGTTCCGGTGCCCCCGCGCCAAAACCCAGCGACGTGGTCAGCGAGGCCGCCGCCGCCGTGGAGAAAGCCAAGCCCGTCCGCACCGGCCCGAAAGTGGGTCGCAACGACCCCTGCCCCTGCGGCAGCGGCAAGAAATACAAGCAATGCTGTGGGAGATAGCCAGCGGCCCACCGCGCCCCGACTGATTCAATTTGCCCGATCCGGGCTGGTTTTAGTTAAGACTCCGTCATGCCGGTTGTGGGTCTCACCCAATTCACCACGTGGTTGGCCACGCCTTTTTGGCTGGGGGATCTGCCGGCGCCGTCCTCGTTGCCTACGGCTTCAGTGGCAAAAAGGATTTGCTCGCCCAACTCCTCGCCCCAACCATGAACTCCCCGCGAAGGTTGAAAAGGCGAACCTGTCACCGCCCCCCCCAGCGTGCCCAAGCATCTTCCCGATGCGAAGCAATCATTACTTCCGGCCCTTGGTGGCCCAAATCGAATCATGGCGACACGCGGTCCTTTGCCGTTCGTGAAATCGCTTGCCGATACACGGGACTTGGCGAAGCCTATGGCTAACCTTCTCCGCAGCCTCGCTCCAAACATTCAGGACAGATCAACCCCTGGCAGGCTTTGCAATACCGCAACTGGCCGAAGGGCTTGTCTGCCTCGCAATGATCACACGTCTCCGGCCTTGTGCGGAGATACTCGGTGAGCCGCTCGTCTTCAAATGGGATCAGTCTCGGCAGAACTGCGTCACTGCGTAAGGGTGACTCTACGTTCTTGCCTGGGAGATTTGGCCAGTCAAACGGCGCGGGTTGCACGCGGTCGTTCTCGCCCATTAACCCGAGATCAATCGCCTGTTGCCGTTCCAGTTCTTCCGTCCACATCCCGGAGTTGAACGCAAACGGCGGATACGGATTCCCCAGCGTGTCCGTGCTGCCGTCTTCGCCATCGCCCAATGCCTGCCATATCCGCGAGGATTTCAGTGCGCACATGCGGCCCGTCTGAACCAGCACGCGCGCGGCCTGCACGTCGCCGACCACTTGCGCACACAAGCGCCAGCGCATTGGCCAATCGCGTTTCTCGCGCCGCTCTTCCAGCCGGTAAAGTTCCAGCGCCGGCGCGGCTTCCAAAACTTCCACGTAAGCGTTCTGTTGCACGAAATGCCCTGCGCCCTGCGCCATCTCGGTTTGCGTCTTCACCACCAGATTGATCCGTGCATCACTGCTCAGGTCTTCCGCCAAACCCTCGGTGCCAGGTGCGGGTGCGTAACCCGTCCGGCGCAGTTCGTCGCGAAGTTTTTCCCGCGCCGTCGCCTCATTCATCCTCGCGTTTACGATGTCCGACACCACCGAACGCAAGACTGCGTTCACGGCGACGAGCCGGGCGGGTTTTGCAGGAATGGTGATTTCGGCGCCGCACAAAGGACAAGGCACGCTCATGCCCGCGCCGCTGGCCTGGACCGCCAGCCGTCCCTGGCACGCTTCGCAATGGAATACAATGTCGCCCATCCGCTGATCTTGCGCGTGGGGACGCCGGTTGTCTATTCGGCTCTAGCAGACCCCATGCCCGCGCGGGTGGGCGTGACGCCCCGCGGCAAGTCGCGGCGGTTGGAGCGCGTGCTGACGGACTTTGGTTGCGAACATTCCTTTGCGCAGGCGGCGGAGCGTGTGCGGGAACATTATGGCTTTGCCCTTGGCGCCAGCGCGATCCGGACGGCCACGCTGAAACATGCGCAATGCGCGCGCGTCCAGTTGCAGGCCGAATACGCCCAACCGTTTCGCGAGCTGCCGGTCATGGGCCAGGAACCTGTGATTGCCCAAGCCGACGGCACGATGATCTGCACGGTCGCACCGGGCGCACGGAAGGGAAAACGACCCCGCGAATGGAAAGAGATGCGTCTGGTGGCGGCGCAAGCCAAGGACAGCGCCACGACCGTGTACGGGGCCACGTTCGGCAGCGTGGCCGAAACGCGCCGTCGTTGGGGCCACTGCACTCGGCAGGCCGGCTGGGGATTGAACAGCCGCATCCACGCCGGGGGCGACGGCGCGGACTGGATCCGCTTGCAGTGTCGAGAGGTGTTTGGCGACCAGGGCCAGTTTCTGTGCGACTTCTTTTACGTCAGCGAATATCTGGCCGCCGCCGCGCCGAGCTGCCGCCCGGCCCAACCGGATCAATGGCGGCGCACCCAACAGCAGCGGCTCAAGCACGGCCACGCGCCCAAGGTGGTGGCCGCCATGGCGGAACATCTGGAAGCCGAAGGGACGCCGGAAACGGACGCGCCGGTGCGCAACGGCCATCGCTATCTGAAGAATCGGCTGGACTGTTTGGACTATGCCCTAGCCCTAGCCTTGGACCTGCCGATTGGTTCCGGCCTGATTGAAAGCTGCCACCGCCACGTGCTCCAAGCCCGACTGAAAAAAGCCCGGGCCGCTTGGCTGGCAGACCGTGCGGACCAAATTGCCCACTTGCGCGTCCTCAGAGCCAATAACCAGTGGTCATCAATTTGGAATTAACCTCACCCACTTTTAATCACACAAGTGGCGGCTCCTCCGCTAACAACTCGGACTCATGCCCGGCGCAAAGAAGCGGCCTCCGTTTCCGAAGGCCGCTCGTTTCACGTTGAATGGTTCAAGCGAAGTCGTCGCTCAAGCTTCCCAGCCCCGGCGATTATTGCGGCGAACGTATTGCGCGGCTTCGGGGAGGTTCGTGGATTTCATGTTTGGTCCGTCCCATTCCATCCGGCGGCCTTCACCGACGCGGAGTGCGATGCAGCCGAGCAGAATAATCTCCGTTAGGTACGCCGCAATGTCGAAGTTCGAGTAGGCGGGCGTGCCTTCTTTCATCATGCGAAACCATTCCTGCATGTGGCCGGGTGAGCGCGGTATGGTTTGTGGCACGGCCTTGCAGGCATCGTGTCTGTCGCCAGCGATCATTTCGTCCTGGCCTTTCATCGCCACGAAGAAACGTGCGCCGTAATCATCGGGAGAGAACAGTTTTCCTTTTTCGCCGACGATCAGGCAGCCCGAAACCGGGAGGGTGCCCAAAGTGCCAACGATTTCCTTGATCGCTTCGGCGTCCGGTCGCAAAGGTTTGATGGAATCACCGGGGTTGCCGTCATACCACCAGAATTTGAGCGGTGGCAGTCCTTCGCGCTCAGGGAATTCAAACCGCGTGCGCGAAGTCTTCGGGAACGTTTCGGGATAAACCCGCGAAGCCAGTTCGCACTCGACCTCGTTGGGGTAACCTAACTTGAGTGCACGGAACGGCATGTTGACGGTGTGGCAAGCCATGTCGCCCAACGCTCCGGTGCCGAAATCGTACCAGCCGCGCCAATTGAAAGTGTGATAGACGTCCTTTTTGTAGGGCCGCATCGCTGCCGGTCCCAACCAGGCGTCCCAGTTCAAATGAGCCGGCACCGGGTCTTCGCCTTGGGGACGATCAAACCCCTGTGGCCAGACTGGACGGTTGGTCCACACGTGCAATTCGAGCGGCTTGCCGATCACGCCAGCCTGCACAACTTCCACCGCGCGTCGCAGTCCACTCTCGGCGCTGCCTTGGTTGCCCATTTGGGTGGCGAGTTTCTTCTCCGCCGCCAATTTACGAACGATACGCGCCTCCTCCACGTTCTGAGTCAGCGGCTTTTGTGCAAAACAATGCTTGCCCATCTTCATGGCGCGGATTGCCGCCACCCCGTGCGTGTGATCGGGCGTGGAAACGGTCACCGCGTCAATATCTTTGCCCATTTCGTCGAGGAGCTTGCGGAAGTCTTGATACTTCTTGGCTTGGGCAAACCGCTGGCCTTTCTTGTCCAATGTGCGCTGATCCACGTCGCAGATGGCGACGATGTTGCCGCCGTTGGAGGCGGCGTCGTTGCTGTCGCTGTCGCCTTTGCCGCCCACGCCGATGCAGGCAACGTTGATGCGCTCATTCGCGCCGAGAACACGCCCGACGTAAGGGAAACTGAGGGCGGCGGCGCCGGCCGCGAGAGAAGTGCGCCGCAGAAATTGGCGGCGCGTCAAAGATTTGACGTTGATGATGGAGGGATGTGTGTGCGTTTGCATAGTTTGAGTTAACGGACGGTTGAATGGTTAATCAATTGAAACTCTGCGCGTTCCGGTCCGCAGTCTCTTGGGCGACATCGTTTCATGCGTGAGAGGTATATTCATTTCGCCGCCACAGGTAAACATGATAATGTTGGTTTTGAACTGCGTTTTCTAGGACGCATCCGTCGCCCATCATTGCGAATCAAATCCCTGCCGATTTCGCGTGGCGCCCAGCTTTTACCGACAAATGGGTCTCGTGGTCCGAAGCAAAAATGCGTGCCGCGGGACAAAATGCTGTCTGGTGCGATCAAAACGGGAGCGGTCATTGCCTCAAAATCACAACCAGCCCGTGCTCCATCCAGAAGCACCGCGTCCGGGTGGTTGACGCTGAGCGTTACGGCAGGTAGAGGGAAAAATTGCCTGCCGTGGCAACGAATCCTTGGATACTCTTTCCCCCAACATGAGAAGGTACAACGAAATGCCCGGCCAAAAAGGCGTGGTGCTTTCCGATCTGCACTTGTTCTCGGGACGTTCGGACGGCGCGACTTGCATGGAATCCATCCGGTCCACGCTGGAATCCGCGGCCATCCTGGTTCTCAACGGGGATATCTTCGATTTCCGGTGGAGCACCCTGCGCGATTCGCAACGGACACTGGCTGCGGCGTTGGACTGGCTGGGCAAACTGGCCGGGGAATTTTCCGAATGTCGAATCCATTTCATTGTCGGCAATCACGATTGTTGCCGAACCTTCACCGCGCATTTGGCGCAGTTGGCCGCCCGGCAGCCGCGATTTCAATGGCACGAGTTTTTTCTGCGCCTTGGCCCCGCCTTCTTCCTGCACGGCGATTGCGCGCATCGGCCAATGAATCACCAAGGATTGAACGGCTTTCGCGAGTTGTGGCGCGGGGACTGGCAGCGCGGCCGACTCCTGACTGCCGGCTATCGTTGGGTTGATCGGCTGGGCATAACGCGGCGCGTGCATGAGTGGCACTTTCCCCGGCAGAGAACCGTCGAGCGGATTGCGTTTTATCTCGACGACGCGTGCGCCGGTTGGCGGCAGTCAACGCGTCACTGCTATTTTGGCCACACGCACCTGCCCTTCGCGAACTACGAGTTCAACGGCGTGAAATTCCACAACACCGGCTCGGCCATTCGCGGCATGGAATTCAATCCCATCATTTTTGAAACGCAGCTTGAACCTGACTTGCTGTCCGCCCACGCTTCCGGAAGTTGACACAACCATGCCGACCGAGACCAAACCCAAAGTCACCTGTTATTCCGCGGACGAAGGTGGCTTCATGCAGCGCTCGCAGGAACTGCGGGGGCGATGGTTGTCGCCGCTGCTCACTTTGCTGGCCGCGCTGCGGATCACCCCTAATCATTTGACACTGCTTTCGCTGGTCGCGGGACTCGCGTTTTGTCCGGTGTTTCTCTGGAGTTCCAAGGCGGTGGCGTTTGGCCTGTTGCTGGCGCATGTCTTATTGGATGGACTCGACGGACCGCTGGCACGCTTCACGCAGCGGGCCTCCAACCAGGGTTCGTTCACCGATACGAGCGCGGATCAAGTGGTCGTGGCGTTCAGTACGGTGACCCTGATTCACGCCGGATATGCCGGCGCGTGGCCGGGCGGGCTTTATCTGTTCTTCTACAGCCTCGTGGTCATCTTCGCCATGGTGCGGAATGCGCTGGCGATTCCCTATTCGTGGCTCGTGCGTCCACGCTTCTTTGTTTATCTTTGGATGCCGGTGGAAGTGTATCTCTGGCGCGGCAGCCTCGATGTGCTGCTCTGGATTCTCACCGCTCTGCTGGTGCTCAAAACCTTGACCGGCTTCATCCAGATTCGCCTCAAGCTGTAAACGCTCTGAGCGCGTGGCGAGGTTGCGCGTCAACTCGCTCACCGTTTGGTGTTCTTGAGAAATGCCACCAAGTCCGCCAGCTCCTGTTTCGTCAGTTGCTCATCCAGCCCGCCGGGCATCACGGAAACCGCGCCCGGCCGCATCTCGACAATTTCTGATCGTGCGATGCGGACTTCGGTGGTTGGTCCGGTGGCGATCACGATTTCATCCGCCGCCTCCTTGCGCAAGACGCCGCCGTATTCCTCATCCGATTTCGTCAGCACGATCACCGGCTCGTAGTTCCGCACAAAACTCGCGCTCGGATACACAATGGCTTCGAGCAGGTCGCGTTCGGTTCGCGCTTGGCTGATGCCCGTCAAGTCCGGCCCCACGGTGCCGCCGACATAACCGATCTTGTGACACGATGCGCAGGCCGTTTGCTGGCTGTTGAAAACGGCCTGGCCGCGACGAATGTCACCTTTGGGCAACGTGCCGATCAATTCGTCCAGACGCGCTCTCTGTTTCGCTTCGTCCATATCGAGCACAGCAAGCAGTTCGTTGCTTTTTTCCTGCACGGCGGCTGGATACTTGGCAGCCACCGTCTTTAGCGCGTCGGGCCGCACACCGCCCAATCCCTTGGATTCTGCGAGTGCGGCCATCAACTTCAATCCCACGGCTTTACTTTTCGATTGCTCGAAGGCCGCAAGCAAACGGGAAACCTCCAGCGGCCCAGTGGTCTTGATCGTGTCCGCCAGCGTCAGCAACTGTGCTTCACTCAGTTTTGCCTTCGCCAAAACGGTGGTCGCCGCGCTGCGCATGGCCACTGAGGTTGTGGGATTCAAATTTGCGCAGAGGAAATCCAACAGCCCCGCCTCGATGGACTGCAAACCGCCTGGCAACGCCGCCATGGCGTCGAGCCGCAAATCCGCTGGCCTGCCGGCCTCCGTGGCAATTCTCATGAGCGGCGCGGAAAAATTCGGCGCGCTGGTCTTTGCCTGAGCCAAGACCCGCGCGGTGACAACGGCTGACCGAACAATGCTTTCTTCACTTGATGCGAGGCTTGTGTTTACGGGCGAAATCCACCCCGCGGGGATCGCTTTGAGGTTCGCGTCCGCCATGGCGCGCAACAGAGTTTGCCGAGTGGCCGCGGGCGTGTCAGATGCCGCGAGCACTTCAGCCATCAACTTCTGAATTTCACTTTCGCCGGCGAACTGCGCGAGTTGCTGTTCCAAACCGCCATGGTCGGCCTCGGTCAAACTCGGCGCGGCCAAACGGTCCTTGAAAAATCCAGCCAGCGAACCGCCCCAGTCTGGATGATGACTCGCCACCCATGCCGCCGTTCTTCGCAGTTCCGCATCCGGGGAGGCGAGAAACGGCATTACATCCTCCGGCTTCAAATCACCGGCGTCCATCTGGTCGAGGGCAATGAGCCCAGCGGACCAGACCCGTGCGGAAATCTTTTGTTCAACCGGCTCGGATGAATTCACTTTGTATCGGGCCAGTTCCCGCCGAAGCAACCTGGGTGAATCAATCTCGAGGAGCGCATACGTGACACTGTGGGCGACAATCGGATCATCTCCTTGCTCGGCCACCGCTCGCAGCAAGGAAGTCGTTCGATGTGAATCTCCAATCCGCCCCGTGAGTTCAGCGGCGACCCGGCGGATTTCTGGCACCTCGCAAGCCAGCGCAAAATCCAAAGCCAGTCGGGCGACGTCATGTGGTGGCGCCGCTCGCAACGAACTCAGGGCTTTGAACTGGGTTTGACGAAGCGCGTTGAGCGCAGCTTGGTCCATCATGACTGGTGCGGCATCCATTTGCAGGCTTGCCCACAGCGCAAGCGTCGCGCTCGGACTACCGATCCGCACGAGTGCAAACACAGCGTGTTGCGCCGCTGACAGATTGGATGCCGTGGCCAGGTAGTTGGTCAGCGCCGGCAAGGCTGAGTCGCCTCGTTTGCCAAGTTCATGAACGGCGCGATTGCGCACGAAGGGACGTTTGTCTTCCAGCAAATTCACCAAGTCAGCCGGATTCGCTTTTGGCCAGTAAATCTTCAGCCCACAGGGATCCTCCACGCGTTGTGCGTCGGTGCGGCGAACCCGGTAGATTCCGCCCAGCACATCGGGCTTCACCAGTTGCGAACTGGGGCAACACAGTTTGTACCAGCCGCCGGTATCAATGACGATCAGGCTGCCATCCGGCGCTTCCAGCACATCGGTGGGATGAAAATCCGTGTTGTCGGAGACGAGAAAATCGCTGGCGGTGCTCACGAACGTGGCGCCATTGGGTTTGAGGATGTGGCGCATGACCTTGCGCAAGTTGAAGGCGGTCACGAAGAAATTGTCACGATACTCCTCACCGAACACATCGCTCTCATAGCGGACCAGGCCGCATTCGGCAGACGGTCCCGCCTGATAAAATGGATGCATGACGTCAGGGCTGGTGCGCTTGACGCGACCGTCCTCAATGACATCGTGAATTTTGCCGAACACGCCGCCATAAACTGCATGCGCGATGCCGTCGCGATAACCTGGTTGGCTGAAATCAATGAACGTGCTGGTGAATATCACTTCGCCCTCCGGCGTGAAAGCCACCTCCACCGGATTGTCCATGCCGCCGGACATCACGACATCGAGGTCCGAACCGTCGGGCCTTGCGCGGAAGATATGCGCGGCCTTGTCGTTCAGAATGCGACCGCTGCCCAGCTTGTGGGTCTGCTCGGCGAATGCGCCCTTGGTCCAGTAAATGTAGCCGTCCGGACCAAGGTAGGGGCCGTGCAGGTCGTTGGCGCAGCCCGTGAGCGTTTTGCCCTGAAACCATTCCTCGCGTTGGTCGGCCACGCCGTCGCCGTTTGTGTCGGTGAATTTCCAGATGCTCGGCGGCGCAGCCACATAGACGGAGTCGTCGTACCACAGGCAGCCTTCAGGAAACATCACTTTGTCTGCAAACACCGAGGTCTTGTCGAATTTGCCGTCACCATTCGTATCTTCCAGGCGCAGGATGCGGTGATCAGCATTGGCAAGTTGGATATCCGGTTTTTCGTTCGAGCCGGATGAATCGGTGACATAGAGCCGGCCCTGATCATCAAACGATGCCGAAACGGGTCGCGGCACCAACTCAGCCGGTGCCGCCAGTTGCACCTCGAAGCCGTCGGGCACGGTGAAGGTCTGGTGGGGGAACTTAAATTCCGCACCGTGGACCACCAGTGCGGTGAACGTTCCGGTCCACCAAAGACAACACAACAAACGTTGTTTCATAAGCGCGGGGTGCAGGCGATGGCCGGAGTAAAGCCGTTGGCGAAAATGATTTCAAGCAAACACCGCAGCAAACACCGCAGATGCAGTTCGCATTCACTTCAATTCGCGGTGGGTTTCGGCCTGGGGAAACTATATTCCCGATTTGCTGGTTTGCGTACTTGTGATCCGTGAGAATCTGATAAGCTGTTCGCCCATGAACATCCTCATTGAAGACGCGGAAACGCTGCAGTACCTCACCTCAACTGGCGAATGGACCAAAAATCCGACCGCTGGCAAGAGTTTCGGAGCCACCGACGCGGCCTTGCTGGCGGCGAAACGAGAACCCATTCAGAAGTTCAACATCGTCTGCTACATCGCGCAAACAAAACAATTCATCAACCTCGACCACGGCCGGGGCAAGGGAGCGCAGACGGTTGCGGCTTAACGTGTGCCCTGATACTGATTCGGATGCGTGATCGCGAAGGCGGCCACCCGTTGGTCGCCCGTCGCCACGTCCTCGCGGGTCATGTGCTGAATCAGGGGCGTGCAGGCGCCGACTGATCCCCGGTAACCCTGCGCGGCGGCAAGATTGTACCATTTGTAAGCCTCGATCCGTGATTCAGGCGCAGTCTCCGACGTGCCCTGCAGGCTGGCACGGTGATTGGTCCTCCCCAAATGGAACTGCGCCCCGGCGTCGCCTTGCTGCGCGGCCTTGCCAAACCAGACCAACGATTGGGCTTCATCCTGGGCTACTCCTTGCCCCTGCGCGTACATCACTCCAAGATTGAATTGCGCCAGGGAATGACTTTGCTCCGCCGCCTTGCGATACCATTCCGCCGCCTGCCCGTAATCCTGGGCTCCACCTTCCGGGCTGGCGAATTTCAAGCCCATCTTGAACTGGACGTCGGGATCTTCGTAGTCCGCGCTGACGGCGGTACGCTTGTCAGCGGGTGAAACGAGTGGCGGCGAGTTTGAAAAAAATTTGCGATACCAAGGTTTGTCCATGGTTACTAGGATGGACTCCTGAGCGTCGAATACAAGAAGCGTTTTCCGCAAATCGCGAAGGCGGAGGTGAGGAAAGGTGGCCAGATCATCACCAACGACCGGGAGTCTTTTGGCAGCAATTGCTTTCGGACAGATTTCAGCCGGAGCAATCAGGTGCAAGATTCCGTCCAACTTCATTGTGAAGCAAAGAATCGTGATCGCTGCCTGGGTCGCCACCGGAGCGCTGTTGAGCGTTGTCGGTTTGAAGCAGATCGCCGTGCCCGGCGAGACATCAAGCCCCCCAAAGTCAACGCCGCAAGTAATTGTTCGAAAAGAGATGCAACTCCGGTCTCTTCCGCCTGGTAGCTATCTGACGTTGCCTTACGCCTGTATTCTCATTGTGCCGCCGGCGGACCTGGATGCCGAGTTCGTGCTCAAGAATCCTCCAAAGAATTTCCCTATGCCGATACTCAAACCGAAACTGGAGGTTATTCCGCTCACGTCCGGGACAAAGTGAGCAGGGGAGTGCCTTCAGGCTAACTCACGAACCCCGAGACAACCGCCACGGCGCTTCGCCTTGGACTTACGAATCGTGCCCTTTTTGGGAGCCCAAGCAACCAAGCCTGTCACGTGCCCCGTGCAGTTTGCATTTGCGGCTTGGTGCCGACACCAAAAGGAATCAGGCGCCAGCGGGTGCAGGTGCGGTTTTTGCACCGGCGGGACCGGTTGCTGAGGGTGGAAGCGGAGCGCGGCCCGGACAGCTCTTCCATACCCGCAGTGGCAACAGACCCAGGATAATAAAACAAATCTGCGTGGCGTTGAAGAGCATCAGCCATTTGAAGGCCGCATCCATGAAGCCGTAGCTGTGCAACCCGA
This sequence comes from Verrucomicrobiota bacterium, assembly GCA_014860005.1. The sequence goes on along the minus strand of JACZKP010000112.1, from coordinate 6,387 downwards.
TGCCGAGCATGTTGACGCCAAACCATGAGAACGCCGTGACGATATTACCGACGATCGCCATGGTCATCAGGCCGCGTTCCTTGATGATTTTGCCCCAGCGCGCGTGCAGGATCACGGCGCACCAGATCACGATCATCAACGCCCCGTTCTCCTTCGGATCCCAACCCCAGAAGCGGCCCCAGGATTGATCCGCCCAGATGCCGCCAAGCACCGTGCCCACGAAACTGAACAGCGTCGCGAAGCAGATGATGCCATAGACCATTTTGCTGAGCACCGCACCCACTTCACTCTTGCCGGCTTCTGCTGGCGCCGCCTTGGCGGGGTCGCCTGCCGTCAGTTTCTTTGAGAGCATGGGCGTAAACAAACCCAGCACGATGTAGAGAATGCCCAGCAAGCCCGCCACGAACATGGCTGAGTATCCCAGCGTAATCGTGATGACGTGGGTCGCCAGCCAGAAGTTGGTGTCCAGCACCGCGCGCATCATTTCCATGGTGTCCCCGCCGACGGCGAGATTGTGGGCGATGATGAGCGTGATGAAGCCCACGCATGAGGCCACCACGCTGCCAATGCCAATCCGGTAAATGCGCTCAAGGAACAGACCCAGAATGACGGCCGCCCACCCGATAAAAATGGCGGAGGAGTAAAGATTGGTCACCGGCGGACGCCCTTCGAGGACCATGCGGTAAACCAGGCCGATGGTGTGGATGACACAGCCCACGATAATAATCCAATAGGCCGAACGCCGCAGGGCTTCGGACAGGTTGGCGAACATCCCGAACGTCAGCAACGAGCCAAGCGCCAGCATCAGGGCAAACACATATAGCACCATGGCGTCGTAGAACACCTGCGCGTGGTTGAAGAAGAACTCGTGGTTCGCCTTGCGCACCTCCGGGGCGAAATCCTTCGCCAGCCAGCCACGGTATTCCGCCACCGCGCGATTGAACGATGCCGAGTCGTTCTGACGATAAGCGGTCACCATGGTCGCGTAGTATTTCGCTGCCGGTGGCAGGCCGTGTTGATGATGCAAGCCGTCCAACAGTCCCTGGCCCATATTGAGCCATTTCTCGCGGCCCTCCTCGGGATGAGGAGAAGGGATGGTCAGCGGCAAGGCAAACCGCGCCACCGAGTCGTATCCGGACATGAAGCGGAGCAGGCGGTCGAACGCCGCCTTGTCAAATTCCTTGCCGGCTTCGCGGGCGCGCACGGCAGCAACGCCCGGTGCAATGCTCGCCTCGTAGGCGCTCACCTCGGCGGCGAAGTCGTCCGTGGTGGGCGGCTTCAGGCTGAGTTTAAGCCGCTGATACAAAGCCGTGGCGTTGTAGAGCTTCATCAGTTCCCGCTCGAAGGACGTGCGGTTGGCGGCCTCAATCTTCTGAATACGCTCCGCCTGCCGGCCGATCTCTTCATACTGCGGTTTGATTTCGGTGAACGTGTAATACTTCTGGTCCTCCGTCAGCTTGAGCAGGCTGATAAGTTCCACATTATCTACGCGAAAGATTTTCCGGTCGTCCGCTTGCTCGGGTTTCATCAGCACTTCGACGAGCCAATCGCGGGCGGGCAACTTGCGGGAGCGGCCATTCTCCGCCACCAGCACCGTTTGCCGGGCGCGAATTTGAAGCAGTGAATTGCGCGCCACGGAATCGAACGGCTGGAAGCGGCCGTTCATGAGCACGGGCAACTTGGCGAATTCATCCGTTTTGAATCCGGTCTGCTTATGTGGTCGCAGCGTGGACAACGCCCAGCCGGCCATTACAACGGTGAGAATCCAGGGAAGCCATTTTTTCATGTCGCCAACCTCCGTTTGAGAAATGGAACCAAGTGCATCAGGAATTGAACCGTCAATCCGACGGATACCAGCACGCACGATAAGTAGGGTGTCAGCCAGCTCGGATTGCGCACCACTTGCAGATAACTGCCCTGATCATCGGTGTCAAAACTGGACTGGTAATAGGTCTCGCCCCAGTAACGCAGGGGATTGTTCATGTAAATCAACACTTCGCGTTTCTCGCCCGTTTCCGGCCGGTTCAAAATCACCCGGCTGGAAAAGTTTTTGGGAATCTGTGTCCCCGGATACCGGTCGTGCGTGAATTCCAGCAGGTGCATGCTGAAAGGCTTGTAGTAGCGCACCGGGCGCAGGGCGATCTCGTAGGTGCGATCTTCGTATTGGAATGACTGCGCCCGCGCGATATGCGCGGAAACCATATACGATTGCGCGGCACCTTGCGGCCCGGAAATCTCGACGATGGCGGTGGGCACGTCCCGCCGATCCATCATGGTTTCGTGCGGCAGTTCCTTCATCCAAACACCTTCGCCGATGCCCTTCACCCCTTTCACCGGCTGGAAACCGGATTCCTCCCGTTGCTTCAATTCGGAGTTTGCGTAAAAAGTCGTGGCCTTCAAGGAGAAGGGCAGTTCGGGATGCTTGATTTCACCCTGCTTGCCCAAAAGACGCTGGGAAATCGCCACCTGCTTTTCCAAATCCTTATCGGTCACATCCACAACCGCCAGTTCAAAGCTGCGGCTGGCCTCGGAGTAATTCTTGGTCTCGCCTTCGCGCAGATGCAGCGTGCTTTCGACAGACAGAAAATCCGTGAGTAACTGGCCCACGAGCAGCAAGACCACACCGAAGTGAATGAAGACAATGCCAATCTTCTTCTTGCTCGACCGGTAATAGCGCGTGTGCGCTGCGACCAGGTTGATGAGCAACAATCCGCCGATGAGATAGCCGCCGGGAAAAACTGGAATTCTCCAGTCTGAGCCTTCGGGACTCCAGAAGACAAGGAAACTGCGGAAGAAATCGTTTTGTGCCTGGTAGAGGCCGAGCGTCACCTGCGCGAGCGTGCCCCAAAAAACGAGGATCAAACCCAGCGCCAGCAAAGCGACGGTTAGTTTGAGTGACGTAAATATGTTGATCAGCCGGTCCAGCATGTTAATACCTCACGGTTTCCACGAAAGTGGTGAATGTAGTTTTCTGGCTTTCCACCAGTTGCCGGTCGCCCGCCAACTTGTAGAACCATGTGTGACCCGCGCGCGGCACCATGGCGCCGAGCACCAGGGCAGGGCGCCCGGTGTTCAAGTCGGTGCCGCTGAGTTCCACATAGGACAATTCGCTGCCCCCGGCTTGTACCTTCCTGACCGAACTGGTAATCTCAGTGGCGGAAACCTGACTCAATCCAAGCTGGCCGCGCCAGCGGTTGACATTAGGCGCCAGCCCGCCGCCATCGCCACTGGACATGCTGACGTTGATCTCCGCCCGGGTATTGCCTTCGCCGGTGACGACAAATTTGGCGACGAGGAATTGTCCACCCGCTACTTCCTGCCAGCCAGTTGGTACGGTCCACGCCGGTTTGCCGTCCGTGCCCCCGGCGGGAGCAGCCATCGCCGGCGCTGCGGCTTTCGCGGGAGTTGTCGGTGATGGGGCGTCGAAGCTTACCGATTTGAGGAACTCCACAAATGCCGGTTTCTGTTCGTTCACCGAGACATCTTCCCCGGCCATCTTGAAAAACCAACTGGTCGCACCGCGCGTCAAGACGCCCACCAGCATGCGGCCATGCAGCTTGTCATCAAGTACTGGTTTTTCGCTGCTCATTTCAAACAGTTTGCCCGTTTCGCCGCCGATGGTGACGCTTTGGGAGAGGTTCGCCGCCTCGGCTTCGCCCACGGAGGCAAGCTGCATTTGGGCGCGCCACATATTGACCAATTCAACCTCCTGTCCGGTGGTGGGGAGGGGGATCACGGAGACATCCACCGCCTGCCCGTCCTTGCCCGGAACGGAAAAGCTCGCGGCGCGCATGGCGCTGGCGGGCCGTTCCTCCCAGCCGGCGGGCAACGCATATTTGATTTTTGGCGTGGCGGCACTGATGTCCGGGTGACCCGGCGGCATCTGCCCCCGGCTGTGGGCCGCATGAGCCGTCGCGGAAGCCTCTGGGGTTTCCTTCGTAACCTTGTAAACCTTGATTTCCTCGCGCCCGCATCCCGCCATTAAAACCAGGAGGGTGAGCGCAGAAGCGGCCTGCACCATCCGTGCCGGAAGCTGCCGAGGAATAACCGATTGAGGTTTCTTGGTTTGGTTCATATCAGTTTCAGCTAATCATCAAAATTGCGTTGCCAATTTCCGAGCGCAGTCTCGTTGCTCAAGCACGAAACCGCTTCACCGATTTCGTCATTTAATCAACATTTCTTGGCCTGAGCAAAGCCATTTTGGAACAGTAGTGCGATCCTTTGGAAGTTCAACCAGTGGTCGGCGGCCCGGCGACTCGAATTCTGAAGCGTAACAAAACAGGCTCAACCCACATCCATGCCCAGCAGGAACTCAATATTACTGCCGGTTTTCTTCAATTTGCCGAGCAACAGGTCCATGGCCTCCACCGGCGGCACGCCCGTCAACGCGCGGCGCAACAGCACGATTTTGTTCAGTTCGTCCGGGTGATAGAGCAACTCTTCCTTGCGTGTACCGGAACGCTCAATGTTGATGGAGGGGAAAATGCGGCGGTCCACGAGCGCCCGGTCCAGATGCACCTCCATGTTGCCCGTGCCCTTGAATTCTTCAAAGATGACTTCATCCATGCGCGAACCGGTGTCCACCAGCGCCGTGGCCATGATGGTGAGCGAACCGCCTTCCTCAATGTTGCGGGCCGCGCCGAAAAAGCGCTTGGGTTTGTGCAACGCGTTCGCATCCACACCGCCGGACAGAATCTTGCCGGAGTGCGGCTGCACCGTGTTGTAGGCGCGGGCCAGGCGTGTGATGGAGTCCAGCAGAATGACCACGTCGCGCTTGTGCTCGATCATGCGCTTGGCCTTTTCACTGACCATTTCCGCGACCTGCACGTGACGTTCGGGCGGTTCATCAAACGTGGAACTGATGACTTCCGCGCCTTTGCAGGTGCGTTCCATGTCGGTGACTTCCTCGGGCCGCTCGTCAATCAGGAGAATGAACAGATACGACTCGGGATTGTTCTTGAGGATGGCGTTGGCGAGCTTCTGCATGAGCACCGTTTTGCCGGTGCGCGGTGGAGCAACGATAAGTCCCCGCGTGCCTTTGCCAATCGGACAGACCAGATCCAATACCCGCGTGCTGAGTTCCTCCGGCACGGTTTCCAGAATGAACCGTTTATCTGGAAAGAGCGGCGTGAGGTTGTCGAAATGCGTCTTCTCCTTCGCCTTGTCCGGGTCCTCGCCGTCCACGCCCTCAACCTTGAGCAGCGCGAAGAACTTTTCCTTTTCCTTGGGCGGACGAATCTGACCGGCCACCAGGTTGCCCGTCTGCAAATCGAACCGTCGGATTTGCGAAGGCGAGACATAAATATCCTCCGGACACGGGAGATAATTGAAACTCTGCGAGCGCAGAAAGCCGAAACCCTCCGGCAACACTTCCAGCACGCCTTCGGAGAACAATACTCCCGCGCGTTCAGCGTTTTTCTGGAGGATGTGGAAAATAACCTCGTGCTTGCGCATCGTGCCGAAGTTTTCCACCCCCAATTCGCGCGCCATGTTGTTCAAATCTGTCATGGCCATCGCCTGCAACTTTGCGATGTTGAGGGAGGCGGCAATGCGGTCGCGCTGCTCCGGCATGCGCGGAGCGGGTTTGTATTCTTCGATTGCTTCGACCGGGGTGGTCGGCGGCTGCAATTGATCGGAAGACGGCTCGGCCATCGCAGTAGCGACCACTTCGGCTGCTTCCACTACTTCCACTGTTTCTGGCGGCGTCGGTGGGGGAGCTTTGGCTTTGGCCACTTTGCTTTTGGCCTTCTTGGTACTGACTCTTGGCATAAATCGGTTTGGTTAAGGTTTAATCATCGTCCGGCGAGATCACTGAGGGCCGTCGGAATGAGTCCAACAGAGCTTTGACGCCCAACGGCTCGATTAGTTCAAATTGGAATCGCTGCCAATCGCAGCGCGCTGAGGAAACCTTTCCTCAATACGGCAAGGGAAATCTCGCAGTCAACTCGCGCACACGTTGGCGCACCGGCCCAAACCTGTCAAGGCCGTTAATTGGGCCGTTAATTGGGTCCGCAGTCACTCCTGCCATGCTGGTTTGGTGGTTCATTCCCCGGTTCTGTTGAAATCTGGTTTGACTCACTTTGACTGGGTTGGACTGGGTTGGACCCGCAGGTGGTGGAGGTCGGTGTCTCCGGCGATTTTCCGCCGCCTTCGCTGATGCTCTTGGCCAGCACCGCCCGCACTTCCTGAAAGAACCCAACTTCATCGCGAATCTCCAGCGCCTCGTCATTCGGCACGGCGAGAGCGAATGCTTTGGACAGTTCCATGACCGCCAGCAGGTAACGCGGTTTGCCGTCCTTTTGCTGCAACACATGCTCGGCAGCTTGCGCGATGAGTGGCAACCGTTTTGCCGCCATCGCCTTGGCAGCGTCCTGGTAGTCAAACCCG
>JACZKP010000111.1 GCA_014860005.1 Verrucomicrobiota bacterium | reverse complement strand
CACCACCACCGCCGCCACCGCCATAATCGCGGCGCGGGCCACGGCCGCCGCCGCCACCGCCACCACCACCGGGACGTTCTTCGCGCGGGCGGGCGACATTGACCGTGAGAGCGCGGCCATCCAGTTCCTTGCCATTCAGGGCGGCGATCGCCTTTTGGGCCTCATCGGGTGAACCCATGGTGACGAACGCAAAGCCGCGCGGGCGGCCACTCATCCGATCCACCATGAGGTTGGTTTCCACGACGGTGCCGTGTGCGGCAAACGCGTCCTGCAGGTCGTTTTCCGTGGTGTTGAAGGAAAGATTTCCAACAAACAGTTTCGTGCTCATGTGACGTTTTGCTGTCCTAGACTAAACTTTGCTTTCTCCGGACTGTTCCCGACTATCGGGTTTCAAATCATCACTGAACCGAGTTCACTTGAAGATTTACCATGCCGTTGAAGCGACAAGCCATCTATCAGACACGCGAAGATTGCCCCTTCTGAGAAAATACTGCAAGCAACTTTCTTGGAACGGCTTCATGCGCCGACTGACCATGCGGGCTGTCATTCCGGGCAACTTGGCGCTCACGAAATCCCGCGAACCGGCGGGATGTATCCGCCCAACGGGCTTCAGGTTTCTCCACTCGCCGTTTTAACTCAGCCGCCACGTAATGCGCGCCTTGTTCAAATCGTAAGGCGACATCTCCATCTTCACGCGATCCCCGACCGTGAGTCGCACCCAGCGCTTGCGCATCTTGCCGCAGATCGTGGCGAGCACGGTGTGTTGGTTGTCCAATTCCACGCGGAACATCGTCCCCGCCAGTACGGTCTGGATCCGCCCCTGCACCTCAATGGCTTCTTCCTTCATAAGCTGTTTTGAGAATCATCCGATACTGGCCGACCGCGCAATTCCGTCCGGCCGACCCGAACCAAAGCGTCGAAAAAAGCGAGGCCCGGATCAACCGAACCTCGCCTCCTGAAAACCGCTGGCGCTTAGTAACGCTCGCGACGACCACCACCATAATCACGACGGCCACCACCGCCACCGCCACCACCACCGCCCGACCGTTCTTCGCGCGGCCTGGCGACATTGACGGTGAGGGCGCGGCCATCAATGGACTTGCCGTTCAGCGCTTCAATCGCCTTCTGCGCCTCCTCGGCGCTGCTCATGGTGACAAAGCCGAATCCCCGGGGACGGCCGCTTACGCGATCCATCATCAGGTTGGCTTCCACGACCGTGCCGTGCGCGGCAAAGGCGTCCTGCAGGTCGTTTTCCGTGGTGTTGAAGGAAAGATTTCCAACAAACAGTTTATTGCTCATGTGATGTTTACTGTCCGACTAACACTGCACTTACCAGACTGTTCCCGCTCACCGGGTTTCAAATCATCACTGAACCAAGTTCACCTGAAGATTCACCAAGCCGTGGAAGAGGCAAGCTGTCTAACAGCTGCGCAAAACATGGACTCGTTTTGCGCCGGAAGGCAACTGAATTTTTCCTGAATCCTCCACCGCGTAATAGCCCGACTGGCCGGCCTGCTCCGCAAAATCGGGGAGCGTTCCGCGCCACCCGACTCTGACATGATGACGCGGGTGTGGTGGTTCGGCGTCCCGTCAATGTGTCTGCGCTGGCAGCACCCGCACCGTCAACGATGAGGCCGCCTCGGCCGCACGATAAATCCGGTGTGTTGCTTTCCGGTAATCCTCCGCTTTCGCCGTCGGAATGTTCACGAACGTCTGCGGATTGCGGTCCACCAGGGGAAACCACGAGCTTTGCACCTGCACCATCACGCGATGACCGCTGCGAAACGTGTGGCAGATGTCCGGCATTGTGAACTCGATCTTTGCCATCTGGCCCGGCACGAACGGTTCGGGGTGCTCGAAGCTGTTCCGGAATTTGCCGCGAAACACGTCGCCGCGCACGAGTTGCTGGTAGCCGCCCAGTTTCACATCCGCCGGATTGGGCTCCGGGTTGGGAAAATCGCCGGGATAAACATCGATCAACTTCACGATCCAGTCGGCGTCAGTGCCGGTGGTGCTGACTTGCAACGTCACCGCAATCGGACCGGCCAAGGTCAAATCCTCCTCCAGCGGTTCGGTTTCATACACCAGCACGTCCGGGCGCGAAGCCGCGAAACGCTGGTCTTCGATGAGATACGCACGCGGGTAAGTGGTGGATTTGTCATTCGTGTACGGCACCGGCTTGGCGGGATCGCTCACGAATTCGTCAAACGCTTCCGCGGATTCCGCCGGTGGTTCAAACCCGAGGGTGCCGCCCGCGCGCAAATACAACTTCCGTGTCGTCACCTGCGGCGGTGGCCAAGCTTCAAACTTGCGCCAGCGATGCGTGCCGGTTTCGAAAATGTGCGCCTCCGTGGGCGTATAGTTTGTGTCGCCTTTGAGAAAATAACGGAAGAACGGCAGTTCGATCTGCTCACGGTAAAACTCCGACGTCTTCGCGCCGAAACTGATATGACCCAGCTTGTCGCCATCGGTGCGGCTCCAATAACCGTGCGCCCACGGTCCCATCACCAGCACATTCGTGATGCCGGGATTCTGGCGCTCCGTCCAGCGGTACGTCTCCAGCGGACCGAACAAATCCTCGCCATCAAACCAGCCGCCCACGTTCAGCACGGCGCATCGGATGTTCTTCAGATGCGGCCGGAGATTGCGTGCCTTCCAGTAATCATCGTAGGTCGGATGGGCGAGGAATTCCGTCCAGATGGGCACGCGGCCCTTGAAATACACCGCGTCTGAATTGGCCAGCGGCCCCATGCGCAAAAAGAAGTCGTACCCGTCGGGGGTGCCGAAATGGAAATCCTTCAGCGGCTCGCGCAGCGGGTCTTCGGGACGTTGGGCGAACCGGTAGAAGAAGTTGAAATTCTGCGACAGAAAGAACGCGCCGTTGTGATGCACGTCGTCCCCAATAAACCAGTCCGTCAACGGTGCCTGCGGCGACGCGGCCTTGAGCGCGGGATGAGTGTCAATCATGCCCATCGCGGTGTAAAAACCGGGATAAGAAATGCCGAACAATCCCACCCGACCGTTGTTGCCGGGCAAATGTTTTACCAGCCAGTCAATGGTGTCCCACGCATCGGTGCTTTCGTCCGTGTCCTTCGGCCCCTTGGTTGGATTGAACGGGCGCACGTGGACGTATTCGCCCTCCGAGCCGTAGCGCCCGCGCACGTCCTGCGTCACGAGAATGAACCTGTCCTTTGCCAGCGTGCGAAAAGAGCCGGTGGGATCATTGTAGTTGTCCGCTCCATAAGGCTTGAGTGCGTACGGCGTGCGCGTCAGCAGGATCGGCCAGGCCTGCGAATTATCCTTGGGCACATAAACGCGCGTGAACAGCCGGATGCCGTCCCGCATGGGAATGCGATGCTCGAATTTGGTGTAATGCTCCGCCAGCCAGGCGGCGTTGGTGTCGGCGGCAGCTTCGGTGGCGACGGGACCCTGACCCCAGGTCGTCAGAACGATGAGGGCAAGCAGGCAACCATTGGGACGCAAGCGGTTCATAAGAGATAATGGCCAGCGCGGCAGCACAGGGGCAAGGGGGAACTCCCGCTGGTGGGTCTTCACGATGGTGTGGGGAGGCCTCGGCACGCCAAAGGCCCATTTCCGGCTCGTGCTATAACCTCGCAGATTGCCTGTATAATGCGTCTCGCATGACGGGCGGATATGCCGTATCTTGCACCGTTAAAATTCAACTGGATGTAATTCCCATGCGTGTGTTGATCATTGATGACGAAGAGAGTATTCGGAAAACCACGGGGTTCCTGCTGGATTCCTTGGGCTACGAAAGCGTTGGTGCGGAGAACCGCGCGGCGGCGCTCAGGCAAATGAACAAAGCCCATTTCGACGTGGTTTTCCTCGACTTAAAACTCGAGGACGAGAACGGTTTGGACCTGCTGCCGGACCTGCTCAAGACCACTCCCAAATTGGACGTGATTGTCTGCACCGCTTACGCCTCGATTGAGACTGCTGTGGAAGCCATGAGAAGGGGGGCGACGGATTACCTGCCCAAACCTTTCACCCCCGAGCAGGTCCGGCAAGTCCTGGGCAAGATAATCAAGACCCGAAAACTCGCTGATCGCGTGGCCGAGTTGGAATCCTGGCTGGCCGTTGATTCGCCCAACGCCGATCTGCGGACCAAGGACGCCGCAGTGGAGAGAGTGCTGCAAATCGCCAGGAAAGTCGCGTCCACGCCGGCGTCCGTGCTGATCCTCGGCGAGAGTGGCACTGGCAAAACCATCCTGGCCCGCGCCATGCACTCGCGCAGTCTGGAAAAAGCAGGCGCTTTTGTCACGATCAGTTGTCCGAGCCTCTCGCGGGAACTGCTGGAGAGTGAGTTGTTCGGTCGGGTGAAAGGCGCTTACACCGGTGCCGCGAGCGATACGTGGGGCAAAGTGGCCGCCGCCGATGGGGGGACACTGTTTCTGGATGAAATTGGCGAATTGCCGCTTGAAATTCAGCCCAAGCTCCTGCGGTTGCTGCAAGAGAAGGAATACGAACGCGTGGGGGAAGCCAAAACCCGCCGCGCCAACGTGCGGGTCCTTGCCGCCACTAATCGCAATCTCGAGGAAGCCGTGCGCGAGGGGCGCTTCCGTGAGGATTTGTTCTACCGGCTCAATGTCATAACCCTGACGCTGCCGCCGTTGCGGGAACGGCTCAGTGATCTGGCGACCTTGGCCGAGGGGTATTTGAAATTCTTCTCCGCTCAATGCGGCAAGCACCTTTCTGGTTTCTCGGCGGACGCCGTCCATGCCATGCGGAATTATAGCTGGCCAGGAAACGTGCGCGAATTGCGCAACGTGGTGGAACACGTGGCGATTCTCGCTCCCGGCCCTCAGGTGGAACTGGCCGATCTGCCGGAGAAGCTCAGTTTGGCCGGGGCGGCGTCCGGGGAAAACGGTGGCGTCCAAGTGGGGATGCCTGTCGCCTTGGAAGAACTCGAAACCGAGCATATCCGGCGGATTGTGTCCCAGGCGCCCACCATGGACGAGGCCGCCCGCATCCTCGGCATTGGCCGGTCAACCTTATACAAGAAAACGCGGTCCAAATGAACTGCCGCAGCAAGTGTCTCGATGGCGTGCCAGGTCTGATCCACCGCGATCATTCAACTACTGACTGATCATGTTGCGCACCCGCCTGTTTCTGAACCTGCTCCCCTTCGTGGTTCTGCTGCTGGCCGTGGGCGGGTACGCGCACGTGCTGTTTTCGCGTATGGCCCGGGACTTGGACGCGACGGTGATGCAGAACTATCGGAGCGCGGACGCGGTCGAAGCGATGAAGCCAGCGCTGAAGAAGATGATGGGGGAGTTGGAGTTCACCATGGAACACAGGCAACTGTCGGTTGCCTTGGCCTTCGAGGCGAACGCCCGGGTCTTTGAGGAGAATCTGAATGTATTGGTCAAGAACCGGCATTTGTTCCAGGAAGGCAACCCCATCGAGTTGTTGCTAGGCGCTTATGAGCAATTCCGCGTGGGCGGGGCATCTTTGCTGGAATCCTCCGCCAACGATGACCTGCAACGAGTCTTTAAAGCGGAGGTGGTGGACCCCCACCATAAAATCACCATCCTGCTAGACCGGGTCGGCAAGACCAGCCGCCTAAACTTGTTGGCCACCAGCGGTAGAATTCAGGACCTCAAGCAGCGCGTCACTGTTTTGATGGGCTTGGGCGTGTTCCTCGCCCTGCTGATCTGCGCCTTTGCCAGTTATCAACTCAGCAGATCCATCCTCCGTCCCATCCAGTTGCTCATCCAGGCTACCCGCGCCGTGGGTGAGGGCCAGCTTGACCAACCCGTGCCCGTGCGCACGCCGGACGAACTCGGCGAACTGGCCACGGCCTTCAATAACATGGCGGCACAACTCAAGGTTTATCGCCAGAGCACTTCCGAGCAAATTCTGCGGCTGCATCGCACCATGGAATCAGCCATCGCCTCGTTTCCGGATCCGATTTTTGTGCTGAACCGGGAGGGACATATTGAGTTGATGAATCCGGCGGCCCGGGAGTTAAGCTCACAGCTTGCCCTGGCCGATACCCTGCCGGAGGGTTTGAAGGAAACGGCTGCGGAGGTCCTGCGCACCCGCCGGGATTTTCAACCTCACAGCTTCAAGGAAGCCATCTCGTTTCGTGTGGACGACTTGGAAAAGTCGTTTCTACCGCGCATCCTCACCATGCGGGGCGGCCAGAATGACCCCGTCGGTGTGGCGGTGGTGTTGCAGGACGTGACTCGTTTCCGGTTGCTCGACGCCGCCAAGACCAACCTCGTTGCCACCGTCAGCCATGAACTCAAAACCCCGCTCACCAGCGTGCGCATGGCGTTGCACCTTCTGCTTGAAAAGTCCGCCGGGCCGCTGGGTGCGAAACAGGAGGAGTTGATTCAGATGGCCAGCAAGGAGGCCGAACGGTTGCTGCGCATTCTGAACGATCTCCTGGATCTCACCCGGCTGGAGGCCGGGCATTCAGGGTTGAACTTGGAAAACATCGCTCCCGGAACCCTGGTGCAAAACCTGGTTGAGGAGATGCAACAAAGTGTTCTGGACCACGACCTGACGCTTCGCAGTTCGGTCGAGCCGCAACTCCCTCCCGTCTTGGTGGACCGGCAGCGCCTCGGCCTCGTTTTCCACAACCTGATCGCAAACGCCATCAAACATTCGCCTCCCGGCGGCACAATTCAATTCCAAGCCGTGCGAAACACTTCGGGCGGCATCAAATTCAGTGTCGTGGATCAAGGACCGGGAGTGCCTGAAGAATACCAAAGCCGCGTTTTTGACCGTTTCTTCCGTGTGCCCCACCAGACGAAAAAGTCGGGCGCGGGTTTGGGGCTTTCCATCGCGCGCGAAATCACTGTAGCTCACGGAGGTCGCATCGGGGTCCGGAGCGAACCGGGAAAAGGCAGCGAGTTCTACGTGGTGCTCTCCCGGACGACAGATAAGGCAAAGGTGCAAGTGCCAGTTTGATTTGAAAGTTATGGGCGGTTTTATCGCCGCGTCCTTGCTGGCGTCCTGGCTGCGCCGCCGCGGAGGAATCAAAAGCTTGGACTACGTAGTCAGTTCAGTCCGGAACACGACCGTGTCGCGACCGGGTTCACGGATTTTCCCAGGCTGAGTGCTGTTGGCCCTCAACTTCCCAGCAAGTCATCCTTGCCGCCAGCGACGGCAGGCATAGGATGTCCCTCATGAAACGTCTATTGCTTGCGACCGTTGTGACCGTACTGGTCCTGAGCCGTTCCTTGCCCGCGGCGGACATTCCCACTTTGCCGCTCGGTGCCGCGGCGCCGGACTTCAACCTGCCTGGCGTGGATGGACGTAACTGGGCGCTTTTTGATTTCGCCGAAGCCAAAGCGCTGGTCGTGATCTTCACCTGCAACCACTGTCCAACTGCCCAGTATTACGAAGAACGCATCAAACAAATCGCCGCCGACTATAAGGCCAAAGGCGTAGCGCTCGTGGCCATCAGTCCCAACGACCCGAAATCCGTGAGGCTCGATGAACTGGGGTGGAGCGACCTGAGCGATTCGCTCGCCGAGATGAAACTGCGCGCCACAGAACGCGAGTTCAACTTCCCCTACCTCTACGACGGCGATGCCGAAGCGGTTTCGCGCCTCTACGGGCCGGTGGTCACGCCCCATGCGTTCGTGTTCGATGCCGGACGCAAGCTGCGTTATGTCGGCGCGATTGATGACTCGGAGCGGATTCAACACGTAAAGAAGCATTACCTGCGGGAGGCGTTGGATGCGGTGCTCACTGGAAAAGAGCCATCCGTAACTCAAACCAAAGTGGTCGGCTGCTCGGTCAAGTGGGCCGGCAAGGAATCGCAGGTGCAGGCTTACTTGAAAAAGCTCGCCGCCGAACCAGTCAAACTGACCAAGGCCGACGCCGACGCGCTCCGGGCGCTGCGGAAGAATGACTCTGGCAAATTCCGGCTGGTAAATTTCTGGGCGACCTGGTGCGCGCCGTGCGTGGCGGAGTTCGACGATTTCGTCACGGTCAACCGCATGTATCGCCATCGCGAATTTGAACTGGTCACGGTTTCGGTCAATCGTCCCGACGAGGAAAAGGCCGTGCTGGAGTTTCTAACCAAGAAACAGGCGTCGAATCGCAACCTGATTTTTGCCTCGGCCGACCGCGAGCCGCTCATCAACGCCTTTGATCCTGACTGGCAAGGCGAAGTCCCATACACCGTGCTGATCAATCCCGAAGGGAAGATCATTCTCAGCGAGAAAGGCAGTGTGGATTTCCTGGCGCTCAAGCGCGCGATCGTGAAAGCCATGAACGAGCGCAAGCCGTGGTGAGTTGGTTGACGCCTTTGGAAATATTCTCCAGTTGGCTCGCTGGCCATTGCTTCTTTTTAGATTGGAAGTACCCGCCCGTCCGGGTCTAATCAGGCCATCTGGGTTGCAAAAATTGGGTTATGAAAACACGTACCACCTCTCTCGCATTGATTCTCACGCTCACCGCCACACTCGTTTGCGCGCAGCCCAACACGGCAGATGTTTTCGAGCAAAGCAAGAAGCTCGGCCGTGGCGTAAACATCATCGGCTACGATCCCATCTGGCGCTCGAAAGAGCAGGCGCGGTTTCAGGAAAAATACTTCCGCCTGCTCAGTGAGGCCGGCTTCAACTCCGTCCGCATCAACCTGCATCCCTTCCGCCACATGGAGGCCACGGACGGCTGGCCGTTGCGCGAGTCGTGGTTCGAGGTGCTCGACTGGGCCGTGAAGCACGCGCAGGCACGGGGCTTGATGGTCATCCTCGATTTGCACGAATTCAACGCTATTGGCAAAGACCCCGAGGCGAACAAGGAAAAGCTCCTGGCCTTCTGGCGGCAGATTTCGGCGCGATATCAGAACGCGCCTTCGAGCGTGGTGTTTGAAATCCTCAATGAGCCATCGCAAAAGCTCACACCCGAAATGTGGAACGGCTACTTGCGCGAAGCGCTGGCGATCATTCGCGACCAGAACCCCACGCGCACAGTCATCATCGGTCCGGCGTTCTGGAACTCCGTTGACCGATTGCACGAACTGGAATTGCCGGACACCGACCGCAACCTGATCGTTACCGTGCATTACTACAAGCCCATGGAGTTCACTCATCAAGGTGCGTCGTGGTCGAATCAGCGCGACAAACTTGGCGTGGATTGGCTGGGTACACCGGAGCAACTCGGCGCCATCAAGCGCGATTTCGACAAAGTGTCGGCGTGGGCCAGGGAACACAACCGCCCCATCTACCTCGGTGAATTTGGCGCTTACGACAAGGCGCCGATGGAGTCGCGCGTGCGGTACATCTCGAGTGTGACGCGCGCAGCGGAGGAACGCGGCTGGAGTTGGGGTTACTGGCAATTCGACAGCGATTTCATTCTCTACGACGTGAAACGGGATGCGTGGGTCGAACCCATTCTGCGTGCTTTGATACCGCCCGCCGCCGGAGCGGACAATCAGCCGTAAAAGGACTGGGAGCGGTGCCAGCGACCGTTTGTGCGGCGCGGCCACCGGATGACCGGCATGGGAATGATGCTTGCACGTAAATCAGGGCAACAAGGGTGGCTCTCGGTGATGATTTCCAAATTGAAGTGTCGGCAAGCTCACCGGCAGCGCCCATGTCCCTGTCGGCGTGTGGCCGGGGTACGGAGGCGAGGATTTTCCGGAGCGCGGCTGTGTGCGGAGCACCAGCCGCAGCACGTCCAAAACTATGATTCCCACTGGATCATTCTTACCTGCTGCGGCTGGTCTTTCAGACACAGCCGCACTCTTTGGTTTGTGGCTTGGCGGCACTGCGCTTGCTATTTTCGTTTGAAGAACCGCTGGCCAACGAGCGCGGCGCCAAGAAACAGCAAGGCCCAGGTGCCCGGTTCAGGCACGGCCATCACCAGATTGTCCAGTGACCAACCATAGTTGGGAATCTCGACGCGGGCCAAACCGGAGAACTCCGGGCCGAAAGCCGCAAGCTTGGAAGCGTTGCTCCGCGAAATCCTGATTCAATCGCCGCAGAAATTCTGGCTGCGCTTCTGGCCGCGTGGTTAGTGTGGCAGCCGTCCCGGTTGGCGGAAACCCGCTACTGGTTGCCGCCGTTTCCGAAGTCACTCCCGTCCAGTGCCCGGTAAAAGCGCCGGCCACCGGGAGGCACGTTGTCGTGAAATTCAAAGCTCGCGGTGAAGCCGTTGAAGTTGGTGTAGGCGACGCCGCCCGCTCGTGACATCCACGGAATGGGATTGCCTGAAAGATCATCCGCTGACTGCACCGTATAGAAGCGATTTCGTTCGCCGATGACGGTTACGCGGGCGGTGTTGCCCGTGTTTGAAATCTCCAGCCTGGGGCGGATGGGTTCACCGAGGGTGCGCAATTCAAAATCGGTGACGCTGAGATAGCCGGAAGCCGCGACCACTCCCGGATAGGTGCTGGTGTCCACCTGGCTGACTTTCACAAACATCAGCGCACTGCGGTACGTTCGACCGGGCATAAACGTGAAGGCGGGAATCAGCACCGACGTGTTGGTGCCGCGGAGCGCGCCGGCTTCGTGGAAGTTGGGCGTTTCAAAGGCTTCGCCGCCGAAATCGTTGTCGCCTTCAATCTCGAGCCGGATGAAATCTGCCGCCGTCCCCCCGGCGAACGCGTCCCAGGAGAGCGTGAAGGCGTTGCTCGGGTTCACGGTTTGGGTGGAGGCGAAATTCACAATCTGCGGCGCGTTCGGATACGCGCTACCGTTGAGCGCAAAGTTGAGCAGGCGCGAACCGTTCCGGACGGTGTCCAAACGCACCTGGTAGGCGCCGTCTGGGAAAAACAAGTCCAACTGCGCCTGCGACGAATAGGCCGACTCGAAATCATAAGCATCGCCCCAATCCAGTTGCGGCGTTACGGTGCGCGTGTTGGGCAGGGTCACGAGGCCGTTGGTGACGCTGTTGAAGGAGTGGAGGTCGGACGTCAGACTGAACACGTACAGTTGGGCGGGCTTGGCCACGGCGCTGGACTGGAGGAAAAGCCGTCCTTTGATAAAAGCCAGGAACTCCACGTCCGGTTCGCCGGCGCCGGTTTCGCTGCCGGTGTTGAACGCTCCGCTCTGCGCCGGCAGCACGTTGCCGGCGGTGTCGCGGAGGTTGACCGGTGAGCCGCCGGGATTCAACTGCCAGGATATTTGCGCGTTGATTGGAAATCCCGACGGATAAAAACAAAACAAGGTTCGTCCATTCGTACTCCAACTGTAATTCACGAGGCCGGCGTTGACATTGCCGCTCCATGTAACCGACGTCCCCAGGGGAAGCGTGGTGTTCATACGTTCGTTGAACGTGAACGCAACCACGGCGCTGCCTTTAACGCCGGATTGCATGTTGAACGGTGAGTGATCCGTCAGTTGCGGCTGCTGACTGTCCGTGCCGCCCGTGGTCCGGATTTCAAAGGTGGTTTCAGTTAGAAATCCCGCCACGCCCGTGACGCCGCCGCCGTAGGTGGTGTCATCGGAATCCAAGAGCTTCGCGAAGAAGATCCGCCCGCGGTAGGTGCGGCCCGCTGAAAGCGTGCCCGCAGGAATCTGCACGGAGAGGGAGGTGCCGTTGAGCGAACCGGGTTCGCCCGGGCCGCTTGTTTCGAACCCCGTGCCATCCGTGTCCGGCTCCATGATTTCCAGTTGAATGAAATCCGTTGCCAGCCCGCCGGCGAACGCATCCCACGACAGCGTGAAGCTCTGCGCGGCATTGACGCTTTGTGCGGCGGTAAAGTTGTTGATCCGCGGCGGATTCGGATACGCGTCACTCGCCGGAAGCGTCAACGGCAGAGACTTGTTGCCGTCGTTCTGGGTTTGCAGCGCCAGCGTGTACGTGCCGTTCGCGTAAGCCAGGTCGAGGTCCGGCTTGAATTCCGTGCCGTCAGAGAACTCCCGGTTGAAACCGCTTCCTTCGAGCTGCAACGTCCGCTGCGCGCCCCCGGGCAGGGTCAACGTTGCGCTGGTTGCCGCGTTGCTGCTGCCGAGGTCAATGAAGGCGTTGAATACAAACGGCGGCGGTTCGTTCTCGTTCTCCCGTTCCGCCAGTGTGGGTGCGGTGGCATGCTCCTGGATGAAGCGTTGCATTTTCACGACGCCGTAGAATTCCACGTCGGCGGCCGGCGCGGCGAGTGAGGTTGTCAGGAGAAGGATCATCCCGATATAACGCCCCTGGTGCATTGCATTTTTTTTCATAACGTGCCTTTCGGATCCCACTCCGGGGACGTGCTAACAGGTAGGGGAAACGAATACAAGCGGTCTTTGCGTGACTGTCGGCGAAAGGACAAAAGCGGAAAAGATGTCGCAGCAAAAGCGGACTGAGAATTCATAGGCGGTGAGGCGCGGTGCCACTTACGGTTGTCTCTGCCCGCCTATCGCGTTTCTTTCCCATCGGTGCGCGGAGTTTTCCGATTCCACCCGGAATAATCGCACTGCAAAGATGCCTCGTCCATCGGGCGTTCCCCTGAGACGGGAATTGCGCGCGGGCAGGCAATAGAAGCGTGGCTTCCGTACGGCGTGCCGACTGCGTGACTCCACCGTCAGCGGTTAACTCAAGTCCAGCGGCCCACCGTCGCACAAGGCCGGTTTGCCGAATGTTTCCAAGCGATGGCCGACCGCGTGCGCCAGGGCCAGGTGCAGACGGTTGTGCGCCACTTTCGGCAGTTTGAGTGAGCGGCCCATCTGGAAGCCAAATCCACCGCCGAGGAGCACGAAGGGGATGTTGTCCAGCGTGTGGGAATTGCCCTTGCCAAGTTCGTTGGTCCAGAGGACCAGCGTGTGGTCAAGCAGGCTGCCTTCGCCGCCGGGTTCGGGTGTGGTGGCGAGTTTCTGTGCGAGGTAATTCAATTCGCCGGCAAACCATTGGTTGATCTTCACCAGCTTGGCCTGGGACGTTTCATCGTTGTCCGGTTCGTGCGAGAGCGCGTGATGGCCGTCCTTGATGTCGAGCCAGTTCATGCGGGCCGAGCCGACGGACTTGGTGTATTGCAGGGTGGCCACGCGCGCCATGTCGTTGACGAAACTGTTTACGAGCAAATCAATCTGCATCCGGCTCAGGCGCGGAACGTTGTCATTTTGGTCCGCCACGCCATCTTCGAGGGCGGGCGGGCCGACGCGCAGTTTCTGGCGGTTGGCCTCGCCGATTTCCTGTTCCATCTGCCGCACGAGGGTTTCATGCTCCTCCAGCATCCGGCGATCCTCGGCGCTGATGAGTTTCCGAACCTTCTTCAAATCATCGCGCACGTCATCCAGCACGCTTTGCAGGTGCTCGCGGTCCTGCAACTGTCCGTAAAGCTTGGCGTACATCTGATACGGGTCAGAAATCGGCGCGACGGGTTGGTTTGGTCCGGCATAGGACATGCGCGTCCAAGGATCGGCTCGGTCCGTGACGCCCACGCCAAATTCCAGGGAGCCAAAGCGCGTGCGCGTGTCTTCGCGGCTCTGGAAGTAATTCTTAATTTCCTGATCAATCGAAATGCCGCTGGCCCAACCCGCCGGCGTGTGGGAGCCGCCCTGGATGTTGCCGGGGAAAAGTTCAGTCGCCGTGAGCAGGCAACTCATGCCGCGCATGTGATTGTCGCCGTCGCCGCGCACCCGGTTGCAGATGCCGTTCAGGACGAGCAGCCGTTCCTTGAACGCTTCGAGCGGCTGCATGATTTCTTTTAGCGCGAAATCGCGCCCCGTCTCGTCCGGCCAGAAGGACGGCTGCACGGTGCCGTTCGGACTGAACATGATGATCAATCGTTGGCGCGGGCGCACGGGCGCGGCGAGGCCGAGGCTGGGCAGGCCAATGAGAAAGGGCAGGGTGGCGGCGGAGATGCCGAGTTGCTTGATGAATTGCCGGCGATGCAATGCGTTCATGGTGTTATTGGAGCATACTTAACCACAGATGGACGCAGATGGACGCAGATTTTTCAGGCAAGTTTTGGTGATTCCACGCTTCTGCTGCAGCGAGGACTGCTCATATCGCTGCTGGCAGATTCCCCTTCTGCGTCTATCTGTGTTCATCTGTGATTGTGCTTCAGTTCTTGTTTGCGAATTGCTTCTCGACTCCATGCAGCGCCGAGAGCGTGGCAATTTCCACCAGCAGCTTCTGAAGGTTGAATTCCGACGCCACAAAGGACTGGCGCAACCGGCTCATCACGTCCGGGCCGTAAGCCAGCATTGGCTGCTTCACCACCTGATGGAACAACTGCTCGATGAATCCGTTTTGCGCCTGCTCGCTGGCGGTTGCGAATTCCGCCACATCCCGCGCTCCCGTCAGGCGGATCGTCCGGCCATCGTCCGTGGTGAAATCGCTGACCGCGTTGATTGGCTTCGAGTTGTCGCTGGTGCGAAAGCGGCCCACGGCATCGTAATGCTCCAGGCTGAAACCCAGCGGATTGATGACCGAGTGACAACTTTGGCAGGCCTGCGGCCGCGTGAGTTCGGCGACCTTCTCGCGCATCGTCAGGTTTGGCGCGAACTCCGCGTCTTTGAACGCCACCGCCACGGGCGGCGGTTTAAGTGCGCGGCCCACGATGTTGCGCGTGAGAAATACCCCGCGATGAATCGGCGAAGTTGATTTCTGATAGGCGAACGCAGCGAGCAGGTACGGATGCGTCAACACGCCGGAACGTTCCTTGGGATCGAGCGGCACTTTCACGAAATCGTCCGTGGCGTTCGTGTTTAGTCCGTAGAAACCCGCCAGCCGGTTGTTCACAAAGAACGCGTCGGAAAGCAGCAAGGTGCGATAATCCGATGTCCCACCCCAGATGACATCATCCAGGAAAACATTCAGTGACGTGCGCAGGTCCGCGATGATCTCGGGTGTGAATCCGGGGAAAAGCTGGTCGTCCTTGGCAAGGTCTTCGACGTGGTTCATCTGCAACCAGTGATGGAGGAAATACTGCATCTTTGCCCGCGCACGCGGATCGGCCAACATGCGTTGGGCCTGTTGCGTGATTTGTTCGCGGGTCCGAAGCGCTCCGCGCGCGGCCTGCCGCGTCAACTCCCGGTCGGGCAGCGAATCCCACAAGCCAAACGACAGCCGCGCCGCGACCTCGAATTCATCTGGCTTGCTGCGGTCCAGTCCGAGATAAAGGAAGCGCGGCGATTTCAGCGTCAGCAACACCACCCGTTTGACCGCGTCTTCGATCTTCTCCGCGTTCTTCAAGTGGTTCGTCACGAACACGCGTTTCTGTTCATCCGTCAAGGGCCGGCGGAAGGCGCTGGCGACGAACTCCGCACAGAACGTTTCCACCTTCGCCGCGCGATCAGCGTCCTGAGGTTTGCTGCGCGAGAAGCGGTCGAGGTTCTTCACCAGATGATTGGCGGCTTCGATGGCGGCGTGCGTGGCGGCTTCGTCCCAGGCTTTGTTCACCGCCACGCCACGCTCATAACCCACGCTGCTGTCATCGGGCGGGAAGGGTGTGGTGACGACGAATGTGGGTGTGACATTGGCGGGGGAAAGGTTGCGTGCGGGAACGGGCTGCGGCGTGCCGTGCGGCGGTTTCCATTGCAGGGAAATTGCCGCGCGCGCCTCTTTGAACTTGGAATAATTCAACCGCAACGGATACGCGCGCCCGCCGATGAGGCGAAGCGAGGCTCTGTGTTCGGTGAGTTCCCCCGACGCAACCCACGCGTCAATCAACGGCTCCTGCTCATCGTTCAACCAGAGCCGCGCGCCGTTGGGCGTACGCAGGATGAACTCATAATCACCGGTTTCCTCCGCGATAAGCGACCCGCGCCACTGCATGGAGAATTGGTTCGTCGGGAAATTCTCCGTGTCGGGGGTGCTCTCACCGAAATCAAAGTCAACCTGCCGGTCAACGCGCTCAATGACCTTCTTGTCGCGATTGAAATCCTTGGCGCTGTAATAAGTCGCCCGCAAACCCCGCTCCGCCGGAATCGCCGCGTCGCTGCCCGTGAAGTGCTTGACGAGGTCGGCGACGGTGTTGACGTATTGGCGATTGGTCAGGCGCACCAGTTCGACGCGCGGCCGCTGGTTGCGGATTCGAGCCTCGCGCGAGTAGAAGGCTTCGTAGATGTAACGCGCCACGGACGCTGCGTCATCGCCCACGCACAAATCCGGGTCCTCGTCCGGCATGGCGCGGTCAATGTAACGCGTCAGACTTTCGAGCGTGCGATCGCCTTGCAGCGCGCCTTCATATTTCTCCTTCACCCCTTCGCCGGACGGGCCGTGGCAACTGGCGCATTGCTGTTGGTAGATGTCATGGCCGACCGGCGACCGATCCGCAGCGTTGAGCTTGGTCTGGCCTGCCAGCAGGCACACCAAAGCCAACCAGATAAAACAATGCGTTATGCGGACAAACATCATGGCCATGACTTCACTCAAGCCGCCGTCCTACCGTGGCCCGGCTTTGGGAACGGCTTGTGGACGACAATGTAGAGCAGGGAATTCAGGCGGTTCAAGTGGAAGCTCGGATATTTCCGATTGGAAAACCTCCGCGCGCCCGCTCTAATCAGCGCGGAATTGCACCATGACTGAACCGAACTTCCGCCAAGCCATCACCGATTACATTCGCGCGAACGCGAAGCCGCCGGACAAATTCAGCCATCAGCCGCGCCTTTACGCCCTTGCGAAACGGTTGGCCGACGGACAACCCTTCGATGACGATGTGCTTTTCGCGGCCGTATGGTTGCACGACCTCGGCGTGTTCATCGGTCATCGTCCCGAAGACCCGACCGCGCTCGCGGTGTGGGACAACGTCGCTTATGCCATGAAGGAAACGCCGGGGTTGCTCGAGGAATTTGGCTTTCCCGCCCAGAAGATTCCCGCCGTCGTCGAAGTCATCCGCACGCATCTTCCCTCAAGCAAACCAACTTCGTTTGAAGGCGTGCTGATGCGTGATGCGGACATCCTTGAACAACTGGGCGCGGTCGGGATTCTGCGAACCGTCAGCAAAGTGGGCCGCGATTCGCGGTTTATCCGGTTTGACGATGCGCTACGAGTGCTTCAACGCAATTTCGATGAACTGCCCGCGCAGTTGCAACTCGACTCGGCGCGCCGTCTGGCAGAGCCGCGTTTGAGAATTCTGAAGGCCTTCCTGAACGCAGGCCATGCGGAAGCGGGCGGCGTGGAGTGGTAGGCCAGCAACCGAGGTTGCCGTAGCCGCGTGGGTGCGATACAATGGCGGCTATTGACAAAGTCATGAGAAGCTTCAAAGCAATAGTCGCCACCCTGTTGTTATTGACCCTGAGTTTGGAAACTCGAGCGCAAGGAACAATGTTCGCGAACCTTGACTTCGAGCAACCCATCTTACCTCTTGTCCCTGCGGTCGGTGGGCAGGTACTTATCGCAGGCGCTATGCCCGGATGGACTGGATATCTTGGTGGTGTCCAAACCGACAAGGTTGCCTACAACACTGTCGGCATCGGTGGTGCGGTGATTTCCCTGCACGACCTAGGCTCACTTAGGCAGCCCGTTCAAGGCAACTATTCTGCAATGCTCCAACCTTCTTTCGTCTTCCAGACCACCGCTGCCTTGGGCCAGACTGGCCAAATTCCCTCGACCGCCGTGTCCTTAATCTTTTATGGAACGCCCAGCATGCAAGTCACTTTTGCGGGCCAACCAATTTCACTCGTCACCCTTGGCGGCGCATCAGAGTACGCCGTTCGTGGGGGAGACATCTCTCAATTTGCCGGCCAGACTGGGGAACTCCGGTTCACACAGTCCGCCGGGCCGCTTGGCAGCGTGATGGCGTGGTTGGACAACATTCAGTTTTCCAACCAACCAATTCCCGAGCCGGGCACATTTGTCTTGTTCGCGCTTGGTACTTTGCTCCTCGGCTGGCGTCTGAGGGACCGACTGCGTTGAACTCTACCCCAGAGCTACACCTTCTCCACCTCCGGATGCACCCACGGTGAGCGATACGGCCGGCGTAACAACCGATTCGCCTCCTCGTCACCCGCCACGCGGCCCTTTTCCGGATCCCACACCAAACCTCGGCCCAGTTGCTGAGAGAGGTTGGCCAGAATGCACGACGTGCTCGAGATGTAGCCCTGCTCGATGTCCGCCACGGGTTTGCCGCGCGTGGCCGCCGCCTTGAGGAAATCCTGCCAATGCCAGCGGATTGCCGACGCACAGTGTTTCTCCAAATCCTTCTCGGTCTGATCTTCCGGATATTTGTCGTATTCGAACAACGGCTCCCCGCGCAGCGTTGGTTGTTTCTTTCCTCGTTCGAAGAACTCGTACTTGAACACGCTGGTCTTGAGCGTGCCCTTCTCGCCGTAGAAGATAGCGGCCCACGGATAATCCGGGTCAGGCATGTCGCCCCAGGTGCGATGATTCCACACAACTTGCAGGTCGCCGTAATCGAACGTCGCGGTCTGCGTGTCCGTGGTGTTGGCGGTGGCGTCCTTCTCCACCAGGATTCCGCCGGTGGAACTGATCCGCTTCGGCCAGCCCAGGTCCAACATCCAGCGCGTCATGTCGAACATGTGGATGCACATGTCGCCCACGATGCCGTTGCCGTATTCCATGAAGATGCGCCAGCCGCGCGGGTGCGTGCGTTCCGTGAAGGGCCGCATCGGCGCCGGGCCGGTCCACATTTCATAATCGAGCGTGTCGGGCGGCGCAATTTCACGGGCCCGACCGGCACGGCCCATGCCCCAGTAACAGCAGATTTCCACGTGGCCGATTTTGCCGAGCCTGCCTTCCTTGATGACCCGGTCGCGCGCCTCGATTAAATGCGGCGTGCTGCGGCGTTGCGTGTTCACCTGCACCACGCGCCCGTGCTTGCGGGCCGCAGCAAGCATCGCCTGCCCTTCAATGACATCTACGCTAATCGGCTTTTGCACCCAAACATCTGCACCGGCTTGAATCGCCTCGATGGTCGGAAGCGCGTGCCAATGGTCTGGCGTTTCCACCATCACGATGTCGAGATCGCGTTCCTTGAGCATCGCGCGGTAATCCCCGTAGGTGCGCGGTTTTTTCTTCGACGCCTGCCGTGTCGCCACCATATCGGCAGCCTCGGCCAACATTATTTTATCAACATCGCACAGCGACACGACCTCCACCGGCGCCACCTGAATCAGCCGGAACAAGTCCAGTTTGCCATACCAACCCGTCCCGATGAGCCCAACGCGCTTGGCCTTCTCAGCGGCAAAGGTGGTGGGGACGTAGCGGGCCGCGGTTAATGCGAGCGCCGCGGTGGAAGCGAGTTTGAGGAATTGGCGCCTGTTCATGATTTCCGTTTAGGCCAAAGCCAGTCCCAATACAAGCACGCCGAGTAACAAATTTTGATGACAAGCGGTGTCTGATAAACCGGAAGCGCCGGCATCCGTGCCGGCGTGTAAACGTTGTGAAATGCGAACTTGCCGGCAGAGATGCCGGCGCTCGATGTGGCTTCACATTGGATTCGTAACGCGCCCGAGGAACAGGCACGCGCCGCTGGGCCGATGCTGAATGGCAAAAAGGAAGGGCCGGTCCACGCGCACCTCGATGGGCTTTGGTTTCTCTCCGGCGAAAGACGTAGCCCGCATCATCACCACCGCTGTGGCGGCGGCGGCTTCGGTGCCTTTCTCATCCAGTTCCAGGAATGTCTTGTGAAAGACTTCCGAGATTTTGAGATAGTCATCCGGCTTGCGTGGCGCCATGCGGTCGAAATTCGCGCTGCCCTCGGGTTTATCGAACGCTGACTTCATGCCCAATCCGATCAAGGCCTCGCTCAAACGCATTAGCGGCGGCTCGAGTTTGAACTTGGGCAGTTGGAGTTTTAGGTCGGCGTTCTCCGAGCTGGCGGCAGCGGTCAACATTTGCGGCGTCATTTTGGCTTCCAGCGCGGCAAGTTCGTCCACCGCGTCGGGCAGGAGAATCAGGAACTGAATGTCGCTTCCGAAGTACGGGACCGTGACGATGCGGTAGCCATCGCGCTCCGCGAAACCGAGACGATCCTGCCGCTCCATCGTCGGCACGTCCTGCGTCGCGCCGCCGTTAATGTGAAAAGGACGGAGCTTGGTCAGGTTCGTGGAAAATTCCTGGGCCCACGGCGCTTTCAGGTAAAGCGCGTTCACCAGCACCAACCGCGTGTCGCGATCAATGCCGTCGGCCGGAATCAAGTCGCGAATCCGCTGGCGCGTCTGGTCTTCGACCCACGCATTTATTTCGAGGCGTGCGGCGGATGCCTTGCGAATAAAATCCATGGGCTGAAATGGGGCGTGGTAGGTATCGCGCGTCAGAGCGAGGAACGGCTGGCGAAATTCGTAGCCGTGTTGTCCGAACAGGCGGTTTGCAACGGTGAGAGTGACCGGTTCGATTGGACCGCCGTATGTCTTTGCATTTTCGGCGCGTTCGGCGGTTTTCTTATGCACCTCTTCGAGCGCCTTCTGCAACGCGGCGAACGACCGGTGCAATTCCACCTCATCACCCGTATAATGCAGCACACGGGCCATTTCCTCGCGCGTGGCGCCAGCAGCGCCGGCAAACGTCATCGCGAGCGCCGACTGGATCGAATACGGCGAGAGCAAGGTGTTGGCTTTGCCGCTTGAACCATTGGCCAGGAGATCCAATCCGAGGGCATTCACGGCTTGCGCGGCGGGATCAACCTGACCCGTGCCAGCCGGTTGCGCGCCGGGAGCGACAAATGCAGCGATGGAGTTCATGGTGGCAAACAAAAAGGCGATCCGTCGTTTTTTCATAAAAGGTCAATTTTTTTTCAGTTTCGGCGCACGGCACACGGTTGTGACGTTACGGGTTGTTAGACGAAACAACCAGAAGAGTGCTCCCGGAATTTTCGCAGGACGCGTCATGGAGCGAACTCCAACAAGCCAAGCCGCCAGGGAATGCGGCCGTAAGGTTTGTCCTTCATGTCTTGTCAAGCACGCCAGCACGCCGCCGCGAAGAATGCGGGCTCTCAGAAGGACGACGTGATTGTGCAAATCACCGGCCAGTCAAAGCGCATGACGTAAAGCGAATTGATTGGCCACCTTCTGCAAAACCATCAGGCCGGAGAAAAAGTCAAAGCCAACGTGCTGCGCGGAAATCAGCGCGTTGAGCTATCCTTGCCTATGCAGTAACGTGGTTTAAGCAGGCGCTCGCCGTTTGACATAGAAGCCCCACATGCAATTTGAGAACTCTCCCGCAGCGAAAGCAACGGTTTTGTCGGCACCTATGATCACATAAACGTGAAAGGTAAATTCTTGGTGATAACGAGGATCTTTGACGCGTGCTCGTTCTTTTGTGTCATTCCATTCGTGCTTCCAAACGTCAAGCCTGCCAATCTCGAACGTTTGACCGTCAGGCGCTGCCCCTGCGAACTCCCACTCGGAGTCAACACTCATGGCTCCAATTTGATCCAATAAAGCCGCTTCACAGTTCAGAAATCTGTCTTCGCCTCTTTCAAATCCAGTTCCTTGATCCACGAGTTGCGATAGCGCACGTCGTGGCCTTCGGCCTGGAGTTTGAGGCCACCGGGCGTGTCGGTGATGCCTTTTCCGCCGTCGTTGCCGCCGTCAATGCCGGAGCGCGGCCCGCCCCAGACCTGATTGATCGGCACGTTGGTGTGAACCTTGACGCCGTTGAAATACATCGTCACCAGCGCCCTCTCAACACGTTTGCCGTCTTTGAATCGCGCGGCGCGGAACACGATGTCGTAGGCGTTCCATTTGCCGAGGCCGTTGTAGGCGTGATACGGGGATTCCGTTTCGTTGATCACCGCGCCAATGCCGTGCTTGGTTCGGTCGCCATCGAGCACTTGAATCTCGTAACGATTCTGCAAATAGACTCCACTGTTGCCGCCGGGGTTTGGAATCAGGAACTCAATGTGCAACCGAAAGTCGCGATAAGCTTTCTTCGTCACGATGTCCGCCGCGCCATACTTGCCGCCATCCGCCGCGCGATCGTCAGTCATCACGCACGTTCCCTGATCCACGGGGTCCTCCACGATCTTCCATTTGATCGGGAGCGACGAATTGAACCCCGGCCCTTCCCAGTAAGTCCATTTTGCGTCGAGCATTTCACGCGAGCCATCAATAATCAGCTCCGCGCCGGGAATCGGCTTGGCGCCAACGCCGATGTTGGCATCCGTAGCTGCGGCGGTGAAACAGCTTGCGAGGACAGCCAGAGTCAGTGGCACGAGTGAGCGATAATTGGAGGGCTTCATAATATTGGTCCTTCAGGTGAGCATGGTGCGTTTCAGGACTTCAAATTAACCGGCGCCCGCCTTTCAGCAACCTCAAATTGTTCCAGCATTTAGTGACTTGAAATTCACCACTCGCCTCGCTCTGTCTGCCCTGCTACAAGACTCCCATGTTGCACCGCTGCTTCATTTTGACTGCCATGCTCCTTGCTGCGGTTTCGTTGGCCGCACAGCCAACCGCGCCTTCGCCGCAGGAGGCAAAGACCGCCCTGCGCAAAGCCACGGATTATCTCACGGCGATTTCCACCGAGGGCGGCTATCTCTGGCGCTATTCGGAAGACCTGCGCGAACGCCAGGGCGAGGGCAAGGCCACGCCCACCCAAATCTGGGTGCAACCGCCCGGCACGCCCAGCATTGGCATGACATTGCTCGACGCTTACGCCGCCACCCAGGACGAGCGCCATCTCGCCGCTGCGCGAGCGGCCGCATTCGCGCTGGTGCGCGGTCAGCTTGAATCCGGCGGCTGGGATTACCTGATCGAGTTTGACCCGAAGGCACGTCGCGCCTGGGCGTATCGCAGCGATTCGCTGAGCGGCGACGATAATACCGCACGCCGGAAGAACACGACCACATTTGACGACGGCAACACCCAGAGCGCGTTGCGGTTTCTCATCGCGTTTCTCGCCACCGCGACGAACCGGCCTGCCGCAGACTTGAAGGTCATTCGCGAGACTCTGGATTACGGATTGGAAGGGATGCTCGCTGCGCAGTATCCCAACGGCGCCTGGCCGCAGCGACATACCGGTCGTCCACACGCCGCCGGGCAACATGCTCCGCGTCCGGCGCAAATCCCCAAGGACTGGCCGCGCACCTGGCCGAAAGCCGACTACGGCGCGTTCTACACGTTGAACGATCACACGCAGCAAGATTGCATTCGCACGATGCTCGAAGCTCATCGCTCGCTGGGCGCGGAGAAGTATTTGCAGGCGGCCTTGCGCGGTGGTGAGTTTCTCATTCGCGCCCAACTGCCCGAACCGCAAGCGGCGTGGGCGCAGCAGTACAACTTCAACATGGAGCCGGCGTGGGCGCGCGCGTTCGAACCGCCCGCCGTCAGTGGCGGCGAAAGTGCGGGCGTGATTTGCGCCTTGGTGGATTTGTATCTCGAAACGGGCGACGAAAAATTCCTGAAGCCCGTGTCGGCGTTCATCGCCTGGACCAAACGCTCGCAGGTTGCGCCGGGACAGTGGGCGCGCTTTTATGAATTGGAAACCAACCGGCCCATTTACGGGGATCGCGATGGGAAGATTCATTACACGCTCGAAGAAATCAGCGAGGAACGTCGGCGCGGCTATGCCTGGCAGGGACGATTCGGCATTCCGGAAGCCATCAGCTACTACGAAACGGTTCGCAGCGTTGGACGGGAACGGTTTCTTACCAATCAGGCGGAGCGGGCCACTCCGTCAAAACCCTCGTCGCGCGAGGTGGCGGAGATTCTTTCGCAGCAGGATGCGCAAGGCCGCTGGGTCAATGAGGGCTGGGTGGAGATGCGCCGCTTCTCAGCGAACATGCGCAAGCTGTCCGATTACCTGAATGCGTCGGCACGGACTCCTGACCGCTAAGGGGCTTCAATCGCCGCTTGAGCCGGTGGACAAGCGTCCCGCCATATCCTTCACGCCGCGCAAATCCAGCTTGCCCGTACCAAGCAGTGGAAATGATTCGACGCGGAAAAACGCGTCCGACCGTGGCCGCCACAGATTCGGTAAATCGGTCTGCGCCAGTTTGTCGAGACAGGACGGCAGTTTGTCGTCGGCGAGTTTGTGCAATACCACCAAGCGCTCGCCTTTCTTTTCATCCGGCACCCCGGTGACGACAAAGGTCTGTTCGGTCACACCCGCCACATCGTGCAGTTTTTCCTCCACCTTGATGTGTGGCACCATTTCGCCGCCGATCTTGCTAAAGCGGCTCAGGCGGTCGGTGATTTGCAGAAAACCATCCTCATCCAGCGCGGCAATGTCGCCGGTGACGTACCAGCCGTCGCGCAGGACTTCGGCGGTTTTTTCCGGTTTGCCGAGGTAACCGCGCATGACGTTTGGACCGCGGACCAGCAGCAAACCAGGTTGCTCGCAAGGCAGTGGTGTGGCGAGTTGCGGATCATTCGGGTCAACGATCCGCACGGACACGCCGGGCAGCGGATGGCCAATCTTGCCGCGTTTGGCGCCGACCTGACGGAAACCGGCGGAGCGAAAGTCGTGCGTGTTCACCGCCACTGCGGGCGAGCACTCGGTGCAACCGTAACCTTCCAGCGGCCAGAGACCGAAACGTTGCTCAAAGGCGGACGCCAGCCGTTCCGGCAGTTTTTCCGCGCCAGTCATCACCACGCGCAGACTGCCAAAATCAGCCGGGTCGCAACCGCGCAGATAAAGTTGCAGGAAGGTCGGGGTCGCGAGCAGAAACGTCACGGCGTATTCGCTGACCAGCGGTCCGATGGTTTTCGCGTCGAGCGGATTGACGTGATAAACCACACCCACACCAAGCATCGCCGGCAGACACAGCGTGCCGGTGAAACCGAACGAATGGAAAAACGGCAGAATGCCCAGAAGACGATCATTTCGGCTCAGGCCAAACACCTGTTCCAGTTGATCCATATTCGAGCTGATGTTGTAGTGCGTCAGCATCACGCCTTTTGGTTCGCCGGTGCTGCCGCTGGAAAAGATGACGGTGGCCAGCTCGTCCAATCGCTTGTCAGGAGAAGTCCTTAAGCTGCCATAGGAGCGCAGCGCCCGTTCCAACAACCCCACCGGCAACAGCCAGGCCATCAGCAAGGCGGTGAGTTTTTCCCCGGCCGAGGGCGGACCGAATGTCGGTCTGACTGGTTGTATCCCAGCTTCGGTTTTCTCTGAGCCGGCTTTTGGGGCGCGTCCGGCGATGTCTTCCAGGTAAACGACCTCGCCCGGCACGGTGAGTTTCACTTTCTCGAGAAACAACCGCGAGGTGATCACCGTCTTGATGTCGCATTGCTGCACACACGAAGCGAGCGTTTCCGCGGACACGGTGTAATTCAAGTTCACCGGGACTTTGCCCGAGAGCAGCGCTGCGTAGTTGACCAGGGCGCCGGGCACGGAGGGCGGCAACAACAGGCCCACCATGCGCTGCCCGGCCCAGACTCGTTTCAGCCGCCGCGCCAGGAAGACCGTGCGCACGAGCGCCGCGCCGAAAGTGACCCTGGGCGTTTGCAGGTCCGCCATCGCCAGCCGGAACGGATGCCGCCGCGCGGTGCGGACGAAGGCGCGTTGCAGTGGCTTCATGCGTGCCTTGCGGCATTGCCACGCCTCCGCCATCAATTCCTGCACGCGCACGCGCACCTCGAAGGGCGTGGCCGTGGGCGGCAGCGGCGGGCCGTAATTCACGGTGACAGGATGCGGAAGATGGCGCGGCACTTTCCAGAAGAAGCGCCGGCCGGCGAAGCTGAACAGGCTGCCCCAAACACCATCCAGCGCCACCGGCACAATCGGCGCGTCCACGTCCTTCATGATGCGCTCGAAGCCGCGTCGGAACGGCAGCAACTGCCCGATGCGCGTGATCTGACCCTCGGCGAAGATGCACACGACTTCCCCGTTCTTGATCGCGTCACTGGCAGTTTGCAGTGACTTTATCATTTCCCGCGGACGTTGCTCGGACGAAATCGGAATGGCCTGGGCGATGCGCGCCCAAGGATAAATGAGCCGCCGCTCGTAAATGGCCTTGAGCATGATGAACCGGATGGGCCGGTCGGTTGAAGCTTGCAGCAACAACGCGTCCGCCAGGGACAGGTGATTACACACGAACAACGCCCCGCCGCGTTCCGGGATGTTGTCGCGGCCCATGACGCGAATGCGAAAGAACAGGCGTGTTCCCATCCACAGGATAAGCCGCAGGAGCGAATCGGGCAGCAGGGTGACGATGAAAACCGTGCCCAGCAGAGTCATGCCCGCGCCGGCCAGGAAGATTTGCGGCGGGGTGAGGTCCAACACAACGGCGAACAGGTAGTACATACACGACGCCAGAAATACGCCTGTGAAGGACAGCATTGCCGAGGTAGCGATGACTGAGCCTTTGGTTTTCGGGTCCGGCCGATGCTGGATCAGTGCGTTGATCGGCACGATGTAGAAGCCACCAAAGAATCCCAGCAGGCTGAGGTTCAACATCACGCCCTCAAAACTCAGACCGCTGCGGGACAGTAGCGCGCCGAACACCGCCAGTCCGAGTGAGCCAAGTGGAATCAAGCCATATTCGATTTTGCGGCCCGAGAGGTAGCCCGCGGCCAGACTGCCCACACCGATGCCGACGGCGAGTGATGCTTGCAGAAGGCCGCTGCGCGTATCGTTAAGCCCTAAGACATCCTTCCCGTAGAAGATGATGGCCAATTGCAGTAGGGCGCCCAGAAACCAGAAGTAGTTGCCGCCGAGAATTGCGAGGAACAGCACCCGATCGCGGCGGATTTCCCGAATCTGCCGCAGCACTTCGGGAATGAAGTTCGGACGGAATTGCCGGTCCGCATTCGCTGCCGGCACGCGGCTGATGCCCAGGCTGGTTAGCGTGCCCAACGTCGCCAGGCCCACCAGAATCGCGCCTGACAATCTCTGATCCTCGCGGAAGTTGTCAGACAACCATCCCGCCAGCACCGTGCCCGAAATGATGGCCACGAACGTCCCCAGACTCAGCACGCCATTGCCCCACGAGAGTCGCCGCGTGGGCAATAGCTCCGGGAGCAAACCGTATTTTGATGGACCGAAGAACGCGCTCTGAACGCTCATCAGGAACACCACGGCGATGAGGATGGGCACGCTGCCGAGCCAGAATCCCAGCACGCCAACCGCCATGATGCCAATCTCGGCCACCTTTACCCAGATTGTGACGCTGCGCTTGCTGCAGCGATCCGCCAGATGCCCGCCCGCCATGGAGAAGAGAATGAAAGGCAGTGCGAACACCGCCCCCACCGCCGGCGCCAAACGGTCGCGATCATCCGTCGTCAGTCCGTAGGCACCCATGATCAGAAACGTCACCAGGAATTTGAAGACGTTGTCGCTGAAGGCGCCTTGAAACTGGGTGACGAAGAGACTCCAGAAGCCACGCAAGGACGCGACCGGTTGCGGCGCGGTGGGTTGCGGCACCTCCGGGAGTTCGGCGTCGGGCGTGCCGGTAACAGGCTTTGATCCAGATTCGCTCATGGGTATGTCTGAGGTTATGCGCGCACCGTAGCAAATCACCCGGGGCATGTCCTAATCGAAAAAAATGTGGCACTGTTCGCTCAAAGGAATGAATGCTGTCGAAGCCGGTACCGCCAGTGAGGGTTGCACGCGCTGGCAAAGCCCGCTTGCTCGGATACCAATCCCTCGTCAAAGAAACTTGAACTTGGGCGCGATTCAGGGTTCGATGCCGCAAATCACGCCACACGCATGAACCATAACAAAGTGTATCCGGGCTTCTGGCACGCCGTTCTGCTGTGCGTCATTTTTGTCACCGTGCAAATGTTGGTGATGACGCCGTTCAGCGTACTGGATGTGGTTTTCAAACTAAAACTGTCCACCCATCCAGCCTTGCTCGGAATGATCAATCTCATGGCGTGCGGCGCGGTGGTTTACCTGGGCTGGCTGATTGGCCGGCCAACTCTGGCGGAGGTGTTTCGTTGCCATCGGATTTCCGCCCTGGCCGTCGTGGGCGTGCTTATCGCCACTTGTGGTGCCATTATTGTGCTCTCGGAGGTGGACAATCTGGTGCGCCTGGTATTGCCGCCGCCAAAATGGCTGGAGGATTTGATGCGTCAACTGGCTTTCTCTCCGGGACGTCTTTGGGCCTCTGTTTTTCTGCTGGTGATCGTGGCGCCGGTGACGGAGGAGATCATGTTTCGCGGCCTGATCCTGCGGGGCTTTCTGACCCGATTCGGCGTCTTCAAGGCATTTCTGCTTTCCTCGATTCTATTTGGCGCGATCCACCTGAACCCTTGGCAGTTCGTTTCGGCTACCACACTGGGCATGATGTTCGCGTGGTGGTATGCCCGCACCCAGTCGCTGATTCCTTGTCTCATAGGCCACGCCCTTACCAATGGCATCGTGCTGGGCCATCAATCGCTGCCCTTCAAGGTCGAGGGCTTTAATACGGGTGCGGCTTTCGAGTCCACAGGGTCTCAACCCGTGTGGTTCAACCTCCTGGGCTTGGGACTCCTGGCGGTCGGCTTGTGGCTGTTTCGTGCCGCGACGCCGTCCATTCCTCCGCGTGCGGAAAGCCCGGTGATGCCCGTGCCCGTCTCCGGCGAACCGGATTCCGGTTTGCCACCCATCATCGCGACGGTCAGCCCGGCCGCAGCGGCCGCAATCCCGAATCTGGATTCTGGAGTTGATGCACGGAATGATCCGGACCGGGAAAGCTGAAATGCCGGCGCGCGGGGCCGCACCTGGAAACCCGCCTTGATGAAGCACGCGGCAACGAACGCACCTCAACAAGGGTGCGAGAACTGGTGTGGCGCCAGATTTGCAGATTGACCGCCATTTCTGCGGTTGTTAGCTTGCGCCTCCCTGCTAACCGGGGTTTTTATGCGACACACAATCTCAGTGCTGGTGGAAAACAAATTCGGCGTGCTCACCCGCGTGGCGGGCCTATTCAGCGGGCGCGGCTACAACATTGATTCGCTCAATGTCGCGCCCACCCAGGACCCAACCGCCTCGCGCATGACCATCATCACGCGCGGCGATGACGCCACGGTGGAGCAGATCGTCAAACAGCTCAAGAAGCTGCCCGACGCCATCAAGGTGGTGGACTTCCGCGAAGGCGAATACGTGGACCGAGAGCTGGTGCTGGTGAAGGTAGCCGTGGACTCCAAGGCCCGCGCCGAGGTCATGCAGATCACCGACATCTTCCGGGCGAAGATCGTGGATGTGCAGTCCAAAACGCTGACGATTGAAATCACCGGCGACGAGAGCAAGGTGGAGAAATTCATCGAACTCATGAAAGCCTTCGGGGTGCTGGAACTCACGCGCACGGGCCGGGTGGCTTTGGCGCGGAAGTAATCCGAGGGTTGACTATCGCAAGCCGCTTATTAGGATTTGCTGCCCGCCAACCCCTTGGGTAGCGGACATCGAAGCAACATTGAACCAACACTGAACCAAACCCGGCGTCGCCCGATCTTCGGCGCAGCGCCAACCCAGACGAAGACAACATGGCAACCATTGATTTTGGCGGAACGAAAGAAACAGTCATCACGCGCAAGGAATTTCCCATTTCCCGGGCGCGCAAGGTGCTCAAGAACGAAACCATTGCCATCATTGGCTACGGCGTGCAGGGCCCGGCGCAGTCGTTGAACCTGCGCGACAACGGCTTCAAGGTCATCATAGGCCAGGCGCCGCAATTCAAGCGGGATTGGGACCGCGCGGTGAAAGACGGCTGGGTGCCCGGCAAGACACTGTTCGACATGGAGGAGGCTGTCAAACGCGGCACGATCATCCAGATGCTGGTTTCGGACGCCGCGCAGCGCACCATCTGGCCGGTCATCAAGCGCAACCTCAAGCCCGGCGACGCACTGTATTTCTCCCACGGTTTCTCCATCGCCTATAAGAAGCAGACCGGCGTGGTGCCGCCCACGAACGTGGATGTGATCATGGTCGCGCCCAAAGGTTCGGGCACCTCTGTGCGACGTAATTTTCTCTCCGGCGCCGGCATCAACTCCAGCTTCGCCGTGGAGCAGGATTACACGGGCCGCGCCGAGGAACGTTGTATGGCGGTGGGGATTGGCATCGGTTCGGGGTATCTGTTCCCGACGACCTTCCAGCACGAGGTGTTCAGTGATCTGACCGGTGAACGCGGCGTGCTGATGGGCGCGCTGGCCGGCATCATGGACGCGCAATATGACGTGTTGCGCGCCCAGGGCCACTCGCCCAGCGAGGCGTTCAACGAAACGGTCGAGGAACTCACGCAATCGCTCATCCGGTTGGTGGACGAGAACGGCATGGACTGGATGTATGCGAACTGCTCCGCCACCGCCCAACGCGGGGCGCTGGACTGGCGGCCGCGATTCAAGAAGGCCGTCGTGCCGGTGTTCAAGGAACTTTATCAACGGGTCAAGACCGGCAAGGAATGTGCCCGTGTGCTCAAGGCCTGCGGCGCACCGAATTACCAGGTGCAACTGCAGAAGGAATTGAACGAAATTCGTGATTCCGAGATGTGGCGGGCCGGCGCGGCCGTGCGTGCGTTGCGTCCCAAGGAAGCCGCCAAGGCGATCAACAAGTCCACCAAAGGTGTGGCGGGTCGGCAGTCGAATTAGTTCAGCCGGCAACCACGACTTCAGTCTTCAAGGGCAGCGATCCGTCGCTGCCCTTGCTTGTTTCGGTGCGAAACTTGATCCGGATGGCGGTGTTTGCTACAGCATGAGAACTCGCATCGTGAGCCAGAGCGATAAACTCCTGCTCGGGGTAATGGCGGGATGCCTCTTAAGCACGGTCAGCCCAGCGGCCACCGCCACGCCGAAGGAAAACCCCTACGCCAGGACCATCGTTGGCCGGAACGCTTTCAGCCTGAGCAAAGAAGCTCCCGCAAGGACCGTGGTTACGGCGCCAGTCCTGCCACCGCGAATCATATTGCAGGGGGTGACGAACATTCTCCCCCGCCGTCAGGTGTTGTTCAAAGTGCAAATGCCGGCCAGACCCGGCACACCAGTCCGGGAAATTTCGTGCGTACTGAGCGAAGGCGAGCGCCTGGGTGAAATCGAAGTGCTTGAAATTGATGTACGCGCCGGGACGATCAAGTTCAACAACCACGGGTTCTTACAAACCCTCAGCATGGCGGATGATGCGGAGACGGTGCCGGCGTTGCCGACGCGGCAAAAGTGATCGCGGCTTGCCTTGCGAGGGCGTAAACCGGTGGGACATTGCACTGCTGTTCGTCAGAGTCCTCTTGCGCCGCGAGGATTTTCCAGGTGCGCGGACAGCCTTGTCCGCAAGTCGCGAGGCGTGGGATAGACTCGCGCGGACAAAGCTGTCCGGGCTCGTTTGGCTGCGGCTTCGCCGCGCTGTGTTGCTTTCACAGCCGTCGAGCCGAGGAAACGGAGGAAACGGGAATCAATTCGGTTTCCTCAAGTCGTCGGTCGCACCTCGTGCCGCAGTGTTCAGGGGGCTGGCGGTTTCGATTTGCGATTACGGGGTTTCCGCGGACGGCAGGCCCAAGGTCTCGATCTCCTCTGGGGTGAAGGGAGTGACCTGCTTGAATAAATCTTTCTGAGCGCGCGGATTGGTCTTCCCCTTTCCTTCTATTCTATCCAACTCCGCTTCGGCAGCGCGGACGCCAGGCAGCCGTTCCTTTTCAATAGCCACCTGCATGGCCGCAATCTCGGGTGTCCGCAGTACGGTGGGACGCATCAAGACGATCAGCTCTTTGCGTTCTTTCTCTTTGGAGGTGGAACGAAAGAGATACCCCAACAAGGGAATGTCCTTCAGGTAGGGCACCCCGGACTTGGTGGTAGAATCGCGATTCCTGATGAACCCCCCCAGCAAGATGGTCTCATTGTCGCGGACAGCTACTTCGGCCATGAGGGTGCGGCTGGTTGTCTTGGGTACCTGGTTTCCGTCAATCTCAACCGTTTCACCCAGTTCCTCGATCTGTTGGTCAATCTGCATTACCACCAAGCCATCTTGATTGATGAACGGGGTTACGTTCAGGCCGATGCCGACCCTTAGTTGTTGATAGGAAGAACTGGGAGAACCGCCGCCGTAACCATAGTAGGTGCCGCTGATGTAAGGCACCGTCTCACCGATGAAGATGGACGCGGGCGTGGCGTGCGATGTCTGGATGCGAGGTTTCTGGATCACATTGGCCCGCCCGTCCTGCGCCATGGCTTCCAAGGAAACGTAGATGTCGTCATCAATCTTGCCAAAATATTTGAGTCCGCTGCCGAGGAGTCCACCAAGGGAATTGGTGTTGAAGTCAAACAGCTTGGTGGCGTTCATACCGCCGGCGCCAGTGAAAGAACCGCTGAATTCGCGGGCACCTTGAATCCCTGATATGCCGAAGTTGAAGCTGTTGCCCAATGAGATGTCCATGATGATGGTTTCAATGAGCACCTGCGCCAAAACCACGTCCAACTTTTCGATGATGTCCTTGACCATCTTCATATCCTGGCGGGTGGCGAAAATCAGCAGCGAGTTTGAGCGCGCGTCCGCAATGATCTTGGTCTCACCGATGATTTGCAGGTCGCCTGAACCGGTGGAGGCGCGGCGAATGATCTGCTGTAAGCGGTCGCTGAACGTGCCGCCAGCCGAGGGCGTGCCAGCCGCGCCTTGCTGCATCAGGCCCCCGGGTTGGCTGGGATTGTAACCCGGCTGGCCGGGTCGGGTGCTGCCCATGGTTGTGCGGGCGGCGCCGGTGGTCCGGGCGCCGGAAGTTGATTGTCCTACGGTGGTGCCGCCGCCGCCGCTGCTTAAACTGCCCAATGCGGTGGCGATGTCCTCGGCCTTGGCGAACTTGATGGGAATAACCTCGGAAATAAACTCCGCCTCCACCATCACATCCACTTTCTCCACCATCTCCAGCATGCGCTTGACGTTTTCAGTGTTGTCCCGCAGGACAAGAATCTGGCTGCTGTCCACGGGCAGGATCGCGTTGGCCGCGCTCTGAAACGGCGTCAACGTGGGCACCAATTCGCTGGGTTTGATATATTTGGTCTGCACGACGCGCGTGACGTAAGAACCGATGATCGGCAATTGATCGGGATCATCCGTATTCACCTCCTGGCCTGTAGCCGGGGCCATGGTAATTGGCACCGCTTTCACAAACTTCTCGCCGAAGTTGATCATGGAAACTCCGTTCATCGCCAGCACGGCGTCCAGCGCCTGGATGGCTTCCCGTCGGGTCAGGGGTGTTTGTGCCTTCAGGGCAATATTGGCGCCCGGCAAAGTCGCCGGTCGCAAAATGGTTCGCCCGACCAATTCCGCGTAGATGGCCAAAACTTGATTCAGGTCTGCCGAAGTCCAGTTGATCATGCCGGTTGGAATCAGTTCTTCACCCGGGTCTGAAGTGCCTGACAGGCGGGCCGCCGTGGGAGATACCCCTGGCGGAAGTGCTTGAGCGGGCTGCGGCTGCGCACCAGGCACTGGAATTGAAGGCGTCGCGGCGGGCGCACCCGGCCCGGCGGGCAGCGTGGGGATAGTCCGCGGCTGGCCAGGAGAGGGCAGCGTCGGAATGGTTCTCGGCGCCCCGGCGGCGTTGGTGGCGGCAGGCGGCGATGCCGTGGGCGGCGGGGTTTGCGCCCCGAGACCAAGTGCGGTGACCAGCAGAGCAATAAAAATAGTTTTCACGGTCGTTTGGTGGTTGAGGTTGCAGTTTTGGCCGGCGGCGGCGCGGATTTGGCGGGCGGCGTGGCGGTGGTTGAGGAGGTGGAGCGGGTGGGCTGCGTTTTTTGGTAACTGGCCACCAGCTTGATGTTGGCGCTGAGCGAATGGCGTGGAACATCGGGCCGCAGCGTCAGGTCGCGGACGCGAATCAAGGAATTGCCGGCGCTCAATTGATAGAGGAAGTCCACCATTTGCGGTTCGCCGGCCAGCACCGTGAGCGCTTGGGCGCGTTCCATGAAGTACTGATTCGTGCGGTCGGGCTGGCGGGTATTGCCAATCAGTTGAACTCCGCTGGCGACGGCTTGATTCTGGATGATCCGCAAAAAATCAACCACTTGATCGTCCTGGGGCACCACTTCGCCCTCCTTTTCCAGGCTTTTGACCTTGGCGGCGAACTCCGGCTTCTGGGCGATTTCTGCCTGGTACTTTTTCAGAAGATTCTCCGCCTTGACCATGCGGTTCTTGACGTTGTCCCAGTCCTTGAAGCGCGGCCAGACGAACAGGATGTTGATGACGAGGATGACCACGACCATTACGCCGATCACAAACCGGCGCTCCAATGAAGTCAAACGGGAGAGGTATTGGTTCATTTGGCGTCCGTGTGAATGAGTTCGAGGACGAAGCTCCAGCGCACCGTCGCGCCCCCGGGATTCACGGTCTGACTGATGCCGGGGTCCTTGCTTTGATCAAACAGCTCCTTGCTGTTGACCGTGGCCTTGCGCATGGCTTCGACGAAATCGAGGACTTCGCGGCGTTGGTCCGCCGGCGCCGTGCCATTCAGCGTCAGGCGGCGGCCTTCCACCAGATTGAAGGCATCCATCGTCACCGTCTCCGGCAGAAGTTCAGCCACGGCTTTCCAGCAATCCAGCGCGGCGAACTTGAGGTCCTGCCGGTCCTTGAGCACGTCGTAGCGTGCCCGCATCTGCATGGCGTTGGTGTATTCCAGACTCGTGGCCTTGACCTGGCTTTCGACCTTGCCAACGCGGTACGTCTGTACCGACAACGCTGCGAAGTAAATGGCGATAACAATTGCGTACAACACGCCGAGCGCGGCCAGTCCGCGCATCCACAAGCGGTCCACGAACTGTTGGCGATAACGCGTGGCGAATTCGGCGGGGAGGAGATTTGTCTTCGTGTCGGTTTGCGCCGCCCGCCGGGCGGTCAAGGCCGCGAGTTCCGGGGGATTCAGCGGCGCGGAAACAACCACGCGATCCCCGGCTGCCTGCCGCAGACCCGGTTCCCATTCCGCAGCGGTGGCGTCGTCGGCCACCAGATGCCAGGCGGGTGGTGCCGTGAGCCAACCTTCCAGTTCACCGGCCCAGGACATTTGCGCCAGTTGCTCCTGCAAACCCGCCGCCCGGTCTTCCGCCAGCGGTAGTGTGAGGAAATTCAGATTTTGCAGCACGCCGCCATACCACCAGGCCGCGAGGGCGGTGTTGTGGCCGCCCCAGGCTCCCGGATAAATCCACGCGCCGTCCTCGGTCACAGGTGTCGCCTGGAGTTGGTCGAGCACGCCCAGTTCGAGCCGGTCGGCCAGATAGCCCTGACCCTCGAGCTTGCCAAGAAACTCCTCGACCGCCTTGCGTTCGGCCAGCACCACGATGAGCGTTTGGAGATTCTCCGCCGCCTGCGGCATCCGGTGGATGCTCCAGACCACCTGGGTCACGGGGATGGGTGAGACTTTCTCCAACTGCAGTTCCACCATCGCGAGCGTTTCCTCAAAATTGCTCGCTGGTAAATGGACCACGCGAAGAAAAACATTTTCCGGCGGCAGCCAGGCCACGTTGAGCCGGGGTTGCCAGAGCGAACGCCACGATTTGTTGACCAGGTGGCCGGGCAACCCCCCGTCCGCCGTCGTGGTCTGCTCACGGCTCAATTTGAAATCGCCGTTGCGCGCGTCGAACTGCCAGAGCCGGCGCGCGTCAGCGCCGCTCTGGAGCACGTTGCAGGAATGCCAGCGAGCCATGGTCAGGAAAGGAAGAACGAAAAATGAGGAATGTAGAAATGCGGGGGCCAAATTCTACATTCTACATTCTGCATTTTGCATTTTGGGTTATGCCGCGACATCTTTTTTGCTCTTGGTTCAAACCGCCGGCGGCTTGTCTTCACTCAGCGAATCAAGGTGCTCCTCGATTTGCGTCACGCGGAGGACTTCCTCGATGGTGGTGATCCCGCCTTTGACCTTGTTCCAACCGTCATCACGCAGCGTGCGCATGCCTTGCTCGATGGCGCGCTGGGCAATCGTGGAAGAAGCGGCGCGGCTCAGGATAAGCGGGCGCAGGGATTCGTTCAGCACCAGCAGCTCGTAGATCGCGAGCCGGCCTTGATAGCCAAGCTGCCGGCAATCCTCGCACCCCACGCCGCGCATGAATTTGGTGCTGTCAATCTCCTCCTCGGGAAAGCCGATCTTGCGCAGGTAACTCCGCTCGACTTTCTGCTCCGTTTTGCAGACCGGACAGATCGTGCGGACCAGGCGCTGAGCCATGACCGCCTCGACCGAGGAGGCCACGAGGAACGGCTCAATGCCCATGTCAATCAGCCGGGTGAACGCGCTGGGCGCGTCGTTGGTGTGCAGCGTGGAAAAAACCAGATGGCCCGTCAGCGCGGCGCGGATGGCGATCTCCGCGGTTTCCAGGTCGCGAATTTCGCCGACCATGATGACGTTCGGGTCCTGGCGCAGAATGTGGCGCAGGCCCATCGCAAACGTCAGGCCGATTTCCGGGCGCACAGCAATCTGGTTGATGCCCCGCAGCTCGTACTCCACCGGTTCTTCCACCGTGATGATGCGCTTCTGAATCGAGTTGATCGTGCTCAACATTGCGTAGAGCGAGGTGGACTTGCCCGAACCCGTGGGTCCGGTCACGAGCAGAATGCCGTGCGGCTTGACGATGATTTCGCGGATGGCGGCTTCGTCCATCGGCGCAAAACCGAGTTTGTCCAGGCTGAGGAAAATCTTCCCACGCGAGAGCAACCGCAGTGAAACGCTTTCGCCATAGACCGTGGGCACGGTGGAGACGCGAATGTCAATTTCCTCGCCCTTGATGCGGACGTTGATGCGGCCGTCCTGCGGGAGGCGCTTTTCCGCGATGTTCATTCCGCTCATGACTTTGATGCGCGAAATGAGCGCGGCCTGAAAGCGCTTCAACTGTGGCGGCATCGGCGTCTGGTGCAGAATTCCGTCAATCCGGTAGCGGATGCGCAACTCGTCTTCCTGCGGTTCGAGATGAATGTCCGTGGCGCGGTCCTTGTAGGCTTCCCAGATGACCTGATTGACGAACTTGATGACGCTGGCTTCCTGGTCGCCCTCAGTGATTTCCTTGTCGGTGGGCAGTTCGAGGTCCACCGGCAGTTCGTCATCCATCTCATCGAGCGTTTCGGCGCCGACGCCGTAATAGCGCTTGAGCGCTTTCTCGATCTCCATGCGGGGCGCGAGCGCGAATTGCACGGGGCCGTGGGCTTCGTAGCGCACGGCGTTGAGCATGGCGGTGTCGAACGGATTGCTCACCACCACCTGCACCGCGCCGTCGCGCATCGCCGTGGGCAGCACGCAGTGTTGAAAGGCTACCTTGGTGGAAATCTTGTTGCGGGCCTCGGTTTCGATGGTGAGTTTGGGCAGTTCGACAAACGGCCAGTTCAGCGCGCCAGCCAGGCGCTGGAGGAACACGTCCTCCGCCAGCCCGCGTTCGCGGCAGAGGAACGCCAGAAACGTCTCTTGCGAACCGTTGTCTGCCGCCACCTGCCACGCCTTCCGCAACTCCGTGAATTCCGCGGGCGTCACCCCGACCACGGAGGCGAACAGGTCTTTGACCGAGTTAAATGCCATGAAATATCGCTTAACAGCTCTACTGTTGAACAAGGGAACGTAAAAAAAGTTGCGTTCAGGGTCAAAGAATTAAAAGACTCTGCCGGGCGCACCCGCTTCCGGTACAAATTGGTCGCCATCGTTTTGGACCAACCGTCGGACTTGGAACTCGCGTCCGTTTGATTGCCATGAAAATCTACGCTGCCATCAGTGTCATCGGGCGCGACCAATCCGGCGTCGTCGCCCGCGTCACCGGATTTCTCTTCGCCCAGAAGGCCAACATCGAAGGCCTGGAGGAAAAGGTCACGCGCGGCCAGTTCGGCATGACGATCCAGGCGTCGTGGAACGCCGACGAATGCAGCGCGTCCGGCATTCGCGCCGGCTTGGCCGACCTGGCCCGCGCACTGGACATGGAAATCAAGGTCCGGTTCCTCGAACCGGGCCGCCGGCAGCGGTTTGCCCTGCTGGTCACGCGCGAGACGCATTGTTTCGACGCCATCATGGCCGCCTGCCGCAACGGCACGTTCAAGGCCGATCCAGCAGTCGTAATCAGCAATCATCCCGACTTTGAACCGCTGGCCCGCAAGCATCGCCTGCCGTTTATCCACCTGC
Source organism: Verrucomicrobiota bacterium (assembly GCA_014860005.1). The sequence goes on along the minus strand of JACZKP010000111.1, from coordinate 89,851 downwards.
CCTGGACGGATCGCGTCAAAGCGGAGAAACGCGCGCTGCATTTGTTGGAGAAGCACGAGATTGATTTCGTGGTGTTGGCGCGGTTCATGAAAATCCTCTCGCCCGCGTTTGTCTGGCGTTACAAAAACAAGATCATCAACATTCATCCGTCGCTGCTGCCGAGTTTTCCCGGGCCGCAAGCCTACCGTCAGGCCTACGAACACGGCGTCAAGATCGTCGGCGTGACGGCGCACTTTGTGAGCATGCACCTGGACGAAGGCCCGATCATCGCCCAAGGCAGCTTCAATCTCCGCTCCGGCATGTCGCTCAAGGAAATCATCGCCGCCGGCCAGCAGCTCGAAGCCAAAGTGCTGGTCAAAGCCATCAAGGTCTATCTGACCAAGCGGCTGGATGTCTATTGGGGGATCGTGAAGGAAGTGTGAGTGCTGTCGTGATGCGTGAGACGTAATACGTGAGACAGGCAAACGCACAAAGCACTGAACGATACGCACCGCCGTTTGGCCTCCCCCTCTTCGTTGGACTTCCATGCGCCAGATGCTAGTTTCCCGGCGTGAGTCATTTGTTAATCGTCTTTTTGAGCCTGCTCGTTGCACTGAATGTGCCCGCTGCGGTCAGTAATCGCACCACCCAGGCGGGTGCGTCCGCGTCCATTCCTGATGCCAGTGATCCGGTGGAGAAGGAATTCAAGCGCCTCATGGAGCAGGACGATGAGGCGCAGGCCGAGGTGGATAAGTGGATTCGCGACAACAACGCCTTTGCCCAGCAGGGCGCCGGCACGCCCGCAGCGGAACTCAACCAACGCATCCTCAAACGATTTGCGACGGTGCGCCAGGGTTACGATGACTTTATCAAACGCCATCCCAATCACGCCCGCGTGCGCGTCGCCTATGCGAGCTTCCTCAGTGATATCGGCGAGGAAGCTGTCGCGTTCACGCACCTGGAAAAGGCCCGCGAGTTGGATCCGAATGACCCGGCCATCTGGAACAACCTGGCCAATTATCACGGCCACAACGGCCCGGTGACCAAGGCCTTTGAGTATTATGAGAAGGCCATCGCGCTCAACTCGAAGGAGCCAGTCTATTATCAGAATTTCGGCACCACGGTTTTTCTCTTCCGCAAGGACGCGATGGAACATTACCGCATCAACGAACAACAAGTTTTCGACAAGGCGTTGGTGCTTTACCGCGAGGCGATGAAACTTGACCCCAACGATCTCCCGCTGGCTTCGGATGTGGCGCTGACCTACTACGGCATCAAGCCGCCGCGCAACGACGAGGCCCTTCAGGCGTGGACCAATGCCTTCACGCTCGCGAGAACCGAGGTCGAACGCCAGGGCATCCACGTTCACTTCACCCGCGTCAAGACGCACGCCGGCCGCTTCGCCGAGGCGCGGGCACACCTGAACCTGATTACCCTTCCGATTTACGAGGAATTGAAGCCGCGACTCGCGCGCACCCTGGAGGAGAAGGAACGCGAAGCCAGCGGCACGAATGCTCCGCCGCCGGCCATCGAAAACAAGTAAGGCTGGAAGCGCAAACCCTGCGTCCTAGCCAATAGTTGTAAAGCAAAACGCAGGAATGGTGGATTGACGGAAATTGGGTCCGGCTCGATGATTCCGTCGTTGGATCAACGATTTGTCTTTTTAATCAAGTTGCTGGCTTATGAAGACCACGCTTGGGATTCGGCTTCCGCTTGGCTTGGCTCTTATCCTGATGCGGCAACCTGTCGCATCCGCTCTTGCTGGTGACTCAGTGCTGACGCCGGACAAGAGAGTTCCCGCTTCCCACTCTGCCCCTACCAAATTGTGGAACAGGGTGGTGTTCCCGGCCAATGTTTACGACGAGCTCGCCGCTGGCCCAAATGACAAATGAAAACCATGGTTACCCTACGAGCCGTATTCGCTGCTGTAGTGGTCTGCTGCATGTTAGTGCTGGCGGACATCACGCTTAGGGTCAACCAACACAAGCGGGATTCAATCGCCCAGCGTTTTGCCATCGTGGATCTTTACACGAACGATACAAGCGGAGTACTGATTTCGGATCAGATCAAGAAGCAACCGATCTGGGGAGTGTGGAACTTCAAAGATGGAGATAGCGTCAACTGCTTCGTCGAGGGCAAACCGGTCTTGGTTGTTACGTCTGTGCCGGAAGGAGGCTCGTCAACCGAGGTTTACCTCTATGGCAAGGAAGGGAAATTAGTCTCCGTGTGGAAGGCCCGTGAAAATGGGGTCTTCTATATGCGGACGCTTTTTGGTGATGGCGTTCCCAGATCAGAAGTTTGGTTGAATGATACCTGGCATACCATTGAGATGCGTACCAACCAAGGAAAGGCGGACGCAGGGACGATTTTGGAAGGAAAATGGAGACGCTTGATAACTACGAATGGATTTCCGAGTGTTGAGTGAGAGCGCACGACGGTCCGACTGGGCCACGGGGCTTATGTCGGTTACGACGCCAAATGAACGACACACGCCAACCAAGGTATTGACCATGCCGCGTCATTTGCGCTGACCCAGCTTGTCACCTACTAACTCCTGCTCCAGCCCAGGGAAGTCAAATCACCTTATCTCACGGGGCAAACCCGCAGGCGTGATTTGCCGCGGGTGTGTCATCTTAGCACGTCCGTTTCGCTGAAGGACGGCTTGTGTTGCTAATACGATTAGAACAACTGGAACGAGTTAACCGGGATGAGCTTCTCAAAACTCCGCGTTGCCCGGCGTGCGGGCGAACGGGATCACATCGCGGATGTTTGACACTCCGGTCAGAAACATGAGCAAACGCTCAAAACCCAGGCCGAAACCCGCGTGCGGCACGGTGCCGTATTTTCGCAGGTCCATATACCACCAGTAATCCTCCGGGTTGAGCTGGTGGGTCTTCAGGTTTTCTTGAAGCTGCTCCAACCGTTCTTCGCGTTGCGCGCCGCCGATGACTTCGCCGATGCCGGGCACCAGCACATCCATCGCGGTCACAGTCTTGCCGTCGTCGTTCAGGCGCATGTAGAAGGGTTTGATCTCGCGCGGATAGTTGAAGACGGTCGTTGGCGATTTGAAATGTTCCTCGGTCAGGAAACGTTCATGCTCGGATTGGAGGTTCTGGCCGTAGTCCACGGGAAACTCAAATGGTTTGCCGGACGCCTTCAGAATCCCGACGGCCTCGGTGTAAGGCACACGGACGAAGGGGCGCTCCACCACGAATTGCAGCCGCTCATGTACGCCCTTGTCCACGAATTTGGCGAAGAACGCGAGGTCTTCGGCGCAATGTTCCAACGCGTAACGCGCCATGGCCTTGATGAATTCCTCGGCCAGATCCATGTCCCCCTGCAAATCGCAAAATGCCATCTCCGGCTCAATCATCCAGAACTCGGCGGCGTGCCGCGCGGTGTTCGAGTTCTCGGCGCGAAAGGTGGGCCCGAAGGTGTAAATGTTCGATAACGCGCACGCGAAGGTCTCGCCTTCTAGCTGGCCGCTCACAGTCAGGTAAGTGGGTTTGCCAAAGAAATCCGCCTCCGGCTTCTCGTCGGGTTTTCCTCTGAGCGTGGTGACGCGGAACATCTCGCCGGCGCCTTCGCAATCGCTCGCCGTGATGATCGGGGTGTGAACATAGACAAATTCGCGGCTCTGGAAAAACTCATGCACGGCGAACGCCAGCTTGCTCCGAGTGCGGAACACGGCGCCGAAGAGATTCGAGCGCGGACGCAAATGGGCAATCGTGCGGAGGAACTCGAGGGTGTGGCCTTTCTTCTGGAGTGGATAGGAGGTATCGGCGGTCCCGATGAGTTCGATCTTCGTCGCGCGCAGTTCCCATTTCTGTCCCGGCGCCGGGGACGGTACCAGTTTGCCTTCCACCACCGCCGAGGCGCCGGTCGTGAAGCCGGCCAGGTGTTCGCTGCCCGGGATGCCGGCGTCCACCACCACTTGGAGGTTGGCCAGACACGAACCGTCATTGAGTTCGAGAAAGGAAAAGCCCTTCGCGTCGCGGCGGGTGCGAACCCAGCCTTGGACGGTGACGGCATCCGCAGGCGCGGATAATGCCCGGATGTGTTTGATGATTGTGCGCATTAAATCATTCCAGTTGCGGTGATGTTGACGAAACGCCGAGTTGGCGGGCAAGCGGGAAGTTTAGCGATGGTTAACGTCCCGAATCCTTGGCGAAAGCAGCGCCGGCACGCCAGATGTCAGCCAGGAAAATTTGAAACAAATCATCCCGGTGCCGGGTTACCAAGCAATACCGAAGAGCGCACCGTGCGCCGGAACACCACGCGTTATGAAAAACCATGTTCAAACGAATGAATCACGGAAGTCGAAGACCATGCGCTGCCTGGCTTGGACCGTCAGTTTGATGATGCTGGGCGCTTCGCTCTGGGCCGCCGGCAGCACCCTGGCATTCGCAGTTGCCGGTGAAACTCCGGGCGCGCAAGCCCGCCACCAGTGGTATCAACGCTGTTGCGCGGAAGTTCGCCAATTGATTTCCGTCGTGACTTACGTCCTCACTCCGGAAGACCAGTCCGATGCGAACCCAGCCAGGCTGGGCACTGGCCAACCAACCTTGCCAACCTTCGACGGGCTGCCCTCTCCCGAAACCGCTGGTCCGCGCGCAGTTGATTCACGAACAAACACGCTGTCGCGCTCATTACCATCCCCGCCAGGTCCGTAATCAACGGCGGCCGCTTCGCGGAAACAGGGAATTGAGCAGCTTTGAACAGTTTGATTTTGCCTTTTGGAATTGCGTTCGCCACTTTTCGAGACGCGGATGCTGAACCAACTCACCATTGCTGAACTCACCGCGAAGCTCGCACGGCGCGAAGTTTCGTCACGCGAGGCTACGCAGGCCTGCCTGGATCAAATCCAACGCGTGGACGGGCAAATCCATGCTTTCCTCAACTACGACGCAGCGGATGCACTCGCGCAAGCGGACGCGGCGGATCAGGCCATCTCCCACGGAGCCACTCATGCGGAGAAACCGTTGCTCGGTGTGCCCATCGCCATCAAGGACGTCATCGCCGTCAAAGGCCAGCCGCTGACTTGTGCCTCGAAAATTCTCGGCCAATTCATTTCGCCCTACGACGCAACCGTCATCGGGAAGCTCAAGGCGACCGGGGCGGTGGTTTTCGGCCGGTTGAACATGGACGAATTCGCGATGGGCAGTTCCACCGAGAATTCCGCCTTCGGCGTCACGCGCAATCCCTGGGACACAACGCGCATTCCCGGCGGCTCCTCCGGGGGCTCGGCCGCAGCGGTGACGGCTGATGAATGTCTGGCCAGCCTCGGCTCGGATACGGGCGGCTCGATTCGTCAGCCAGCCGGCCTTTGCGGTTGCGTGGGCGTGAAGCCGACTTACGGACGGGTGTCGCGTTACGGGCTGGTGGCTTACGCCTCGTCGCTGGATCAGATCGGGTGCTTCACGAAGAACGTGCGGGATGCCGCGACCATGTTGGGAGTGATTGCGGGTCACGATGCCCGCGACTCCACCAGCGTGCCGCAACCGGTGCCGGACTACCCGACGGCGTTGCACGGCGATATCAAAGGTTTGAAGCTTGGACTGCCCAAGGAGTACATGATCGGTGGTCTGGACGCGGAAGTGAGAGAAGCCGTGCAACGAGCCGTGCAACACTTCGCCAGCCTCGGTGCGGAGATCGTGGAGATTTCCCTGCCGCACACGGATTACGCCATTGCGACTTATTACATCATCGCCACCGCTGAGGCTTCGGCGAATCTGGCGCGCTTCGACGGCATCCGCTACGGCGCGCGGGTGGACGGAGCGGACCCGAACGAGTTGTATGCGCGGACCCGCGGAGCGGGATTCGGTGCGGAGGTGAAACGCCGCATCATCCTTGGCACTTATGTCCTGAGCAGTGGCTACTACGACGCCTACTACTTGCGCGCCCAGAAAGTCCGCACGCTCATCCGGCAGGATTTCCTCAAGGCGTTTGAGCAGGTGGACGCCATCGTGACACCGACTTCGCCCACGGCGGCGTTCAAGATTGGCGAAAAGGCTGATGATCCGCTGCAAATGTACCTGGCTGATATTTTCACAATCTCCTGCAACCTGGTTGGCAACTGCGGTCTGAGTGTGCCGTGCGGTTTCACTGCCTCGCCCAAGTTGCCGATTGGCCTGCAACTGCTTGGAAAACCGTTCGGCGAAGAAACGATCCTGCGCATCGCGCACGCGTTTGAGCAGAGCACGGACTGGCATAAGGCGAAGCCTGCGCTCCACACCGAAGCTATGTGAAATAAGCGGGGCGGCGTGGAAGGATTGGAACGCAAAGTGCCACCTTCAGGTCAGTTGAGGGATGGCTTCAACGGGAATCGCGAGCTGCGAATCTGCCGATATTGCCCGTCCGCCTCTCGCACGATGAAAAGCGCCGCCGCATTGGTCCAGGACTCGATGAACTTCAGTCCTGCTTCGGCGCCGAGTACGAACAGCGTCGTGCCCAAGGCGTCCGCTGTCATGCTATCTGGCGCCACGACCGATAGCCCGCCGATGTTGTGTTGCACGGGCCAGCCGGTCTTGGGATCAACGATGTGACTCAATCGCCGGCCTTGCGGGTCGGTGAAAAACTTCTGGTAGTCCCCGGAAGTAGAGAGGGCCTGATCGGAAAGCGATACCACGGCTGCCATCGGATCGTCCTCTTTCCAGTGCGCCACGGGTGCGGAGATGCCCACTTGCCAGGGCGTTCCCCGCGAATTGTGCCCCAGCCCCATCACCTCGCCCGCAATCGAGGCATAGACATTGGTCAGCCCGTGTCCGCACAGAACCCGCACCATCTCGTCCACGCCAAAACCCTTGGCCACCGCGCTCAGGTTGAGGGTCAGGTCCGGGAGGGCTTTTACCAGTTCGTCATTGGCGGTGACTGAGAGATGCTGGCCGCCGGTCTTTCTCATTGCCGCCTTGAGTTCGGCCTCTGGTGGCACGCTGCGCTGATCCGTCTTCTCACCAAAGCCCCAGAGGTTGATGACGGGCGACAGTGTGGGATCAAACGCTCCCTGCGACCGACGGTACATTTCCAACGAGAAGCGGACCACGCGAGCGAACTCGGGCGAGACTTTGAAGGGTTTATTGGCGGGCGCACGATTGAATTGCGATAACTCGCTGTCCAGTTGGTAGTGCGACATCTGACGGTTGATTTCCTTCAACCGGGCCTCCACTTCCGCCTTGAGCGTGTCAATCTCCAGCGGCGAAAGATTCGTGCCGACAACCTGGACGGTGTATGGGCTGCCCATCGTCCGGCCCTGCCACCGGATGACCGGCAGTTCGGCCTGGACGGAGTTGACGCTCGTCGCGAAGGCGGCGATGACCAAGCCGAGGACAAACAGAGCTTTGCGTTTCATCGTGCGGTCTCCGCCAATTCACCATTGCCAAGTCACGGCACTCTGAGTTGATAGAATTCCTGCGGCACGCCGGAACTGATCGCGTTCGTGAAGCTGAAATTGCCGGCGCCGTCAAACGAGTTCGTTGTGATCGTCGTCCATTGGGCGGGCACAGTGTCCGCATTCGTCGAGACGAGCACGGTATAGACTCCATTCGGCGGACCGCTGCCGTTGAGCACCAGGCTATTCGCGCGCAACTGAATGGCGGTGATGTTCGCCGGCACCATACTGACGACGATGGAGAAGGGTTGCGTTGCGTTTGGGAGGGTGCCGTTGGCTGCGGTGATCGTTCCGGAGAACGTGCCCGCTGCCGTCGGGTTGCCGGAGATCACGCCGGCTGAGTTGATCGTCAATCCGGTGGGTAGACCCAGCGCGGCAAACATTATCGGGGCACTGCCATTTGCCGTGCAGTTGAAGTGGTACGGCACGCCAACGGTGCCGGTGGCTGGCAGGGCAACGCTTGTGATGGTCGGGGGCGTTGCGGCCGGGCTCCAGATAATCTTCATGTTGGCGAAATTGGCGCCCTGATTCGCGTAATTGTTGGTCGCTGCCGCGGCTCCCTTGTTCCAAAGCAATCCGCTGGTGGTGACGGGGCCTTGGCCGGAATTCTCCGCATACTGAATCCAAAACTTGTAGTTGCCATCCGGCATCAGGTTGTTGCTCGCGTCGCGGCCGTTCCACGTCAAAATGACCGGACTGTTGGTGCCAGTGTAAGTCGTCGCCGTGGCGCTGGAGTAGCCGTCTAATACGGTGCTGCCTGCCCGGGCGGTGTTCCATGTGCCGCAGTGTTTACCCCACTCCGAACTGGTCCAACTGCTTGGCCCCTGTTTCCGCAGGCTCTTGATGAACGCACCCGCCTGGGTCGTGACCCACACGACGGTGTAGTGGCTGGCACCGCTGGTGCCGGTGTAATCGAGGATGGTAGCTTCGAGTTTGGCCGACCCAGCCGTTTGTGCCGGCGAGGGGGTGGGTAAGAGACTCAAGGCCAGCGCCAGAGTGCAGAGAGTTTTCCAGCAGTGATTCATAACAATGTCTTTCTCAAAAGTTTCGGCCTTTCGACCGCCATGGACCATGGGCCCGAATCCCTTGGGCTTGCTTGGCATAAACCCGCAGTGAGCCACTCACTCGTTCGCCAGGCTATTTCTGGTTGATGAGTTCTCAGCATAGCCGGAGACCTTGCCCGGTAATCCAACCGGAAACTGCCAAAAGCTCATCAGCCATTGCGCATACCTGGTGGTGTGCTGCAACAGTCCCAGGCTGAGACTGACCGCGACCACCAAAACCTGACAGCGGTCGCGCCCGTGGACCACCATCCTCGGCGGGCGCGCACAACACCGAAAACTCAATTGGCGACATCGCACCAGCCCAGGCTGACAACACCGGCAACTCATGGCGTTAATCTCACTTTTGTAAACACCAACTACTCCAGTCACGGCACGGAGGATTTCAACCGGTAAAAGCGCGCTACATTGGCGGCGCCGCCCACGTCGAGATAATTGGTGGTGACCGGGCCGACGCCGGGAATCGCGAGATTGGCACTGAGATTCGTGTAGGTGTCATTCACTGCTCCAGCCGCCTGCACCGTGTTGGTCCGGCCACCTGCCGTCAGCCACGTAACCCGGATATTGTTGCCTTCGGGTATGGCGCTCAGGAGGCGATAGGGGCCGATGGCGTAGTCAGCCACGTCATAAAGATTGTTCCCGTCGTTATCCAAACCCAGAAAGTCTCCCACCGACCAATTTTCATTAGTGTTGGCGGCCAGCGCAGTATTGCCGGGATTGTTGGCTTTGGTGTCGGCCGTGCCGTAATACGGCGGCTTCACATTCTCAGCGGGCGCAGCTTCCGCATCGTGGCAGTCGAGACATTCGGTGACGCCGTTGTTGATATGGTGGGCGCGCAATCCCGACGCCACGTGGCAACCCGTGCAGCCCAACCCTGGGTTGTTGGCGGTGCCATTTGAAGTGCCGATGAAAGTGGGTACGCGACTGGAGCCGGTATGGCAAAGATTGCAGGCCGTGCCCATGTTGGCGCTGTTCCGATGCATGTCATGGTTGTTGTTGTTTGGAAAGACCGTGCCTTTGGTTGAGGTCGAACCCCGGAAGTTGCCGTGGCAGCTTTCGCAACCACCGTAATCCTCATACGCGTAACTGGAATTGCCGCTCGTGAAGATCAAGAACAAGGCCAGTGTTACAAAGCTAACATTGCGGAAGTTGGCGGCGATCAGCCGATGGTTCAGCGGCAAATATGGGTCAGTGAGGTTCATGGTAATTTAGCAGGTTGTGGTTGATGGTTGGTAACAGTTCATGGGTTGTAGCGCAGCCGATAGAACGCCTGCGGCGGCTTGCTCGCGAGGTCGGTGAAATCATCCTGAATCAGGATCGAGCCATCGGCCCAGGCCTGAACGGGCCAGGTTTGCAGCGTGCCGGTGAACGTGCCGTTCGTCGCGCGCTGAACTTCGTAGGAATACCACGGCACACCGGTGAAACTGATCGTGGCCAATCCGTCCGGCGCGCGGTTGAGTGCAACGCCGCGGCTGGTGATGTTCGTGATGATCGAAATCGTCGCCGTGCCGATCGCGGTCACCCCGTGGGTGTCGGCGATGATGTAGCTGAAACCGTCGGCGACGGCGTTGGCCGGGACGAGGATTTGCGTGGCGTTGGTCGCCAGCGCGAGGCCGTTGGAACTCGTCGCGCTCACCCCGACAAACGTGATGGGATCGCCATCCGGGTCGGAGTCGCTCCACATCAAATCGGTGATGTTGATGGCAAGCGGCAGGCCCGTGAGCTGAAAGAACTCGCTGCCGAAGGCAAGCGGTGGAGAGTTGGTGGTGGTCGAGGCAGCCACGAAATTGGCGAGGAGCACACGGTTCGTAGCGCAGGTGAAGGTGTAACTGTCGTTCGTGCTCACCTGTTCGCCGAATTCCGTCCAGCTCGTGAAGGCGTATCCAGAATTGGCGTTGGCCACCACGGTGACACTCGCGCCGGATTGATAAACGCCGCCACCGCTGACCGTACCGCCGATGCCGAGATAGACACTCGCGTCAATGCGGTTGCCTTGGGCAAAATGGCCCACCAGCGTGCGATTGCCGGTGACGTTGAATTGAAAATTCGGATCGGTGCTGACGGGCACGCCGTTCTGCGTCCAGTTCACAAAGCACCAACCGGTCTTGGGCTTGGCCTTGAGCTTGGCCAGCTCGCCGGGCTCGTAAAACAAATCGGCTTCCACTTCCCCGCCGTTCTCCGGCTCCGCGCTGACGACAACGGAGTAAACCGGTTTGAATTTCGCCGTGAGCGTGCGATTGCTTGAAACGGTGAACGTGTAAGTGGCCGCGGAGCTGACCAAGATGCCGTTCTCCAGCCACTTCGAGAATTTGTAGCCGGCGCTCGGAACGCCCACCACTGTGGCGCTCGCCCCGATGGCATACGCGCCGTCACCGCTGGTCGCACCGCCGCTGGCCGGCTGCGCGACGGTGGCAATCGTCCGCCCGTCGCCCGCGTCAATGAAATTGGCCGTCAAGGTGCGGTTGCTCCGGACGATGAAGTTGTATCCCGGTGACAGGCTGACCACCTCGCCGCTTTCGGTCCAGCTGGCAAACGCGTGGCCTTCGGCGGCTGTGGCCACAATGGTCGCCTGAGCGCCGTAGGCGTAATCACCTGGGCCGCTCAACGTACCGCTCGACGCGGGCGCGACGTCCCCGGTAATTGTGAAAGTTTCTCCCGCCGCGTCCACGCCCAGCGCGAATTTCGACAGGCTGGAAACGGTTACGGCGATGGTGTGCGTCACCGGATTCACCGCGCCAGGGAGCTTGTGCCAGGCGTGGTCGGTGAATTGATACAGGCAGAGCGTGGTCTGGTCGAGGCCCGCGGGGAGGATCGTTGGGTCGTAACCGAAATTGAGATGAACCTCTCCGGAAAATGAACCGCTGAACTCCACCTCCCAAAGCTGCACCGGCCCGCCGGGCAGAAGGAAAGAGAAATCATCGAACTCGCCCTCGGCAATCCGGGCTTCAACCTCGACCTCGTCCGCCTGCGAATAATCGCCGAAGCATGAGCCGTCCTCGGAAACGTCTTCGAACTCATAATCCAACCCGCCCGGCACACTTGAGCCGCCGTTGCAACCGCCGGATTTATCCGGGCCGTTGGTGACTTTGGTGCCGGTGCGAAGCGTGAGCAGCACATCCAGGCTGGCCGACTGGCCTGCGGCAAGATTGCCAAGGTCCCACCGTTGCGCTCCCGCCACCCAGCGTTGCGCGGGCGCAAAAAAATCCGTGCCGGCGCGCGCCCTGTAGGGCGCGTTTTGCCAATTGTCCTCAATGGAAAGATGCACCCCAACCGACGGTTTGCCGATGCTGTGATCGTCCACTCCGTTGCCTTCGATGCCATAATGCCCGTTTTCAAACGCGCTCGGGGCCACGCTCGCGTGAAAACTGATGTAGTCCTCCAGTCCGGCGCTCGAACTGCCCGCGCCCACGGCCCACGTGTCCACGCCTGCTTGTGTGCTGTCGTAGCGAAACTCGCTCAACGGGCCGGCATAAGTCCGGTTATCATAAAGCCCGCGCTGTGAATTCAGCCCATGCAGCAGTTGGAAGAGCTGCACGTTGGAAATGGCCGCGCCGGAAATGTTTTTGACCGTGCAGGTTTGCTTCAACACGTAACGATCGCTGTGAATGAACGTGCCCGCGTCGGTGCTGGAGGCGGGTGTGATTCCCATCGGCGTGCCCACGACCGTGTCGAGCATCTCGTGGCGCAAAGTGATTTCAAGATGGCTGTTGGTCAGGACGGCCTGCGCGATGGGCAGGTTTTCGGCGTTCAAACCGATTTGCGCGATGGCGGATTTCACGCCGAAGTTGGAATCCGTAACCCAATCTGGGAACCAGAAATTCTTCTCGAGCCATAACGGCGGAACGACCGCTCCATCGGAAAGTTGGTAGCCAACCGCCGCGCCCCATTCGCCGGACAGATATTCACGGCCCTCGAAGCCGGGCGTGTTGTCGAGCAGGAAGTCTGAGTAACCCGCATCGGTGAGCGTGATGTTCCAATGCGGATTGGCGAGCGTGAGCCAGCCGTCCTGAGCCACTGCTGGGCGGGAGGATAGCAACAGGGTTGCCGAAAACAGGCCGGCGAAGAGGATGGGAGCGAGGTTTGACCGGGATTGTTTGCTGTTCATAGATTGTTGCTAGCGGCTGGAGTCATGCTTCAAGGCGGGACCAGTGCGGCCCTGACACGGAAGAAACCCTTGGTACTCAGATTGATTGTGCTGACAACGGCGCTGGTGTTGGTCACCGGCCATATACTCGTGGGTGCCACCGGCTCCCAGTTTGAGTCGGCGAGATCGGCTTTCCATTCCAACGTGTAATTCCAGCCGGTACCTAGCGAACTCCACTCCACTTGCATCTCGCTCTCCGCGATGTTTGACAGTGTCGAAATGAACGGGGCTGTCATTTCGTAAGCCCCCATGTCCGTAATGGGGGCGACACCAGAGCCGGTGTTCACCACGGCGATCATCTCGTAACGGCGATTGTTACGCGCCAAGTCCAGTTGGGCCCAGCCTTGGATGTAATTGTTATCGCCGGCGTCCAGACAGGGCGAGTTGGGCAGCAGGTGCAGGTCGTCGTCGGTGTTGCCCGCGATGTTGTCGGGGCCGGGTTCGTTGACAAACAGGGGCGCGTTGGTGATGCAACCGGGATACTTGGCCGGATCGGGCGGGTCTTCGCCAGGGAGCGGATCGAGAAGATTGCGAACACAACTGTGCCGCAACTTGGGCGAGCCGTTGAACTGCGCATCCGTGGGTTTCGCATCCTCTTCCGTGGCCGTGTTGCTCCAGAGAATCGAATTGGCGATGGTGGTTTCGCCCATCCCCACCCAGACACCACCGGTGCTGCGCGCCTTGTTCGCGTGGAGCGTGCAACCCGTGATCAGATTCGTGCCGTTGGCGGCGTAAATCGCCCCGGCATAACCGCCGTAATCAAACTCGCCGCTGCTGACCCGATAGGCTTCGTTGCCGACGAACAGGCAGTTGGCCACGATCGTATCGCGCGCAATCCACAGTGCGCCGCCAATGTGCGCGCGATTCTGCCGAAACACACACCGGTCAATCCGGCTGCCGACGCCAAAAACGACGAGCGCGCCCCCGTTGGCCGCCAGGTTGCCATAAGCAAAACGCCAGCGCGCTTCGTTCGCTTCGAACAACGAATCGCTGAGGTCCAATGTGCAATCGAATCCGCTCCAGACGGCCCCGGCATCGCCCGGCCCGGCATTGACCCATGCTTGATTCCCGATGAACTGACAGTCGCGAATGACGATGGTCAACGGCGTAGTGGTCTGGGTGTAAATGGCGCCGCCCCGTCCGCTCCACGCCAGGTTGCCCCGGAAGGTGCAATTGGTGATGAGCGGCGCGCTGTCCACGGCGGTCAGGCCTCCGCCGATGCCGGCGAGATTAGTGGCGATGACGCAGTTGGCCAGGCGCAGAGCGGCATTTTCCAGCCGGAGGCCGGCACCGAAGTCAGCGTTGTTGCCGCCGGTGATCGTGAAGCCGTCGAGCACGGCGGTCGCGTCCACGTTGGTCGCGGTTAAAACGTGATAGGAGTTATCGCTTCCGTTGGTCCAGTTGGCGCCGTCGTTGCCCAGTAAATCGCCGCTGAGAATCGTCAGGTTCGATGTCGAATCGCGCTGGGCGCGATTCGTTTCACCGCCCGCGAAGCCACCGTACAGCGCGCTTCCACTGCGAAGTTGGAAAGTGGCATTGCGATCGCCGCCCGGCGGCGCGGGCCGATAAATGCCGGTCGCCACCCAAATCTCATCCTCCGGCGACGCCAATGCGTCCTGCAAATTCGTGTAGGCGTTCGCCCAGGAAGAACCATCGCCGCTTCCTTCAGCAGCCGCATAAACGTAAACCACACCCCGGGCGAGGCTGACAAACGTCAACATGATCGTGAGCGTCAGCAGAATGAGTCGCCCGGGCAGGACCACAAGCGAACTCCGGGCAACTGCCCCCACCAATTGTCTTTCGTCATGAAACCGCATCTCGATTAAATCCGCAGGCCGACAGAGGGCAAGAACGTTTCTGCCGCACATTGCCTGCGTGATGTGAGCATGGCACAACCGCATGAAGGCTCCACGAGGCTGAGATTAAAAAACTTTTATTCCTGGCCTGTCACACGCGGAAGCAAACGAGGATTTGATGCTCTGTCCCCTGGGTCAAATACCGGGATCAATCGTAGATTGCAGACCATCTGTGGGAACAGCCGCCTCCGCTCCGGCTAATACGCCGGGAAACGACAAGCGGACAGCGTAGCAGGTGGTGTTAGCCCGGCGACGGCAACGCAAGTCCGGTTGCAATGCGAGCAGCGTGTCCACGACGCGCAGTCCCAATCCGAGCGTGGCCGGGCGCCCAGCCGAGCGGGCACGCAGCCGATTTGTGAGAATGAGCAGGCAGCGATTGCCGCGCTGCCGGAGCGTGACACGAATCTCTCCCTGGCCATGCTTGAGCGCATTCTCCAGAAGATTATGGATCATCTGCCGGGCGTGTTTGGGATCGGCAACAACTGGCCCGGGAGGCTTGACGGCGAGCCGCAATACGCGGTTCTCCTCCTGCGCCAGCAATGAGAAATCCTCGGCTACCTCTGCCACCAAAACCGCCAGATCAAACGTTTTGGGTGCAAGCAATAGCCGGCCCTGTTCAGCCTTGGCGATGAGGAGCGATTGGTCCACCACATGCGTTAATTGGTGGAGTTCCGCCTGCAACTCCTCCGCGAAGTCGGGTGGGATTTGTCCGCCGGCCTGCTCGACCTTGAGCCGGAGAATGGCCAGTGGCGTGCGGAGTTCGTGCGCGACCTTCGCTGCGAACTCGCTCATGTCGTTGAAGGAATGTTCCAGCCGCGCGAGCAATTCGTTGATGTGACGGACGAGTTCGCGGAATTCGCGGTCCACCTCCGGCAGTTCTATGCGCTGCGAGAGGTGCGGGGCGCGGATGGACTGCAATTGCTGGTTCACGGTTGCGATGGGCTTCACGGATTTGCGCGCCAGCCAGTAACCGATCAGCAGGGTTACCAGCGCCAGCGGCACGCCGTAGGCCAGCGAGGTTTCCACCAGTTCGCCCATCACATCGCGAACTTCCGCGTCCGAATAACTGCCATGGAGTTTCCAATCGGGATGATCTGGATAATTGCGCTGCCAGGACTTCTGGTGCAATTCAGCATCAAGCAACCGGTAAGTGAACGCGACAAACACTAACAGCACCAGCACGAGGCTCGACGCAAACCACACGGTCAGCCGGGCGCGCAACGATTTCATGTTTCCTCCTCGCGCAACGCGAACCCCACGCCGCGAACCGTCTTCAGCAAAGGCGGCCAGGCCGGCCGATCAATTTTGTTTCGCAACAACTTGATATAAACGTTCACCACGTTGGTCTGCGAATCGAAGTGCTGATCCCACACGTGCTCGATGATTGCCGTCTTGCTCACCGGGTGCGGCGAGGAACTCATCAGGAATTCCAGCAGGGCGAACTCACGGCGGGTTAGTTCGATGCGCGCGCCGGCACGCGTCGCGTGATGCGCCACCAGATCGAGTTCCAGATCGGCCACGCGCAGGAGGTTGTTCGCCTGGGGGCGTTGGCGGCGCAACAAGGCCCGCAAGCGCGCCAGCAGTTCGGCCATGGAGAATGGTTTGGTGAGATAGTCATCTCCGCCGGCGTCCAGTCCGCGCACGCGATCTTCCACCTCGGCACGCGAGGTCAGGAACAGCACCGGGGTGGTGATCTGCTTGCGGCGCAACTGGCGCACCACCGTGAAACCGTCCTTGACCGGCATCATCACGTCCAACACCAAGACGTCATACGGATGCAACTGCGCCAACCAAAGCGCCTCGTCGCCGTCGGCCGCCACGTCCACGGCATACCCCTCCGCCACCAACCCCTGGCGGATATGTTCCGCCACCTTGGCCACGTCCTCTGCCAACAAGATGCGCATGACATGCTCATAGTTACGCCCGGCCAGACCGTTGGAAAGACCGCGTTTCAGAAAAAAAGCCGTGTCCATCCGGGCTGATCCGTGGTTAGATGCGTGGACCTATGAAGCAACCCACCAAAGTCGTTCCACCCATACGCCTCAAGGATTACGACCCGGCGTTTAGCGGCGGTTTGAACAAGGACTCCGCCCGGGAGAAAACGGCCAAGTTCTGCCAGCGCATCGGCGCGTTGCAGGAATTGCTGTACGCCAACGCCCGACACGCGGTGCTGATCCTGTTGCAGGGCATGGATTGCAGCGGCAAGGACGGCACGGTGAAGCGCGTGCTGGAATTTGTGAACCCGGCCGGCGTCGAGACGGCGAATTTCAAAACGCCCTCCGTCGAGGAACGCGCGCACGATTTTCTCTGGCGCATTCACCAGCGCGTGCCGCGCTATGGCAGTATTGGCGTGTTCAACCGTTCGCATTACGAGGACGTGTTGATCGTGCGCGTGATGAAACTCCAGCCGGAACGCGTCTGGCGGGCGCGTTACGACCAGATCAACGCGTTTGAAAAGCATTTGGCGGACAACCGTGTCGTCCTGCTGAAATTCTTCCTGCATATCAGCAAAACCGAACAGGCCGAGCGGCTCCAGTCACGCCTGGAGAACCCGCATAAGAACTGGAAGTTTGAATCCGCCGACCTGGAGATGCGGAAGAAGTGGCCGCAATTCCAGCGCGCCTACGAAGACGCGTTGAACTGTTGCAGCACCGCGTGGGCACCGTGGCACATCGTGCCGGCGGATCGCAAATGGTACCGGGATTACGTCGTCGCGCGCACGGTGGTGGACGCGCTGGAGAAGCTGAAGCTCAAGTGGCCCAAGCCGAAAGAGGATTTGACGAAAATCCAAATTCTTTGAACCCAGTGCGCCGGGCTTTGTTGCGCTTGACCCGCCAGGGTGCGCATCCGGCATTGCCAATTGGCGATTTTGTGGCAAGCTCCCTCTCGAACACGAATGTTATGAACAAACCGAAGATTATTGCTTATTTGAAACCGACCTGCGGCTGGAGCAACGGCGTGCGCGCTGTGCTGAAGAAACACGACCTGCCCTATGAAGACCGCGACATCATCAACGACCCGGCGCAACGCCAGGAAATGATCGAGAAAAGCGGGCAGATGCTCAGCCCCTGCGTGGAGATCAACGGCCAGATGCTGGCGGACATCAGCGGGGAGGAAGTCGAGGCGTGGATGCTCGCCAACCAGGTTGTCGCCCCGAATGATCGCGCGGCGGACGCGCCCACCAATCAACCGTGTGCGCACGAGATGCCGCAAAGTTCGCCGCTGGAATTCCGGCGCTGATCGGTTGGATCGCTGAATTCCATCCGCGCCGCGTCAGGGAACTGGCGCGGCTTGTTTTTTGTAGGAGATGACGTAAGGAGGCTCAGTTCAGGCAAACGCGCAGCATGGACGAGATGTCAGAGTTCCTTGCGTCGTCTCCTACAAGGTATTGACAATTGATTTGCGTGCCTGCTGCCGCTCGCACAGATTTCGCGCCATGCGAATGGTGACTTCACTCCCGGCGATGCAGCGCCTGGCCAGACAATGGGGGCGGCGCGGCACGCGCGTGGGGTTGGTGCCTACGATGGGTTACTTGCACGAAGGCCACTTGAGTCTGGTGCGAGCCGCGCGGCGGCGGGTTGGCCCGGCGGGCAAGCTGGTCGTGAGTATTTACGTGAACCCGACGCAGTTTGGTCCGAAAGAGGATTTATTCCACTACCCGCGTGACTTGAAGCGCGATCTGCAACTGTGCCGCGCGGCAGGCGTGGATGTCGTGTTCGTGCCAGGCGACATAGAGATGTATCCCGGCGCTGGTGGCACGGGCGTCCCGCCCGTTCGATCCCAAAAGAAGCGCATAGGCGAGACGCCCGTGCCACTGGAATACAGCACTTACGTCGTTGAAGAAAAACTGTCGCAAGGAATGGAAGGCGCATCGCGACCAACGCACTTTCGCGGCGTGACGACGGTGGTGGCCAAGTTGTTCAATCTGGTGCTGCCGGACGTGGCGGTTTTTGGCGCGAAGGATTTCCAGCAAGCTGCGGTGGTGAAACGCATGGCGCGGGACTTGAACTTTCCGGTGAAGATCGTCGTTGCGCCCACCGTGCGTGAGCCGGATGGCGTGGCGATGAGCTCACGTAACAAGTATCTCACGGGCGAACTGCGGCCACAGGCGACGGTGTTGTGGCGCTCCCTTCAAGTGGCGCGCAAGTTGGTGGCCACCGCCAGGCAACCTGTCCCGGCCAACCGATTGAAAGCGCGAATAACGCGACTCATAGAAGGCTGCCCCAACGCGCGGTTGGATTACGTGGAGTTTTTCGACCCGGAAACGCTGTCGCCTGCGGCGAAGGTTCGGCGCGGCACGCAAATGGCACTGGCGGTGTTTATCGGCAAAACGCGGTTGATTGATAATGCGCGGCTGTGAGACAGCGCGGCTGCGCACGCAGCACCAGCCGCGACGCATCCGACATATCGTTCACAACCAGCAATAGCCTCACGCGCTACGGCTGGGTCTTCCATCGCGGCTGCGTTTTGAATTACTGCGGCGCGTCCGAAGCGCAGCCAAGGCGGACACTTGTCACTGGACAATCCGGTTTGGCAGACACAAAGTCGAAAACAAACAAACTCGATGGGCAGCAAAGTGTGTAGCTATTCATGTTCAAATTAGGCGCTTATGACCTTCACGCGATTGTTGAGTGCTAGCGGGTATTTACTGGCCGCACTGTTCTTATTCGGAATTGCCACGCACGTCGTGCAAATCGTACGCCCCTCAAGCCAAGAGCCCCGGCAAGCGGTCGAAACGCGGCGGGGGCAATTCTCTGATGCCTTGCAACAGTCACACGTATCTTCCGAGGTGTCACAGCAGCTAAAGGCATTACATGAGCAGTCTCTCGACGAGCGCGAGCGACTCTTGCGTGTTGCCAGCAGGTTTATGGCTGGAGCTTGTACGGTTGTGGTTGGGTTGCTTTCTATTGTAGCCTGCTTATGGCATAGGATTCGTGTTCTGAAAAGCGGGCCTACTCCCTAACCCTGCTGCAAGTCTTTCGGCGTTTCGTAAATTCCGTAGGTTTTCAATACGACCACACAGGACATTCTGTCTTCGCAGTGCTATCTCCCACCATCGCGCAATTCTGAGAAGATTTTTTAACGCAGAGGACGCGGAGGTTGGCGCCGAGGAACGCGGAGGTGGATTTTCTTTGCGACCTTTGCGAGAACCTCTGCGCCCTCTGCGTTAAGTCGGGCGGCGTGGGTTTGGTTGCAGCTCTGCCGCGCTGCGTCTTCGCGTCCTTGCGTTAATCTTTTCCGGCAGTGAAACACTTCGCCTTCCTCATGCTCGGCTGCGGCATCGCGGCGGTTATCTGGCCGGAATAATCAGCGGGATCGCCTGTCGCTCGAAGCGGCGATACACGAGAAAATCGGAATCAACGGTGATCAGACGGCAATCGCGTTTGGCTTCCGTCATGGACACCAGGCAGGCGTCCACAAAGTCCATCGGAGTATCCGCGTACTTCTTCATCAGCGTAAGAACACGGTCCAAATGGGATTCGAGGTCGAAACGAATGGCGACGATTTCCCGTTCGAGAAGTTCCAGCACGCTCCAGGGAGGCAGTCCGTCGGTGCGGAGCAAATGAGCGGTCTCGGCAATCGCGCCTTCACACGTCCACACCGGGCAGGGCACGTGTTCGAATTGGTCGCGGGCCCAGCGATGGTGTTCATCAAAACGGTTCAGCAAGGCCACGAGCGGGCCAGAATCGGTCAGGAAGGCCTGCATGACCCAAAGCCGTTGAGATTCCGCTTGTGGCTGGAATGCTTGCCGCCGGCGAACTTGCCGACGAGATCGCCAGCCCGTGCGGTCACGCTTTCAGCATTTTTCCCATTGCGCTGCGACACAAGGGCCTGGCGTACGATGGCGGACTTGGAGCGGTTGAGTTCGCGGGCCCGTTTTTCCAGCCAGTCAGCCAGGTCCGGCGGTAATTTCAATGTCAGCGTTTGCATGGGAACACGGGTAACACCGGATTGGCGGATTGACAATACCCAACTTGATTTGCAGAATCTGCTCTGCCCGAATGAAACAATTCGACTTCCTCGTTCTCGGCAGCGGCATCGCGGGTTTATCGTTTGCCCTGAAGGCTGCGCCGCGCGGGCGCGTGGCCATTGTCACCAAGAAGGATCGCGCCGAATCCAACACCAACTACGCGCAGGGCGGCATTGCGGCGGTGACCAGCAAGGAGGATTCCTTTGAACTGCACGTGCGCGACACGCTCGAAGCGGGCGCGGGTTTGTGCAAGGAGAGTGCGGTGCGCACGATTGTGGAGGAAGGGCCCGCGCGGATCGCGGAGTTGATTGAACTGGGGATGAAGTTTTCCGAACGCGAAGATCCGCGCAATCATGGGAAGCACGAACTTGATCTCGGTCGCGAGGGCGGCCATTCCAAACGCCGCATCCTGCACGCCAAGGACGTAACCGGTCGGGAGATCGAGCGGGCGTTGCTGCACGCGGTGGCGCAGCAGCCGAACATTGAAATCTTTGAGAATCATCTGGCCATTGACCTGATCACCAGCCAGAAGCTCGGTTATGTAGGGGAGAACCGCTGTCTCGGCGCCTATGTGCTGGACAAGGAAACCGGCGCGGTTTCCACCTTTGCCGCGCGCCATACCCTGCTGGCCACGGGCGGCTGCGGGAAGGTTTATCTCTACACAACCAACCCCGACATCGCGACGGGCGACGGCGTGGCGATGGCGTATCGCGCGGGCGCGGCCGTGGCGAACATGGAGTTCGTCCAGTTCCATCCAACGTGTCTTTATCATCCCAAGGCGAAGTCGTTTCTCATCAGCGAAGCGGTGCGCGGTGAAGGTGGCGTGCTCAAGACCATTGACGGAGGGGAATTCATGGATGCGCACCATCCGCTCAAATCGCTCGCGCCGCGCGACATCGTGGCCCGGGCCATTGACAGTGAAATGAAGAAGAGCGGAGCGGATCATGTCTGCCTGGACATCACGCACAAACCAGCGCGGTTCCTCATCGAGCGTTTTCCGAACATCTATCAAACCTGCCTGCGCTATGGCCTAGACATGACCAAAGAGGCTATTCCGGTGGTGCCGGCAGCTCACTATCAGTGCGGCGGCGTAGTGACCAATCTGGACGGCGAAACCGAGATTGCCGGGCTGCACGCCGTTGGGGAGGTGGCCTGCACGGGCCTGCATGGTGCGAACCGACTGGCCAGCAATTCCCTGCTGGAAGCGCTGGTCTGCGCCCATCGTGCCGCCCGAAAGGTCGCGGCTGATGTGACTTCCCCCACTGAATTCAAGATTCCCGCGTGGCAATCCGGGAGCGCCCACAACCCGGATGAAATGGTGGTGGTGTCGCACAACTGGGACGAAATCCGCCGTTGCATGTGGGATTACGTCGGCATCGTGCGGACGGACAAACGGCTGGCGCGTGCGCTCAAGCGGATTGCCAGTTTGCAGGAAGAAATTCACGAGTATTACTGGAACTTCACCGTGACGAGCGATTTGCTGGAGTTGCGGAATATCGCCACCGTGGCCGAGTTGATCGTGCGCTGCGCCGCCGCACGACCCGAGAGCCGGGGACTGAATTTCAATCTGGATCATCCCGCGGCTAATCCTGAGTGGTCCCAGCGGGACAGCGTGTTGCGAAAAGCCCAATGAGACTCGCTGCGTAGTGGCCTCAACCAATTACAACCCATGAGAATCTTTGTTTGCTTCCTGATCAGTGTGGTGCTGCTGTGCGGTTGTGCTTCGAGGAGTGGTCCATCGGTGAGCCTGGTCAACGTCCGCTTCGCGAATGTGACGGCGCTGGAAACCACCGCCATCTTCACCCTGCGGTTGAGCAACGAGAAACCCGAACCGATTCAATTGAGCGGCGCCGTTCACAAGTTCTATTTCAACGGCCGATATGTCGGCGATGGACTGACCGGCGCCTCAATTGAAGTGCCGCGCCTCGGCACCCTCACCAACGACGTTACAATGCACCTCAGCAATCTGGCACTGGCGACGCGCCTAAAGAGGATGATCGAATCACGGAGTTTTGATTATCGCATCCAGAGCGTGTTCCACGGCGGGGACAAGTCTTCCCGGATGCGGACCAAGAGCGAAGGGAGGCTGGATTTGAAGGACTTCACGCCGACGCCGACGCCGGCGAATGTGCCCACGCACACGCCTTGATCTTCCCCTCAATTCCAGATCGGCCCGGTTAACAAAAAAATGCGCCCTGCCGTTTCCAGCAGAGCGCGTGCAAGAAGGAACCGCAGAATTCAAAAGCTGAATCGGGCCTGCAGAAAAATGTAACTGTGGTCTTCCCACACCGTACCGTTCCGTCCGCGCGTGATGACGGAATCGGGGGTGAAGATTCTTCCGTAACCCGCTTGCAGTTTTCCCAAGCCCACCGCGCCTTCGCCGGAAGCGGTGCGTTCGCCCGGCAGTTTGAAATCTTCCGACTTCACGGCGGAAACATCCAAGTAACGGCTCGACCTCGGGTCATCACCCGGTTGGCGCAGAACTCTTCGGGCGGATCGCAACTCATTCGCCCCTCGCCAAGCGGCGGCGAAGCTGACTCGATCAAAGTAATGATTCGCAGTCGAAAGCGTCTCGCGGTTTTCGTAAAGATCGTAACGAACGACTGGCACCGTCGTGAATACCTCGTCGCCTTGGGCGACGAAAGTGGCCTGCGTCAGCGCCAGCACGAGGGCCAGACTTCCAAAGGTCGTCCGGCAACGCGACCGCCAACCGCGACCTGGAATCCAAGGCAGATTGTTCTCCGGCCACCGTTTCACCACGGCGTCACGGACGGAGAGTTCTGACCAGGCTTTGAGCACGCGCACATTTAAGCATCGCATGTGCCAGCGTACGGCAGGCTCACTCCGAACTATGACAGAGGGTTGCGCAAGAGGAGAAGTCTGACGGGGGGACTGGCTGTCTTGGCAGCGGTCACCCGTGTCAAAATGCTGGACTGCACTTGGCCGTTCGTTGCCAGGAATCGTTGCCTGCTGCGACCGCGTCAGCAGGGTGAAAACTCATGCCTCGAAAAGCTGGCCAGCTTCGCTGATCATCGCATTGGCCGTTACTGCGCCAGCAACTGCGACCAAGCGCGCCTACAGATTCGGCGCCGTCTCAGCCAGGCGGATGTAATCCACATCATTCGGATCCCAAGACTGACTGTGCAGCGGGTTCGCGCCAGCAGAAGGGCGCTGGGTGCGGGAATCGTCAGCGGAGTATTGGGCGTTCAAACCCGGCAGACGCGTTCCCTTCCAACGGAACACTTCCGCGTGGCCATCCATGAAGGAAAACGTGCAGCCGTTGTTATGGCGACTGGCCGGGAGATTCCAAACCTGTCCAATGCCAACGCGGTTGAAGCCGATGGCCCCGTTGTCAATGCTGACCTGGTTTTCCTCGATGAAGACGGAGGTCTGCGAGGGATTCCGGACGGTGGAATATTTCTTGGCGATCAGGCTGGCCAGGGTTGGATTGCCGGCGTCGAGATTGCTGCCCAGCCAGACCGACACGGCGTAACTGCGATTATGCGGAATGCGGGACCCGTCGCCCCAGCCTAGGCCTTTCACAAAGGCCCGGCTGCTGGGACACCGGTAAATGGCCAGCGACGTGTTGTAGGGATAGAGCACGCCTTCTTTCGGATGGTTCTCATAACCCGCCGTGTAATCCTGCACATTGCCTTTGATCCAGGCCTTGTCTCCGGGACTGGCCACGCCCGCCACCGAGTTATCCATCATGTTATTGCCGTTGTCGGTGGAGTACATTTCGAAGGCCACCTGCAACTGCTTCGCGTTGTTCAGACAACTGATGGTCTGCGCCCGGCTCTTGGCCTTGCTCAAGGCTGGCAGCAACATGGCCGCCAGAATCGCGATGATGGCAATCACCACCAGGAGTTCGATCAACGTAAATCCTTGGTATCTGTCCTGCCGGCCTCGAAGCCGGGCAGGACGGTGCAATTCGATCAGAATTGTTCGCATCTCAATTACCATGATCCGCTGAGTCCACACGGAGGCAAGCGGTTTCCGCTGACGCGAATGCGTCATGGACGCCTTGGGGTCCGCCCCGCAACCTGTTGCCGGAAACAAATCTGGACATCACATCTGGACAGAAAATATGAAAAAGCCTTCCGAAACAAAATCCTTTGAAACCATGCATCGAACTCGCATGTCTCAACTCCTGGCCGTGTTGCCGGTGCTGTTGGGATTGATCATCCCCCCGTCCGCCCTTGCGCAATCCTACGTCCTCACCAATCTCTGGAGCATCGCGCCGGGTGAAGCCGCGTTTATGGCCAACGACAACAACACGCGTGGCCTGGCCTATAATCCCGTCACCGGCCATGTGCTCGTGCCGAGCCGTACGGGATCACCGGCGGTGCATATCGTTGACGGCACCACTGGCGCCGTCCTCGGCACTCTGCCATTCGACGCGGGCATCGTCACGGGCGGCAATTTCGCCGTCAACATGATCGGCATTACCGACGATGGCGTGATCTATGTGGGCAATCTGACCACGGACACCACCGGCGCCAACGGCCCGTTCCGGCTGTATCGCTGGGCGGATGAAACGGCGCAGCCGGTGCTGGCTTACGCGGGCGATCCCTCGGAAGCGGACGCCGTCGCAAACAATCGTCGCTTTGGAGATTCCCTCGCCTTGCGCGGCACGGGCCCGAATACGCAAATCCTGCTGGGCACGCTCGACAAGAATGTCGGTTTGCTCACCACCACTGACGGCACGACTTTCACGGCCACAAAGATTGTCACCGATGGCGCCAACGCGGATACGCGTTGGGGTCTGGCCTGGGGTGCGGGCGACACTTTCTGGGCCAAGCAGGCCAGTGGCAACTTGAAGCAGTTTAGCCTCAATCAAGCGGCCGGGACCGCTTCCTTAACCACCACCGTCGCCGGAATTACTGGCGCCCCGCTGGGCTTGGATGTGAGCCGTAACTTGCTGGCCATCGTGGAAGCCGGCGCGACGGCTACGGCTGGCCACCTGCTCCGGATGTATGACATTTCCAATCCGGCCACACCCGTGCAGCAGGATGTGACGAAGGTGTTTCCGGCGAATCCAACCAACGCCAACGGAAACGTCACAGGCGCCGCCACCCTGCGGGACAACAAGCTCTTTGCCTTGGAATCGAATAATGGGATTCTGGCTTACACGTTACATGAAGTCTATTTGCCCCCAACGATTGCGACCCAACCCGCCAATGTCACGGTGTGGGAAGGGGCGGAGTATTACACGATCACGGTTGGCGTCGGCGGCACTCCGCCGTTTAACTTTCAATGGCGGCTGGACGGTGAAGACATTGCGGGAGCGACTGCGCCCAGCCTGACGATTTCCAATATCAGCTTTGCCAGTCAAGGCGCATACAGTGTCGTGGTCAGCAATCCAAGTGGAACTGTTACCAGCGGCAATGCGCAACTCACGGTGGCCCCGGGCAACGCCTCCATGCAGGTCGAGAACCTCTGGAACATCGCGCCCAACACGCGGCCCTACCTGACCTCCGGATACAAAGAGTACGGTGTGGCGATCAATCCGCTCACCACCAACGTGCTCGTGCTCACGCGCCAGAATCCCACCAACATGCTGGTGGTGCTGGACCCGTTCACCGGCGCGGAGAAACACTACATTGATTACTCCGGACTGCTTCCGATTTCCAGCGGCTACAACAAGGTGGGCGTCGCCGATGACGGCCGGGTCTATCTGTGCAACCTGAGCACCGACACCGCAGCCAACCCATTCCGGATTGACGGCCTTTCCGATGACGGTCCCGTTCCTTCTCAGGCCGGTCGTGGCTTGTTCAGCGGAGATCCAGGCAATGGTCAAACTTCCCCCAACGTGGTTTGGGGCGGCACTATGGCCGTGCGCGGCGCGGGGGCAAATACGCAAATTCTGCTCGGCTCTGGCAGTTGGAACCAATCCAGTAAAACGGTGGCAATCTTGCAGGCCGACGAGAATGGCTTTTTCACCTCGACGGCCGTCACCGTTGCCGACGCTCCGGACAAGTTTGCACGCTTGGGCTTGGATTGGGGTCCGGGAGTAAACACCTTCTGGGCCAAATCAGTGGGCAACCTCATCCTCGTTGAATTTGATCTGGCGAGCGGCACTGGATTTGTTCGCAAGAATTACCCAACCACCGGCTCCCGTAGCGTTCCGGCCTCGATTACCGGCATTGGTTACGACCCCGCTTCCGGTCTGCTCGCCGGCCTGCAAAACGGCAGTCCGCCCACGCCCGTGAGCGTGCCCGTGTATGACGTTACCGACCTCGACGCCGGCCCGCTCTGGGTGGATCAGGAGTTGTTCCAATCGTACAACGCGGACATTGAATTCCAGGGCAATGTGGACTTCGGCGCGGGCTACCTCGTCGCACTCGGCGTCAACAACGGCCTCAAGGCGTTTCGCATCAACGACGCCGTGGAAAGCCTGCCGATCATTACATCGCATCCGGCGAGCGGAACGTGGTACAGCGGGACCACCCCGACGCTCACCGTGATTGCCGAAAGCGTCACGCCGATGACTTACCAATGGTACTTTGAAGGCGCAATCATCGCTGACGCCACTGAGTCAACGCTGGTGCTCACCAACATTCAAGTCAGCGAAGCCGGTGATTACAACGTCCGCGTTTCAAATTCCGGCGGCTACCGCGACAGTGCGCCGGCGAGGCTGACGGTGATCGAGTCCTACACCACCGCGCAGATGACGAACATCTGGTCGTTGACCGCCGACAGCCGGCCTTACCTAACCACTGGTTACCTGCAGTATGGCATGGCCTTTAATCCGGCGAATTCCAATCTGCTGATTGTGAGCCTGGCGGGCGGACCTACCGTCGCCGTTTTGGATGCGCTGACCGGTGCTGACAAACATTACCTCGACGTCAGCATGGTTGGCGGCGGCTCGAAGTCGCTGCACAAAATTGACGTGGCGGATGATGGTGTCGTTTATGCCGCCAACCTGACGACTACCGCCGCCAGCAATCCATTCATGCTGTATCGCTGGGCGAATGACGCGCCGGCGACGGTTGCCACCGTGGCCTTTATGGGTGACCCCGCGCCGGTGAACTGGCCGGATCGTGGTTGTGGTTACACCCTGGACGTGCGTGGTGCCGGCGTGAACACCGAGGTCCTGCTCGGGATGGGCGCTTGGAATGCCACCAGCAACATCGTTTCAATCCTGACCACGACCGATGGCCTCAACTTCACTGCGAATGAAATCGTGGTGGCGGCCGCACCCGCGGGCTTCGCCCGTCTGGGCATCTGCTTTGGCGCAGGCAACACCTTCTGGGGGAAGACGTGGTTGGGTCAGCTCTATCTGGTGGAATACAATCTGGCCGCCGGCACCGGCACAATCCTCAAGACCTACGACGCGAACTCGTTCCCCAGCGTGATCACCTCGATAGATTACAATGACGGCCTGAAATTCCTCGCCGGTGCTGCGAATGAAGGTCAGAAAAACATTCAGCTCTACAGCGTGGCCGACCTCGAAGCCGGTCCGCAGTTGCGCGATCAGGAATTGTTCCCGACCTACAACGCCAGCATCGAAGCGAACGGCGAACTGGACTTCGGCGGCAATACCTATCTGTTCGCTCTCAACGAAAACAACGGTGTCATGGCGTTCGTGATTGATACGAGCTACATCCCGCCGGCCACCACCTTCAACATTCTCAGTGTGACGCCCGGCGACGGCACGATCACGCTGGAATGGGAGGCGCAGAACGGCGCGAAATATCAGGTGCAGTACGCCGAAACCGTGACCGGCGTCTGGCAGAATCTGGGCGGTGAAGTCACCGCCAACGGAAACACGGCTTCCTACGTGGACAACGTTACAAGTGTGAATCAGCGATTCTACCGCATCCTGGCCAAGTAGAGTAGAACCGCACTCCTCAACCGCCGTCGGCTTCGCGCTGACGGCGGTTTTTGTTTTCCGCCGACCGGTTGATCGTCGCCGGAAAGTTCTAATGGCAGGAATTGTGGTGAGCGGGTTGGCTGTCCGGCATGGATTCGAACCATGACAAAGGGCTCCAAAGACCCTTGTGCTACCATTACACCACCGGACAAAGCGACGCGGAGGTTAAATTCCTTACTGCCCGAGCGCAAAGGAATTCAACATGGGTTCGTCTCCGCGTTTGATTGAATCCCAGTTTTGACCAGGTTTCATTCTCGACTTGCGAAGCACCGCAAATAGACTGGCCCCATGCGAAAGCAATCTTCTCCATTGCGGGTTCGAGAATCCCTCTCAAACGCTTCACTGTCGCGGCGACAATTCCTCCGGCGTGCTTCGCTGGCCGGAGCTGCACTTGCCGCGCCCTGCCTGATTCCCGGCTCGGCGCTGGGATTGAACGGCGCCGTACCGCCCAGCGAGCGAATTGTGTTCGGTGGTATTGGCATTGGTGGCCGTGGCACGGGTGTGCTCCGGTGGATGCTGCCGGAACGCGACGTGCATTTCGTGGCCGTGTGCGATGCCAAGAAAGCAGCGCGTGAAGCTGTGAAGAAGGTGGCTGACAATCACTACGGCAACCAGGACTGCAAAATCTACGGCGACATTCGCGAATTTCTTGCCGCACGCACGGACATTGACGCGGTGCTCATCGCCACCGGCGATCGCTGGCACGCGCTGGCCTCCATTCTGGCCATGCGCGCGGGCAAGGATGTCTATTCCGAAAAGCCTTCTTCCATGACCATCGCCGAAGGCCAGGCCGTGGTGGAAACCGCGCGCCGCTACGCGCGAGTCTATCAGACGGGCACGCAACGGTTGAGCGAGGAGAATTTCGTCTTCTGCATCGAAATGGCGCGGATGGGCCGCTTGGGCAAAGTGCATACCACCTACGCGCACATCGCACCGTGGGACGCTGCTGAGATGAAACACGACTGGCTGCCCGCTGAACCCGAACCGCCGAAGGAGGAAGTGGATTGGGACCAGTGGCTCGGCCCGTGTCCGTGGCGACCTTACAACCCGGCTTATACTCGCGGCGGGTGGCGGGGTTATTATGATTTCCACACCAGTTGCATCGGCGAGTGGGGCGCGCACACCTTTGCCCAGGCGCAGGCGGGTATTGATTGCCTGAACACCTCCGCCGTCGAGTATCGTTACGTCAGCAATCCCACCGGCGACGAAATGATCACGGTGTTCCCCAATGGGGTGAAGATGGTGCTTTCGCGGGGCGACAAGTGGTGGCGTGGCTCGTGTGGCATGCGGTTTGACGGGCCGGAGGGATGGGTCGCCGCGGCAGACGGTTACTCTAAGCCGGACGTTTCCTCGCCTGCGTTGCTGGCGGACTTCCGCAAGATTGTCGCCGATTACATGGCCCGCACGCAGCGTCCGATGAGTCATGTGCGGGATTTCTTTGACTGCGTCAAATCCCGCCGGCTGACCGTTGCCAACCCGGAAGTTATGCATCGCTCGATGTCCACCGTTCACGCCGCCAACATTTGCATGTGGCTCAAGCGCGACCTGAAGTTCGATCCGGTGAAGGAGGAATTCATTAACGACGTCGAAGCAAACCGGCTGCGTTCGCGCGCCATGCGCGAGCCGTGGATCATTTGAACTCAACTGCACTGCTGAGAAAGGGAAAAGCCATGTTAAACTCAAAATTCAATCTATCGCTCGGTCTGCTGCTAGCTGGAGTAATGCTTGCTTTCGGGCAAGCCAGCCGACCCTCCGGGGAACAAGAGGCTAAACTGATCGCCATTCTGAAATCAGACGCCCCGCGCAAGGCCAAGGCGGATGCTTGCCGGGAACTCACCACCATCGCCACCGCCGCGTCTGTCCCGGTGTTGTCGGATTTGTTGAGCGACCCGGAACTCAACCACATGGCTCGTTACGCGCTGGAAACCATTCCCGGTCCGGCCGTGGATAACGCCCTTCGCGCCACGCTTGGAAAACTGAATGGCCGGCCTCTGGTGGGCGTGATTGGGAGCCTCGGTGTGCGCCAAGATGCGCAAGCCGTGCCGTCGTTGTCCGGCTTGCTGCGAAATGCCGATGCCGACGTGGCGCAAGCCGCCGCCCGTGCCCTGGGTAGCATTGGAAATTCCGCTGCCGCGAAGGCGTTGGGCGACGCTTTGACCGGCGTGTCGGCGGCAAATCAACTCGCGTTCTGTGAAGGCTTGTTCCGTTGCGCAGAAGCCCTCGCAGCGAAGGGGGAACGCCAGGAAGCGATGGGCATTTACGACCGGTTGCGGGCCTTGCCTGCCGCACCACACCAGGTGCGCGCGGGGGCATTGCGCGGCGCGGTGCTGGTCCGTGGCAATGATGGCGTAACCATGCTCGTCGAGGCCATTCGCAGCGACGACTTTGTGCTCGTGGCCGCTGCCGCCCTGACCGCAATGGAAATGCCGGGCGCGTCGGTGACGAAGGCGCTGGCCGGCGAGTTGGGCCGGCATTCCGCCGACAAACAAATCCTGTTGATCCAGACGCTCGGCAAACGCGGGGATGCTGGCGCGCTGCCCGCGGTCTTGGCCATTGCGCGTGAAGGTGCAAAGGCTGTCCGTGTCGCCGCCATCCGCGTCCTGCCGGAGATCGGCGGTCCTTCGGCGGTGCCCATGCTCGCGGAGTTGCTGTTGGATTCAGACCGCGACATCGCCGAAGCCGCGAAGCAGGCCATGGCGGGTTTTCCCGGAACGGAAGTCAATGCCACCATCACCGGATTGCTCACGCGCGGAAGCACCGCGCAGCGGTTGGTCGCCATGGAACTCGTTTCGCGCAGGCGGATGAATGAGGCGATCCCCGTCCTGCGTCACGCGGCGAGCGACAAGGATGCAAACATTCGCGCCGCTGCGCTCAAGCGATTGGGCGAACTGGCCGGCGCTGCGGAGTTGCCCGCCTTGCTGGACTTGCTGGTGAAGTCCTCCAGTCCGCAAGACCTCGCTGCGGTCGAAGAAGCGCTCGGTGCGGTGTGTGCCCGCGCGGGTGATTCGGGAGCCAGCGCCCCGCAGTTGATCGCACAATTGCCGTCGGCCAAGCCGGCGCAAAAGGCGGCGCTGTTACGCGTGCTCGTGATCGCCGGCGGTGACAAGGCCCTGGACGCCGTCCGATCCGCGGTCAAGGACTCGAATCCGGAGGTTCGCGCCGCAGCCATTGACGCGCTCAACTCCTGGACCAGCGCCGCTGCCGCGCCGGATCTGCTGGCGCTGGCCAAGTCTGCCGGCACTCCAGCGGACAAACAGCTTGGCCTGCGCGGTTATTTGCGCTGGGCCGCCGACAACGAAATCCCTCCGCGACGGCGATTGGAAATGTGCCGCGAGGCCGCCGGCTTGGTGGAACGAACTGAAGAGAAGAGAATGCTCCTCGCCGCTTTGGGCGGAATCAACCAGGCAGGCTCGCTCACGTTGATCCTGCCATTCCTGGAGGACGCCGCCATCCGCGCCGAAGCCTGTGTCGCCGCAGTCAACGTCGCCGAGAAAATGGGGCAGGGGCGCAACCCCACAAAACTCTCACCCGAGCTGGTGGCGGGTTTGGAAAAAGTGGCCCAAGTCACCGCGAACGCCGAACTGGCGAAACGCGCCCGGGCGGTGGTGGCCGCGAACAAGTAAGCAAAGCAGGCCGGCCATTGATCGCGGGGGCTTCGCGCTTCAAGTGCTTCGCTGAACGGCGGGCGGCGAGCCGAACCGGGCGCAAGCGCCTGTCGAAGTCTGCCGGCTGTCCTGCCGCGTGCGGTTGCGGTTTTCAACGCCGGACAGCATGACCTACAAACACACGCAAACCGGTTGGGTGACTCTGGCGGCCTGTGTCGGAGCGCTCATCTTGTTCGAACTGCTGCCGACACCGCCTGCGGCCCGGCAGTTTGTCTGGCCGATCATTGTCCTGGTTATCCTGCTCATCGCCTCGCTCATGGCGACGCTCACCGTGGAGGTGGATGATTCGTTGGTCCGCATCAAATTCGGTGTGGGACTGATCCGCAAAAGCTTCCGGCTCGAAGAAATTGCGTCCGCGCAACCGGTGCGCAACCGCTGGTGGTGGGGCTGGGGCATTCGCCTATATCCCGGCGGCTGGCTCTATAATGTTTCCGGGCTGGATGCTGTCGAACTCGTGATGAAGAACGGGAAACGCTTCCGCATCGGCACGGACGAGCCGCAGACCCTGACTGATTTCATCCAGTTCAAACTGACCAAAACGAACTGACCGGCAGACTTTTTCGACAGGAACATGGATGACAGGAACATGAATTCCAGATTTTCCAGTCACGCATTTTCCTGTCAGTTCGACCGGTCAGGAGGGGCAAACCTAAAAACAGCCGTTGAAACCACAGATGGACGCAGATGAACACAGATTTTTGACGCGAACGTGCTTCACCTGCCAGGTGATCGCAGTTTGGTCGCAACTCCTTTTCATCTGTGTCCATCTGCGTCCATCAGTGGTTTCCCTTCTTTTCCTTCATTGCCACCTCCGGATTTAGGGCAAACGGCCAGGGGATTCTGCAATTCCGCTACCTCACATAAGCGTCGTATAGCAGCTTCAAGGTCAGCGCCAGCACCACCGAGATGAAGACGGGCCGGATGAATTTCGTTCCACGCCGCACGACCATTTTGCTGCCCAGGCGTGCGCCCAACAACTGGCCCGCGCCCATGACCAGGCCGGCCACGAACAGCACCTGTCCGGCCAGCAGGAAGAACGCGAGCGACGCGATGTTGCTGCCGAAGTTCATCACCTTGGTGTAGCCCGTGGCGCGGGTCATGTTAAACCCCAGTCCGAGCATGAACGCCATCGTCCAGAATGTTCCCGTTCCCGGACCAAAGAAGCCGTCGTAAAAACCCAGTCCCAGTCCGAATAACAAGTCAAACCCGCCGCGCGGCATGCGTGGTGAGGTCGCGTCCGCCCCCAGGCGGCGATGAACCAGCGAGTAAATGGCCACCACGATAAGCAGGATGGGAATGATGCGCTTCAGGAAGGAAGGGTCCATTTGTTGCACGGCCAGCGTGCCGAACGCCGCGCCAACCACCGACAGGGCGAACCCCCGACCGCAGTCCCGCAGATTCACCGTGCCTGCCCGCGCGTAATGCCATGCCGCGCTCGCCGCGCCGAACGTGGCCTGCAGTTTGTTGGTGCCGAGCGCGAGCCTGGGGTCCAGTCCCAGTCCCATCAGCACCGGCACGGCAATCAGTCCGCCGCCGCCCGCGATGGAATCCACGAAGCCAGCGACGAGGCCAGTGGCAAACAACAGCGCCAGTTGCCAGAGTTCAAACATGCTTGTGCCGACCGCCGCCGTGAGGGGAACTTCAGTTTCCGCGACTCGCCAGGAAAGTCATTGATCCAGAACTGGCAGTCGGAGAGCGGCGGTGAACGCGCCGCACGGAGATGTTTGTCGCTCGCAGAGCGGCAATGCCCCAGTCTTGCCCGGCGAGCACGCTCGTAGCGCAGACTTCCAGTCTGCCGTATCGCGGATTTCCAATCCGCGAACCGTCGCCAGCACCGGCGTTGCCGAGCGTTTGGCCGATCTGCCGAATGGAATTCGGCGATACAGCAGATTGGAAATCTGCGCTACCGCCGGGCAAGACTGAGGCATTACGCAGAGCGTCTGGAGTGCGGTGACTTCAACTTCCCTATTCACGCGTTATGCCAGCATGGTTTCACTGATGCTGATACCTTGCCCTTGTAGCGGCGGCTCATCGAAGCGGCGTTGGTTACTTCAGTTCCTTCACGCGCACATTTCGGAACTCCACCTTCATTTTCAGTCCGCCGTGAATCTGCAATCCAATGGGGGCGGGATCGGGATATTTCGGATTCACATACTGCACCGCCTGCTGGCCGTTGATCCACACCGTGAACGTGTCGCATTTGGCCTCCAGCCGGAACTTGTTCCAGTCATCAGGCTTGAGCAGCTTCTCAAGATTCTTCGCCTGGCCGGCTTCGGGATAGCGTTCCGCGCCGCCGGTGTAAAACGAGCCGGTCAGATCGCGCTTTAGGCTTCGCGACACGCCGAACTGCAACTGCAATTGCGGTTTTCGCAGCATGATGCCGCTGTCAATTTCCCCGATCCAGCGGGATTCACATTCGATGACGAAATCGCCGTAGGCCTTCTCCGTCCAGAGCATGCTGCCTTTGAGTTGCTCGTCGTTTTCGCCCACCAGTACGCCGTCCACAACTTTCCAGAACGGATTCGGCTCCGGCACCTTCCAGCCGGTGAGGTCCTTGCCGTTGAAAATCGGGGTCAGCCCGTCTGCGCCGGCGCCGGCTTGAGCGGTGGAAACCAGGCCGAGCACGAACAGGGTGGCGAGCAGTCGCGCCGCGCCGCGGGTCAAAGCCTGGAGCCGTTGGTGTGTTCTCATAATTGGTGTGCGATGAAGTTTGGTTGTCGGTGCAGTTCGTGCCTCCATTCGAGCGGCAGTCCGGTAGAAATGCAATCAAAACGTCTTCTTGGGTACTGTGCGCCTGGTGAGACCCTTCGCGCTATAAACCCCTGAACGGGCAATGGGGAAGGAGCGCCGGTCTCCGATCCGGCCCGTGTCTCCATCCCAACGCGCCGGATCGGAGATCGGCGCTCCGATTCATGGGGCTTCCACTTCTGGACCAACGGCAAAGGACACGGTTACCGCCGCAAAGCCCAAGCACCAGCAGAAAAACACTTGTCGCCCGCGTGCGGAGGCATAACCTCGGCGGCAATGAATGTAACGCCTAAGCCTAATGCCTTTCGGGAATTGGACGGTCCTGTCCCGGAGGGACATTGTGAAAATAGCCCAGCGTTTCAACGCTGGGTTGCGCGATCCAAAACCAGCGAGTCCCAGCGGGACGAAAGAGCATCGCGTTGCCGAGCCGGCTTTCTGCCGTCCCTCCGGGACTTGTCCCGCTTGGCGGCTCAACCCAGCGTTGAAACGCTGGGCTATGGTCGGATGTCCCTCCGGGACAATCGTCGGTCTGAATTCCCGAAAGGCATTAAGCCTAGCCTGCAAAACTCACCAATACAGGTTATTGGCGTCATTCATGGCCTCCTCATTCCAACGTGACTTGAAGAAACTGAGTCGGCACTTGGTGCAGATTCATCGGCCTGCCGGTATGCCCACGGTGTTTGGGTTTGTCGTCGGTTCGAGCGATGAGTTGGTTCTCCTCCACTCCTTCAATTCCGAGGTGTTCTGCCTCGACGGCTACGACGTTATCAGGCAGTGCGACATCCGCAGCTTTTGTTTCTTCGACGACCCACGCTACTGGCGTTATCGAGCGATACGCCGCCTGAAGATTCGGCCGACGCCGCCACGCGACGTCCGCCTCGTTTCTGTTCAGGATTTGCTGTCGTCCATTTCTGCGAGGTATCCGCTCTTGTCCGCACATCGCGAGACACCTCGCCGTCACACGACCTACGTCGGCCCAGTTATCAGCATGGCCGAGCGCAGCTTCACCATTGAGGATGCGGATTACTTCGGCCAGTGGACAGGCCCACGCCGGTTGCGATACGCTGATGTCACTCGCGTTTGTTTTGACGGCGGGTTTCTCAGAGCATCAGCCATGACCGCACAGAGAATTGGGAGAAATCGACCATGACGCCTACAGTGCGCTGCAGCGCCCCGCTGGGCCGTCGGACGGTTCAGATAATTGAGGCTTCCCAAGCCCACCACAATATGGTTTCCCTAAGTTATGATCTTCGCTTCGCGAATCGTGGTGTCAGCGATTGTTGCAGCCGACCGGGCGTTTCCGGCGGCGGTCGCTGATACTCGTTGGCCACTTCGCATGTCTCAGCAGAGCGACATGGCAGATGCGGTTTATCACCGATTGAGTTCACAGTCGGTTGTTGCGGCCCACCTTGTCCGCGAGTTGCGTAGCCGGTGGGGAGTCGAGCACGGCATCGGCTCGGTGCATGGCTTTGTTCGTGAGGTAGCCACTTGCCTATTGCATCACGAGGATGTCGAGGTTGGTGATATGCAGGCAGGGACGTTTGTTCCGTGGGCGTTACCGCAGTGGGACGCTGACGACAAGATTGACGCAGAGTTGATGGCGATGGAGACATTTCTCGATGACGAGAACAGGTATGTTTTCCGAAAGAGACAGGTGGCCTAATCGCCAAAGGATTGGAAAGGATTGAGGCGCGCAGGAAGCGTCGCTTGCTCTGAGCGTGGGATCGCGCCGGACAACCTTTCCATCCGACTTGCCCCGTGGGAAAAAATGCGTTGCGCCAGCGGCGGGGGAAAGCCGTTGGTTCGCAGCCATCTGGCCATCATCATCTTCGAGGGTTTTCCCACGGGGTGAATTGAACCCGCCCCGTAAAGCCTGCGGCCACGGGGCAGGCCCGTCGAACTTTCAAACGCCGTCTCTTTGCCTTTTGCTTTTTGGCGCCTGCCCGCCTTCAGCCTTGATTTCCCGTTTACCGTCCACCGCGCGCGGTGGAGGCAAGATGTTGTTTGAGTCGTTCCAGTGCCTTTGCCCGGTGGCTTAAACGGTTCTTCACATCCTCACCAAGCTCCGCAAAGGACTGCGCAAACCCGTCAGGCACAAACAACGGATCGTAACCAAACCCGCCCTTCCCGCCGGGTGCAAACTGGATGTGCCCCGCGCATACGCCCTCGAACAACTGCGTTTGCAGCTCGAATTCATCCGCGTAGCACACGGGCGACGCGTTCGCCACCGAATCTGATTGCACCGGTGTCAGGGCGAGAACACAACGGAAGCGCGCCGTGCGCATTTCCAGCGGCACCTCCGCAAGCAGGCGCAACAGTTTGGCGTTGTTGTCGCCATCCCGGGAGTTGCCCGGCGTGCCGGAATCCATTGCCGCGAAGCGCGCCGAGTGAACGCCGGGCGTGCCGTTCAAGGCGTCCACTTCCAGCCCGGAATCATCGGCCAAAACGAAGTTACATTCATTCCGCACTCCGCACTCCGCGTTCCGCATTCCAGAAATCCAGCGCGCCAGTTCCACGGCCTTCTTCGTCGCGTTGCCGGCGAACGTGTCGGCGTCCTCCACGACTTCCGGTGCGCCGGGAAAGTCATTCAGCGTCGGGCAGCGAAAACCGTCGCCCAGAATGGCGCGGATTTCTTCGACCTTGTGCGCGTTGCGCGTGGCGAGGAGCAGGGTGACGGAAGCGGGTGTTGCGTTCATGCGAATCGCCGTCAGCGTAACTGTCTGCGCCCGCGATTGTCACGACTGACCTTGGCCAGAGGGGGACATTCAGCCTGGCTTCAATAACGCAACGGCGCGCGGCGTTGATGCCGCTTCAAGGTGGAATTACCGAGTGTGTTGGTTGCTCAACGTCTCCAATCATTTCAACCATGAAGCGCCATTAATGCCGCGCGCCTTCAGCCTCTTGAATCCGGAGCAGAGCCGGATTTCGCCCGACGCGAGCGTTTCATGGCCACGCGTAGCTCATGGTCACGAACATGCCGTGCGCGGTGTAGTCGTTGGCGCCGCCCGCTGTTGGTTCGCGGTATTGATAATATCCGTAGCGCACGGTGGCGCTCAAAGACTCGGTGAGTTTGCGGGTCACGCCCGTGGTTACACCGTGTCGCGCGAAGTCAATGCCCACGGGAAGTCCGGTCGCCACGTTGCGCTGGCCGAAATCTGCACGCGAAAAAGAATACGCCGCGTGGAGGCGTGTGGCCGGGTTTATGACATAGCTGGCACTGGCGATGGTGGTGACGGTTGCACCGCGATATGGCACGACCGACGGATTCCGATTGTCGGCGGTCCTCGTGCGCGTCTCGCTGTAGTTGAACGTGCCGGAGAGATAGAACCGTTGCCACGGCGTGAGGGTAAGATTGAGACCATAAAGGTTTGCGTCGTAGTTGCCCGCAAAAATTCGTCCACCCGGCGTGAGGTCGCCGGGCAACGCGCCGGTTGCGGTCGAAAAATCCGTGGCCATCAACTGATAGGTCAACGTGGACTTGAGCCAGTCGCACGGACGCAGCACGAGTTTCACCTGGGTTTCCTGGCCCTCGATTTTGCGCCGCCGGATGAACGCGGAGTAACCGCCGTCCACCATCTCGATATCGCGGCGATGGTCATAATCACTGTCGCTGAGGCGGTCGCGGTAATGGGCGTTGAGCGACACCCAGCGCCACGGCGAGATGTGGAAGCCGGCGCGCCAGTCGCGGTGGTCGTTCGTGGCGTCCGTGTCGCGCAAGAACGCCTGCGGGGTGTCACCCACAGTGGTTTCAAACTGGCCGACGATCTCCTGCTCCAAGCGCGCCTCGGCAAAGAGCACGGTGCGCGGGATTCCGGTGAAACGCAGGGCGGCGTTTTCGGAGGTCCGCGTCCGGTCGAGATTGGCATCCACGGTGGCGGGGACCAAGAGAAAGGACGCCGGCACGTTGGGATTGCCGAAGTCCAGATGAATGTTCCCGAAGCCTTCCTGACGCGTCCATTCACTCTGGAATCCGAGCGACGCGCTCAAGCCGTCGAAGGGCAGCAGCAAGCTGGTGAGGCTGCCCACGTGGCTGTCCCGGCGCAACGTGATGTTCTCAGTGCGCCAAAACGGACCGAACACGGGTGATTGACTGGCATCCAGCGTGGCGAGGTTCAATTGGGAATCCCCATCGAACCGCGAATAGAAATAGGCGCCTGACAACCGCCACCAATCGCGGATTTGTTTCTCGACGTGGATCGTGTTCGCGCCCTGGACATGGCTGGCCCGCTCAGTGATACGTTCGCGGCGGTTGGGGGCCGGCCCGGCAATGAACATGCGCGCATTGTCCCGGCGGGTGCGCAGATCGTAAAATTCCACCCGCGCACGGTTCTCAAACTGCCATCCCGACCACTCATGCGTGAGATCGAACTTGAGAATATGCGTGTGCTCTTCAATGGCTTTGGCGGACGGGTAGATGTTTCGCGAGCCGACGCCGGGTTGTGTGACCGTGCCCCATTGCAGCGTGGAAATGTCGCCCTGGCGCGATTGGTATTCGTAACCGAGCACCACCGCCGGCCAGTGCGGCAGCGTCAGCCCGAAATCTATCCACGCGCGTTCGTGGTCGAGATGGAGATCACGCTCCAGATCGTGGCTGGGTGTCGTAAACGGGCGGTAATGGCCGCCGGTGTCGTCGTACCAACTCCGCCATTGTTCCAGCCCGGCGCGAATGAAGCCGAAATCCGTCTGCTCCAGAGTTAAGTTGAGCCGTGAATCGTGCTCTTCGAACAAGACCCGGCCTTCCACCGCCAACCGCCGCTCGGGGTCAAATTGATCGGCGTACTCAAAATGCTCGATTCCGCCAGCCCAGCCTTCCCTCATTCCTTCCAGTTCGCGGAACTTGTTTCGGTCGCCACTGACGTCCAGCCAGCGGAACGTCGGAGAAATCGAGAACGCAGTTTTCCCCAGTGCATCGCTCTCGCCCCAGTTTGCGCCCTGATCAATCCACGCGCGCAAGAGGCCGACTTGTTCCGCCGTCAACGGCTCGCCCTCTCCAGAAGGCGGCATCTGCATGTCCGCGACTGCGCCCGAAACGTAATGAATAAGGGGGCTGCTGGCGCTGTCGCCGGGGATGATGTCCACATCGAGGTCGCCGCCCCGCAACCCGGACTCGCGATTGTCCAAACGGAAACGGCTGCGAGGCCGCTCGGGTCCGTGACAGCGCAAACAGGATTCGGCGAGGATGGGTTTGATGTCCCGATCAAAATCTACCGTGATCTCAGCCGGCGGCGGGAGCGTGGTTGGATCAATCGGCTCCGCCGCGTTGCCCGTGGTCACGAGTGCCAGAAGTCCCGCCTGAAATGTTAAACGTGCGCCGCATTGAATCACGGCGACGACGTTGGAGTGTAGGCGGATATTACGCATCACGCGTCCTGGCTAAAACCTCATGCGCGGATCCACGTTCGAGCCGTGAATGGCGGTGTGACAGCCCGCCGTCCAGCAACCGCCCTGACGCAGAAACGCGGCGTGCGGGATTCTGCCGATATAGATTTCGCCGGGCGCAACGCCCGGTCCCTGAACCTGGGCGTGGCATTTGAGGCAAAGGTTCGGATCGTTCTCGACCAGCAGTTTTCGGTTCATCGAACCATGCGGAGCGTGACAAACGGTGCAGCCTTCGCGCAGGGCTTCGTGTTCAAACACAAACGGACGGGTTTGCTCACGGTGACAGGACGCGCAGCTTTCGTTGAGGCGCGCCATGGCGAGTCCGCCAGCAGCTTTGAAGATGTCGCCGCCGTGAGGATCGTGACAATCCACACAATTCATCCGTCCCTCAATGACCGGATGATGATGCGGGAGATTGAATTCCGCGTGCGTCTGCAAGTGACATTGGAAACAGGCCGCCGCGTCCTTGCCGGGATTGACGATGAACTGCCCGCGACCACCGCCAATGGCGACGTGCTTGCTTCCCGGACCGTGACATGATTCGCAGCCCACCTGGTCGGGCATCGGGGCAGCGTCAAAATGCACGCAGGCATGCGGACTGGCGGGGAACGTGCGCATGTAGTTCGTGTGACACTCGTAACACGCTCGGTTGCCGACGAACGCGGCACCCGGAATATCCGGCGGTGCAAACACGGATCGCGGGACAGAGGAACAGGAATTGGCGAGCAAGCTGACAAACAATACAATCAGCAGCAACAACGCTGCGCCGAAGCAGGGCTTCATTCCGCGCGTTAGCTCTGACATTCCCTATCCTCCGTAGCCGCCGACGTGAGGAGGCGGGGGAAATGGCCGTAAACGGGGTCCGCTTCCTCATGTCGGCGGCCACAACTTGGCTCGGTATTATTCACAGTGTTAAATTTGCGGGTTAGGTTTTTCATCAGCAGATGACCATTCGCTTCGTCCAGGAATGCGATTGCCAGACGCTGACGACAATTCGTTGCGCCACCCTCGCTCGACCACCACAAAGCCGATTGCGCCGGGTCGCGAAAGCACGCGACATGGGAAGTCCGGTTTGATTCCTGAAGCAATCCCCGCTTTCACCGCCCTGCCTGCCAATGGTGACGTCGCCCGATCCAGTCCGCCCGCGTGCTGCGAACATCTTCAATGCGAACGGTTTCTTCACGACGATAGGACGCGCGAACAAATCAAATGTTCCAATCCGGCGATGCCAGCGCCAAAGTGAGGGAAGTAAACCGACAGCCCCGCCCACACTGCGCAAGGGACACAGAAAACCTCGTGGTGCCGGTTTTTGCGCTCGAATTGACAGTTGGCTTCCCGCAGACTTCCAGCACAGCACCGATGACCGGCGGGAACATTTCATGCGCCGGGCGCTCCTACGATTGCTGCGGCAACATGGCTGACGGCCTGGATTTTGAAAGCGTGGTGGCTCGTTATTACGAGCCGCTTTATCAGTTTGCCTTCAGCCTCACGCGGGCGGAGGCCGACGCCTGCGACCTGACGCAGCAGACGTTTTATATCTG
Organism: Verrucomicrobiota bacterium; assembly: GCA_014860005.1. The sequence goes on along the minus strand of JACZKP010000111.1, from coordinate 48,244 downwards.
GGCCACCAAGGGCCACCAATTGCGCGACCCGGCTAAAGTGAAGACCTGGCTGTTTACGACGCTGCACCGCCAATTCCTCGAATCGCGGCGCCGGCTGACTCGTTTTCCGCACAACGAACTAGACGCGGCGAGCCACGAACTGCCCGTCATCACCCCGCAGATGGCCAATCAACTGGATTCCGCCCAAGTCCTCCAGGCGTTGCAGCAGGTGGACGAAGTTTATCAGGCGCCGGTGGCGCTGTTTTATCTGGAGGATTGCTCCTACAAGGAAATCGCGGAAATCCTGGAGGTGCCCATGGGCACGGTGAAGTCCAGGATTTCCCGCGGCATCGGCCAACTGCAAACGTTGCTCGCGGACGAGTTGTCAGCGCCGCGCCGCAAACCAGACGCCAAATCGTGAATCGCCAGCAAGCCAAAGCAATCCTGTTGCTGTATCGGCCTGAGTCCGCCGATGCGAACGATCCGGAATTTGCCGAGGCGCTGGCGCTGGCGCGCGAGGACGCCGCACTGGGTCGGTGGTTCGAGGAGCATTGCTCCGTGCAACGGACGATTCGCAAGCGATTCCGGCAGATCGAAGTTCCCCGAGGATTGAAGGAGCAAATTCTTTCCGAACACAAAGCCCGCTCCGTCGTGGTCTGGTGGCGTCAACCTGCCGTTCTCGCGGCGGCCGCGATCGTGGCCGTGCTGCTGGGCATTGCCGCCTTGTGGTGGCGGCCCGGTTCGCCGCAGGAGGAAGCCGAAGCGTTTGCCACTTACCGCACCCGGATGGCCACGGTCGTCCTGCGGAATTACGCCATGAGCCTGGAGACGAACAGCGTCACTGAAATCCGCGCGCACCTGGCGCAAAATCAGGCGCCAGCCGAGTATGTGCTACCGAAGAAACTCGAGGAAACTCCGCTGGCCGGCTGCGGCGTGCTCAGTTGGCAGGCCACGCGTGTCTCCATGCTCTGCTTCCTCACGGGCAAACCTCTGGAACCGGGCCAGAAAAGCGATCTATATTTATTTGTCGTGGATCGTGCCGCGCTACCCGACGCACCCGCCGCCGCCGAACCGCAGTTCGCCCGCGTGAACAAGTTGTTGACCGCAAGCTGGAGCGTCGGGGACACGACGTACATTCTCGCCGGCGAAGGCGACGAAGAATTTCTCCGGCAGTATCTTTGACTGGCAGGCTTCCGGAAGCGGCTGCTCACCGATCCACGCTCATGTGTTCAACCACCCACTTGAAGTCGGCAGCTTCGGTGGCTGGAACATGGAAGGGCAGGCCCGCCGCATCGGGTTGGGCCGGGCGTTTGGTGGTTGCGTGCGCCCACCGGCGCAACTGGCTGTGCCCATCGGCAAAGGCGAACGTGGCTGCGCCGTTGTGATAGGACGCCGGCAAATCCACCCACTCCTGGTAATACGCTTTGTTGATAAAATAGCCGTCATTGATGCTGTCGGGGTGTTCATCCACAAAGACAAAAATGCGGGCCGGTTGCGGAATACTGGACAGGCTGAAGAACTGCACGTAGCCCGGATTGTTGAGGTTGTAGCCGGCCTGCGATAATTCGCCCGCGTCACCCACCATGGCGTTCATCGAATAACTTCTCACGCGCGCCTCCCAACCGGCCGCCCGCTGCACCGGACTGAGCACGCGGTCAGAGGGACAGCGGTAAATGTTGATCGCCCGGTTGGCATACGGGCCGAGGCTGGCCTCCGTGATGGTCAGCGTGTTGGTGTTGTCGGAATCCAGCTCCCAAGTGATGATATTGTTGACCCAGTTCAGGTTTGTCCGTTGGGCCACGGTGCTGCGGCTGGTGTTGCCGCCCAGGTTATAGGCCAGCCGGCCATGGTGATCATCCGCATATAGCAGCCATGCGAGGGCGAGTTGACGGTTGTTGTTCAGGCACGCCATGCCCTGTGCCCGGACCCTGGTCTTGGCCAAGGCCGGCAGCAACAGGGCCGCGAGGATTGCGACGATGGCGATGACCACGAGCAGTTCAATCAACGTGAAGGCGCCGACCTGAGATTTCCGATTCAGGTTCACCGGGCTACGTAATGCAAATGGACCTTTCATGGTCAGTCGGGAATTCTGCTGGATTGATGTAACTACTCCTAACGTTGATTGTTAAAGCGGTAAAGCCTGAATTTTCAGGTTTCCGTCCCGCCCCAGCAGAACTCCGGCCCGTTCCCCGATTCGGCTGGATGCTGACGACAGAAGCCGACGCAACAGCGCAAAGTCGTTAAACCGACTTTGCGCTGTTTGTGTCCGGACCGCGGTTCGGAACGGGATCAAACTAGACTTTGCAGGCGCGGTTTTTGCGCCAGACTCCCAAGGCCAATCCGGCCACGCCCAATCCGAGCAACGCCAGACTCGAGGGCTCGGGCACGAGCTCGACTTGGCCACGGATCTCACCGCCACCGAATGTAGAGGAGTGGATGTTGATGTAAGTCAGCCCCGCCAGCACGTTCGCTGAATCAATCGAACCGCTGCCGGAAAATGTGCCTGAAGTCGAGCCGACTGGGTCAAGTGTCAGCGTGACAACTGGCGGTGAATCAACTCCCGGCCCGCTGTAGCCGTGGATGTGGGCCACGGTCGAGTTGCCGGACAAACCGCTGAAGGAACCACTGGTGATCGTGATGATATTGCTCACGTCATCCAGAGTGAGCGTTGCAAGGCCGGTCCCCGTACGGAGGCCGCCTCCAGACTGAATTGGATCCAGTGACGATTGAAGTTCCCAAATGGTGGCCGAAACCGTGGCACACGATAATACCAAACCGGCCACAACCGCGGGCAACCGTGTTAGTTGATACATTTGATTTTTCATAACATACTTGTTCACAGCGTTTCTGGGTTTTCGTGTAACACCAATTACGAGCGCGGGTTCACACGGGTTCGTGGCTAAGATGGCGCGATTCCGAATTTGTTCCAGAACTTTTTTGACAGTTTCATGCAAAACACGGGATTTTTATCTGGCTCTTACGGCTGTCTCACCAATATGAAGGAATGTCGCGTGTGCTGCGGCCACCGGAATGGCCGCATTTTGCCTCGTACGCTGGCGTGCATCCAACCTCCCACCGCCGGGGTTTGGGCAAATCACGAAGCGCTGCTCCATCGTGTTTAGTTTTGATATAGAACCGCCAGGATACACTCGATGGCAGTTACGCGGGAGGTTGTGATCTAGGGCTTGCTCCTGTCCAAACTCGCAAACTCCGCCATTGCCCGTCGCCACCGCTTTCCGCATCATCCCGCGCTCTATGGCAGGCAGTCGCAAACAATACCCGTTTCACCTGATCGAACCCAAGTGGCAGAAAACCTGGGACGAGCAGGAGGCTTTCCGCGCGTTCAATCCGGGCGATGTCGTTCCAGAACGACATCCCTTCGGGCTGCGGCACGGACTGTCGGGCCAGGTGGCCGCAACGCAGTTGCCGCCCAAGTTTTACATTCTCGACATGTTCCCTTACCCGTCCGGTGCGGGTTTGCACGTCGGCCATCCCGAAGGTTACACCGCCACGGACATCCTCGCGCGTTACCGTCGTGCGTGTGGTTTCAATGTCCTGCATCCGATGGGTTGGGATTCATTCGGCCTGCCCGCCGAACAATACGCCGTCAAAACCGGCCAGCATCCGCGCAAGACGACTGAGGAAAACATCACCAACTTCACGCGCCAGATCAAAAGCCTCGGCTTCAGCTACGATTGGTCGCGCGAACTGGCCACGACCGACCCGGATTATTTCAAGTGGACACAGTGGATTTTTCTGAAGCTCTACAACTCGTGGATAAATCCAAATACGGACAAGGCCGAGCCGATTGCTTTGCTTGAGGACATCCTCTCGGAGAATCCGAAGCGCCGTGCTGAATGGGGAGAAAACTCGTTTTTTCGTGGTCAGCACTTAGGTTGGCTGAATCAACCAGCGGGAGAAAGAGAGAGACGGAGGAGACAAATCTTGGATGATCAACGTCTTGCCTACGTTACCGAAGCCCCGGTCTGGTGGTGCGAGGCCCTTGGTACGGTACTCGCCAATGAAGAGGTGGTTGACGGCAAGAGCGAAGTCGGTGGACACCCGGTTACACGCAAACCGATGCGTCAGTGGATGCTCCGCATAACCGCCTACGCCGAGCGGTTGCTAGCAGACCTCAACACGATTGATTGGAGCGATTCACTTAAGCAGATGCAAAGAAATTGGATTGGGCGTAGTGAAGGTGCGCAAGTGCCCTTCCGAGTCGACGACCCTCACGATCCAAAACATTATTGGTCAATAGACGTATTTACTACGCGCCCCGACACGCTGTTTGGTGCGACATACTTGGTGCTCGCGCCGGAGCACAAGCTCGTGGACCAGATCACAACCCCCGGTCAGCGCGCTGTTGTGTCGGCTTATCGGATCGAGGTTGCCAAGAAATCCGACCTCGAACGCACTGAACTCGCGAAGGAAAAGTCAGGCGTTGATACTGGCGCTTTGGCTATCAATCCCGTCAGCGGCTCGAAGATTCCGGTCTGGGTTGCTGACTATGTTCTCGCCAGCTACGGCACGGGCGCGATCATGGCCGTGCCGGCACATGACACCCGCGATTATGAGTTCGCCACCAAGTTCAATCTTCCCATTGTTCAGGTTGTTCAGCCACCCGATGCCAAGACCGATTGGCGCGGGTTTGTTGGCGATGGCACTTCGGTGAATTCCACTGGCCCAGAGATTTCGATTACCGGCCTGCCCACAGTCGAAGCCAAAAGGAAGATTGTTGATTGGCTTGCAACTCGCCCGCCATCTGACCGCGGATTCGGAGTTGTGAATTACAAACTCCGCGACTGGCTGTTCAGCCGGCAGCGTTACTGGGGCGAACCGTTCCCGATCATCTGGAAGAAGGACGCCGCCGGAAATTTGTATCACGAAGCGTTGCCAGAAAGTTCGTTGCCGCTTCTCCCGCCCTCGCTTGAAGATTACAAGCCCACGCCCGACGGCCAGCCACCGCTCGCCCGCGCCAAGGATTGGTTGAATCTCCCTGACGGCTCGGTCCGCGAAACCAACACCATGCCCCAATGGGCCGGCTCGTGCTGGTATTATCTCCGGTATCTGGATGCGAAGTATGTGCAGGCGTTCGTCGGCAAGGAAGCTGAACAGTACTGGATGGGTAGCCGCCGAGGTAACGAGGCGGACAAAACAGACACATCGAATCCGCCTCCTCACGTCGGCGGCTACAGCACACCCGGAGTTGATTTGTACGTTGGCGGTACCGAGCACGCCGTCCTTCATCTGCTCTATGCGCGCTTCTGGCACAAGGTGCTTTACGACCTCGGTTACGTCTCCACGCCCGAACCGTTTTTCAAACTCGTCAATCAAGGCCTGATTCTCGGCGAAGATGGGCAAAAGATGTCCAAGTCCCGCGGCAACGTGGTGAACCCGGACGATATCCTGAAAGAGTTCGGCGCGGACGCGTTCCGCCTCTACGAAATGTTCATGGGGCCGCTGCAAGACACCAAGCCGTGGAATACCCGGGGCGTCGAGGGCGTGTATCGTTTCCTCGGTCGCGTGTGGCGTTTGTTTGTGGACGAACAGAGTGAGACGGAATTCGAGCAGGCCGAAACCGTTTCCAATACCCAAATCCCCGAAGCCCCCAACTTGCTGGAGTTGATCAAACTCCATCCCGCCATCAAGGACATTTCCGCCACGCCCGCGCAGTTGAAGACGTTGCACGCCTGCATCAAGAAAGTCACCGAAGACCTCGACGGGATGCGCTTCAACACTGCCATCTCCGCAATGATGGTTTTTGTCAACGAAGCCAACACTTGGCCGACAAAACCGTTGCCGGTGGTGAAGACGTTTCTACAACTGCTCGCCCCGTTCGCGCCGCATCTCGCAGAAGAACTTTGGGCCATACTCCATTCCGCCTTCCGCCTTCCGCCTTCCGCCTTGGCCTACGCGCCCTGGCCTGCATTCGATCCCGCGTTGCTCGTCGAGAGCGAGATCGAAATCCCCGTGTCCGTGAACGGCAAGATGCGTGATGTGATCAAGGTGGCCGCCGACGCCGACAACGCCGCGCTCGAAGCGGCGGCAAAATCTTCCGAGAAGGTCAAAAACTTCATTGATGGCAAAGTCATCAAGAAAATCATCGTCGTGCCCAGGAAGATGGTAAACATCGTCGCGGCCTGAAGCCCCGACAACGACGCAACGGGTGCGGGTGCAATCAACCTCCGCACCGCAAGATTTTCTAACGGCCAAATTTATGCAATGCCGTACCCATCGGACAGGAGCAACCGAGAGCGGCCAGTCCGCGAGCTACCGTTCCCCGACCGCCAGAATGGTCTGGAAATGCGGCGGCTGTTCTTCGCGCGCCACCACGCTGATTTCGATTCGCTTGAAACCCGCCGCTTCGAGCCACCGGTGCAGGTCGCTTTCCACAAACCCCGGCCAGCGGTCGCCGTAAAGCTCGCGGGCTTTGTCGAAGTTGTGCTTCAACAAATCGAGAATCAAAATCTGTCCGTGCGCCTTGAGCAGCCGGGCCGCGCTGGCCAGGGCCGCGGCCGGATCTTCGGCGTGATGCAAAGCCTGGCTGAGTATGACGAGATCAACACTCGCCGATTCGATGGGCGGGTTCTGCAAATCGCCCAGCCGGAACTCCAGATTCTTCAACCCGTTTTTCTTCGCCTTCGCCGCGCCGAACTCGACGATCTTCTCCGAGTTGTCCACCGCAATGACGCGCTTGCAGCGCCGGGCCAGCAGTTCGCTCAACAAACCCTCGCCCGCGCCGAGGTCGGCCACCGTAATGGGCGGCAGGATGCGCAGCAGCAGATGGCCGAACGCCTGCCACGAACGCCCCGGGCCATACACGCGGTCAAACCGCCCGGCGATCTGATTGAAGAACACTTGCGCCTGTTCGCGCCGACGATTCAGGATGCGTTTCAGATTGATTTGATCACTGGCGTTTTCTGGTAGCTCCTTCGCGCCGCGAATCGCTAGGTGAATGAATTCGGCGACGGTGCCCTCCGCGTCCATATTCAGCCGGTAAAATGTCCGCTTGCCCTCACGGCGCGACTTCACCAGGTCGCAATCCGCCAGCAGGCCGAGGTGGGTGGAAATGCGCGACTGTCCCAACCGGGTGATTTCCTGGAGTTCATTCACGGACAACTCATCCTTTTCCAGCAGCGCCACGATGCGCAGCCGCGTCGGATCGGAGAGGGCACGGAGAGATTTCAGGGTTGGTGACATGATCATGGTTGATTGAACTTTTTCCAAAATTCCGTTTGACGCACGGCAAATGAGTTATATCATCCCATCTTGATACGTCAATATGTCATTGGCCACACCAAAACATTGAGCACCAAGAAATGAGCAACCGATACATTTTTTCTTCCGAGTCCGTCGGCGAAGGCCATCCGGACAAGGTTTCCGATACCATCTCCGACGCCATCCTGGACGCCTGTCTCGCGGTGGACAAAACCAGTCGCGTGGCTTGCGAGACGTTCGTGAAAAGCAATCAGGTAGTGGTCGGCGGGGAAATCACCATCCCCAAGTTGCAGGATCGCGCCACGGGCATCACCAAGCCGCTGGACACGGTCATCAATGTCGGCAATGTCGTCCGCAGCGCCATTCGCGGCATCGGTTATGTCAATGACGACGATGTCTTCCACGCGGACAAGGTTTTCATCAACAATTATCTGACCACCCAATCGCCGGACATCGCGCAGGGTGTGGACGCCAAGAAGGCCAAGGGCAAGAAAACGGCCGAACAGGGCGCGGGCGACCAGGGCATCATGTTTGGTTACGCCTGCAATGAAACGCCGGAACTCATGCCGGCCCCGATCATGTTTGCGCATCGTCTGGGTCGCGAACTCACGCGCATCCGCAAGTCTGGCAAAGTTGCCTGGCTGCGCCCCGATGCGAAGTCGCAGGTCTCCGTCGAATACGTGGACGGCAAACCCACACGCATCACCAACGTTGTGATTTCCACCCAGCACGCCGCCAGCGTTGAGCATCGTGAGATTGAAAAGTTCTGCATTGAGAACGTCGTCAAGAAGGTTTTGCCCAAGCGGATGCTCACGGCGAACACCGAATTTCTCATCAACCCCACCGGTCGTTTCGTCGTTGGCGGACCGCAGGGCGACAGCGGCTTGACCGGGCGCAAAATCATCGTGGACACCTACGGCGGCATGGGCCGTCACGGTGGCGGTGCATTCTCCGGCAAGGATCCTTCCAAGGTGGATCGCTCCGCGGCTTACATGGGCCGCTGGGTCGCCAAGAACATTGTCGCTGCGAAACTGGCCGCGAAAGTGGAAATTCAGTTCGCCTACGCGATCGGGCATCCGCGTCCGGTCAGTGTGCATGTGGACACGTTCGGCACGGGCACGGTGAGCGACGCGCGCATTCTTCGGGCCGTGCTCAAGGTGTTCAGTTTCAAACCGGCGGACATCGTTGCACAGCTCAACCTGTTGCGCCCCATTTACAACAAGACCACCAACTACGGCCACTTCGGCAAGAACGACAAAGACATCACGTGGGAAAAGGCCGACAAAGTTGCGGCACTGCAAAAAGCAATCTAACCATTCAATCATTTAACGAATCATCATCATGGCTACCATCAAACTTCCTCCCTCCCGCCGTACGCTCGTCAAGGCGCGCAACGGCAAGTCCAATCACAACGGCAAATCCAAACAAGACTTCGCCGTCCGTGACCTCTCACTCGCCGAGTGGGGACGCAAATCCATCGAAGTCTCCGAGCACGAAATGCCCGGCCTCATGTCCATCCGCAAAAAGTACGGCGCGAAAAAACCGCTGAGAGGCGTGCGCATCACCGGCTCGCTGCACATGACCATCGAGACGGCGATCCTCATTGAGACGCTCGTCGAACTCGGCGCGTCCGTGCGCTGGGCGAGTTGCAATATCTTCTCCACGCAAGATCAGGCCGCCGCGGCCGTCGCGAAGGCCGGCATCCCGGTGTTCGCGCACAAAGGCGAAACGCTTGAAGAATACTGGGACTTCACCCTCGCCGCGCTCACGCACCCGGGCAACAAAGGTCCGCAGCTCATCGTGGACGACGGCGGCGACGCGACGCTGCTCATCCACAAAGGCTACGAACTCGAAAACGGCGACACTTGGGTCAACACGCCCAGCGACAACCACGAAATCGCCGTCATCAAGGCGCTGTTGAAGCGCGTGGCGAAGGAACGCCCTGGTTTCTGGCACGAAGTCGTGAGTGAGTGGAAAGGTGTTTCCGAAGAAACCACCACCGGCGTGCATCGCCTCTACCAGATGCTTGAACAAGGCAAACTCCTCGTGCCCGCCATCAACGTCAACGACTCCGTCACCAAGTCCAAGTTCGACAACCTCTACGGCTGCCGCGAATCGCTGGCGGACGGCATCAAGCGCGCCACCGATGTGATGATCGCCGGCAAAGTTGCGGTCGTCGCGGGCTACGGCGACGTTGGCAAAGGCAGCGCGCATTCGCTCCGCGGATTCGGCGCGCGTGTCATTGTCACCGAGATTGACCCCATCAACGCGCTGCAAGCCGCGATGGAAGGTTTCGAAGTCACGACGATGGAAGACACCCTTGGCATCGGTGACATCTATGTGACGACGACTGGCAATCTGGACGTCATCACGATTGACCACATCCTCAAGATGAAGGACCAGGCCATCGTTTGTAACATCGGCCACTTCGACAACGAGATTCAGGTCGAGAAGCTCAACACGCTGAAAGGCGTGAAGAAAATCAACGTGAAGCCGCAGTATGACAAATACGTGCTGCCGAACGGCCGCACGATTTACCTGCTGGCCGAAGGCCGCCTGGTGAACCTCGGTTGCGCCACCGGCCATCCGAGCTTTGTGATGAGCAACAGCTTCACCAACCAAGTGCTCGCACAACTGGACCTCTGGACCAACCGCGCCAGCAACCAGATCGGCGTCTATCGTCTGCCCAAAAAACTGGACGAAGAAGTCGCCCGGCTGCACCTCGACCGCATCGGCGTGAAGCTGACCAAGCTCTCGAAGAAACAAGCCGATTACCTCGGCGTGCCGCCGGAAGGACCATACAAGCCGGAGCACTATCGGTATTGAGCGAAATCAAATGTGAAAACACGAAAGGCGAACGGGAAACCGTTCGCTTTCCTTTTTCACGGACTCGAAGGAACACCCTTCCTGACGAGTGGTATTACGGTTGAATGATCGTTTCCACAAACCAACTGGATCCGTTCAAATATCCTCCCGAAGCATAGCCCCGCGCCCGGATGCTGGCATTGGGCGGGGCCGCAACTCCCGTCAACTGCCAGCCACCAGCAACGCGTGAGCCGACTCCGAGGCTGGCCCAATTCGCGCCGTTGGTGGAAACCTCGAACGTGGTGCGCCAGACCTCTGGGCTTGTGCCGCCTCGCAGCCAGGTGAGCGTCGAGCCATCCAAGGTGAGACTTTGCGATGCGGGCGCGGTGTTGTTTAGCCGGCCAAAGTAGTTGCGAGGCTGGCCATCCAGCGTTGTGAAGTTGCCCCCCACCAGAATCTTTGCGTCTGCCTGCATGGCGAGCGAGAAAACTATGCTGCTGGCTCCCGGGTTGAACGTGGGGTCCAGACTTCCATCCGCACTAAATCGGGTGAGGTAATTGCCCGTGAACCCCCCCACCAAAATTTTCCCATCCGCCTGCACCGCGACTGAGAAGGGCTTACCGGCTCCCGGATTGAACGAAATGTCCAGACTCCCGTCGGCATTAATCCGGCCAAGGTAGTTTGGCGTCTGGCCGCCAAGTGCTGAAAAGAGTCCCGCCACCAGAATCTTCCCGTCAGCCTGGATCGCTAGACAGTTGATGCCACTATTAACTTCCGGATTGAACGCGGTGTCCAGACTTCCATCCGCAACGAGCCGGCCAAGGTAGTTGCGCGGCTGGTCGCCTAGCGTCGTGAAGTTGCCCCCCACCAGAATCTTCCCGTCTGGCTGTAAAGTTAGCGAGTTAACAGTGGCGTTGGCTCCCGGATTGAACGAAGTGTCCAGGCTTCCATCCGCATTAAGTCTGCCAAGGTAGTTGCGCGGCTGACCACCCAGGGTCGTGAAGATGCCCCCCACCAGAATCTTTCCGTCGGGCTGTAAGGCCAGCGAGTTAACATTGGTGTTGGCTCCCGCATTGAACGTGACGTCAAGGCTTCCATCCGCATTAAGCCGGCCAAGATGATTGCGCGGCTGGCCGCCCAGCATCGTGAACCAGCCTCCGACCAAAATCTTTCCGTCTGATTGAAACGCGAGCGACCAGACAAAGTTGTCCGCTCCCGGATTGAACGCATTGTCCAGACTTCCGTCTGCATTAAACCGGGCAATCCGGTTGCGCGGCTGGCCACCAATCGTCGTGAACGCGCCGCCCAACAGAATCTTCCCGTCTGCCTGTATCGCCATCGAATTTACAATGCTATTGGCTGCCGGGTTGAACGTATCGAGCAGCCTCGGTGTGACCGTTAATACCGCGACAGCACTCGTCACACTGCCGTAGGAATTCGAAACCATTACGCTGTATGCGCCAGCATGATTAGTTTGCGCGCCGACTATGATGTAGCTAGTGTTGGTGGCGCTCCCAATGTTCACCTCATCTCTCCGCCATTGGTACTTCAAAGGAAGGGTTCCTGTCGCTGTTACACTGAATGTTACATTGGAGCCTGCCGGCACTGCCCGACTCTGCGGCTGCGTGGTAATTGCTGGCGCACTGTTAGGGATTTCTTTGAGATTCAAAATAACGGCGCCGCTGGCTCCCGAAGACCCGTCCACGGCGATTTGGTAGGTTGTTCCTGTGGTCGGATTGAACGTAAGCTTGCTCGTATTATTGCCCCCGCTTTGGTCGTCACTCGCCACAGGGGAAAGACTCGCTACCGAACCGCCGGTGTAAACCGCCAGCAAGGTGTTAAACGAACTGCCAATAGTATCTACGATCACGGTTCCGTTCGTTGGTGCGGTCCAAGTCCACCAAACTGATTTGCCACCAGCGTTGCCAGCGTGGTTTGGTTCGCTCGCTTCTTTGGTGGCTCCAGAATTGGAGCCGTTAACCGTATTCGTCATCCCCAAGATGGTGACTCTGTTGGCGAACAGGTCGTTCGCCGGCGGTGGGATTTGTTGGACGTGGAGCACAATGTTTCCACTGGCTCCAAAATACCCGTCTACGGCGACTTGGTAGGTTGTTCCGGCTGACGCACTGAAAGTGAGTTTGCTCGCAAAGTTGCCGCCACTATTGTCGTCACTCGCCACAGTTGAAAGAGCCGAAACGGAAGTGCCAGTGTAAACCGCCAGCAACGTGTTAAACGAACTGCCGATAGTGTCCACGATCACGGTTCCATTCGTTGGTGCGGTCCAAGTCCACCAAACTGATTTTCCTCCAGTAATCCCAGCATGCAAAGGTTCACTAGCTTCTTTCGTGGCGACTGCGTTAGTGCCGAAGAGCGTATTGGTCATTCCGGTGATGACCAAACGGTTGGTGAATGCGTCATTTGGCACCGTCACCACGGTCAAAGTTGCATTTGAACTGATCACGGTCCCATACGCGTTGCTCACCACCGCGTCGTAACTGACAGCATCTCTGTTCTGAACATTTAGCAAAGTGAGCGTCCCGTTCGTCGCACCTCCAATCGCGGTGTTATTCGTCCGCCACTGATAGGTCATCGGCCAAGGGCTAGACGCCACTACGTTGAATGTCACGTTCGACCCGACCGCCACGATCTGACTCTGCGGCTGCGCAGTGATTACGGGCGGGCCCGCAGGAGCTTCTCTCAGATCCACGTTAAACGCTCCGCTCCCTCCAAAGGCAATATCCATCGCGATTTGGTATGCGGTTCCGGCTGTCACCACAAATGAGACATCTCCGCTACCTCTTCTGCCAATCACACGTGTTAAGGTCGAAACTGTGTTACCGGTGTAAACCGCCAAGAACGTGTCTTCGTTAGGGTTGCTCGACACGCCGAGCGTCACCAACCCATCCACCGGGGGCATCCAAGTCCACCAAACCGATTTGCCGCCATAAAGCCCGAAAGGGTTTGGCCCAGCATGATTTGGCTCTCCTGGCTCTATTGTTGCCCCAAAGTTTGAACCTGCCCATGCATTGGTCAGACCGGTAAGCACGAAGCGGTTAGTAAACATATCGTTCGACGACAATACGACACTCAAGTTGGCGCTGGAGCTGTCCACAGTGAAGAACCCATTACCTACGGCCACGTTATAGTTGCCAGTGTGGCTGCCCTGGACACTGGTTAGTATCAGCGTGGCGTTCGTCGCGCCAACGATGGGGGAATTGTTTTTCTTCCACTGATAGTTGAGTGGCCAGAAGCTCGTAGCTGTTACGCTGAAGCTAACGTCATCACCGCCATTCACGCTTTGGCTTTGTGGCTGACTGGTGATGTCGGGAGGAATTGGGGCAAACGCGACCGTGCGATAAAATCGGCTGAGCCGATCGCTAGCGCTGTCGTCGAAGAACGCATACCAACCATTTGCAGGAATGCTGTTCGTCAACAGTGGCACCCAGTCAACCATGTTCGACGTAACTTGGATCACAAACCCAGCATTCGGTGGCCCAATCAAAACGAATTGAGCTTCCGAACCCCAAAGCCGGGCGTTCTCCAACCGAATGGCGTCCCGACGCGTCAGAAGTTCCAAGCTCCATCCGCCTGCCAACTGCCCTGAACCTCCAAATGGGCTCCCATACCGGGCAAACAACTGCCACTCGCCATTGGGATTTGCGCCTCGGAGTGACGCCAGAGAATGGGGCCAAGGGCCGGCTGGGGCAGATGGAAACGAATCCTGGGGAAACGCGTCATTGGGCCGCGGGTAGTCAGTAGGAAGGAACACGCCGTTTGAAAAGCTGCTGTCCCTCGGAATCGTCGTCAGCCATAAGTCATCGATTTGCAGAGTCGCATGGCTCACGGCAAAAAGCCGAGCAGCATCGGACATCACAATTGAAGTTTCTCCAGAGGGGGCAACCAATAGCAGATCCAACCCGCCACCATCAGTGTCCATTGAGAGATCTTTAAGATGAACCACCACCTCGGTCACGTCATTCACCATTCCTGAAACATTGATCACCGACGGATACGGGTTTCCGCTTCCTGCAAAAGTCTGATAAGGAAACTGGATTGCATTCGTGTTCGCAAATGCAGTGCTCGTGGCTCGTGGAAGTACTGTAACTTGATCCAGCCACGCTTCGTTTGATGGAGAAATGTAGGAGCCGCCAGTATACAGCCAACGGACGCGGCATGGCTCAGCTCCAAGCGCGAGTCTCACTTCCTGCCAGTTTGTGATTCCGGCGATTGTTGTTTGCAGGATATCGTTTACGAATAGTGAAACATACGCCCTCAGGGGGTCTTTGGATGTCCGCCACCGGAACGAAAGAATTCCGGGGCCGGAAACGACTGTTTCAATCCAGGCGGTGCCAGGACCGGGACCAACTTCCAAGGCATCGACTCCATCGAAAGTAGTCACCCTCTGAGGTTTCCACGTCAAGGTGCCGCCATTTGTCCATACCAAAATTGGTGCATCCACTGCGTCTCCTAAAGTAAGTGGCGGAAGCACGGTAAGAACAGCAGCAAGGCTCTGAGTAAATCCGAAGGAGTTGCTGACGACCACCGAGTATGTGCCGGTGTTGGTTGTGGAAGCGCTTGGGATGTTCAGCGTGGATCCGGTTTGACCTGGCAGAACCGATCCGTCTCTTTGCCATTGATATGTCAGTGTCGGGGCTCCGCCGGCTGACACGCTCAAGTTTACAGCATCACCGCTCTCCACTGTTCGCCCAACAGGTTGCGTCAGGATATAAGGACGTGCGTCCACGGTGAGCGTGGCGACCAGGCTGGTAACAGTGCCTACTTGGTTGGTCACTACTACGCTGTAATCACCCTGAGCCGCCAGCGTGGCATTCGAAATGGTCAGCATCATCTGGGTTCCTCCAACAACATTCGAGCCGTTTCTTAGCCACTGGTAAGTGAATGGGGACGTGCCGCTGACCAACGCTTCGAAGAGAGCGCGTTCGCCGTAACGCACGGTTTGGTTTTGGGGTTGCACCGTGACACTTGGAGACGATGCAATTAAAGCGGTTCCAATCTGCAAGTCGTCCATGGTGGCAACTCCAGTTCCGGATGGTGTGCCCGAGGCCATGAACTCGATGAAACTTATTGAGGCCCCAGCCGGAACAAATCCGGTTACAGCGCTGAAGTCATTGTACAGATTGAGGAGATAACTACCGCCAGAGACATTGGGCGAATCTACAAAAACTTCGCGATAACCCAAAGTCACCGGCTGGCCGTTTTCGTCCAAATAATTCAACGTGGTGTTGTGCGCAGGGTAATTGGCGGCGCGTTGGAAGAGATACACCAGCATGTTGCCGCGGTTGTCTTGCAGCATGAGGTGGACGTTGTCCCCGGGCGGGGGAAAAACGGTCGGAAAGGCGCCGTTCCAATAGGGGTTGATGAGGGAACCAGACTCGCTGATCGCCAGGCGGGTGCCGGAGGTCAGGGCAATATTCAAAGGCATAAGCGAAGCTTGGAGACCACCTCCGTTAACGCAGGTCAGTTTCAAACGCTGGTCGCCGCCCACACTCTCGATGGCAACTTGATTTCCCGAAGGCGCACCAACCACATCTTGTATGTGCCAGACACCCCGGTCGCCAGGTACCAAGGCCTCGCCATCGATATCAAACGAATACGTTCCGGCGGTTGCCGAATTCCATGCCTCCGTCCAGGGAGATTGTGCCATTGCAATTCCTTTGCCGCACACAGTGAGCACGAGGACAGCAAGAATCATTGTTAGGGAAAAACTCCACGGTTTCTGTGCTCTCATATGATCTGACGGTTACTGCCGCTCAGTTTGAATTGCGATTCGATCAGGTTCTTTTCAGAGGCGATCATCATACCTGAATCGCCACCAGCTTGCAATGGCAGCTTTTACATCAATTGCGTCGCGACCCCAGATTGTTCCGCATGCTTGGTGTGCCTGAATTCTAGTCATTTTCCCACTCAACGCGCTGCAAGCTGCGATGGAAGGTTTTGAAGTCACGACGATGGAAGACACCCTTGGCATCGGCGACATCTATGTGACGACGACTGGCAATCTGGACGTCATCACGATTGACCACATCCTCAAGATGAAGGACCAGGCCATCGTTTGTAACATCGGCCACTTCGACAACGAGATTCAGGTGGAAAAGCTCAACACGCTAAAAGGCGTGAAAAAAATCAACGTGAAGCCGCAGTATGACAAATACGTGTTGCCGAATGGCCGCACGATCTATCTGCTCGCCGAAGGCCGCCTCGTGAATCTCGGCTGCGCCACCGGCCATCCGAGCTTCGTGATGAGCAACAGCTTCACCAATCAAGTGCTCGCACAACTGGACCTCTGGACCAACCGCGCCAGCAACAAGATCGGCGTCTATCGTCTGCCCAAGAAACTGGACGAAGAAGTCGCCCGCCTGCACTTGGATCGTATCGGCGTGAAGCTGACCAAGCTCACGAAGAAACAGGCCGACTACCTCGGCGTGCCGCCCGAAGGGCCATACAAGCCGGAACACTATCGGTATTGAAATTTTGCCGCGCTCTCACGAGCGCAGCTACGAAAGCACGAAAGGCGAACGGGTAACCGTTCGCCTTCTTTACGTAACGCTGGCAGGAATGTCTGCGCCACATGGTTGCGCAGGGATTACGGCTTCCAGCCCGTCCGATAGCTCCGGCGGATGAACTTGTCTGCCTCGGGCGCGTTAGTCGCTTTCATTTGCTTCGCATCCCAAACCAGTTTCTTGCCGACGCGATAAGCCACGTTGCCCAAGTGATTGGCTTCGGTCAGCCAGCCGGAGTATTCGAAATTGGCGCTGCATGATTGGCCGGTCTTGCAGGCTTGCAGCCATTCCTCGTGATGACCGGACACACGCGGGATCGTGGGTGACGGACGCGTGAATCCCTCATACTCCTTCTCCGGTAACAGCACGTGCTTGGAGTAATCGGACAGAATCATGCCTTTGCGGCCGATGAACAGGCAACCGCTGTCCCACTTGGGGATGTCGCCGTTCCTCCAGATGTCCGGTTTGCTTTCGCCTTGATGCCACGTGAGTTTCACGGGCGGCATGTCGCTGCGGGCGCCGTATTCGTAGGTGGCGCTCATGGAGGCGGGCGCAATTTCCGGATGCGGCGGCGGCCCGTCTGCTTCGATGGTGAGTGGCGCTTGCAGCTTGAGCGCCCAGAAAGCGAGATCGTTCCAATGGCTGCCCAAGTCGCTCATCGTGCCGCTGCCAAAATCCCACCAGCGATACCACTTCGGTCCGGGGAAATAGACGTTGTTGAACGGACGGAACGGCGCCGGGCCCAGCCAAAGATCCCAGTCCAATCCTTCCGGCACGGGATGGGTTTCCGTTGGTCGTTCGGTCACGAACACGATGTCTTTGTGTTTCTTCGCGTCCGCCTCGCTCTGTAAACCCCACGCCCGCCCAACCCACACATGCGCCTCATGCACCGGACCGATGATGCCGCTCTGCACCAGTTCGACGACCTGCCGGTAATTCTCCGTGGCGTGAATCTGGACGCCCATTTGCGTGGCGACCTTGGCCTTGGCCGCCGCCTCACGAATCTTCCGCGCCTCCCAGATGTTGTGCGTGAGCGGCTTCTCGCAATAGACGTGCTTGCCCAGTTCGAGCGCGGGCATGGTGGCAAAGGCGTGCGTGTGTTCGCAGGTGCTCACAACCACGCCATCAAACTCCTTGGCGTGATCGAACACTTTCCGGAAATCGGCAAACTTGCGCGCCGATGGGAATTTCTTTGCGGCTGCGTCGAGGCTCCTGGCGTTCACGTCACAGAGCGCGACGATGTTCTCTGAGGCGACAGATTGGAGATTACCGCCGCCGCGTCCGCCGGTGGCAATGATGGCGAGGTTGAGTTTGTTGTTTAAGTTCTGTCCGCGCAGGAATGTCGGCGCAACGCCGACGGTCGCGGCGGTGGCGAGCAACGAGCGGGCGAATTGGCGGCGGGAGAGAAGGTTGGTTTTCATAATTGGGTTTGGCATCGGGACTCCAGCACTATGTTAGTTGACTTCATGGAATCACTCGAACGGTCTTCACTCCATTTGTCTCGATGCACACGACATTGCTCGTCTTGACCACCGATCCGGACGGATATGAGACTTTACCGGTGACCGACAACAGAACGGTGTGGGGCCCTTTGCCGTCGTAATGGCCGAACTCCTTTTCAAGGGTTTCGGCTGTTTCAAAACGACCGACTGTTATTCCGTTCGTCCGCCCCTCTAAGAACTTGACGCGACCCTTGGCAAGCAGGAAACCCGGGAGAGAGACCGCCGAAAGGGCGAGGCCGACAAGGACTCCTATTATGAACATTGCCATAGCCTTCCAAGTATTCATATACGACTGGTCATTCGTGTATTGGAGTTGGTGGAATGCGTACCAACTTCTAGCAGTGTATCCTTCAGGCCGCCGCGTGCAAGGGTTCAACACAACCGAGCGAAGCTGCCTGCCTTTCCAGCGCCTGGATCGTTAAGAACTTCAATTTCCCGCCTCAATCAAATCAAACCGCCGGCTGAACTCGGCGAACTCCAGGCCGCCGTCCTCAATCGTCGCCCAGCCGTCGTAGCCAATGTCGCTGAGGGCGCGCCGCACCACGGGCCAGTCAATGCTGCCGTCGCGCGGATGCACGAACTTCCCGCCTTTGCCGTCGGGGTTCAGCTTGAAATCCTTGATATGCACTCTCGCGATCAACGGGCCGAGCGCCTTGATCCAGTCCTGCGGCGGCGAGTACTTCACGTGATTGCCGATGTCGAAGTACGACTTCACCCACGGACTGGCGAACGACGCGATGAAATGCTTGTAAAGCGCAGGTTGCACCCAGAGATTGTTCCAGACGTTTTCCAGCGCGATGACCACCTTCATTTCCCCCGCGAGCGGGATGAGCTTCTCAACTGCCGCGCGCGAAGTGTCCGTGGCCCGGTTCTGTGCCTTGATGTAAGCCGCGAATTTCGAGTTGTCGCCCGCCGCCACGCGTGTGACGTGGCCGGTCTTTTTATCGAACGCGATGTCAAATTCCCACGGCTCCGGCATGGGCATGCCGCCTACGCGACAGGGCACGACAAGAATCGCATCCGCGCCGTAAGCGCTGGCCGCCCGGAGTGCCATGCGGACCTTCTCCAGAGAATCCTCCACCTTCTTTGGCTCGTCGCTGTTGAATTCCATCCAGCCACGCAGCACGGAATGAACTTTCATGCCCAGCTTCTCGGCGACCGCGCGGCCAGCGGCTGCTTCTGGTTCAGGACAAACATGGTTCGTCTCGACCCCTTCAAAGCCAGCGGCCTTCAGCGGCGTCAAGGCATTCTCCGTGACCTCCTTCACGATCATGGCTTTGCGGAGTCTGCCGGTGAAGTTTGCTGCTCTCATAGGCAGTCCGGACAGCATCGTGGCAAAGCTGATGGCGGTGGTATGGGTGATGAATTGGCGACGATTCATGGAATGAAGCATGAACATGTAGTGCGGCGGGAAGATTTCTGTGTCAAGTGATTTGCCGCCATTTTGCTTGTCGCTCCGCTGACAAATCCTCATGCTCCGGCGCGCAATTGAAACCATATTCTTATGAGTGACCACAACATCCGATCCTTCGCTCCTCAACGGTTGGCTGCCAGCATTGTGTTGCTGATCGCAACTCTGCTGGGGACGAACTTGGCGTTTGCCGCCAGTTCGGCGCCGCCGCCCTTGAAGCCCGCGGACAATTTCCACCTCACCATTCCCCGGTCCGCGTTGGGGCGGGAGTATCTGATGTCCATGTCGGTGATTCCGCAATCGCTGGCGGCCACGAGCCGCGGCTTGTCCGGCAAGGTGGTGCAGTTCGAGTTGTTCCACGATGGCGTGGACATGTATGAAACCACCGAGGGCATCGTGGTGACCAAAGACCTGCCCTCGCGGTTATTGCTGGCGAAGTTTCCGATCGTGGCCGAGGACAACAACAGCATCGTGATTGATTTCAATCGCGGCATGCGGCAGGTGTTCAGCCAGGGTTGGTATTCCACTGGGGCTGGCTTTCGGCCTGCAGCCGGGGAAACGGTCGAGGAAGTGCCCGAGAGTCGCGTGTTCGCTGTGTCCGAGATGGGCGACCAACTGGTGATCCGCCAGAGCGTACAGTCGCGCAGCCGTGAGTTTGCGCAGAATGTCCATTCGCGTTATGAAGTCCGGTACTTTTTCATCCCGTACACCAAGGGAGATTTCACGGCCAAGGAAATGCCCGAACATGAAACGCGTTACGCGCGCTTTTGGGAATTGCCCGGGCGCATCGAGACGGAGTCGGGCCGCACCACGGTAAAGATGGGCTGGTTCGATCTCACGGACCCGGTGACGTTTTATTACAGCGCCAATACGCCGGATGAATACGTGGAAGCGGTGAAGGACGGCATCCTGTATTGGAACCGCGCGTTCGGGCGCGACGTCGTCAAGGCGGAGGCGGCCCCCGACGGCGTCACGGCGCCGGACGCACGCTACAACGTGGTGCAATGGGTGCCGTGGGACAGTGCCGGGTTTGCCTACGCGGACGTGTTGTTTGATCCGTTGACCGGTCGCGCGCGGCATGGGCAGGCTTATATTACCAGCGTGTTCGGCATGAGTGGCAAGGCGCGGGCGCGGGCGTTGTTGCGAACCATGCGGGAGGTCGCCGACGAAGGCAAGAAGGACAAGGGCGACGACAAACCCAAACACTCAGCCATGCACTGGCTCGACGACCACACCGCCTGCCAGCTTGATCCCGTGGCATTCGCGCAGCAGATGGCTGACGGCTTGCAGGAGTTGCTGGCGAACGAGGAACTCACCGACGAAGCCGTCTTGCGCGCCTCACAGGATTACGTGCGCGAAGTCGTGGCGCACGAAGTCGGCCACGTCATCGGTTTGCGGCACAACTTTGGCGGCAGTCTCGCGGCCACCCTTAGTCCAAAGGAACTCGACGAAGCCGTGAAGGCGTACATCACGGGCAAAGACCTTGATCAGTATCAGGGCAAACTCGTCAGCAGTTCGGTGATGGAATACATCCCGTTCAAGGCGGCCATGCTCGTGGGCTGGCAGATGCGGGCCACCACCAACGTCCTGCCGCACGACCGCGCCGCCATTCAATGGGGTTACTTCGATGACAAAGCGGTCGTGACGAACAAGATGTTGTTTGCCACCGACCAGGACGCCATTCGTTACGGTGACGTGGCCACGTTTGATTACGGCAGCGATCCCATACTGGGGGCCTATAGCGATTTGCGCGACCTGATACATAATATACCGAACGCCGTGATTGAAACCTATGTTCGTGCCCGGGCGCCGCGCGATCCGCAGGATCGCGTGCCGCTGGAGCGCGTGAACCTTTCCTTCCGCGTTTATGCCAATCAGATCGGGGCGCAGCATGACCGGCTGTTGACTTGGTTTCGCGCGACCGCCCGTTCACTGAAAGTGGAGAACCAGTTCGACTTCATCGGCGAATTGAACGAACGCGAGCGGCAACAGGCGCACTGGCGGGCGCTCACCAATCAACTGGAGCGGTTGGGCGGCCTGGATCGCGCGGTCTTCGCCTGGCAGCCGGCGGAACTCAAGCTGGAAACCAAGAAAGAACCCGAGGGCGTGCTCGCGGCGACGAAGATTTCCGCCAGCAACCTGACCGCGCGTCTGGAGAAAGTGTTAAAGTCGCCCGCCTATGCCACGTTTGTCGGTCTTGACGAGCAGACGTACAGCTTCACCGAGGACGAACAAAAACTCATCCTCGAACGGGGCCGCAAGATGTTTGCGGAATTGGAGGAAGCGGTGCTGGCGCGCGTGCTGCGCACCTACGAAAACGCCACGCGCGACCTTGGGCTCAAGGCGTTCGGTGTGGTCGGCGAGGACGATGTGGTTTCGCAATTGGAGAAACGGATCATCGAACTCGCCAAGCATGTCATCATGGCCCGGCACGATACGCAGCGCATCAAAGGCCAGGTGGAGAAGTCGCACGTGGAAGTGATTGAATTCAAATATGATCAGGAAACACGGATGGCGGCCGCCAAGGCACTGAACGACAAGACCGGTTCCTTCAGCGCCTGGGCCACTGACGCCAAGGCGGCGTTGAACAAGCAATTGAAAGATGAGGTTGACGCGGCGTTGAACATCGCCAACTTCAAGGCGTTCAAGGATTCGATGCTTTCGCGGCCCCTGCGCGAGTGGTATTTGCGGCAGCAGGAAATTCTGAAACTGCTCCCGGCTGGTCGTCCAACCACTCCTACGCCGCCCGGCACGCCGCCGCCGGCGTCGCAGGCCGACCAGAAGGAATGATACGGGCGAGGTCGGGAACTTCACCGGTACAGGTGGCTGGGTTCAACCGGACGTTGGGAGACTCTCCGGTCCCAAGAGGGATGGCTGCTTGAGTTCATTCTCCGGGTACGACGCTTTTCCACACGTAAGCCTGGATCATCACGAGCACGCCGACCAGGATGGCAAGCACGAGGCTGTGCCAGAAGACCGAGCGCAAGATCGTCCCCGCGTCCGGGCTGTCGGGATGTCCGCCGGTAGCCACGCTGGCCACGACGATGCTTTGCGCGTCAATCATCTTGCCCATGACCCCGCCGGAACTGTTGGACGCCGCCATCAGCACGGGCGAAAGACCCAGTTGCTCGGCGGTGACTTTTTGCAGATTGCCGAACAAGACGTTGGAGGAAGTGTCGCTTCCGGTGAGCGCGACGCCGAGCCAGCCGATCATGGGTGAGAAGAATGGAAAGAACCAGCCGGTGGCGGTCATGGCCAGGCCCATGGTGGTGTCCGTGCCGCTGTAGCGTGTAGTGAAGCCCAGCGCCAGCATCAGCGCAATGGTCAACAGGGACACGCGCACCCGCCAAAGGGTGTGGCCGTAAATCACCAGGATGCGCCGTGGGTTCAGGCCGAGACAAACGCCGGCCAGAATTCCCGCCAGCAGCAGGGCGGTGCCGGTTGAAGAGAGGAAGTTGAAAATGAACACGGCCTTTTCCGGTTCGGGATGGGGCGCAACCGGTGGCACGCGCAAAACGGCCTGATGCAGCCACGGCACGTTGATGGCAGGGGCGAAAAGTGCATTGAGGAAATCTTTTACGACGGGCAAACCCCAGCAGAAGACAAATACGGAAAGAAAAATCCACGGCAGCCAGGCTTTGGTGGGTGAGCCGGTGGAGGGGATTTCGTTGACGGGATTGGCCGGCAGGTTGCGCGGTTCTGGCGCCGCAGAGGGGTCGGCTGGTTTCCAGAATTTCATCAGCAGAACCAGCGAGCCCATGCAGGCGAAGGCGCCAATAATGTCCACCAGCCACGGACCGTGGAAGTTGCTCACGAGGAATTGCGTCAGGGCGAAGCTGCCACCAGCCATCAGACACGCGGGCCAGACGGCGACCATGCCGCGCCAGCCGACTTGGGCCCAGATCAGCCAGAACGGCACAAGGAGGGAGAAGAACGGCAGTTGGCGGCCGACCATCGCACTCAGATCGTGCAGGTCCAGATCGGTGATGCGCGCCAGGGTGATCAAAGGGGTGCCCAGCGCGCCATAGGCAACCGGCGCGGTGTTGCCGATGAGCGCGAGCTTGGCGGCTTCGAGCGGACGGAACCCCAAACCAATCATCAGTGCGCCGGAGATGGCAATTGGTGCGCCGAATCCCGCCGCGCCCTCGATGAACGCGCCGAAGCCAAACGCAATCAAGAGCGCCTGGATGCGCCGGTCGCCCGAGACACCGGCAATCTGATGCTGCAACACGGCGAACTGACCTGTCTCAACGGAAAGGCGGTAGATGAAAATGGCATTAAGAATAATCCAGCCGATGGGAAAAAGTCCGAAGGCCGCACCGTAACCCGCCGAGGCGAGCGCCAGCGGCGCCGGCATTTGATAGACGAAAATGGCAATGACCCCGGCGACCAGGAGTCCGGCGAGCGCGGCGATTTGCGCCCGAACATGCCAGAAGGCGAGCAACCCCAGCAACGTCACCACAGGCAGCGCGGCGACTAGGGCGGAAAGGCCAATGCCGCCGAGCGGGGTGTAGTCTTGCGACCAGGTCATGGGGCGTTAGCTGGCGTAACTCACGATCCCTCGCGCATCGTGCCGGTTGTCGGTTTGCGCGGAGCGTGGCCACCCATGTTTGCAACCGGATGGTGGGAAGGAATGGTGCCGCAGCCTTGAGATAACATTGTGATGTGGTGGAGGTTTTTCTGAGCGGATGTTTTCACTCCAGCCGCGCTCCCGTCAAGCCGCGTTTATGCCCCGTTGATGGCGTCGTTCGGACGCCATTCATCTGCGCCGCGCGGTGGATGAAATCCACTGCTGGTGTCGTGGATTTCCGGATTGAGGATCGCTGTGGCGAAGCCGCGAAACTTACTCGTTGATGCCCCAGTGCTGGTCAGTCATCGGCGACACCGGCGGATTGGCGGGTTGGGCAGCGGCGACCTCGGGCGGGATGAAATCCTCGGGCGGCGGGAGGTTGCTGCGCCGAAACTCCATGAAGTGCGGAAAGAATTCCATGTCGGCCGTCGTCGCGACCTGTTGCAGATAGGCGAAGGCGGGGGGCACGACCGAAAGGGGATTGGCCGCCACGTCCAGAATTGCGATCAACGCCACACCGCGTTTGCTGTGCCCCGGCAGCCAGCCATCCACCCACTGCGTGACCTCGGACGGCAGCGGGGACGTGCCGCGTCCCGCCACGATCACAACATCGGCCCCCGAAGCCTCGGCGGCGGCGATTTGCCGGAGATGCGGTAGCCGCAGGATGTCGAACTTCCACATGCCGCAGCGGACTTCAAACTCGTCGCCGAGTTGCGACAGAAGAAAATTGCAGGTTTCATTGGCGTGGTGGCCGGCGGCGTAATCTTCATACACCACGACTACATGAAAAACACTGAGGGCGCCCGCAGCAACCACCGGTGCCGCGTTCATCGGTCTGGTTTGCATAAAACAACTTCGATCCCGTCAAGCGATGGGCAAGTGAAAAGTTGCCTGATTCTGGGATAGGGGAAACACCGAGTTTGGCTAGGACTTTGACGGCCACTCAGCCCTTCAGCTTGCGGGCTGGCTTTCCATCCAGCGCACCGCCGAACGGACCAGTTCGGTCGCGCTCTTGAGGTCGAGCTTTCCCTTGATGTTGGCCCGATGCACTTCCACGGTCTTGACGCTCAGGCGAAGGTGGGCGGCAATTTCGCGTGTGCCCTTGCCCTGGCCGATGAGCTGAAAGACTTCAAATTCCCGGTCGCTCAAGCGTCCGAGCGGTGAGCCGCCCGGGTCGCGACCACTGCCGGAAAAGATTTCCAGGATGCGGGCCGACATTTTCTCACTCACCGAAATCTGCCCGGCGAGCACCTGGCGGATGGCTTCCATGAGTTTCTTTCCGCCCTCCTGTTTCATCACGTAGCCGCGGCCCCCGGCGCGGAGCACCCGTTGCGCGTAGAGCGATTCGTCGTGCATGGAGACGACCAGCATCGGCAGCGCCGGATACAGGGCGTGCATATCCTTGATGAGTTCAAGCCCGTTCTTGTCGGGCAACGAAATATCCACAATCGCCAGATCCGGTTGTTCGCGCCTCACAAACTCAAATGCCTGGCGCGCCGTGTCGGCTTCGCGGCACACGACGAGGTCTGGCTCACTGTTGATCAACTGGGCCAATCCCTGCCGCATCATCGGGTGGTCGTCCACGATGAGAATGCGTTTGCGGTTCCCGGCGTTCGTGACTTTGGCTTTCATGTTGTGGGTGCTCCGCTCCTTTTACGTGTGGCCGGGATGGAACAGATGACGCTGGTGCCGCCGTCCAGGTCGCGCTCGACCATGGCCGCGCCGCCCATCATCCGCGCACGATATTGCATGATGTGCAGGCCCATGCCCTTTCCCTTGGGCAGCACCTTGGGCAGGCCAACACCATCATCTTTGATCATCAGGACATTCCGGTCACCGGCGTTTTTCAAACTGATTACCACGCGTTGGGCTTTTCCGTGCTTGATGGCATTGGAGACGGCTTCCTGAGCAATTCGGTATAAGTGCGTGGCGATCGCCTGATCATGCACCAGCACCGGCGGGTCGCAGGCAAACTCGCAAGCGACCCGGAACATGGTTTCCGAGTTCACGGCGAGTTCCTGCAACGCCGACATCAAGCCTTCGGATTCAAGCGTGACGGGTGACAACCCGTGCGCCAACTGGCGCGCCTGGGCAATGGTGCCGCGCACGTGTCCCCCCAGTTCAGCGACGCGCTCCGCGTCGGTGGGAGAGATCGCGGCCACCTTGCGCTCCAGCACCTGGCTCATTAACTCGATGCCCGCCAATTGCTGGCACAGGCCGTCGTGCAAATCCTGACCAATGCGATGCTGTTCCCGGTCGCTGATTTCGAGAATCTCCTTTTCCAGCCGCTTGCGTTCGCTCACGTCGCGCACGAAGCCGGTGAAAATGCGCCGATCCGCCAGGCGGACTTCGCTGACCGCCAGGTCCATGGGGAACTCACTGCCGTCCTGACGCCGGCCGATCACTTCCCGGCCGATACCGATGATCTGGGCATGACCGGTGCGCCGGTAATTGGCGAGGTAGCCGTCATGTTCCTGTCGGTAAGGCGAGGGCATCAACATGTTGACATTCTTGCCGATCACATCCGCGGCGGGATAACCAAAGATTCGTTCTGCGGCACCGTTGAATGATTCGATGACGCCCCGCTCGTCAATCGTGATGATCCCCTCGACCGCGGTTTCGAGGATGGCGCGCAGCCGCTCATTGGTGTCACGCAACTCGGCGGCGGCATGGACGGCTGCGGTGTCAGTGGTGGCGGCTGCGGCCGATTCCAACGCCTGCAATCGCTTGATCAATTCGGCTTTGGTCAGTCGCGCCAAGTCGTTCATCGCGTGGATTGTAGCCCCGCGAATATCAGACTCACGCAAAAAAGGGCCAGGACGGGTTTGCTTTATGTGAACGATGTCCGCTATTGCGCAGCCTACTCGAAAAAACAGCTTCCAATGGAATGAAATTAGACCGCGTGGTGAAGCCAGGGCGGGCGGCGGAAGGCGGCGCGGATTTTCTCCCCCAGCCAAGGCTTTTCCGCTTTTAGCATCCCAAAAGTTGCGCGCGATATTCCGTGGGCGTCTGGCCCAACACCTTTTTGAACACGCGATTGAAATGCGTGAGCGATTGGAAACCCACCTCGAATGCGATTTCGCTGACGCGCAGGTTCGGATTGAGCAGCAGGTTCTTGGACTTCTCGATCCGCACCCGCGAGAGGTAATCGGTGAAATTGATGCCGGTCATCTTCTTGAACATCTTGCAGAAGTAGAACGTGCTGGTGTTGACCGCCTTGGCAACCTGGCCCAGGGAAATTTCCTCGGCTTGATGTTCCTGAATGTATTCCTTCGCGCGGCGGATGACCGGCGGCTCGGCATTCTCGTGCTGCACCAGCACTTGATTGCTCAACATGGACAAGTGCTGGGCAAAAATTGTCAGTAGTTTGACCACGGATTCGTGCTGCTTGGAGGACACAACCCTGGTGCGGAAGTAGGCAGATTCAAGTTTCTTGCGGTCAACGTCCACACCCCATTCAGCGACCAGTTTGACGGTGCGGTCAAATTGCGCGGGGGAAGGTTTCTTGCGGAAGACTTGGCCGGTTTGCAGGAAGCCGATCAGGCGGTCGCCCAAGCGCACCGGCACAGCCGTATCGCACATGCCCACAGGACAGGCAACGGTTTGGGCTTCATAAACGGAACTGGCGGAAAGTTTCTCCTGAACCTGCAAACAAGCGGCGCAGGCGCGGCTTTTCTGGGCCATTAGATCGCAGAACGGGCTTTCGTTGCGTTTGCCGTGGTGGGGCAATTGCCAGGTTTCCACGGGGCGCAGGGTGATTGGCAAACCGGTGGTTTCGGAAAACGCGCGTTCGTAGTCCTGATAAATCTTGGAATTCATCAGGGCCTCAATCAGTCCCTTGGTCCCATTTCCGTTCATCGCCTGGCTTCTGGGTTTGGCGCAGTCTCGGGTTCGGGCAATCACGCCGTTTCCCGAAGCAAGTGTGCCGGTAATCGCCCCGCCGCTACGGGCGGGCAAGGTGGCGACGGTGGTGGGTTCGCTGGTCTGCCTAGCAAATGTTGTTTGCATGGCAGCAAATTAAGTTAATGTGCGTTCCGCAACAATCCAGACTTCCCCTGATCGTTGATTGGCACACTGCTCTACCCAGACTAAGGGAATCCCCTAGTCCACCTCACCCTGGCTTCGGCTGGTTTTTCCCCAGCCAGCCCGCTATGTCCACTTGCCTGCCCCGCTGGCTCTACCCAAAATTGTCCGGCTCGCCCGCGGCACATCTCACTGGATGGCCGTAGAACTCCACCATCTGTTCGCGCGCCGCTTGCAGCCGGCGGATCGCCACCGCCGCCATGCGCTTGATCAACTCATAACCGAAATCGTGGTCTTCCTCGCATTGCGTCCGCAACCGCGTGCCGTAGAAAAAGACCGCGTTAGTCGGCTGCAAAGTGCGCGCGTCAAAGTGCCAGTAATAAGGCGGAAACAACCATGACCACCCCAAGACCTCACCCCCGCCAACCGTCTGGATCAGAACCCGGTGCGCGTCGTCCGCGTGCGATTCCAAGGCAATGGAGCCGCTCTCAATCAAATAAAACCGGTTGGCCAGATCGCCCTCGCGGAAAATCAACTGATCCTTGGGAAACTGCGTTTGCATGGCGCACGCGGACAACACGTCCAAATGCACCGGTCTCATCCCGGTCAAAAAGGGATGTTCCGCAATCAAGGTCGCCAGTGGATTCACAGCGTTCCCGGCTGGACGGTGCGAATCCCGTTCGGGATCAGAACGGCCAGCCCGTGCTTCTAAACTGGCATTCTGCCGTGATCGCGGCTCCACCGGTTTTGGCAACCCCTGAACCTTTTTTGCGCGGTTCGCAAAAAAAGTTAAGCACTCGCCAACCCATGGTGAGCCGGTCGCGCCGTGGCGGGTTACAAGGAGGTTGAACAGCACGAATCGTTTGACGCCCCAGGCGTTTGCTCCGGACTTTTCCGGGCGGTCGCGATTTCTGCCGTTGTGAGCTCATGGAAAATCTGGAAGCACTCATCTCGGCGCATCCGTTCTTTCGGACGATGCAATCCCGGCATATCGCGGCGGTGGCGAAAGGCGCGGCGCTGGTGGAATTTGAAGTCAGCCAAATCATTCTGCGCGAACACGAGGTGGCCTGTCATTGTTACTTGATCCAGGAGGGGCGCATCGCGTTGGAAACTTATGTGCCCGGCAGCGGGGCCATGATCATTCAGACTCTGGGAGACGGGGAGGCGTTGGGTTGGTCATGGTTGTTTCCGCCTTATCTGTTGCACTTCCAGGCGCGCGCCTTGAGCCGGACACGGGCCATCTGCCTCAACGGGGCGCACCTGTTGATTGCCGGCGAACAGGATCACGATTTTGGCTACGAATTGATGAAACGGGTTTCGCAGTTGTTGATTTCGCGCATGCAGGCCACCCGCCTGCAATTGCTGGAGCTTCATCACAATCTCGAAGGGGCGCCAGCGACTCCACAATGACCGGCTTGTCCGGGAAGTCCTCACATTTGTACCGCGAGCGGTGGAAAGGGAAGGGGATTCAGCGCCGTGGGAATTTCCGAATAACCTGACTTAGCAAATTACTGTGCCCGCCATGAAATTTTTCACAGAGAAGGGGCGTTGACACGTTTGGCTTCACCGTCTAGGCTGCCGTCGTTAGTTCAATCAATTGCCAACCAAGCTATGTTGATTCGCATCAGTTTAATCATCGCGATCATCGCCGCCCTGGCGGTGGGAGTCCTGAATTTCATCAAGGTCAAGGAGAAGATCACCACGCTCATTGAGGAGCGAAATGATTGGCGTGAGAAGTTCACGCGGACGGACCAAGAGTTGACGGTCACCAAGAACGAACTCGAAAAGACTTCCAAGGAGCTCGAGCAAACGAAGGAAACGCTCGTGGCCACGACCGCCGCGAAGGACCGTGTGGAGGCTCAACTTGCCCAGCAGACGCAGCGGGCCAATGAGTTGACCCAGCGCCTGACCCAGACCACTTCCGAGCGCGATGACGCCCGCGCCCAACTCGGCGCTTACACCGGCACCGGCTTCACGCCGCCTCAAATCATCGCCTTCGGCAGGCAGATCAAGGATGCCCAGGACGCTTTGGAAGTGGTGAACGAGGAGAAAAAGATTCTGGCCTTTGAACTCGCCAAGAAAAAGGCGGAACTGGCCAAGATTCTTGATCCCAAGTACATCGTCCCGCTTCCGCCCAACCTCAAGGGCACGGTGCTCGTCGCGGACCCCAAATGGGACTTCGTGGTGCTCGATTTCGGCACTGACCAGAACGTGCTTCAGGACGGCGAGTTGCTCGTCAGCCGCAATGGTAAACTGGTGGCCAAGTTGCGGATTTCCAGTGTCGAGAAGAACCGCTGCATCGCCAACGTCATCCCCGGCTGGAGAATTGGCGATGTCATGGAAGGCGACGTCGTGATTGCAGCCCATCCCGCATCGTGAAGCTTCGTCTGGACAAGTTAGGCCGGGTTTTGCTGCTGCTGTTGTTTCTGGCAGGCTTTGGGGCAGGTGGTTGTGCGACGACTGAACCGGACAACATGTCCGCAAGGCCGTGGAACTCCCCCAAGTCCTGGGAAACGGGCCTGCCGCCCGGGATGATGGAAGGCCGTTGACAAGCCCTCCGCTTCGCTCTCTTACTTCGCAATCTCCACACAGCGTGTCTCCCGGATTACCGTGACGCGGATCTGACCCGGATACTGGAGTTCTCCTTCAATCTTCGCCGCGATGCCGCGGGCAAGGGAGAAGGCGTTCTCATCGTTGACCGCCTGCGGTTGCACGAACACGCGCAACTCCCGACCTGCCTGCACCGCGAAACATTTCTCCACGCCGGCAAACGAGTTCCCGATTTTCTCCAGGTTCTCCATCCGCTTCAAATACGTGGTCATGTTCTCCGAACGCGCTCCGGGACGTGAGGCGCTGATGGCATCCGCCGCGCTCACGAGAATTCCCAATGGACCTTCCGGCGGCACATCGTTGTGGTGCGACGCCACACCATTGATCACTTCGGCGGACTCGCCGTAACGCTTGATGAGGTCCGCCCCGACGACGGCGTGAGGGCCTTCGATCTCGTGGCTCACCGCCTTGCCGATGTCATGAAGCAGGCCGGCACGCTTGGCGACGTTTACGTCGAGACCGAGTTCGGCGGCCATCAACCCCATCAGGTGCGCCACCTCCACAGAATGGTCGAGAAGGTTCTGGGTGTAACTCTGACGGAAATGCAGTTTGCCCAGCAGCTTCACGATCTCTGCCTGCATCGGTGGCAGGCCAGCGCGGGCCACAGCTTCATCGCCGTGGCGCACAATCGTTTCATCCATCTCCTCAGTGACTTTGGCCACGACCTCGTCAATGCGCGTGGGGTGGATGCGGCCATCCTGAATCAGCCGCTGCATGGCCTCCCGGGCAATTTCGCGGCGCACGGGGTCGAAAGCCGACAAAATTACCGCGCCGGGAGCATCGTCAATCAGCACGGTAACGCCGGTCGCGTTCTCGAAGGCCCGAATGTTCCGGCCTTCCCGCCCGATGATGCGGCCTTTGATATCGTCACCTTCCAGCGCAATTGTCGCCGTGGTGGTTTCAAAGGTTTGATCCCCGGCGTAGCGCTGGATGGCCACCGTGATGATCTTGCGGGCCTTTTCCTCGGCCCGGGCCTTGGCATCGTCCAGAATCTGCCGGGCCAGATTGCCGGCGTCCTTCAGCGTTTCCTGCTCGATCTCCTTGAGAAACTTGTCGCGGGCTTCCGTCGAGGAAAGTCCGGCCATGGCCTGGAGTTGTTCCCGCCGTTGACGGCTAAGTTCAATCAACTCCTGCTGGGCATTCTCCAAGGCGTTGGCCTTGCGGTCCAACGTGTCCTTCTGCTGCCGCAAATCCTTCTCGGTTTCGATGATTCGGGAAAGTTGCGAATTGAGCAGCGATTCCCGCTCGCCCAACCGGCGTTCCTGATCGGCGCTCTCGGCGCGGCGGGCGGTCAATGCGGCTTCCACCTGTTCGCGCAGCTTCAGGGCCTCCGCGTTGGCGTCCAAGCGGGCGGTATTGAGGAGGGCTTCGGCCTCGCGGCGGGCTTGTTGGAGCAGGGATGTGGCTTGCCGTCCTTCGGCTTCCCGGACTTGCCGATTCTTCCGGATCAAGAGCAGATGATAAATGACCGCGCCCGCGGCCAGACACACGACCGCTCCGACAATGTACCAGACCAGATTCATTCCAAAACCGCGCGCCGTTCAGGTCTCGATCCAGCGCTTCGGCGTCAAGATGCAATTCAAGCAAACGTCCAGTGGCCCGACTGGAACGGCGTCCACCATTTGCTCGTCAAACGCGATTCCGCACTTCGTGCCGGGAACGGTGGCCAGCAACCGGTCATAAAACCCTTTGCCCCGACCCAGTCGGCGACCATTCCGGTCGAAGCCTAATCCGGGAACCAGCACCAAGTCCAGTCGGTTTAATGGAATCTCTGCACAGGAAGCCACCGGCTCGCGAATCCCGAACTGCCCGGATCGCAGATCGGTTTCCAGATTGCGCACCACGCAAGCCACGTAGTTCTGGGTCGGCGCTGAAAAACGGGGCAGGGCGACCGTTCTGCCCGCAACCAATGCTTCCTCCAACAACGGCCAGATGTCCGGCTCGGTCCGCAACGGCGCAAAAAAAAGCACGGTATCGGCGGACTGCCAGATCGTTTGCAGTCGCAAACGGGAACAGATTTTGCGAGCACCGGCCTCGCGCTGTTGGGAAGTCAAAGCGTTGAGCCGCTCACGGACCTGCTGGCGCAGGTTGGCCTTGGCGCGGCTCAGGGGCTCGTTCATGGCAGAAGTCTGGGGTGGATTGCTTCAACGCCTGGGTCGCGGACCGCTGATTCCACGCGGCGCTTGATCCGGCTGACTCTTCCTGAACCGCAGCGCCGATCTCCGATCCGGCGCGCTTCGACCATCGCAATCCAACGTGCCGGGTCGGAGACCGGCGCTCCGATCGCGCGGCTCATGGTCGCCATCCGCGGTGCTGGTTCTGGCATACGCCGAGATGGTAACAACCGTTAAGCTTCACCCGAGTTTGCACGTCTATTGCTGGACCTGCGTCAGCGCCTGGTGCCCGCGCACATGGTCGAAGAATTCCTCGGCCACCATGTAACCCACGCACCCCGGCGCACCGCAGCGGCAGAGGTGCTCGCGATAATCTTCGAGGTCGTAATTGTAGTTGAACGTCAGTTCCTCGCCCGGTTGGATAGCGCGCAAGGCGGTGATCCAGATGCGGCCATCGTCGTCTATCAGCGCTTCGCAGTTCGGCGCACAACTGTGGTTGATGAGCCGTGCCGGATTCCACAGCACGTTGCCGTCTATGTCCCATTCATCATTCACCGTAAAGATGTATTCGTTCTGCGCCTCGCAGCGGCGCAAAGCTTCGGCCTTGGTGATCTTCTCACCCACGTATTCGATGATCTCCGTCCCATCGGGAATGGGTTTGCGGGCGTAGCCGCCGGTGCCGTGAATACGCGAGCGGCGGAATTCGATCCACTCGGTTTCGCAGACCCTCTCCAGGTTTGGCTTCGTTGAATTGTCGGTCGTACTTTCCATGCGGGCGGGGATTGTGCCTCAAAGTCTGGGAATGTCGAATCCATACTCGCGGCAAAACGCCTCGAGCGGCGCACGGATTTCCACGCGCCGCCGCGTGAACGGATCGGGATAAACCAGTTTCACCGCGCGCAAGCCGAGATTGAAACGCTCGCGACTCCGGCCGTAAGTTTCATCGCCCACACACGGATGCGCAGACTCGGCCAGGTGAATGCGGATCTGATGCGTGCGACCGGTCAACGGGTGCGCTTCCGCCAGCGTCAGGTGTTCGCGCCGCTGCAACACGTGAAAATGCGTTTCCGCTTCCTTGCCCTCGCGTTGGTCCACTCTCATGCGGCCAATCTGGCCCGGCGCGGGGCCGAGCTTCAACCGGCAGGTCCACTCGTCCTGCTGCAACACGCCGTCCAGGACGGCGAGATACGTTTTCTCCATCCGCCGTGTCTCGAACAGTTCGGAAATGGTGTCCACCGCGCCCTGGCTCTTGGCGAAGAGCAAGATGCCCGTCGTTTCCGCGTCCAGACGATGCACGAACTTGAGAAACTTCAGCCCGCGCGCGCGCGCCCAGAAATCGCCCGCGCCAATCGAGGACACGATGGCGGCCTGCAAATTCCAACGGGTCTTCTGCCACGAATGAGGCACGAGCATCCAGCCGCGCGGTTTGTCAATCGCCAGCACCGAGCGGTCCTCGTAGAGAATCGGAATCGGCTCAACGCCGGGCAGTTCGATGGAATTGGGTTTGGCCACGCAGGCGAAGCATAGCAAAACGTTACTCGGGCGCGACCTTGATTTCACCAGGCTCGCGGAAAACCTGCCAGAGCCGGCGCGGCAGATCGTCAAAGGTTTCTTGATAACGCGCGGCCGCCGCCGGTTCATCCGATACATCGCGAATATAGATGCGCTCGATCTGGCGTGGATACTTGCGAGCTAGCATTGCGTAGATTTCCGGATCGCGCTCGCCGGAGTCGCCAATGAGGATGAAGCGACGATCCGGAAATCGCTTCAGCAACGGTTCAATGACGGTGAGCTTGTATTTCTCCGGGTCGGAAAACAGACTGAAGAAGCTCCGGTCCTTCCAGCGGAATTCCTTCAGATGAAATGTGCCGCGCGGG
This sequence comes from Verrucomicrobiota bacterium, assembly GCA_014860005.1. Next base: position 13,611 of record JACZKP010000111.1, on the reverse strand, counting down.
AAACTGTGCGCCACGATGAATTCGTTCAGCGGCGGATAAAGCTGCCACGGGCTGGCCGAGACGTAATGGAAGGACGCGCCATTCGAGCGCGCGAGTGTCTGGTAAAACTCTGCCATGCCGGGCACGGGTTGCAATTCGCGGAGGAAGGTGTTGCGCAGCGTTGCGCGGTGGTCCCGCACCTCGGTGATCTTGATCGTATCGTCCAAGTCGGAGATGACACTCACGCCTTCGTTCTCCAACAGGAAGATGTCGCCGGCGAAAATGCGGGGATCGTCGGGCGCGAGAACCGCCTTGAAAGGAAGGCCGGATGCCGAATCGGTGTGTTGCTGCAGGCTGGCTGTGTCACGCAGGAGAATTCGCCCGCCAAACTTTCCATCCACGCCGGACCGGCCCACGGAGAAAGTCTCCGCTCCAAGACGAATGAAGATCCGTTTGCGCCGCTCGTGGTCCACCAGAAACAACCGCGCTCGCTCGTCGAAAATCCTTTGCTCCGCGGGCGATAACTCCACGTCCTTCAATTCCAACGCTTCGCGCAATAGCGCCAGCATCAACCGCCTTGGTTCAGGCTCGAACACACGACCTTGGATTTCCACACGCCACGAATCCGGGGCCACGCGATGAGCCAGCGCCGGATAGAAGATGAATTGCTCGTCGGGCTTGAGCTGCGTGAACGCGTCCCGGGCGATTGCGGTGTTACTGAGCGGCAGGACAATTGCACACAGCATGAACGCACCGCGCGCCGCCCAGGCGCACACGTCCCATCGGCGCGCTGGAGGATTAGGTTTGGTACGGTCAGCATCACCACCCAAACTCCGCCTCACGCTTTGCCCCCAAGAACCGTAGCCGCCGATGTGAGGAGGCGGACCTGTTTGTTCAAGCGGACGCTCCGCCTTGCAACGGCAGCTACCAATGATTGGCCGGGGGCGAAAGCGAGCGTGCATCAGCCTGCGGACAATCGTCGCACGACTTCCTTGCATACCGCCTCCGCTGCCTTTGGCCGGCCCAACGCCTTCGCTGCGCTGGCCATTTCGGCGAGTTTCTTCGAACCAAGCAATTGTTCGACGCGGTAAGGCAGGTCTTCCACGCGGTTCACTTTGGCCGCCGCGCCGCGTTCCAATAGAAAATCGCTGTTGGCTGATTCCTGGCCAGGAATCGGATCAAGGATGAACAACGGCTTGCCCAGCGCCAGCGCTTCGGATGAGGTCAGGCCGCCGGGTTTGGTGAGGATGAGATGCGCGGCGGCCATCAGTTCGTGCATGTTCGACGCAAAGCCCAGCACGCGGGTCGGATGCTTCCGGTCTTGTGCGGCGAGTTCACGCCGCAAGTCCTCGTTACGCCCGCAAACCACCAGCGTTTGAAACGCGTGGGAAACCTTGTCGAGTTCCACCAGCATCTTCCCCACCGGCCCCATGCCGAATCCGCCGCTCAACACGAGCAGCACGGGCAGATCGTCGCGCAGACCGAGCGACTTGCGGATCGCGCGCCGCTCCAGCTTTGCGGAAAACTTTGCGGCGATCGGAATGCCCGTGGCCACGACGTTCTCGGCCACCGCGCCGCGCGCGATCAGGCGGGCTTTCGTTTCCTCCGCTGCCACGCAATACAGGTCCACCCCGTCCTCCATCCAGAGCGCGTGCGCTTCGAAGTCGGTCACGACACTCACACACAAAGGACGGCACGATCCTGCGCCTTCCGCTTTCAGGCTGCCGGACACGGCGAGCGGTTCGTAATGCGTGCAGAGCACGGCGTCGGGCTTGAACTTCTTGACGAAGCGCGCAAAGCGGAGGCGGGCCACGCTGGGAAACAGCCGCTGAATCTGGTTGAGCCGGCGTGCGACCTTCGGGTCATCCGTTCGGGCAAAAATCATGCCCCAAAGTTCGGGCGCGCGTTCGACGAGTTTTACGTAACCGTCCGCATGAATCTTGCGATGCAGCGGCGAAAAGAATTTCACGAGGTCAACGCGCTCGACGACGTCGTCGGGCCGCAACGCGCGCCAGGCTTCGTCCAAGGCAGCGGCGGCAGCGAGGTGTCCGCCTCCGGCGGTGACAGTGGCAATGAAGATGCGCATGGATTGAACCGGTTATAGAACCGGTTGCGCAGTACTCTGCCTAATGAAAATCAGTCTGAGAAGTTCAAAACACGGCGACTGTGGTTTTAGAATTGAACTCCTCCGATTCACTGGCCAGCCTGCGACGTATGAAAGGTCGTGAATTCCATCGCCGTTCGTTCCTCAAGTCGTTGAGTCTGGCCATGCCTTTGGCAGCAGTAGGGCCAAAGTTGATAGCCGCACAAGTTCCGGGCGTTAGTGAAATCCCTGGCGTGATCCGGCGCACGAAGGGCAAGGAACTCGCCGCCGACTTGGTCATCATCGGCGGCGGGACAGGCGGTTGCGCGGCGGCGCTGTCAGCGGCGCGGCACGGGTTGCGCGTGATCATGACGGAGGAAACGGACTGGATCGGCGGCCAGTTTACGGCGCAAGCGGTGCCGCCGGACGAAAATCCGTGGATTGAAACCTTTGGCGGAACGCGAACGTATCTGAACCTCCGCCAGCGCATCCGCGATTACTACCGGCGCAATTACCCGCTCACGCCGGCAGCGCGTGCGACGTCGCATCTAAATCCCGGCAACGGTTGGGTGTCGCGCTTGTGCCACGAGCCGCGGGTGGCGCTGGCCGTGTTGCACGAACTGCTCGCACCATACATCGCGGGGCAAAGGGTCTTGATTCTCCTGCGGCACAAGGCGGTTTCCGCAGCCACGAATGGCGACAAGGTTGACGCGGTCCAAGTCCGCAGTCTGGAATCCGGCAATGAACTGATACTGCGCGCGCCGTATTTCGCCGATGCGACCGAACTGGGCGATTTGCTGCCGTTGACCAAGACAGAATACGTCACCGGCGCGGAAGCGCAGAAGGACACCGGCGAACCGCACGCGAAACCCGAGGCGCAGCCCCTCAACATGCAGGCGTTCACCTGCTGCTTCGCGATGGATTTCGTGAAGGGCGAAGACCACACAATTGACAAGCCGCGCGAGTATGATTTCTGGCGCGACTACGTGCCCGACATTCGACCGCCGTGGCCGGGCAAGTTGCTCGCCTGGGAATACGCCGACGCCGTAACGCTTAAGCCCCGCAAACTGGACACCGACCCGGAGGCGGGCCTGGGGCTGTGGTCGTATCGGCGCATCGCGGACAAGTCGCTGTTCGTTCCCGGCACGTATCCGGGCGACATCTCGCTGGTGAACTGGCCGCAGAACGATTACCTGCTCGGCAATCTCTGCGAGGTTTCGGACGACGAAGCGGCCAAACACGTTGAGCGCGCCAAACAACTGAGTCTCTCGCTGCTCTACTGGTTGCAGACCGAAGCGCCGCGTCCGGACGGTGGGACCGGATGGAAGGGCATGCGTTTGCGGCCCGACATCGTGGGCACGGAAGACGGGCTGGCGAAGTATCCCTACATCCGCGAGAGCCGGCGGATTTGCGCAGAGTTCACCGTGGTGGAGCAACACGTTTCCACCGAGTTTCGGATGCAGGAAACCGGCGCGACACGCGACGACGTCAAGGCGGCGGAATTCAAGGACTCGGTCGGCATCGGGAGTTACCGGATTGATTTGCATCCGAGCGCAGGTGGCGACAACTCAATTGACATCAGTTCGCTGCCCTACCAAATCCCGCTGGGCGCGTTAATCCCGCAGCGTGTGGAGAACCTGCTGCCCGTCTGCAAAAACCTCGGCGTGACGCATATCACGAATGGCTGCTACCGGCTGCATCCGGTGGAATGGAATCTCGGCGAGGCGGTGGGCGCGCTGGTGCGATTCTGCCAGACTAAGAAGTGCTCGCCGCGCGAGGTGCGGAACAAGGCGGTGTTGTTGCGCGAGTTTCAGAATCTGCTCACGCAGGATGGCGTGCCGCTGGCGTGGCCGCGCGCAACGGCGCGATGAAGTGAACCGCCCGACCCGTTTTGCTTGAAACCATCAATTTCATTCGCCACTGTGAATCACATGAAACGAACCGGTCATCCTCGTCGTTCTTTTTTGAAAAGGCTGAGCCTTGCCGTGCCTGTGCTCGCAGGCGGACCTTCGCTGGTCCTGGCTCAAAACGCCTCAGCCCCCGCTGGGACAGCCAAACCGTCGCGGGCCAAGGAACTCGCGGCAGACTTGGTGATCATCGGTGGCAGTCTGGGCGGATGCGCGGCGGCGCTGGCCGCAGCGCGGAACGGACTGCGCGTCATCATGACCGAGGAGACGGACTGGATCGGCGGCCAACTCACTTCGCAGGCGGTGCCGCCGGATGAGAATCCGTGGATTGAGACGTTTGGCGGCACGCGGAGTTACCAGGAGTTACGCCAGCGGATTCGCGATTATTATCATCGGAATTTCCCGCTCACCGCGGCGGCTCGGGCGCAAGCATATCTGAATCCCGGCAATGGCAGTGTGTCGCGGCTGTGCCATGAACCGCGGGTGGCGTTGGCCGCGCTCACTGAAATGCTCGCGCCTCACGTGGCCGGCAAACGGGTGCAAATTCTCCTGAACCACCACGCGGTTCGCGCGGCGACGAACGGCGACCGCGTGGAAGCCGTGACTGTCGTCAGTCGGGAATCAGGGCACGAGACGGTTTTACGCGCACCCTATTTTGTGGACGCGACGGAATGCGGCGATCTGCTGCCGTTGACCAAGACGGAATACGTCACAGGTGCGGAAGCACAGAAGGACACTGGCGAACCGCACGCCCCGGCGGAAGCGCAACCGCACAACATGCAGGCGTTCACGTGCTGTTTTGCGATGGATTATTTGCACGGCGAGGATCACACCATCGAGAAGCCGCACGATTACGCGTTTTGGCGCGACTACGTGCCGGCTATCAAACCGCCCTGGCCCGGCAGGCTGCTGAGTTTTGTCTATTCGCATCCGGCCACGCTGAAGCCGCGCGATTATGGCTTCGACGCGGAGAAGGCCACGGGCTTTTTCCTCTACCGACGGATTGTAGATCGGAAGAATTTTGTCGAAGGCACTTACGCGGGCGACACCACGCTTGTGAACTGGCCGCAGAACGATTATCTGCTGGGCAATCCGTTTGAAGTTCCCGCCGAAGAAGCCGCGCATCACGTGCGGCGCGGTAAGGATCTGAGTTTGGCGCTGCTTTATTGGATGCAAACCGAAGCCCCGCGCCCGGACGGTGGCGCTGGCTGGAAAGGTCTACGATTGCGCCCGGACATTGTGGGCACGGAAGATGGTCTGGCGAAGTATCCCTACATCCGCGAGGCCCGCCGCATTCGCGCGGAGTTCACCGTGGTGGAGCAACACGTCGGCACGGATGCGCGCATGGCGGCGACCGGCATGAAACGTGAAGACGTCACGGCGGAGAACTACCGCGACTCCGTGGGCATCGGCAGTTACCGCATTGATCTGCACCCGAGCACCGGCGGCGACAATTACATAGACATCAGTTCCCTACCGTTTCAAATCCCATTGGGCGCGCTGATTCCGCGTCGCGTGGAAAATCTGCTGGCCGCGTGCAAGAACCTTGGCGTGACGCATATCACGAATGGTTGTTACCGGCTGCATCCGGTGGAATGGAACATCGGCGAGGCGGTGGGCGCGTTGGCGGCGCACTGTGTGGCGAGAAAGCGAGTGCCGCGTGAAGTGCGTAACAAGGCAGAGTTCCTGCGCGAATTTCATAATCTCCTCACCCAGCAAGGTGTGCCGCTGGCCTGGCCCAAAGTGACGCCGCGGTGAGGGGACGACTTGTTGAGCCGTTGAATCGGACTTTGTAGCAACGTGCTGCCATCCGTCCCGATGGCAGAACCATCTGTCTCCGAGTGATGAGGATGGTTCTACCGACTGGCAGCACGGCAGCATTGAAGTCACGGAAAACTGACTGACTAAATGAAAACTGCTCGGACATTTTCAATCGTGCTGGTCACGGCACCGGACCTCAAAACGGCGCGGCGACTGGCCATCGCCGCACTTGAGGCAAAGTTAATCGCCTGCGCGAATCTCGTACCGCGAATCGAGTCGCACTATTGGTGGCAGGGCAAGCTGGAGCGCGGCAATGAGGTTTTGATGATTCTCAAAACCACGCGCGCCTGTCTCGCCAAGCTGGAGAAACTCGTGGTGCGCGAACATCCCTACGACACGCCGGAGTTTCTTGTGCTGCCGCTCGCTCACGGCAACACGCGTTACCTCGAATGGCTGGCCGCCAGTTGCCGATGATAGTCCGTCTGCGCAAGGCTGGCGGGGATTCAAGTCAGTGACTTCTATGGGCGAAAAAAATCCCATTGCGTCGGCATTGAACCTCATTAGATTGAGCGCATGAACCCGGCGGACGCAGTTCCCATAGCGCTTCTGATTTTGTTCGGAACGGCTGTCGGCATAGGCGTCACCATCGTCTGGCTGGCCGTGCGTTGGAATCGTCAACTGGCGCCCTCGCCTCGGTTTCAGCCCCGTTGGACGGGTGACCGCGAAGGCTGGCCATCACGCGCCCGAGCACTCAGTGCCCCGCGTCCGACCGTCTGGCTGGCGATCCGCAGTCGCGACCCGGACGAGGTGCTTCAGGCGCTTGCCCTCAGCGATCTAACACCCTGTTCGTGGTCTGAAGCCATTCACGGAGAGAATCGCGTGGTGATCGCGCCGCCCATTCGCGGCTGGGTGTTGGTGGCCGGCCCGGCCGTGCCTGATCCCGCCGCCGACGTGGATGCGTGTTTCCGCTTTCTGCTGGAATTGAGTCGCAAGCTCGGCCACGTCCAGTTCTTTCAGGCGGATCGCGTGTTGCACCATCACGCCTGGGCGCGACTGGAGGCGGGCCGGGTGGTGCGGGCTTATGCCTGGGCCGGCGCGACGTTGTGGCACCAGGGCTTCAAGACCGTCTCGGAAACCAGTCTGGGCGTGAAATGCTTTGCCTACGGCGAGGAATTCAGTGCGACGCGGTTTGGGGTGTCGGAGTTGCTGGTCGCCAATGTCGAGAAAGTGCCGCTGCTGGCGGCGCGGTGGAGTTTGGACCCGGCGGAAATCGAGGCGCTGCTGCCGTCACCGGTTCGGGGCATTGCTGGCAAATTGTCCGTCCGTTATTGAGCCTTGAACGCACCCGGGGATTCGTGGCAATCTCCGGCTGGCAATAACCCGGAATATCTATGTCACTCGAACTCCAACTCCAAAGATTTCCCAAGGAAATCAGCCTCAAGGATGGGGCCAAAGTCAAACTGCGACCGCTCCGACGGGACGATGAAAAGGCTTTTCACGAATTCTTCTCGGCGGTGCCGGAACGCGAACGCATGTTCATCAAACACCGCGTCACCGACTTGACGGTGATTCAGGACTGGTGCGAGAACATTGACCTCGGACGCAATTTGCCGCTGTTGGCTCAACTGGACGGCAAGATTGTGGCTGATGCCACCTTGCACCAGCAACTCGGCGGCTGGAAACGGCACATTGGCCGCGTGAGTGTGCTCGTCCATCCCCAATACCGCGCACGCGGCCTGGCAAAGGCCATGGTGCATGAGATTGTGGAAATCGCCCGCCACACCGGGTTGGAAAAAGTGGAGGCGGAATTCATCGGGGAACAGGAAGCCGCAATCCACATGTTTGCGATGCTCGGCTTCAGCAACCTGCTCCGGCTCGAAGATTACGTGAAGGACATGCAGGCCATCTCCCACGATTACATCCTCATGGGACTGGACCTCACCACGGACGAGGAGTATGCGGGCGTGGGCGGTTGAAACAAAATTCCCGCCTGCGGGGTTGGTCTATTGTGGGAACGGCTCGGAACCAAGAGAACAGCATCTCCGGCCATGCCACCCGAAATCTGTCCCAACTGCGGCGCGGAAGTTCCGCCCAACGCCCAAGCCTGCCCCGAGTGTGGCTCGGATGAGCAAACCGGCTGGGCGGAAGCCGCGGAAACGGGCGGACTCGATCTGCCGGACCAGAACTTTGACTACAATGATTTCGTCAAACGCGAATTTAGCGGGAAAACTCCGGTGCCGCGCGGCATCCATTGGTTATGGTGGCTTATCGCGCTCTTGCTGGTCGCCGGCTTTTTTGCGGGTCTGCTGCTTTGAATCATGAATTCCCTGCACCAGATGCTTTGCGGACGCCGGGAGATGGCGGGTGCATTGGCGTTCCGCTTGAGCGGACTGGTGAAACTCTGCCTGGCAATTGCCCTGGCCGTGCTCCCGAATTCTGCATCCGACGCCGAAGGTCAGGAATACGTCATCCTCCTCCACGGACTGTGTCGCAGCAGCCACTCAATGAAGCCGATGGCCCACGCGTTGTCGCGGGCCGGATACAACGTGGTCAACGTGGATTATCCATCGCGCACGGCTTCGATCGAGGAATTAAGCGAGGAAACGCTGGAACGGATCATCCGTGATTGCCAGCGGAACAACGCCACGACCATTCACTTCGTGACTCATTCGCTCGGCGGCATTCTGGTGCGAAGTTATCTGGGCCAGCACACCATCCCGAATCTTGGCCGCGTGGTGATGTTGGCCCCGCCTAATCAAGGCAGCGAGATCGTGGACAAGCTGGGCGCGTGGCGGCTGTTCCAGAAAATCAACGGCCCTGCCGGGAGAGAACTCGGCACGGACGAACGCTCCACGCCCAATCAACTCGGTGCCGCGGACTTCTGCGTCGGTGTCATTGCGGGAAATCGCTCGCTCAATTGGATCAACAGCCTGCTGATTCCTGGCCGCGACGATGGCAAAGTCTCCGTCGAACGAACCAAATTGTCCGGCATGACCGACCACCGCGTCATACCGACGACGCATCCCTTCATCATGCGCAACCGGAGCGCCATCCGGGACACCCTCGCCTTCCTGCGCACAGGCCACTTCGACGGCCAGCCAGCGGTCGAAGCGCAAGCGCCTTCGGAAGAAAGTTTTGGACCTTAACCAACCGTCATGCATTACCGCCCCCTTTGCGACGAAAGGGTGACAATACTCCAAATCGAAAGCGGCGCTCTGCGCTGTAATGCAAAACTTGACGGAGGAACGAAGTGCCGCAAAAGCCGCGAAGCGTTGTGCAGTGCGGAACGAGGTTCCACTTTGGATTTTCCTGACGAGACCCGGTGAACACACTGAACGCGCCGTTGACATTTGAGGGCGTTTGGCTACCGTTCCGGTCCTTGAGTTGAATTAACGATCTGATTTATGCCCAATACGAAGTCCGCCGAGCGCCGCATGCGCAACAGTCAGCGCAAACACCTGCACAACCGCAGCATCGAGTCCCGCGTGCGCCGGCTCCAGAGAAATTGCCGCGATTTGATGGCCGCCGGCCAGAAGGACGAGGCTGCCAAAGCGTTGCGCGAAGCCGCTTCCGCCCTCGACAAGGCTGTCAAATCTGGCGTGGTTCATAAGGCCACGGCCAGCCGAAAGAAATCGCGTCTCAACCTGGCGCTCAACCGGGTGAAGTAACGCCCGGCAGCCGGTTGAGCATGCCGGCGTCAAATTGGTTTCAGCCCTCGCAGCCACAAGCTGGTGGTTCCTTGCTCTCGCGTGCCCACAATCGGTGTGCGACAGTGATTCATGAACCGCGAGGCGTGCTTCTTTCTCTCCCACATTGCCACGTGCCCACCAGAGAGTGACTTTCTGGCCGCACTTTTTTGGTTTCAAGCGCCACGCAACTCCCAGCGCGCCCGGCCTGCAAGCGCAAGTGCAGAGCGACCGAGGAGCCCTCCGCGGTTGTCAAACATTGCCCTGGGCAGTTTTGTTCCTCCCAGACCAATGCCAGGAACCGTCAGGATGAATGGGTAGGGTTTACCGAAGAAACATTTCAGCTGCGGCGTCGGCGAACCGTAGGCCTTCATGGGTCAGTTGAAAGCCGTCCACCGATCTTCGGCCCCACCCGCGAACGATCAGCGAATCCATGTCGTTGGCCCACTCCGTCCGTAAATCGTGTCCGGTGGTCTGCTGAAAATCCTCGTAAGGCCAGCCCGCGACCATGCGCAAGCCGAAAGCGGCAGTCTCGCCGGCGCGCGCCAATGGCGGTAATTCTTCACGTGATTCGATGGCGCGTTTCCCCTGCGCCAACTGCTCACAGTAGAGGGGTGTGTTGGACCAGTTTTTCGTGCGGACACCGCGCACATAGCTGGTCGCGCTGGGACCGAGGCCGTAAAATGATCCGCCACGCCAGTAATTGACGTTGTGGCGGCAGGCGCGCGCAGGAAGGCTGAATGTTGAAGGATGAGGGTTGGGAGGTTGTTCGCGGGCGAAATTGGCAACTTCGTATTGACGAAACCCCGCCGCCGTGGCGCGCTCGACCAGGGCTTCATACATCGCGCAGGCAAGGTCTTCGTCCGTATCAAACTTGCGGGCCTTGAGTTGCAGGAACAGCGGGGTGTCCTCCTCGTAAATGACTTCGTAGCTGGACAGATGTTCGCTGCCCAACGCCAGAGCTTCATCCAGCGTCTCGCGCCAGACTTCCAGGGTTTGGCCGGGAATGGCAAACATCAAATCGAGGTTTACGTTATCGAAGCCAGCCCTGCGCAGAAGATCGAATGACTTGAACACCATTTCACGGGTGTGGATGCGACCGAGACGATCCAGCAAGGGTTCGTTGAGGGATTGCACGCCCATTGAGATGCGATTCACACCGTGCTCACGCAGCAGGCAGGCCTTGTCCAGCGAGACGGTGGCGGGATTGCACTCGACCGTGAACTCCTCAGCTCCGAGGAGATTCAGACGTTGCATGGCGCTGAAGACCTGCTGCCACTGGCGCAGGTTGAGCAGCGAGGGTGTGCCGCCACCGAAGAAAATGGTCTTGGGCCGGAGATCTGATCCCACCATTTCCATCTCCCGCTCCAGTGCGTTGACATAGCGATTGATCAAATCGCCGCCCGATGGCTCGGAATAGAAAGCGCAATAGGCACACTTCTGCGCACAGAAGGGCACATGGATGTAGAGGCTGCTGACGGGACACGGTCGCGAGTCAGGCATACAGACAGGTTACCCTCCAACGCTGGACGACGCGACAAAAATGGCGGCGTCCCGCTAAAACATCAGTTCCGCAACCGCGCTTGGCGGAGAAATCAGGACGCTTGAAGTCGCTGAACGTTTTGGGCTTTCAGCCCTTTGTCGCTTGGGATGACGTCGAACGAGACTTCTTCACCCTCGTTCAACGTCTTGAATCCGCCGCCCAGAATGGACGTATGATGCACGAACACGTCCTGACCTGATTCCTGGGCGATGAAACCAAATCCCTTTTTGTTGTCGAACCACTTTACTTTGCCGCTTGCCATAATCGCTCTCCTGAGTCGTGACAGCGCGCCCCAAAAAGCAAACGGACACCACTGTCGCACCAGTGTGTGTCCGCATGGGATTATTTTAAGGCTGCATACGCCGCAACTGAGCGCGAGGATAAAAACTTGTAATGCCCAAGTCAAGTGTTTGTTTTTCAGAATTGGCCAAATAGGAGTTAAGCCTGATTCACGCGGGGGAAGCAGCACCTGAACCTGGCAACCTTAAACCTGCAAAGCCTGTTCCAAGAGATGATCCAAATGAGGCAATAGCGCTGTGTCGGTAACCACCAAGGTCGCACCTGCCTGTCGCCCAGCGGTTTGAAGTTGGCGCGCGCGCTCATTTGCGAAAGCGATTACGGGAATGTGCGCGGTAACAGGATCCTGTTTAAGCTGCGAAATCGCCGCGCAGATATCCGCCCGGCGGGAATCCAAATCAGTGAAAACCAGCATTGGCCCATCGCTACGGGCAGCAAGCCCAAGTTGGTCGGGGTCTGAAAGTATCTCTACCCGATAGTGCAAATCCTGCAGCCGATTTACCAATTGGCTGCCAGGCATCAATTTCTCGTATAAAACCAAGGCCAGAGGCTGAGTCACGCCAAAGAGGTTGGCGAGGAGCATTGCGAATAGCAAAATGATTTAGTGGCGCAATCCAACGGAGATTGGGATGATCTGACGCACACGCCTCAAAATGACGGGGTTTTGGACTTGACGCCTCGCCGCAGTGTTTCTTATGTTTTAACTACAACGGTAAAGATTGCCGGCGTTGGCTGGCGTGCGAAAGTCGGAAGAGTAAATCTACCGACTTTTTTGTTCCCCCGGTGGGCACAAAGTAACGATGTATGAATGCGGATTTTCTGGCAGTACTTGAGTTTTGGGAACGGGAGAAGGGCATCAGCCGCGATGTCCTCGTCTCGGCCGTACAGGAAGCCCTGCTATCAGCCGCGAAGAAAGCGGTAGGTCCCGCGCGCGAATTACGAGTTGAAATTGACGCCAAAAGTGGCGACATACGGGCATTTGCCAAGCTCGTGGTGGCAGATCGTGTCATCTCCAAGCACGACCAGATCTCGGTGTTTGACAGCCGCCGGATCAAGCCGGACGCTCAAGTTGGTGAAGAGCTAGAGATAGAAGTCACTCCAACTGGATTTGGCCGTATTGCCTCCCAGTATGCCAAGCAGGCGCTGATGCAGCAAATCCGGCGCGCCGAAAAGGCACTCATTTTCACCGAGTTCAAGGATCGCGTCGGCGACATCATCAGCGGGACTGTGCGGCGGTTTGACCGTTCCGACGTGCTGGTTGATTTGGGCAAGTACGAGGCAATCCTGCCCAACAGGGAGCGCGTACCCACGGAAGAGTACCAAGTGGGTGAACGGATTCGTTGCTACGTGAAAGCGGTGGAGCAGGGACCGCACGGGCCGGAAATCATTCTCTCACGTGCGGATCCGCGCTTCGTCATCAAACTTTTTCAGTTGGAAGTTTCCGAAATAAATGACAGCACCATCGAAATCAAGGGCATTGCCCGCGAACCGGGCTTTCGCACCAAGCTGGCTGTCTGGACGCGCGACGAGAAGGTGGATCCGGTCGGTGCCTGCGTGGGCTTGCGCGGCCAGCGGGTGAAGAACATCGTGCGGGAGTTGAACAACGAGAAGGTGGATATCATCCGTTGGGATCCCAATGTCCGGAGTTTTATTACCAACGCGCTCTCGCCGGCCAAACTCAAGACTTTTGAGATAGACGAAGTGCATAAACGCGCCAAAATCATCGTCAGCGAGGATCAACTCTCGTTGGCCATCGGAAAACGTGGCCAGAATGCGCGGCTCACCTCCAAGCTAACGGGCTGGCAGGTGGACATTGAAGCCGAGGTTGTGGTGACCAAGGGCTTTGAGGAGAAAGTGGCCGAAGCGGTGGAATCCTTGGCCGCCATTCCGGGAATCTCCCGCGAACATGCGGATGCGCTGGTGCATGCCGGGCTGACGCGGTTGGAGGACGTGCTGCAAGCGGACACCAGCGACTTGGCGGACATCCCGCAAATCGGAGAACAGGCGGACGCAGTCATGGAAGCCGCCCGGGCCGAGGCGGAACGACGCAAAATTCAACTTGGCGGCGACGGCGACGCAGCCTGATCGTCTTATGGTGACAGTGCATTGCATTCGCGCGGCAGCTCTTGGGTTATGAATGCCGCGCGGCACAGTGGGTTCAGTCGGATTGATATTTATGCCGGTTCGTATTTACGACATTTCGAAAAAGCTGGGTCTGGAGAACAAGCTGGTTCTGGCCAAGGCCAAGGACTTGGGCATTGCCGCCGCCCGCGTTGCCTCCAGTTCCCTCGATAAAATCACCGCCGAGTACCTCGAAGATCAGCTTCGCAAGGAACACCCCGAATCCGCCGCCGC
>JACZKP010000110.1 GCA_014860005.1 Verrucomicrobiota bacterium | reverse complement strand
CAAAGAAATGAACCACCTGCTCGGCCACGAGGTGGAACGTCTGCAGGCGCTCGCGCAGGTGAACGATCATGTTCGTCCGCAAGAAATCAGACTGGCGCAAGCCCAGCAGCAGGAATTGGCGACGACCCTCCAACAATCCCGACTCCGACTGGACGCCGCACGGCTCATCTGGAAGGGGCCGCCCGAAGCGCTGCGGTGAATTGGCCCGCCTGAGCCAGTGGGGTTGTAGGACATTCGCTTTGGAGAGCCGACTCCGTGCTTGCCTGGCAGCGTTGATACCGCATAGTAAGGGCGCTTTCTTCATGGGCGCTTAGCTCAGTGGTAGAGCACCTCGTTTACACCGAGTAGGTCGGGGGTTCGAATCCCTCAGCGCCCACCATTTCGGTTCAGCCGTAAGGATATCTCGCTTGCTCGAGTTTCAGGCCGCGCACATCAATCTTCGATAAATCCGCCATGCCCAGGCCCGCCTGCTCCGCGAGCAGGAGGTGGTTGTCGCAAATCGCAAACGGTTTGGTGCCGCGCGCGGCACGCGGATTCTCATAACCCATCACGGCGGCGCCCACGGCGTCGGTGGAAACTGCGTTTAATCCCGTGATCAGTATGCCCGGCGTGGTGAACTTCAACTCCGCCGCATGCCGGCACCATGGGCCTTCGCCGCCGCTCATCGCTGTGATGCCGTCAATGATGGCCAGGTCAATGGGCCGCGCGGCGCATACGTCCACAGTTACGCGTGGCACGCGCCAGGTCGGGTCGGTGACGGTGATCCCGTCCTTCAGTCCGGGCAGTTTGAGGTGCTCAAAGCCGCGCGGGTTGTGCAGCGGGCCGCGGCCACCGGTAGCGTCTTCGTTGCCGGCCTGATCGCCGTAGAGCGAGTTGGGCGTGACCCCGAACAGGTTCTTCATCGTGAGGGTTATGCCGGCAGTAACGTGGTTCTTCAGTTTGGCCAGCGAGATCATCACGTCGGTTTCGTCGTAGGCTCGATTCAGGTCGAACGAGGAAAACATGTAACCGCCGAAGGGCACTTTCAGATTTGCGTAACGTTTCCCCCGGCCCAGATTGCGGGTGTTCTCAAATTCCACCCGGCCCATTGCTTCGAGCGCCTTCAAATCCCAATCCGCCAGTGCGAGAGTGGAGGCCAGTTCCGCTTTGCTTTGGGTGGACTCGACGAGGCGAACACGCTTGGCGCCGGCGTCGAACAGGAGCGCAACCAACGCGCGAACGGTGGCGTAATGCGTCATGAAAGTCTCGCCGACCGGCCGGCCCATGTAATCTGCGAACGCGGTGCCCGTGAGATTCAATTTCACCGACACGGTTCTCTCTTTGACCAGGCGTCCGATGCCCCCCAGAAGATCGAAACTATGAGCCAACGCCTCCCGCACTTCCGGGCCGTAGGAACGGCAGGCCACAATGGCGACCTTTGCGTTTGAATTCGACGCGGTCCTGATGAGTGAGTTTGCGGCTGTGCCTGTTACGGCAGCAACCAAATCGGGGTTGCCGTAACGCAACGCCAGCGGCGTACCCGCAGTGAGCGCCACGCCCCAGCGCAGAAACTGGCGGCGGCTGACACCATAACTCCGCATGATTCAAGTCCTCACGAGCCGGCCCGGCGTCCGGAGACGGTCGCCAGTTGAACGACCGCTCCCTCGCGGGCCACGTCCACTTGCAATGCCGCCTGCTCCCGGGCCACCAGTTCGCGGGCATGAGCCACCAGGCAATCGAGCTTGGCGTCGTCGTGGTCGGGGTCGTGATGAAAGAGGTAGAGCTGTTTAACCCCGGAGTTGAGCGCGAGCGCCACGCCGTCATCCACGCAACCGTGCCCCCAGCCGACGTGCGATTCGTACTCGGCGCAGTCATATTGGGTATCGAGAATCAGCACGTCGGTGCCGCGCAGGAACTCAATGACTTTCTGTTCCTCCGTCCGTGCGTATTCCAGCGACGCTGTCTTTTTGGTGGGCGCAATGGCTATTTTGCCCTGATGCCGGCAATGTGGTTCGTTATCGGGAAAGAACGCCACGGACCCTTCGTCCGTGAACAACTGATAGCCGACGCAGATTCCGGGATGATTGGCGAATGCCGCCCGCACCCGCACCGGCCCCACGTGAAAGTCCATTTCTTTGAGCTCGACGATCTCGATGTTGCCGGGCAGTTCCTGGAAGGGGACCGGGAAATACGGGCTTTCCATCTGACCGGAGAGCACGTTGACAAGTCCCCGGCGCGCACCCTCAAAGCCAAGAATGCGCAGGCGGCAGTGCGGCAGGTAGATCGGTTGAAAGAAGGGCAGACCCTGAATGTGGTCCCAATGCGTATGCGAGAGCAGCAGGGTGAGATTCAAGGGTTGATCCCGGAATTCGGCCACCAACTCGCGCCCCAAGGCGCGCAAGCCCGTGCCCGCATCCAGGATGATGATTTCGTTGCCGGCGCGGACTTCAATGCAGGAAGTGTTGCCGCCGTACCGGACGGTGCCCGGACCGGGCGTGGGAATTGAGCCGCGAACGCCCCAGAATCTCAGACGGGCGGGGGTCGCAGTTTGGCTGGCCGGCACAATCCGGGGTGACGTATCCAAGCCTCCTGTCGAGATTCGTGCCAGCAGCGTCAACAGTTGTTCCGGGGTGAAGGGTTTGGTGAGGTATTCGTCGGCGCCGGCTTCGCGCGCCGCCAACTGGTCCACCTCATACTCGCGCCCGGAGCACACGACGATGCTGGTGTGACGCAAGCTGAGGTCGCCGCGGATTTGGCGACAGACGAGAAAGCCGTTGCAGCGCGGCATGAGCAGGTCGCAAATCACGATCTCCGGGCGGTGCTGGCGGACCAGTTCCAGTCCGGCTTCGCCTTCCCCGGCTTCCAGCACGTGCCAGCCGTTTTGGCGCAGCACATCGCCCGTCATGCGGCGGTAATCGCCATCGTCGTCAATGATCAGGACTTTCTTCATTGGAGGCGGGCGTTGCGCAGGGAAGGGTTCAGAAGTCTGAGCCCGGCCGGGCCATCACCCGGATTCCGTCCGGCTTGCCTCCAAGCGACGCCAAGGGAGAGTCCGGTCAGTTTCGAGATTGGCTTGGGGGTCATGCTGGCTGTTTGCCCGGAAGCTAGGGCATAGCCGCCCGGATGAAAACTCAAAAAGTATGGTCAGCCGGGATGAATGGCGGAATCCCAGCATCGCGGTGCGCGGTTGCGGTAGTGCAGAATTTTGAAATCCGCACAGTCGTGGATTTCAGCGACCAGTTCAAAGCGGTCCTCAAATGGCGGAAAGAACCTGTCACCTTCGACCTGACGTTTGACAAGGGTGAGATACAGGTCGGAACAAAACGGCAAGGTCTGCTCGTAAATCTGCGCGCCACCGCAAATGAAGACCTGGCGTTCGGCTGCCAGCGCGGGCAAGGCCTCCAGACTCTGGATGGTTTGCACGCCCGCATGGCTCCATTCTGTGCGGCTTAAAACGACGGTAACGCGATTGGGCAACGGCTTGCCGATGGACTCGAAGGTCTTGCGTCCCATGACGAGGAGGTGGCCGGTGGTGGTTTGTTTGAACCACTTGAAATCCTCCGGCAGATGCCAGGGAATCCGATTGCCTGCGCCAATCACGCGGTTGAGCGACATGGCGGCGATGGCTTTAAGGCTTTGCACAAGCGGGAAACTGGCGTTTTGTGGAAGGCGCGTCAACCGGCCGCCGCCGTCGAGTCAGGAAGCGCAAAAATCTGGCGGATGACGTCCTCGATGGGAACCTCTTCAATGTCAATGTCGCGCACCGGCAGTTCATCCAGCAATGCCTTGCAGGCGGGGATGACGCGGTCGCGCTTGACCTTGAGTTTGATGCTGCCGGGAGTTTTCTCCACGACTTCACCATGGCGGGCCAGATGGTCCGTCGTGGCCACGTTCGCGTCGTCGCAATGAATGGTGATGAGTTTGAAATCCGCAAAGCGATCCACAACCTCGCTCAGCCGGCCGTCGAAGAAGATTCTCCCGTGATCAATGATGATGACGCGCCGGCAGAGTTCCTGAATGTCTGTCATGTAGTGACTGGTGAGCAGGATGGTGGTTTGATGGGTGGCGTTGTAGCGGCGCAGAAACTCGCGCACGATTTTCTGTGAAACCACGTCCAAGCCGATGGTCGGCTCGTCCAGCAGCAGGATTCTTGGCTGGTGCAGCAGTGACGCGATCAATTCCATCTTCATGCGTTCCCCCAGCGAGAGTTCGCGCACACTGACGTTGAGCTTCTCGCGCACGTTGAGCAGTTCGCTCATTTCGGCAACGGTGCGGGCAAACCGGTCGGCGGGAATGCCATAAATCCGGGCGTTCAACTCCAGGGATTCGCGCGCGGGCAGGTCCCACCAAAGCTGGTTTTTCTGACCGAGCACGAGCGCGAATTGCCGCCGGTAGTCATTGTGGCGTTCCCAAGGCACGTAACCCAGCACGCGGGCCTGGCCCCCGCTGGGATACAGCAAACCCGCGAGCATTTTGAGCGTGGTGGTTTTGCCGGCCCCGTTCGGCCCCAGAAAACCCACCAATTCGCCAGGTTCAATGTTGAAACTGACTTCGTTCACGGCAATGACTTGTTCGTAAGTGCGCCGAAACAGGCCTTTGATGGCGCCTGAGAAGCCGGGTTGCTTCTTGTAAGTGCGAAAAGTTTTCGTGAGGCCGCTTACTTCAATGGCGGGCATGGAGCAAGTGTCAAGCTACCGGCTTCAGGTGTCGAGCGCAGACTGCCCACGCGGCGGCAATGACAGTGTTGGCGGTGGCTATGGGCATCCCGCCGGAGATGCTTCAGCGAATCAGTTGTTTTTCGAGATAATGGACCACCTGGCGGACCTGGCCGTCCACTTCCATGCGGCCCTTCACCAGCCGGCAGGCATGCAGGACGGTCCCATGATCACGGCCACCGAACGCTTCACCGATGGCATTCAGGGAGTTCTCCGTCATTTGACGCGACAGAAACATGGCAATCTGCCGCGGGAACGCGATGTTCTCCGGCCGGCGCTTGCTGGTCATGTCGGCCAGGCGGATGTCAAAGTGTTCGGCCACCTTCTTCTGGATGACTTCAATGTTTACGGAGTAACGGCCTTCCTCGTGCAAAATCTCACGCAACAATCCCTCGACCACCTCAACGGTCAGTTTATTGCCGGTGAGCGAAGCGTAGGAGGCAACCCGAATCAACGCGCCCTCCAGTCGGCGAATGTTGGTGCGGATGCGGTTGGCGAGGAAGTTGATGATGTCTTCCGGCAGGGACACACCCATCAACTGGACTTTTTTGTTGAGAATGGCCAGCCGCATTTCGATGTCCGGCGGCTGTAGATCGGTTACCAATCCCCATTCAAACCGCGATACCAGCCGGTGTTCGAGGTTTTGAATCTCACTTGCCGGCCGGTCGCAGGTGAGAACGATCTGTTTGTGCGCTTCATGCAGCGCGTTGAAGGTGTGAAAGAACTCCTCCTGAATGCGCTCTTTGCCGGCAAGGAACTGGATGTCATCAATCAGCAAAACGTCCGTTTGCCGGTATTTCTTGCGAAAACGGGCGAGCTGGTTGTTTTGGATGCCGTCTATGTACTCGTTGGTGAACTTTTCCGACGATACGTAAGCGACGCGCGCGCCTTTTTTGTGGCTAACCACGTATTGACCGATGGCATGGAGCAGATGCGTCTTGCCCAAGCCGACGCCCCCGTAGAGAAACAACGGATTATAGGATTTGCCCGGCGCCTGGGCCACAGCCAGTGCGGCCGCATGGGCGAAGTTGTTGTTGTTGCCGACGACGAAAGTGTCGAACGTGTTCTTGGGATTGAAACTCCATTCGCTGTTCCCCGGGCTGCGCTCATGCGGCGGCGCGCTACTCCTGACCTTCTTTGGGGATTCCTTGGCTGTGACTACGAGTGCCGCGGCGCCGGCGGAGGCGATATGGAAGTTGGCCTGCAGCGGGCGCCCGCCCGCAAGGGTCAACACATCCTGAAGCAGTCCAAAATAATTATCCTTGAGCCAGACTTCGCAGAAATCGTTGGCCACTTCCAGAACCACGCGGTTGCCTTCAATACCAGTGGCGCGCAAAGGCGCAAACCAAAGATTGTAAGTATCTGCGGTCAACATGGAGCGAAGCTGCTCCTGCGCGGAACTCCATATTTTCTCGGCCATGGCACGCATGCTTGAATCCTCCGAGGCCCATTTTTCAGGCAATTTATTCACCTAGCTCTAAAATGACTTTGAATTGGCTGTTTTTCTGCCTGTTTGCAGATTCAAACAAACGAACCGCCCGCAAAACCTGCTCAATTTGAAAACTTACCCGATTGCCGCCCTCGTGGCATGGTGCATCAAGTAGTTCATTCACAACAATTTACCGCAACCGATAAAACAGCCCGCCGAACGTCTCTGATTCTGCGGGCAACTTGGCGAAATATATTCAATTCGCCGGGAGTGTTTTTATGAAAAGCTGACGGCGGTTCCTAGGACAATATATTAACTCTTGTTCACGAGTTATTCACAGCGAATTTCCGCCAATAAAATCAAGCCTTTCCGACAGGTTTACCACTCCGCCTGTAAGCCCGGTAATTTCAAACTGCTTGTTCGCCGGTTTCCTCCGTGCGAATGCGGATCGCATTTTCAATCGAGCTGACAAATACTTTGCCGTCACCGATCTTACCGGTCTTGGCCGTCTTCACAATGGCGTCCACTGCGGCATTCACGCGGGCATCGGTAACCACCACTTCAATCTTTATTTTGGGCAGGAAATCCACCGTATATTCGCTGCCGCGGTAGATCTCCGTATGCCCCTTCTGACGTCCGAAGCCCTTGACTTCGGAAACCGTCATGCCTTCGACGCCAAGGGCCGACAATGCCTCTTTCACGTCTTCCAACTTAAAGGGTTTGATGATGGCCTCAATCTTCTTCATGCAGTTTTCCTCTACGCAGGGGCGATACTAACAACGTATCTCCGGCTGTAAACAGGAATGTGAAAATCATCGAGGCGTAAGCGGCGGGCAGGCCGCTGGAATTGGGCTGAAGCTCGAACCTTGCCGGTTGACAGGACTTCAACCGCGGCGCAATTTCGCGGCGTCAGGGCAACCGGCTTCTAGTTGTCACTGGCCATACAATGATGCGCACTTCCTGTAGAAATAAGTCGTTGCACGGTGGATTCTCGCAACCATTGGATTCTTCGACCCACGACTCTGCGATCATTCATATCCGGCGGGAGTATTTCCCCGCCGCCGCCGTCCAACTGAACATGAAACGATTGCTTGCTCTCCCGGCTTTGCTGGCGTTGTTCAGCCTTTTGTCGCCCGTTCCGCAGGCTCGCGCGGACGGATTCATCGTGGTGGACGAGGCACATTGGCGGCCCGGCCCGCGTCCGCCCGGTCACATTCCACCAATCTGGCCGCCGCGTCCCATCCCACCCGCGCCACGTTCATACATTTTTGCCCCGTTGGAGGTCACTTATCATCATGTCAACGTCCAGATAAACGGCCAGGTGGCGACCACGGCGGTGGATCAGGAGTTTTACAATCCCAACCCCTCACGCCTCGAAGGCACTTACCTGTTCCCTGTGCCCAAGGGGGCGCAGATTGACAAGTTCACCATGGAGATCGGCGGCAAACAGGTCGAAGCCGAGTTGCTGTCCGCCGACAAGGCGCGGAAAATTTACGAGGACATCGTGCGCAAGGCCCAGGACCCCGCGCTGCTCGAATACGCCGACCGCGACCTCTTCAAGGTACGCATCTTTCCCATCGAACCCCACAGCAAGAAGCGGATCACGCTGTCCTACACGCAACTGCTGAAATCGGACGCGGGACTGGTGAACTATGTGTATCCATTGAACACGGAAAAGTTCTCGGCCAAACCCATCAAGAGCGTCAGCATCAAAGTCGAACTCGAATCCAAGCAGCCGCTCAAATCCATTTACTCGCCGAGCCACACGGTCGAAATCAAACGCCACGATCCGAATCGCGCCACCGTTGGCTTTGAAACCAGCGACGCGAAGCCGGACACAGATTTCGCGCTCTACTTCGCACCGGAGAAGGATGAACTGGGCGTGAACCTGGCCGCGCACAAGGTCGGCGGCCCGGACGGCTATTTCCTGCTGCTCGCCTCGCCCGGTGTGGACGTGAAGGATGATAAGATTGCGCCCAAGGACGTTGCGTTCGTGCTCGACACGTCCGGCTCGATGGCGGGCAAAAAACTGGACCAGGCCAGGAAGGCGCTTCTGTTTTGCGTGGAGAATCTAAACGACCGCGACCGTTTCGAAATCATCCGCTTTTCCACCGAGGTCGAGCCGCTGTTTGACAAACTTGTGGACGCGACGCGGGCGCATCGCGAGCAAGCCAGTGAGTTCATCAAAGATTTGAAACCCATTGGCGGCACGGCGATTGACGATGCCTTGCAGAAGGCGCTGGCATTGAAGTCCGCTACGGATCGCCCGTTCGTCATCATTTTCCTTACGGACGGACGCCCTACCATCGGCACCACCGACGAGGCACAGATCGTCGCCAATGTGAAGAAGCGGAACGAAAACCGTACACGCGTTTTCTGCTTCGGCATTGGCACGGACGTGAACACGCATCTGCTCGACAAGATCACCGAGGACACGCGCGCCGTCAGCCAATATGTGCTGCCCGAGGAAGACCTGGAAGTGAAGGTTTCCAACTTCTTCTCCAAGATCAAAGAACCGGTGCTAGCAAATCCGACCCTGAAATTCACGGGTGACGTGCGCGTGACGAAGCTCTATCCAGCGCCGCTGCCGGATTTGTTCCGCGGCGACCAGCTTGTGTTGGTGGGCCGTTATTCCGGCCAAGGCGATTCGGCGGTGATTCTCGAAGGGACTGTCAACGGCATGGCGCGCAAGTTCACTTACGAAGTCAGCTTCTCCGGCGAATCCGCGAAACATGAATTCATCCCGCGCCTGTGGGCCACGCGACGCGTGGGTTATCTGCTGGACGAAATCCGGTTGCACGGCGAGAACACCGAACTGCGCGACGAAGTCACTGAACTGGCGCGGCAATACGGCATCGTCACGCCCTACACAGCTTATTTGATCGTCGAAGACGAAGCACGGCGTAACGTGCCTACGGCGATGCAATCATTGCCGCAGCTTCAGGAAGACCGCGCCGCCCGGGAGGTTGCGGCGGACAACTGGAGTTCCTTCCGGCGCGAACAGGCCGGCGATCGCGCCGTGGCCGGAGCGCGCTATGGTCTGGCGTTGAAATCTGCCGCCGCCCCCTCATCTGCCGCACTGGACAGTGCCGTGGAGGCGAATCGCGCGCTAGGCATCACGGCGTTGCCGCCGATTACGTCCGCACCGGCGCCGGATTCCAAGGTGCGATTGGCGCAGTACTCGCAGCAGGGACAATTCATCGCGGGCAAGAATTTCTTCCAGAACGGCCCGCAATGGGTGGACGCCGCCGCGCAGAAACTTCAGAACGCGCAGAAGCAGCGCATTCAGTTCAACTCGTCCGAATACTTCGCCTTCGCCGCGAAGAACCCGAAGGCGCTGCCGTGGCTGGCGCTCGGCCAGAACGTGCAGTTTGTGCTGAACGATACGCTTTACGAGGTTTACGAGTAGGTTTTGGGTCGCGAAGCGCCGCCGGCTGAACCGTGCTGGTCACAGTTCCGAACACCAGCAAGTGACGGTCGCTGATGATCTCCACGGTCAGCCCGTCCAAGCCGGCTTGCTGTAATTGCCGTCGCACTTCCGCGGGCGTGAAAGCGGCGAGCAGGGAATTGAAGAAGTCGCGACGCAGCACTTCAGGTTCGGATCCTGAGTATTTCTTAGTCAACGCCCGCGCCTGAACCAGCGAAGCGGGTCGCCGCAGGTCGGGCACAAACACCATCGTCCCGCGGCTTGCGTAGCGTCGGACGGTCTGCCAAAGCACTTGCGGATCGTGCAGATGATGCAGGAAGCTGCTCGAAAGAATGAGGTCGTAGCTCTGCTTTGGGATGGGTGCGCCGGGGATGAATCCTTCGATGAGTTTGAATCTGCGCGCGAGTCCGGAATGCCGCGCCAGGGCGCGGCGACCGTGCTTGAGCATGGCCGCCGAACCGTCCACGGCGTGAAACGTATAGCCCGGATTGGCCTTGGCAAAGCGGATTGTTACGTCGCACGGACCACAACCAAGGTCCAGTGCAGTTGCCCGCGTGGGCCTACGCGGGAATCTTTCATCAAACAGCCGGGGGTAGAGACTGTGGGCTGACTCGAAATCGGCGCGTGCGTAAGCCTGCGCCTGCTCTCCCTCGGTCATCAACTCCGGTTCAACTACGCGTTTCATTTGATTTGTTTCCTTCTGTTCACTCGGGTCGTCCCCCAATCCCATCACGGTCCTTGAGGACGGTAGCCGTGACACCATACGAAAGCCATGCCGGGCAGACCAAGGTTCAAAAACCCGGAAAGCGCAGCGCGCCAAACTGCGCTTGAGCGACCAGGTTGAATCAACCATGCTGCCACCTTGCGGCGATTTGACCGAATGAATTATGTCAAAGCTCCTGACGCCAGAACTGCTTCGCTATCTGGAGCAATTCCAATTGCTCGCCGCGCGGCGCGCCAAAAGCAGCGCCAAGGGCGAGCGCCGCAGCAAGGCGCGCGGGCAGTCCGTCGAGTTCGCCGACCACCGCAGCTACGTCCCCGGCGACGACTTCCGCTATCTCGACTGGAATCTCTTCGGTCGCCTCGACAGACTTTTCCTTAAGCTCTACGAAGAGGAACGCGAACTGCCCGTGCGCATTTTTCTCGATGCCAGCGAGTCCATGACCTTCGGCGAGCCGCGCAAATTTGATTTCGCCCGCCAAGTCGCCGCTGCCATCGGCTACGTCGCGCTATGCGGATTTGATCGCGTGAGCGTGGTTCCGTTTCCCAGTGCGGAAATCAGAAATGGTGGAAAGAGGGAAACATCCAACATCCAACATCCAACATCGAACGCCGAACAATCGGCAATCGGCAATCGGCAATCGGCAATTGAAGGCTCGCTCCGTTCCGTGCGCGGCAAAAAGTCCTCCATGCAGTTCTTCCAAAACCTCAACGCCCTCACGGCGGGCGGCGGCGCAAACTTCAACGAGGCATTACGCCGCGGCGCGCTGGAAGCCCGCCACACCGGCCTCGCCATCGTACTGAGTGATTTTCTTGATCCCGCCGGCTACGAATCCGGCCTCACCGCGCTGGTCGGTCGCGGCTTTCAAGTAAACTGCGTCCAGATTCTCGCGCCCGAGGAACTCGCGCCCACCACCTTTGGCGATCTGCGCCTTGTGGATTCCGAGAGTGGCGGCTTGCAGGAAGTCACGTTCGGTCGTTACCGCATGAAAGCGTATCAGCAGACCGTGCAGAATTTCATTCAACGTCTGCGCGAGTTCACCACGAAACGCGGCATCAACTTTTTCATGGCGCCATCCAACATGGACCTGCAGGATTTGTTATTGAAGCAACTGAAGAAGTCGGAGGTGTGGGGATGAGCCAGTTAGCCGCCATCAGTGCGAGTTTGCCGTGCAAGCCGTGGTTTGACACTGTCGCGGCGGGGAATATCTTGAGCCCATGCAAGTCAATCTCACGCCGGAACTGGATCGGCTGGTGGAAGAAAAAGTTGCCTCCGGCCATTACGAGAGTCCGAGTGAAGTCGTGCGGGAAGCCTTGCGGCTGCTCTTTGAGCGGGAGCCCTTGCTGGACTGGATGCGCCAGGAGGCGCGACGCGGATTTGAGCAGTTGGACGCCGGAGAAGCTGTGGATCTCACACGCGAGGAATTTCTGGCGCAAATGCACGAACGCCATCCGCACTAACTCATGCGGGTGCGCCTCTCGAAACTCGCGCTGGGCGACTTGGATTCAATCTATTCGCGCACCGTCGAGAAGTGGGGGCGCGAACAGGCCGACCGTTACGTCGACGACATCTGGGATGCCTTCGAGAAGGTTGCCCAAACTCCGGAACGCTGGCGGCTGCGTGATGAACTGTATCCGGGTTGTCGAATCTGCTTCACCGGCAGGCACGCAATTCTTTACCGAAGCCACCAAGGACGCGTGGAGATCGCCCGTGTGCTCCATGACGCCATGGACTTCCCGAGACACATTCCGCGCGATTTCATGGGCGGAAGCTGACGTCCCCACGCGAAGAGGCTGCGCATGAAATTCCTCGCCCCACTAGCCTTCGCCTTCGCCGCGTCCATCCCCGTCGTCATTGTCTTCTACCTCCTGAAGCGCAAGCGCGTCGTCAAGTTGGTGTCGAGCACTCTCCTGTGGCAAAAGTTTCTCGCGGACACGCAGGCCAGTGCGCCGTTTCAGAAATTGCGGAAAAACTGGTTGCTCTACCTGCAAATCCTCCTGCTCGCGCTTGCGGTGCTGGCGCTCACGCGACCGTTCTTCGCCACGGAAGCAAAGCCGGCGCAATTACGCGTCATCATCCTCGACGGGTCGGCTTCGATGCAGGCGGTGGACGAAGCGCCGTCGCGCTTCGAGCGGGCACGCGCCGAGGCGCTCCGATGGGTGGATGGGCTTCGCAACGACGAAAAAATGGTTATCGTGCTGGCCGGCGCGAACAGCGAAACAAAGCAATCCGTAACCAGCGAGAAAGCGGCGTTGCGTCGCGCATTGCAGGCCTGCGAACCGTCGGATTCGCCCACGCGACTCGTCCCCGCGCTCAAGATGGCCGAGTCACTCGTGCGCGCTGAAGGCGGTAGCGCGGAGATTCACCTGTTCAGTGACGGGGCGGTGCCGGAGTTGAGCGAGTTCGAGAACAAGGCCCTGCCGCTCGTTTATCACAAGGTCGGTCAGCGCGCGGATAATCTCGGCATCACTGCGCTCGACGCCCGCGCGAATCCCGAGGACGCCACCCAACGCGCCATCTACGCCAGTGTCGCAAACTTTTCTTCAAACACCATAAGCGCCGATCTCGAACTGCTGCTCGACGGACAATTGATCAACACTGTTCCGCTCACCGTTCCCGGAGGACAAACCGCGCCGCAAGTTTTCAAAGCCACACAGGCGAAGGACGGTGTGTTCACCGTTCGCCTCACGGGCAAAGACGATCTGGCCGCCGACAATGAAGCGTCCATCGTGAGTTTGTTGCCCAAACCGGTAAACGTGCTGCTCGTCACGCGCGGCAATCGGTTGCTCGAAAAAGCCCTGCGCGCCGTGGCGAATGTGCAACTCGCCGTCGCGAATGATTTGACCGACGCCGGCGCGGGTTTTGATTTCATCGTGCTCGACGGCGTCACGCCTACTGAATGGCCGATGGGCAACGTGCTCGCATTTCGTGTCGTGAACACGAACTGGGTCGAGAGCGTTGCCGCCGTGGAAGCACCGGTGATCGTGGACTGGAAATCCACGCACCCGCTGTTGCGCTACGCAGGGTTCGACAACGTGCAGATCGTGCAGAGCCTCACCGCGCGCGCGCCGACGTGGGCCGTCTCGATTCTCGAAGCGCCGCAAGCGCCGCTCATCCTCGCGGGCGACTTGGGCTGGCAACGGATCGTGTGGGTGGGCTTCGATCCGCTGGAGAGCAACTGGCCGTTGCGCGTGTCGTTCCCGATCTTCATCGCCAACGCCGTGGACTGGCTCAATCCCGCCAACGCGAAAAATTCCCAACTCCTCATCAAGGCCGGCGACCCGTTCCGTCTCGCGCTCGCTGAATCGGTAAAAACCTCCGAAGTGAAATTACCCGACGGCAGGATGACGACGCTCAATCTGGACGGCGCAAATGAAATCGTCTTCGGCGACACAGCAAAACAAGGCATCTATCACCTGCGCGTCGGGACGAATGAAGTCACGTTTTGCGTGAACCTGCTCGACGCGGCGGAGAGCAACATCCGTCCGCGCGAGGAACTGAAATTGGGCGAATACACGCGCGTCGAGGCGACGACCGTGCAACGCACCAACATGGAACTCTGGCGGACGCTGGGGGCCATTGGGCTGTCCGTGCTGCTGTTCGAGTGGTGGTGGTATCACCGGAGGACGGTGTGAGGGATTTATGAATGCCAAGGGATGCTGCGCGCCTCGTAGCCGCCAACGTCCGTCGGCGCATACTTGCATTACGGTTAGAATGCGCGGACTGACGTCCGCGGCTACCGCAGCCGCCGCATCGTCATCAACACAAACTGTGTCTCGCCTGGTAGCCGCCGAGGTGGAGGCGGACCAAACTTCTTCTGCAGATACGCCTCCTCACGTCGGCGGCTACGGCGCGACGGCCACGCACTTTCACACGCTGAAACAACTCTAGCGCGAAGCGGCTTGGCTCGCGTGGTGTTGCGCGCTGGCGGCGAGTAAACCGTTCATCGTGGACGGCAACTCCGTCGTCGTGAAGTTCGTTGGTTGCGGCGAAGTTCAGAATGGCCGGACCGGCTCAGACGACATTGCCGCTTGTCAACGAGAGGTATTCCCATTTGCTGCACTTGCTGTCGTAGCAGTCGATGTCGGTTGGCTTATGCTCACGTGTTTTAGTCACCGGCGACTCAGGTCGGCTGCTACGACATGAACTAATTGAACTGCCCCTGCGGTTGAGCAAGGGTGGGGGGACTGCCAGTTGCAGTCCAAGTCTGGTTAATCATTCACCATGATTTTTCGCGGTTTGACACGTTCGGATTTCGGCAAGTGGAGGGTCAGCACGCCTTGGTTCATCCGCGCGTTGATCCGCGAAGTATCAATGGTGGGATCGAGTTCGAAAACGCGGCGGAAGTCAGCCACCCGGCGCTCGCGCAGGAGCGCTTCGGCCGGGCCGTGGATAATGGTGCGCCGGCCAGTAATGGTGATTTCCGTGCCTTCGAGCGTGATTTCCAAACCATCCTTGTTGACGCCGGGCATTTCCGCCTCCAAGACGTAGCCCGCCTTGGTTTCGAAGATGTTCACTTCGGGTGCGAAGAATTCCTCGGGTTGATTGCGTTCGTTGGTTTTGGGTGAGTCTTTTTGCAGTGTTGCTTTCATGGTGTCTTGATGGTTGAAAGTAGTTTGGTGTTCCTCCGGCGGACTGTCGTCCGCCGGAGGGGATGAGTTGATGATTCAGCCTACCGAGATATCTATCTGTTTGGGTTTGGCTTCCTCGGTCTTGGCCAGCGTGACTGTCAGGACGCCGTCTTGGTACTGCGCTTTGACCTTGTCCGAGGCGACGGGCGACGGGAGGGTCACGGTTCGCTGGAATCGTCCCACGAATCTTTCCGCCCGATAGACCTCGGCGTCTTCGTGCTGGGTTTCGCTCTTGCGTTCGCCTGAGATGCTCAGGGAGCCTTCGTGCAGCGAAACGTCAATATGCTCCTTTTTCATGCCGGGAAGTTCAACGGTCACGATGAAGTTGTCCTTGTCCTCGAACACGTCAAGCGCGGGCGTCCATCCGCTCAAGAGTCTCGAGGATCCGGTCAACTCGGCGAGTGGCGAGTCGAACAAGCGATCAATTTCAGCCCGCAGATCGGAAAGCCGTCCCACACTCTGCCAGGGAGTGAGAAACGGTCGTTGCCATCGAATAACATTCATACGCTGTATCCTTTCGGTTGTGTTGTTAATTGTTAACGAACAACTCTAAGCTGGCGAAATGCCAGCCAGCATCCAACGTTTCAAGTTATTGTTCATAAGAGTATTACTATGTTTTTACATGATTATCTTCAGACATGTATAGCGTCCTAATGGCACACTTAAATGTGTCTTCCGCCGCACAGTGCGCCATTGGAGCGCACGAGATGCAGCCAACGGTCGGTGATAACCTTGCGTACGGTGAACGCTGGCTCGCCATGCGATGCAGCTCCGGATTCACGGCAACCGTGACTGAGGGAATGGTGGGTAGGCTATGGGGAACAAGGAATGCCGTCAGGAAGCAAAAAGCCCCAGGCGGGAGATCGCTTGCCCATTTTCCCAATCGGATCTGGATTCAACCAGCGCTGCAAATTCGGCTCGTAGAAGCGGAAGCCGTAGTAATACTGCCCCGCGTTGGCGTGCCATTCCTTGTTGCTGAAACGGTAAACGTTCGCCTCCGCCAGCGGCCCGGCCATGCCCAGCAAATTGCCGTATGGAGCATACTGATACCGCGCCACCACCGCCCCGTTCGTGTTCACCAAAGCCGTGATGTTGCCGTTCCCATCGGCATGGTAGTAGGTGTGAGCGGTTGAAGGTTGAAGGTTGAGGGTTGAGTGATCGGTGCGGGCCAATAAGCCGCCAATCCCGCCCGCGTCTTGCAGGCTCCCGCTCAGGTCCGTGCCCCGCGTGTAACTCACCCGCGCCACGTTGTTCGCGTCGCGTTCCTGAACGACCAGCATGCCGTCATTCACCCCGTGAGATAACCTTTCGGAAGAGTCCAACACCGCCCATGGGTGTCCCGTCCTCAGCCGCCATGATTGGAGCAAGCAGTTGTATCTCACGGGGTAAACGTAACGCACTTCGTTGGTCAGCAACCTCATACGCATACCCGCACTGCTCCTGCAACCGCGCCGTTGACCCGCCGGTTTCCCAACCCTTGGCCGTCTTCAATTGGCCGATGTTGTCGTAGGTGTAGTTCACTTAATTGCCACCGCGGAGGTCTGCCGCGTGCGCTGGTGCGCCGGGTTGTACTCGTAGGCGTGCTGGTTGTAGTTCTGCAGCGACGTGCTCAACGTCGTGTCGGCCAATCGGGCCAGCGAATCGTAGGTGTTGTAAATGGACGAATACCCCGGCCCTTAACGGTGCAGCATCACTTGACATTGAATCCGGTCCGAAGCCCCGCGCCCAAGAATCAATAACCGCGCGACTGGTCAGCCGTTTATGGAGTAGTAGGCGCTTTTGGATTCTTCTTACGGCCATTTTCGTCAAATAACGCTACCAGCCTTTCCACTTCGCCAATCAACATGGTTTCAAAGCCATTCCATTCGTGTAACGGTTCAACAGATTCACGGCTGCACCGGTAGACTTTTACACCATCTATGTAGAGCAGCGAGCCATCCTGGCCATAACCACCGATGAAGAAATGCCGTGGATCGGCGTCTCTTGGTCTCTCGTACACGTTCGGTGTATCAATAGCGAAGGGTTGCCACACTTCGTCTCCCCGCCGGGCATAACTTGTTCGCAAACCATCAAGACTCAAGCATTCCGAATAAATGCTCAGTCCATTTGCAAAACTTGTCAGGAAATGTCGGTACGGTTCGGGAATCTTACGACCGAGAGATTTCTCCAATTGAAGCACGTCGTGGTGCGAAATTGGCGCGAACACCGCATGCAACCACGCTTCGGGCGCGACATGTGGGGTTCGCCCGATAAGTTTTGTGCCGTTCTCCAGTTGCCGAACACCGAGCTTGGACGCAGCTTCAAGCGTCGACATCACGATTTGGATTGGATCGTTCATTGTGCGCATGAGTAATGCGTTTTTCCCTTCTCATTTACAGGCGGTTTGGTTTCTGGCCGTCACATTCATTGGAGTGGGTTGACGGTATCCATCGGGCTACAGCGTGTCCACGCCAAAACTGTTGCGCGAGGGTTGCGGTTGATCCGCCGCTTCAAGTTCCACGCCGCACATGAAGCAACCGGAAATGCTGCTGGAGTCTGGCCGTTGGCGGGCGCGCGCCACGCCAAAAATTGAATTCCCTCGCGGCTGGGAATGTCTCATCATCCGAACCGTGTCGGTTTCACAAGCAATCAATTCTATGAAGACAAATCTAATTCCCTGTTTCGGGCGCCCCAGTCTGGTCACCACGTTGCTCCTGGCCGGCCTGGGGCTCGCTTCGTTTGGCGTCAGCCTTGCCCCAGCCCAGACTCCCAAGCATGTGCTGGTGGTCACCACCACCACCGGTTTCCGCCACAGTTCCATTCCCACGGCGGAGAAGGTGATCGGTGAACTGGCCAAACGCACCGGCATTTTCACGGTGGAATACGCGCGCGTGGAGAACAACGATCCGCAATACCGCGGCGCGGATGGCAAGCCGGACAAAGCGAAATATGAAGCGGCCATCAAAGCCGTGCTCGCCGAAAAGATGACCGCCGCCGCGCTCAAGAAATACGATGCGGTGATTTTTGCCAACACCACCGGCGAGTTGCCGCTGCCCGACAAGGAAGCGTTCATGGACTGGATCAAATCCGGCAAAGGGTTTGTGGGCATGCACTCGGCCACGGACACGTTCCATAATTACCCGCCGTTTGTGGAGATGATCGGGGGAACGTTCAAATCCCACGGCGCCCAGGTGGAGGTGGAGGCGATCAACCAGGACAAGTCGTGCGCCGCGTGCCGCCACCTCGGCGACACGTGGACGGTGTTTGACGAGATTTATCTGTTCAAGAATTTCGACCGCACCAAAGTCCACGGTTTGCTGACGCTCGACAAAGAACCCAACAACAAGACGCCGGGCGATTACCCCATCGCATGGATCAAGGAGTACGGCACGGGCCGCGTCTTCTACACGTCGCTGGGCCATCGCGAGGATATTTGGGACGCAGACTGGACGGACGCGCGGGGCGGCGGGCGGAAGAATTCGCCCGAAATCAGCCGGCAATATCAGGAGCACATTCTGGGCGGGATCAAATGGGCGTTGGGTCTGGAAAAGGGCGAAGTCCGGCTGCCGGCCCCGGTGATCCCCTAAAAGGGTTAGGTGAAGGAATTTGCCTTGCGGCCAACAGATAGTAATGTTCCAACAATATAGGTTTAGCGATTAACACCACGCGCAGAACACAATGAACCACATGAATGTACCGCAGACGGACAGCGCCGGCTTCAATCGCCGCGATTTTTTGAAGGGCGGCTCCTTTGCCACGCTGATGACGATGCTGGGCGGCGTGCCGCTGTTTGCGCAGGCCACCGGCGAAGAGGAAAAGAAACCCGTCGGTCCAAAAATCAAGGTCGGGATCATCGGCTTGGGAGTCTGGGGCCGGGAAATTCTGGACCAGCTTGGCCGGCTCGAACAGGCGGAGATCGTTGCCATTTGCGACAATTACCCGGCCATGGTGCGCCGCAGTTCCAGCAAGGCGCCCGGCGCCGCGCAGGTGGAGGACGCCCAGGCGATCATTGATAACAAGGACATTCAGACCGTCGTCATCGCCACACCTTCCCATCAGCACAAGGACTTGGCCATCGCGGCTTTGAAGGCAGGCAAGCATGTGTATTGCGAAGCGCCGCTGGCTACTTCTCTCGAAGATGCGCGGGCCATCGCCTTGGCGGCCAAGAACAATCCGGAGGTGGTGTTCCAGCCCGGCTTGCAGATGCGTTCGGACCCGCAACGCCTGTTTCTGCTGCCGTTCATCCGGTCCGGCGCGCTCGGCAAACTCATCATGGCCCGCGCCCAGTGGCACAAGAAGCAAAGCTGGCGCTCGACCTCGCCGAACGTCGATCGCGAGAAGGCGTTGAACTGGCGGTTGAGTCAGGCCACGTCGCTCGGCCTGCCTGGCGAAGTCGGCATTCATCAAATTGACCAGGCGGGTTGGTTTATCAACGCGGATGCGGTGGCGGTGACTGGCTTTGGCTCGATCAATTTCTGGAACGATGGCCGCGACGTGGCCGATACGCTCCATCTCGTGGTCGAGTATCCCAACGACGTCCGCCTGGCCTACAGTTCCACGCTGGCCAACTCGTTCGATTCGGAGCATGAGATCCTTTACGGCAGCGACGCCGCCGTGATGATGCGCGACAACAAGGCGTGGATGTTCAAGGAGGTGGATTCCCCGCTGCTGGGCTGGGAGGTTTATGCCCGCAAGGATTCGTTCTACAAGGAAACCGGCATCGCGCTCATTGCCGGTGGCTCCAAACAGGACGCGCTGGACGACAAGGCCACTGACAATTCAGCCTTCCCGTTTCCGACGCTTTACTACGCGCTGGAGTCGTTCCTGGGCAACTGCGCGGAAGTCGCCGAGATGGTGCAGGACATCAAAGACACCTTCGGTTCGGTGGACAAAGCCACGCTGGCGCAGCAACTCGGCGAAGTGAAGTGGCGCCCGGCCGCCAATTATCAGGACGGCTTCAATGCCACCGTGCTGGCCATCAAGGCCAACGAAGCCATCACCAAACGCCAACGGATTGAACTGAAGAAAGAATGGTTTGAACTGGCCTGAAGGCCCGGGGCAAACCGAATCCCAAACGAACCATGAAAACGAACACGCTGAAAATGAAAATGCCTGTCAAAACCCTCGCCAGCCTTTGCGCGTTGACGCTCCTGCTGGCCTGCAAGCCGACCCAAGAGACTACCGTCGAAACCCCGGAGGCCCCGGAAGCTGCTACGCCAGCCGCTCCGGCCACCCCGGAAGCAGTTCCTGCGGCGGCAACGGCACCCGCCACGCCTGCGGCCCCGGCGGCTCCCGCCGAAGCGGCCCCGGCAGCCACCGCCACGGGCACGGTGCGTTACGACGCGCAACCCACCGGCAGCAAGGCCAAGATGGAAGGCACTTCAACGATTCATGATTGGACCATGGAAACCGCCGTCATCGGGGGTTTCATGGAAGCGGACGCCAAGTTTCCTGAATCCGCACTGACCGACGCGCAAGCGGCCAAGCCCAAGGTGGAAATCTTCATGCCGGTTCGCTCGTTCAAGAGTTCCTACAAGAAAATGGACGAGGTCATGCAGGAACACATGAACGAATCGAAGCACAAGCGGATTTCCTACAAGCTTACCGAACTGAAGCCCACGTCCGCCGCTGGCGCGACGGGCGCGCTTCAATTTGACGCCGTTGGCGAACTCACCATCAACGGCACGACGAAGACGACCACCATGCCGGTGACGATCGAGAAGAAGGACGGTAAAATGCGTGTCACCGGCAGCACCGCGCTCAAAATGACGGAGTATGGCGTCAAACCGCCCGCCCCGACCATTTTTGGAATGCCCACGATCAAGACCGGCGATGATCTCAAGATCACGTTCGACTGGGTCAGCGCGCCCAAGTCGTAGTGGGCCAGTTCGGCTTGCAGTTACTCGGAGGAAGGATGCCTCCGGCTGGTCGCTGCCAGGGAAAGTAGAGGGATAAATGAAAACGAAACCGTGGAAAGCACTGGTCATTGTGGCGGTGATGACGGTGGTGGTCGTCTTAGTGCTATTCCTCAAGTTTGGGCCAAGTCAGGACACGTCCGCCGAATTCGAGGACGTGTTTTCCTCGACTGAACCTGCGTCCGAAGCCGTTTCGACGCCAGTCACCGAAACCAGTGAGTCCGTCAGGCCGACGGAGCAGACAGAGTTGGTTCGATTTGACGCCCAACCTTCCGGCAGCAAGGCGAAAATAGCCGGCACCTCCAGTGTTCACGATTGGACCATGGAAAGCCTCGTGCTCGGAGGCTTTATGGAAGTGGAGCCGGAATTCCCTGAGTCTGCCCTCACCAACTCCAATGCAATCAGGCCAAGAGTTGAGGTGTTCATGCCGGTGCGAGCGTTCAAGAGCTACTCCAAACGGATGGACGAAGTCATGCAGGAGCACATGGATGAGCCGAAACACAAGCGGATTGAGTATAAGCTCATCGAGTTGAAACCCAAACCCGCTCCGGGTTCCACTGGAGAGTTTACGTTTGAAGCCACCGGGGTGTTGACGATCAAAGGCGCGGCTCGGACGAATCAGATGCCGGTCGTGATCGAGAAGCGTGCGGGGAAGATGAAAGTCACCGGCTCGACTTCGCTCAAGATGACGGACTTTGGTGTCCAACCTCCGAAGATAACAATTCCGGTGTTGGGGTCCATCACTACCGGCGACGACATTACGATTACCTTCGAGTGGTCGAGCGCGGCAAAGGCGCAGTAGGCGGCTCAAAAAGAAATCACCCAAATACCCAAGCACCCAATCGGGTTGCTTGGGTGTTTTGCTTTTGGATCATGACTCGAACCGCAGGGTCCCGAAACAGCGCGGCAGGTGGAAATTGAACTCGTCCACCGGCGACCACGAACCCCAGTGCGGATGGGAGCCGTCATCCGCGCACTTGTAGAAATTCCCGCGCCACGCCTGCCCCGCCACCGCCCCGAGTGGCCCGACATACATTTCAAACAGCTTGAATGGAATTTGGAACTGTAAAGTCCAGACGACCGGGCCGGTGATTTCCGGGTCCACCACCCGCGGCAAAGAAGCACGCACTTGAATCCACCGGCCGAGATTCGCCGGCACTTTGGTAAACTGGGCGAAGCCATTCGGCGTCCGAGTCGGGTCCACAATATGGCTGCACAGGAACGCGCCGCCGCAGTTGAACTCGAAATTGAAGTACCCCGCGTCGCGTTTCGGTTCGGCAAAGAACTCCACGCAACTGTCCTTCCACACTTCGCTGTGATACTCCGTCCGCACGCAGCGCACGTAGCGATCATGGACCTGAAAGATTCCGTGCAAACCGTGCGCGTCATACAGCAGCCTCGCCCTGGTGTGCGGCCGGTGCTCGCTGCCCTCCGGCCGAAAATGCCGGACTTCCAGAACCTCTGCGCCGGCCCACGCCGGGTTGTCCCACGACAGGTCGAGCCTCGAAGCCGCTTCAGTTTTGCGGATCGGATAGATCATGGACGCCGCCTGGGGTTTATCCTGCTTGATCCTCACAATTCCGGGAGCGCCCGCGTGCGGCACGGGGCTGGATGGGAGAATCGCTGGCAGAGTTGCGGACGCGCGTAGTGGCATCAGTCTGGTTCGGCGAACCAGGCAGTGTGATCGGGCCCAACGCGCCCGGATAAATCCAATTCTTCATGGCGCAGAATCTGGCGCGAAACGGTGGCCACGACGAGAAATAACTGTGCCGGCGTTTGCCGAAACTCACCGGCAGATTTCCATCGAGGGAGCGAGGCGTCGGCCGGGGATTCACGTTGCCGCGCCTTGCGGGTTGCAGGTTGAAATGAAAAGCGCGGCCCCGAAGGACCGCGCAATTCTTTGAAAGGAATGCCGCTGGAAGCTCAACTCTTCTTCAGCGCCTGGATTCCGGCGATGAACGCCCCCGGCTTTTCCCCACCATAACCGGACTTCTTGCTCAGTTCCTTGCCGTTGCTGTCGAGCACCACGATGGTCGGATACGCCTTGATGCCGAATTGCGTCGCCAGCGCTTTGTTGGCTTTTTTCAGTTCAGCACTCTGGGCTTTGCTACGCGGAAAATCCACTTCCACCAGCACCAGATTCTTCTTGGCGTATTCGGTGAATTCCTTGGACGAAAGTACGTTCTTGTGCAGCGCCTTGCAGGGCGGGCACCAGTCCGAACCCGTGAAGTCCATGAGGATCATTTTGCTTTCTGCCTTGGCTTTTTGTTTGGCTTTCGCCAGGTCCGTCAGCCATTCCCCTTCCGCGGCGCTGACTTGCAGCAGCGCCAGCGTTGATAACAGTGCGATTGCGATTCTTTTCATAGTCTTGTCGTTTGGTCTGTTTGTGTGGTCCAGTTTTAGACGGTCACCCGTTCGCGTTGTTCAACCCAAACTTTCTCCCCGCCAACAATGGTTGCCACCGCCCGGCCCTTGAGTGACCAGCCATAGAATGGGTTGTTGAAAGATTTGCTCGCCGTCAGCCCCTTGTCAAACACCCATTCCCGGTCGGGATCGAATACTGTCACATCTGCGTCCGCACCAACACTTAGCGTGCCTTTCGCCAGCCGCACCAGGCGCGCCGGATTACAGGTAAATTTGGCGATCACTTCGGACAGCCCGAGCCGTTTGGTGTGATAGAGCTGCATCAGAGAAAGCGTCAGTTCAGTTTCCAGGCCGGTGATACCAAAGGGCGCGTAATCAAATTCGACCTCTTTCTCGAAACCACAATGCGGAGCGTGGTCGCTGCAAAGCACTTCAATCGTCCCGTCCGCCAGCCCTTCGAGAATGGCTTCCCGGTCACGCGCCGAGCGCAACGGGGGATTCATCTTATAATTCGTGTCGTACGCCGGCCACGCCGGTAATTCCGCCCGTTCACCAAATCCATAAATCCCTTTGCCATCGGTGCTCCAGAATTTCTCGCTGCCAGCCACCGCCGAATCAGTGAGCGTGAAGTGGTGCGGACAGGCCTCGCCCGACACCGGCAGACCGCGCTTCCTGGCTTCGCGCAACAACGCCACACTGCCCGCCGCACTCAGGTGCTGGCAATGGACATGCGCGCCGGTCAGTTCCGCCAGCAGGATGTTGCGCGCCACGATCATTTCCTCGCCCGCCGCCGGCCAGCCCTGCAATCCCAATGCGGTACTCCAGTAGCCTTCGTGCATCACGCCGCTCGTCACCAGCGAGTAGTCCTGGCAATGATCCATCACCGGCAGATCGAACATTTTCGCGTACTCCAGCGCGCGGCGCATGAGTTCGTTGTTCTGCACGCAATGGCCGTCGTCGGTGATCGCCACCACCCCCGCGCGCTTGAGCGAGCCGATGGAGGCCAGTTCCTCGCCGGCGATGTTCCGGCTGATGGCGCCCGCCACGAAGACGTTTACCACACCGTGCTGGGCGGCGCGTTCGTGAATCAAGGCCACCGTGCCCGCATTGTCAATTGTGGGCGAGGTGTTGGGCATGCAAACGATGGACGTAAAACCGCCGCGCGCGGCCGCGGCGGTGCCGGTGGCGATGGTTTCCTTTTGCGTCTGGCCCGGTTCGCGCAGATGGACGTGCAGATCAATCAAGCCCGGACAAACCACCAGGCCGCGCGCGTCCATGCGCTCAACGTCAGGCGGCGCCTGCCGCGCGGCATCCGCGCCCAGCGCGGCGACTTTGCCATTGAGCAGCAACAGGTCGGTGGAAGAATCAAGGCGATTGGCGGGGTCTATCACCCGCCCGCCGGTGAGGAGCAGCGAGTTCATCGGCGCGAAGATACCGGGTGGCGATTTGACAATGCAAGCGCAGGCAGTATGATAGCCGCACTCGGACGCGGGTGTAGTTCAATGGTAGAACGGAAGCCTTCCAAGCTTCACACGAGGGTTCGATTCCCTTCGCCCGCTCCACTTTTCCGAGGGAATGTGGAGGTCTTCTAGTTTTTGCAACGGTTTTGCAGCATAAATTTTTGTGCAAAACGGCTTTTGGTGGCGATTTTTGCTCATCCCAGGCGTTGGCTTTTTCCACCCTCCGGCGTCAAGGAATCCTTGCCCTTCGCTCAAGGCGCTTTTGTTAGGAAATCTCGAATCTCCCGCTTCTTTGCAACGGTTTTGCACAGTCATTGGGTTGCCTCGCTCAGTGTTCACGAAACTATAATGGATACGTATGAAAAGTCGAAAAGCGGTCGCTGTTGCCACGTTTGAATCGGTGAAACTGCCCATCTATCATCGCCCCGTAAAGGTCAGGGTAAAGACGTCCACCGCAGCGCCGGGCACTAATGGTCACCCACTTTTATTGGAACCAACGGTCAAAATCTATGATTCATATCAGATTGCCTATTACGAAGCCGGGCGTTGGCGATCTGTGCGGGCTGCCACCCTCCAAAAGGCCAAAATCAAGGGCCGGCTGATTGCCAGGCGCCTGGCGGAAAACGGCTCGGAGGTGGACGACCTTTCTCAGGCCGAACGCCGTATTTACGTCCAGGCAAAGAAAATCCTCCAGCCGTGCAATCTGGAGGTGGATGGCGCCGCGCGGCTCGTGGCCGAATTGCTTCGTCGTTTGGATGGAGCGTCTTTGCCGCAGGCGGTGGATTTTTTTAACGCTCACGGCCGACACATCATTCCCGGTGCAACCACCGCCCAGGTGTATGCCAGTTATCTGGACCATCTCCAGCGGCGAGGCGTGGGAGAGCACCATCTCCGCGACGTGAAAAGATTCATTGGAGCGTTTGTCGAGGCCTTTCCCATCCAGATGAACGCGGTGCAGATTCGCATGATTGATGATTGGCTGGCTGCTTTGGGCGGACGCGCCCGGAACAAAAACAATGCCAGAGATAAGGTCATCTCCTTCTTCAATTTTGCCGTTGAAAAGGCCTACCTGCCCGAAGGCCAGCCGCACGTCGCGAAGGCAACCACGGCCTTCAGCGATCCTCGTCCCGTCATCACCACCGAGGAAGAGGCCGTGGCCAGTGCGCAACCCAAGGAGGTTTATCTTCCGGAAGAAATGGCCAAGCTGCTGGCCGCGGCCGAACCCGATATTCGGGTGACGCTCGAACTCAAGGCGTTTTCAGGAATCCGCACGGAAGAACTGGTGCGGTTGTGGTGGGTGCTGATTAGCGAGGATACCGGCTACATCAACGTGACCGAAGCCGTCGCCAAGTTGAAACCACGAGCCGTGCCCATCTTTGACAACCTCAAGCGCCGGCTGGCGGCGTATCCTCAGGACGAGAAACGGGATCGGGTCGGCAAACGCTGGACCAACGCGAACTCCCTGTATCACGTCTGGAAACGCACCGCCAATCGGGCCGGACTACCGTACCGGAAAAACGCTTTCCGCCACAGTTATATCAGTTACCGGCTCGCGGAAACCAAAGACATCAATCTGGTGGCGCACGAGAGCGGGAATTCGCCAGAGATGATCCGCGATCACTATTTGGACCTGGTGACCCCCGAGCAGGCCAGGGCTTGGTTCTCGCTCTGACCACGCGATGAAATCGGGTTCGATTATATGTCGGCGTCAGGCGTGTCAAGGATGCTTTGGGTCGGTGTCGTGTAGTTTTCAAAACCGGAATTCTGTGTGCGATCAAAACCGGACATCCCAGCCAAGGCGAGGGTCGAGGATGGATTGATGAATGGATTTGTCGCTCTGAGACTTTCTCCGGCTGGGGCTTATGCGACCGGCTACGATAAGGGCAAGAGCGACGCCGTTAAGCAGCAGTATTGGCTCGCGAAGTAGAACGGGTGCGGTCGAGAGGGGGACGGGGACGAACCAGCAACCCGTGAAACGAAGGAGAACCGTGCGTTGGTCACTGCGCCGGTGAATCGAACACGATCAATCTCAACGCGCGGATTGCCGCGACTTTCACGACCGCGCTCGAAACAAATTGTTCCGGCTCCGCACTCGCGATTGATGTTGTTCTGAGGGGATCGCGAGTAATCGCGGCGCGACTTTACCGTTCGATCCTTGGCACGAATCCAGCATCTCTTTAATTCAAAGACGGAAACCAGTGCTTCGCGCGCATCAACAACTCGCGCTGCCGTACGATGAGCGATTGAATCGCCCAGGTTTTCTGCAGTGCCTTGTCGCCAACGGCAACGGTTGGAGAGAAACCAAGTCATTGGAATGGTTGCGGTGCGGTCGGATGCAACCGTGGACGATAATCAAGAATTCAATACTCAAGCGTCTGCGTGAGGAAGTTGTCACGACGACTCCGCGTTTCAATCAAAAAGGTTCGACAAGGCACTGAAAATTTCGCGAGGCGATTGCGTTCAACCGCCACGACAAGGCTGAGTCGGGGCTGCCATCGAGCGGCCTGCTGCCAGGTTAACGCAACCACGCCCGCACCACCCGCGGAATAGTCGGCGATGACCGATCGCGGGTGGACCCTGTTCAACACCAACGAATCATGAAAAAGCGCATTCTAATTGTGGATGATGATACATCCATCCGAAACGGACTAAAGAAGCTCCTGAAAAAAGCTAACTACGACGTGGCGCTCGCCGCTGACGGTTTTGAGGCTGTAGATCGGTTCTTCTCGGAGCCGATTGATCTGGTGCTTTTGGATCTCAGTATGCCAGGCAAAGACGGCTGGGCCACATGCGAGAACATCACACGAACGAATCCATACGTTCCCATGATCATCATAACGGGCTTGCCGGATCAGTTTCCCATCGCATCGGCTGCTGGCGCAGGCGCGCTGCTGGAGAAGCCGCTGAACCCTGAAGAGCTTCTGCGCACGATTGAAGACTTGATTGAGGAGCCACGATTCAATCATTGGCTCCGCCGACGAAGTTGGCTTCAAGACGCGCGGTCTGTTCCAGCGACCAAGTTTGTATCGAACGGAAAGAATTGGGAAACGCTCAACGTTTCTTCGCCACTCAGTTGGATTAGAAGACCAGAGGCTGATGAGATCCTCGCAGTTGCCTGAAGTCAGCGTGCGAAACCATTGAAGATTCTATGAACAGAAATCGAATGCAGGGTATTGCGCGTTGAACTAGACTAAAACCATGAAATCATTTGCGCTCAACTCTGACGTTGATGCCCGCTGGGGCATCGAGCGCTGGGAGAACGAAGGCGGGCGAGTCCGTTTCGGTACGACAGTGTCAAACGGCTTGAATCGTCCACCTGATGATTGGACGCGTGACCTGGCGCACAATTTCAGTGAAGCGGGCTTAAGTGTGTGGTCGAATTCGCCTGTCAATGTCCTGGTGGAGGCGAAGGAAGTAAGGCGAGATATGAGAGAGAACAGGTGCGCAGGCGTGCTGCTTGGGCCGCCGGGAAGCGGGAAAACAACGCTGGTTAGATCGCTGGCGACAGTCAATCGCATCTCCGTTATTGAAACTGGCAATCTGCTTAAACGGGAAGTTGGACTCCAGACTCCGCTGGGCCAACAAATCAAACCCTACACTGATTCAGGAGAGTTGGTAGCGTCGGAGTTGGTCAACCAAGTCATTTCCGCTCACTTGGAAGGCGTTGATGGTGATCTCGTCCTGTTTGATGGATTTCCGCGCTGTGGCGAGCAAATTGAATTATTTTTCCAGTTGCTCAAAAGCCAGCATCTGGATCTCTGCGCTGTTGTGATTCTAACTTTGGATTTGCAGACCGCAATCAAGCGCCTCAGCGGGCGGCGCATCTGCATTAAATGCGCAGGTCTCTACCATGTTTACGCGAACCCCGCGAAGCAGGCGGGAATATGTGACCGCTGCGGAAAAAAGCTGATCCAGCGGGAGGATGACAGAGCGGAGGTCATTCAGCAGCGATTTGCGAGCTATGAACGCGAAACGATCCCCGTGATTGAATCGTTCCGGAAAAAGTTCGCGAGTTTGATTTGGGAGGAATCATCAACCGCACCGCTGGATGAGATTATAGATCGTGTTGGGCGCAGGTTCGGACAACTTAGCCGACTATGAACAGCGAATTTCGGATCGAATCCGATTCAATGGGCGAGATGCGCGTACCGGTGGGGGCTTATTACGGCGCACAAACCGCACGCGCCGTCGAAAATTTTCCCATCAGCAATCTCCGCTTTCCCCGTCAATTCATCCGGGCGGTCGGCTTGATCAAGAAACACGCGGCCAAGTCCAATGCAGCGCTAGGTTTGCTGCCCTCAAACATTGCGGACTCCATCCAAGCGGCGGCACAAGAAGTTGTTGAGGGGAAGCTCGACGCACACTTCGTGGTGGACGTTTTTCAGACGGGTTCAGGCACGTCAACGAACATGAACGCCAACGAGGTGATAGCCCATCGTGCGACGGAATTACTTGGCGGTGGCAGAAGCGACAAATTGGTACATCCCAACGACCACGTTAATCGCGGGCAATCCAGCAACGATGTCATTCCCTCGGCAATTCACATTGCGGCTCTTGAAGGCATCGTATTTCAGTTGCGTCCAGCGTTGAGCGAGCTCCAAGAAGCGCTTTGCAAGAAGGCGCAGCATTTCCGTGAAGTCATCAAGATCGGGCGAACGCATTTACAGGATGCCACGCCGATACGGCTGGGACAGGAATTCGGCGGGTACGCCAGCCAAATCGAACATGGCTTGACTCGGCTGAAAAACGTCGAATTTCATCTTGGGGAATTGGCGCTGGGCGGTACGGCGGTCGGGACCGGGATCAATACGCATCCAGAGTTCACGCGGCGCGCGATAGAAGGACTTTCGCACGAGACGGGTTTGGCCCTGCGCGAAGCTCCCAACCATTTCGAAGCACAGGCGGCACGTGACGCCTGCGTGGAAGCAAGTGGCGCGCTGAAAGTTGTTGCCGTCGGCCTGATCAAGATTGCCAACGATATTCGCTGGCTCGGTTCCGGCCCAAGGCTTGGTCTCGGGGAACTGAAACTGCCCGCGACTCAGCCGGGATCGTCGATCATGCCGGGCAAAGTGAATCCCGTGATGTGCGAGATGGTCATGCAAGTGGGAGCGCAAGTAATTGGAAACGACGCTGTGATCACGTTCGGCGGGGCCTCGGGCAATTTCGAATTGAACACGATGATGCCGGTCATCGGCTACGATCTGCTCCAATCAATCGAACTTCTTTCGAACGCATCTCGCGTGTTCGCCCGGCGTTGCGTGGCCGGTTTAGAGGCGGATGTGGACCGGTGTCAGGGTAACATTGAACTGAGTCTGGCGATGTGTACCGCACTCGTGCCGACAGTCGGGTACGATAAGGCTTCCGAAATCGCCAAGGTGGCACTGGCAACGGGTCGTACCGTGAGAGAAGTAGCCAAGGAGATGGTCGGACTCGACAAAATTGAACTCGACCAGCTACTCGATCCCAGGCATCAGGCGGGTCGCGAGCCGGGCTGAGGTTTCAACTTCGAGATGAAACAAGCGCAAGTTACGCTTCCCCTAAAATCGTTTCGCATTAAATCTCCACGAATACAGGATGAGCGTTAGTTGGAAATCCAAGTGTTTCAGATGCTTTAGATGCTTTAACGAATTACCGCCTTATTCGCTTTCATTCTCCAGTTTTGGATGGAGGCCGAATTCCTTGAGCTTTTCGCGCATCTTCAGGCGAGTAACGCCGAGCCACTGCGCGGCTTTTGTCAGATTGCCGTGCGTACGCTGGATGGCCTGCGAGTAGAGCTCAGGTTCGAGGTCAGCCAGCATTTTTGCGAAGGCGTTCTGGGCTTCGCCTCGCTCGACCTGATCCATCAGTTCTGTGACATACGCTGCATGGGTCTGCTGTGAGGTCGCCACCGGCTGGCGGGCTTTGGTCACGATTTCTTTTACCTGATCCAAACCGATGGTGTAATCGCGTGCGAACAATAGGGCCTTGCGTACCGTGTTTTCCAGTTCGCGAACATTTCCAGGCCAGTTCTGGCTCTGGAGAAAAGCGATCGCCTCCGGAGTGATGGAGGGCGAGGGCACGCCAGCTTCGGGGCCATAGCGCCGCAAGAAGTATGTAATCATATCGGGAATGTCGTCGCTCCTTTGACTCAACGGCGGCAACTTGATGGTGACGACACTCAACCGGTAGAACAGGTCCTCGCGGAACAATCGCTCACGGATGGCCGCCTCCAGATCGCGGTGGGTGGCCGCGATGATCCGCACGTCAACAGGAACGTTTTCCCGACCGCCAACGCGCTGGACCGTCTTCTCCTGGAGTACGCGCAAAAGTTTGGCCTGCAAATTGGCGTTCATGTCGCCGATCTCGTCGAGAAAAATTGTGCCGCCGTTGGCCTGTTCAAAGCGACCAATCCGCCGGGCG
The DNA here is from genome assembly GCA_014860005.1 of Verrucomicrobiota bacterium. Next base: position 138,278 of record JACZKP010000110.1, on the reverse strand, counting down.
TCTGCACCGGTAAACGAGCCACGTTCATGACCGAACAGTTCACTTTCCAGCAGAGCCTCCGGGATGGCGGCGCAATTGATGGCGATGAAGGGAGCGGAAGCGCGGTCGCTGTGCTGGTAAATGGCGCGCGCGATGAGCTCCTTTCCGGTTCCGGTGTCGCCACGAATCAGCACGGTGACGGAAGTCGCCGCGATCCGGCCAATTTCCTTGTAAATGCTCTGCATGACGCGGCTCTTGCCGACAATAGCGGTGCGACTCGATGCCGCTTCGCCCATGTCCACCGGCTCCGACATCAGCCGGCTGCTTTCCAAAGCTTTGGCGGTGAGATCGAGCAATTCGTCCACCTCGAATGGTTTGGGAACATAATCGAACGCCCCCCACTTGGTCGCCTCAATGGCGATCTCCGTGGTGCCATGAGCGGTAATCAGGATGATGGGCAGTTTGGGTTTGGCTTGGTGCAACTGGCGCACCAATTCGAGTCCGTCGAGACCTGGCAACTTCAAGTCGGTCACGACCACATCGAACGGCTCGCCGAGGGCTCGCTCCAACCCGGTGTCGCCCCGGCTCAGTGCAGTGACGTCGTAACCGTTCGCCCGCATCACTTTTTGCAGGCCCGTGGCGATGTTCGTGTCGTCCTCGACGAGCAGGATTTTAGGATTTGTTTTCATCTTCCGATGCGAGTGGCAGCACGATGCAAAAGGTCGTGCCGCGGTTCAATTGAGTTTGATAGTTTATGACACCGCCGTGTTTTTCCACAATCCGCGCGGCGATGCACAGGCCCAACCCGGTGCCGCTTTCCTTGGTGGTAAAAAACGGGTCAAATAAACGCTTTTGCACGTCAGGGGGGATTCCACTTCCCGTGTCGGCGATTTCCAGAACAACTACCGAAACGGCGCGGCCTTGCAACGAATGCTTGTCCAAGCGAGTTCGCAAAGTAATCGTCCCTCCGGTCTCCATGCTGTCCGCCGCATTCTGAATGAAATTGATCAGCACCTGCTTCATCTTGTCGGCGTCCGCGCGCACGGTATCCTCGGCGTCCAGATCCAGTTTGAGCGTGACCGATCGTTTCGCGAGATCGGAGGTCAACAAATGGGCTGCATCTCGAAGCAGTTTCGCCGCTGAGATCCTCTGCAAATCCGGTTCCGCCGGTCGGGCAAATTGTAGAAAATCACGAACGATTCGCTCCAAGCGGTCGATTTCATTTTCGATCACCTCCAGGTCTTCGTGGTCGGACGTGCCGGGGCGGTGACTTGCCTTGAGGCTGAACACTCGAACCTTGATGGCGGTGAGCGGATTGCGGATCTCATGAGCAATGCCAGTGGCGAACACACCGAGCGACGCCAGTTTCTCCTGACGTTCGATGATGGCGCGGCTCTCGGTCAGATTGCTGCGCAATGGGGCGATCATCCGGCGATAGATCAGCACTACCACAATCCCGCCACTAACCACCAAGCCCAAGAGTGACAAAAACAGAAATCTTTGCAGCCGGGTCAGGGTGGCGTCGGTTTCACTTACGAAACGCTCGACCTCGGTTCGATCAGCGGCAGCCAGGGCTTCAATCTGCTCCACCTGCACCTTTGCTCGCAAAGTGCTTATCTGCCTCCAAGCTGCACGTTCCGCCCAAATCAGGGCCGCAACAACGATCGCGGCACCGACCAGAAGTTCAGTGAGTCGGAATGGCGTTTTGACGCTCATAGGCATAAACCGCACGGGAGTCTAGCGAATCGCCAGACTCAGGGCGACGCAAAAGCAGAGACTGGCGCCGCAGAAGTTGATCGCGCCTGAAGGATGGTGTGGAGATGACGCCCTGCATTTGTGATCTCAAGCCTTCCCTGCCGAATCGTAGTCAGATCGGCCCCCATCAATATCATAACGATCTTTCGCACCGCGGTCGCGGGCAACTCTCGGCCGCATTGGCGTGCAAGCTGGTGGTTCACAGCTGACACGACTTCGGGTTCACTCATCCCTTCGGTTCGGAGCGCCAGGGCAGCCAATACATGCCGTGAAGTGGCGGACAATTCGAAATGACGGAGGAGGTTTTCCACGAGAGACTCGTCTAGCACCGTCGCGACGCGGTTTACCTGCGACATGCGCTCTGCCGGTTCAGGTTCGGTCATGCTCTCCAAGAGGTTTTCCAAGAACTTGTCCCGACGGCGTGGCGCTATCCGCAACCTGACGATGATGTCTGCCACGGCCACTACGACGATGACAACGATACCGAGAATGATTCCGACTTCGCTCATGATGCTTCCGTTCTTAGCCAACTCTGTGCCACCAACTTCTACACGCTTGGACCAGACTGCTACTCGCCTGCATTGAAGGGTGACGAAAGCATGTGCGAAGCGTGTTCCACGCAGCGTCCATGAGTTCTAAGCCGTTTTGTATTCCCTTCTGTTATTCCAACATGATTGGCGAATTACTGATGGCAACCGTCTGAACGAAACAAAAAGGACCGGTGCCGGAATGAAAACGCCCGACGACATCGAGTATCTGGGATCACTTCGAGTGAAATGCGCGAGCTTTGCGCGAAAACTACACTGGCACGAGGCCAGCTAAAGGAAGAGACAATCTCGCACGGTGCTGGAACGCCGTGCCACCTGTAACCAATGCCTATGAAAGCAAACCACAACCCCGCTGCGCCGCTTGCTGGCCGTGCAGCCAAAAAACTAAAGGTCAATGCATGGAAAGAGGAAGCCATGGACATTCTAATCCGCACCGAGGGCGTTGAACTCACCGACGAGCTGCATGATGCAGTAACCCGAAAGATTGGCCGGGTGCGGCGGTATGCTCCGCGGGCGCTACGGGCACGAGTGCAGTTGCACAAGGTTTGCCCCAAACGTTCGGCGCGTCAGTTCCGCGCGCGAGTTCATTATGAAATCCCCGGCAATGACCTGTTCGCCGAACACAGCGCCCACGAACCGGTGGCCGCGATAGACCTGGTGGCCGAAAAAATCGAAGGCCGGCTCCGCCGCCGAAAAACAGCGCGGCTGGCTCGTCGGGTCCGCGAACATCGGTCGGCCATACACGCCTGACCTCGGCTTGAACGGAACAACCCGAGCGGGCAATAGCCTCAAGCAAACCGACAAGAGTCATGTACAAAGAGATGATACCGGCAGATATCGTTGCCCGCGAAGTCCAATTGGGACCGGTGGTGCATGGGGCGAATGAGTCTCCGGCAACTCAGGGGTTGCCGACCTCCGGGAATGGGGATGCACCGCTGCTCGCTGAACTGGCGGAATGGAAAGAGCGTTGCCTGCGGCTCGCCGCAGACTTCGACAATTTCAAAAAACGCACTTCGGGCGAGAGTGAGCGCCGTGCGGCGGAACTGAGAAACGCGTTTGTCCGGGATTTGCTTCCCGTCGTGGACAATTTGGAACGCGCACTGATGAACAATCCCGCGCCGTCGGCAGATCGCTTGGGCGAGGGAGTTCAGTTGACCCTGCGCCAGTTGATACAGGTGCTCAACCAGCATGGCTTCGCAAGCCGCGACGATCTCGGTCAACCATTCGATCCACAATATCATGAGGCGGTTTCTGTTCGCTCCGAACCGAAGCAACCGGACCATGTCATTCTTGAAGTGTGGCAGCGCGGCTGGCTTCAAGGAAAAGCATTGTTCCGCCCGGCCAAGGTTGTTGTGAATGACCTGAAATGCAGCAACCAGACTGGGCAATACCAAAACATTCATCATGAGAAGGGAGCGAATCATGAGTAAAGCAGCACCCTTCGCGCAAACGATTGTCCGCGGCATCAAACCGCTTCAGCCAATGAAAACGTCAAAAGGACTGACAACGACACTGGACCTCCTCAAAGTGCGGCATCCTGCCGAGGTGGAGTTTCATCAAGCCGTGGCTGAGGTTCTCACGTCGATTTGGCCCTTTGTTCAGAGTAATCCGAAGTGCCAACCCGCCGGGATTGTCGAGAGGCTCGTGGAACCAGAACGGGCAATCTTGTTCCGGGTTTCATGGATGGATCGTCACGGAGTGGTGCAGGTGAATCGTGGCTACCGGGTCCAGATGAACAGTGCGATTGGCCCTTACAAAGGCGGACTTCGGTTTCATCCAACGGTGACATTGGGCACGCTCAAGTTCCTCGCCTTCGAGCAGGTTCTTAAGAATGCCCTTACCACCCTGCCGCTGGGCGGGGCGAAGGGCGGCGCGGATTTTGACCCCAAGGGCAAAACGGACGAAGAAGTCATGCGTTTCTGTCAGGCGTTCATGAGTGAGATGTATCGGCACTTGGGCGATGATGTGGACGTGCCGGGCGGGGACATCGGAGTGGGTGCGCGGGAGATCGGTTACCTCTTCGGACAATACAAACGACTCACCACGGAATTCAACGGCTCATTCACCGGCAAGGGGCTTTATTGGGGCGGCAGTCGAATTCGCGAGGAGGCCACCGGCTATGGTTTGATTTACTTCGTCGAAGAGATGCTCCGGACGCGCGGCAATTCGATCAATAAAAAGGTCATCGCGATCTCTGGCTCCGGCAATGTGGCCCAATACGCTGCGGAACGGGCGATTGCGGTGGGTGCGAAAGTCATCACCCTTTCCGACTCCGACGGATTCATTCACGACCCGGATGGTTTGGACGAGGAAAAACTCGCGTTCGTGAAAGAGTTGAAAAACATCCGCCGCGGACGGATCAAGGAATACGCGCAGAAATTCAAGTGTCATTATTATCCGGGTAAACGGCCCTGGGGTGTGAAATGCCAGATCGCTCTGCCCTGTGCGACGCAGAACGAATTGGACGGACGTGATGCGGCCGACTTGCTGCGCCACGGTTGCATCTGCGTCGCAGAAGGCGCGAATATGCCGTGCACCCATGACGCCATCGCTGCTTTCGTTGACAGGAAAATCCTGTTCGGTCCGGGCAAAGCCGCTAATGCCGGCGGCGTGTCAGTGAGCGGCCTCGAAATGACTCAGAACAGCATGCGTCTGCAATGGACGCGGGATGATGTTGACCGGCGACTTCGGGAAATCATGCGGGCCATTCACAGTCAATGTGTGCGGTTCGGCGAGCAGAAAGGCTTCGTCAACTATGTGGTCGGCGCCAACATTGCCGGATTCCGCAAAGTGGCCGAGGCCATGCTCGAACAGGGCATAGTGTGATTAAGTCCATGAGTGCGGCTCGGGTGCCGGACATAATCGCGCATTATCAAAGCTTCGCCACGGGGACGAACTTCAGGCCCAAGCCACCCGCGATGATCAGCAGGATGCACAGTATCCTTAGCGCCTCGCGCGATTCGCCCAGGAACGCCATCCCGATTATGGCCGTGCCTGCCGCCCCAATCCCCGTCCACACAGCGTAGCCGGTACCGACAGGGATGGTCTTCAGCGCCACGGACAGCAGCGCAATGCTGGCGATCATGGCGCACAGTGTGGCGACGCTCGGCCACAAACGGGAGAAGCCTTCCGTGTATTTCAGGCCAATGGCCCAACCTATTTCAAGAATTCCAGCGATGATCAAACAGGTCCAAGCCATGGACGGATTCTGAATCAAGTCGCTCTGATTCGCGAGTTCATTCCGTAGGTCAACCAACATTCACTACAGGCTGGCGACGGTTGCTGGAACGTCAGGCGACTGCATCGCGCGTCCGCCAATCTTCCAAACCGTTCTCCCGAACTTCGTAAGCAACGGCTTGTTGCGGCCTCCGCACGTCGATTGCAACGAATTTCCATGGTTCGCGCCGAAACAATTCCGTCCGGTAGCGAATTCAATTCGACCGCTTCGTGCGCCCTTGAGGATCGAGCATGTTGGATTTCCCCGCAAAACGCGAGCAAACCAGTGCGAAATTCTACTGGCATGAACCCAGCTAAAGAGAGAATCGAATCGATCCCGGACTCAACGGACGAGCCGGATTTACCAGAGAACGCTTATGAAATCACCATGCACCCATCCAAGACCGGAGACGCCGGACGATGTGAGTACCAACACGAAGGGCAACCTGGGAGCAGTTGAACCGTCCGGTTGTGAAACCGCGCGATTCGGCCCGTTCGGATTCAGGATCACTACGCGTCCCGGGCACGGCCCGAGAGTGGTCGGTCGCGGATCGCGAAGGGCCGGAGCGGCCAGCTTCTTCCGGGCTTTGACACACATTTAACAACCTCAAGCTTATGAAATACCAATACGCAAATAAACGAATACTCCTGGTGAGCGATGATCCCTCCGCTCGCGAGGCATTGGGTGAGATGCTGCAAGCGGCGGACTTCAACGTCCTGCTCGCCGAGAATGGACGCAGTGCCGAAAGTGCGTTGCTGGCAAATCCGGTCAGCGTCATTGTCCTGGATTTCCGAACTCCCTTCGACGCGAAAGATGTTGTCTCGCGAAAATCGAGAACGCTGGCGGCTTTGACGGATGTGGATCCATTCCTCCCGTTGATTCTCACCTGCGATGCCGACACCGAACTGGATCACGACACATCGTTGATGGCGGACCTGGTGTTGAAACACCCGGTGCAATCTTCAGCCCTGTTGGATGGGATTGATACGTTGCTTGGGGAATCCTTGAGGGAGCGCGTTTATCGGAAATCGGATTACATCGCGACTCTGCGTTGAGTCGCCTCCAACTGGAAACCAGACATGATTTTGCCAACCCACATCGAACCCACCAACCGAGGGGCAGCGTTTGAAATAGCGCTGACCGCCACCAGAGCCCCTCGGATGGAGCTACGGATCAAGTCCCCCAAGATCGGGGAACGTTGGCTTGCGATTGTTGGTTCAGAGGATGCAGGAGGGCAATCTCTCAGCTTCGTCCGGCGATTCGCAAAGAACGACGCTGAGATTCATTCGGTCACACCTTCGGGATCGGATCCCGCAAGTGAAGTGCGCCGCCTGGCGATGGAGCTTGGGGTGGATTGGCTCAGTTTGGTTGCACACCGTGGCTCAGGAGTGATGTCGCTCTTTTTGCGGGGTGATGTTGAGAGAACTCTGCGAGCCTCGCCGTGCCCGGTGATTTGCATTCCCGAATCACTCCAGTCGGTTGCCGGGCGCCCGTCTGCAAGCGAAGGCGCGTTCCCAATACGTCGGGTTCTGGCTCCGATCAAGCTCTCGTTGCATGCGCGGCGGCAGGTGGAGAACGCAGTTGCGGTGGCGGAGCGATTCGGAGCCAAGCTCGATTTGTTGGGTGTTGATGAACTTCTGCGGAATCCTGACGGCTCACGGATTGTCAGTCACCGTGAGGCGAAGCGGCTGCAAACCCAGGCCATCAAGAAGGAACTGGCAAAGTTAGCCGAAGAAGTGGTTCCGAACCCTATGCGCGGTCGCATACGGATCAGCCCGGGATTTCCACTGTTCTATGCGACCACTCGCTGGGCTCGGGAACTCAATGCTGATCTGGTCGTGCTCGCCGTGCCAGCGCGACTGTGGACCAATCAGGGGCGGATTGACGTCGGCACTGAGCGCATTCTGCACAGAGTGGAATGCCCGGTGATTTGCATCCCTGAGCATGGCGAACTTTGCAAAGATCGGCATGAAGTTCTGAGCCGAGTTCGACAGCGCCATCGGCGCAGGAATTGGCACACTCCGTCGCGACTTTCATTGAGACATGGGCTCAGGGCATTTCCAAAGTGCAAAGATTTTAGTGCCACGCGGCACGAGTTAGTTGCTCCCACAACCAACCTAAAACGTTTTGATGCTTATGAAACCTAGAATACTGGTAGTTGATGACGATCGTTCGGTGCTTGAGTCGCTGACGAAGCTGCTGGAGGCGGAAGATTACGAAGTCTATCCTGCGCGAGATGCCATTGAAGCAATGGAGGACTTTAACTCCAAACCGATTGATCTGGTCGTGCTCGACATCAATCTCGGTGCGGACAACGGCTGGAAGGTTTTTGAGATGATGACGATCACAAACCCGTTTGTGCCGACCATCGTCATTACGGCGGAATGGGGACAACGGGAGCAGGCGGTGACGCTTGGGGTGGAGGGACTGATCGAAAAGCCGATTGATGTGCCCGCTTTCCTCAAAATGATTCGCGAGCTCCTCGCCGAATGTCAGCGGCGAAATGAAAGTGGTGGAGAACAAGCGGTTTGAAATTCCGTTTTCTTCCGGGGCATTTTCTTCGCTCCCTTCCCACTAAAAGTTCTTCTTCCTTCTTCTGACTTCATCTTCTTGGCGGTCTGCTTTTCCGTCTTCTTGACTCCTGTATTCTTCGCAGTTTCGGCTCGTTATGAGCCGCTCTAAAACCCGGCGTAAATGCCGTCATTGCAGCACGTTTTTTCTTCCTGATCCGCGCACGGCGGATCGGCAGCGGTATTGTTCGGGCCCGGAATGTCAGCAGGCCAGCAAGCTCGCCAGCCAGCGCCGCTGGCTCCGCAAAAACGGCAATGGCGATTACTTCCGCGGCCCGCGCGCCGTGGAGCGGGTCCAGGCCTGGCGGAAGCTCCATCCCGGCTACTGGCGCAAGCAACCCCTCTCATCTCGGAAGGGTCAAGCGGCTGATAATCAATCAGCTAACCCCGGTCACTCCTCTTGTAACGTACCGCGAGGACTGCCCCGTACGTTACAAGAGGAGTGCCTGACGCAAGATCCTGCTTTTGTTGGGCTTATCTCCATGGTGACGGGCAGTACGTTACAAGAGGAGATCGCATCCACCGCGCGCCAACTGTTACTTCGAGGGCGGAACATTCTGGGCTTTGTAAGCCCGCAAACCACTCAAACCAATCCCGATCATGATCAACAAACACCTGCTGCAGCCCCAACGGCTGCGCCACATTCCCCCGAGCTTCAGTTGGGTGGACCATCGGCTGGTCCGCCATGAGTATCTGGCCCGGGCCAGCCATGCCGCCTGGACGCTCTATCTCTTCCTGATCACCGTGGCTGACGCTCAGGGCCTGAGCTTCTATTCCGATGCCGCCATTGGCCGGCGCCTGACCCTGGATCAGCTGAGTCTGGCGGCGGCACGACAGCAATTGATCCAGGCCGACCTCATCGCGTATCGCAAACCGCTCTACCAGGTGTTGTCGCTGCCGGAGTTGCCGCAGGCGGCCCCCGAGGCGAGCGGGCCCCGCTCCGGCGAAGCGCAATCGGCCGCTACCATCTTGCGCCGCGTGTTGGCAGGAGGTGGGCAGTGATCAATTACGAAACGTTCTGCCGGCTGCGGCAACTCCGGGACGAACAGGGCTTGAAGGTCTCCCAGATCGCCGCGCAACTGGACCTCGATCCCAAAACGGTGGCCACCTGGATCAAGCGGGCGACTTACCAGCAACGGCAGGGAAAGCGCCGGGCCAGCAAGCTCGACGCCTTCAAAGCCCAAATCAAAAATCTGCTCGAGCGTCATCCCTATACCGCGCAGCAGATCCTCCAGCAATTACAGCCGCAGGGCTACGCCGGCGGCTACAGCATCCTCAAAGACTTCGTCCGGCAGGTCCGGCCCGTGCGCAAGCCCGCGCATCTGATGCTCGACTTTGCTCCGGGAGACTGCGCGCAGGTGGACTGGGGCAGCTTCGGTTCGGTGCCGGTCGGTTCGACGCACCGGCGGCTCTCGTTCTTTGTGATGGTCCTTTGTTACAGCCGCATGATGTATCTGGAGTTCACCTTGGCCGAGAGCATGGAACAGTTCCTAGCCTGTCATCGGCATGCCTTCGAGTTTTTTCAATCGGTTCCGGCCCGGGTCATGATCGACAACCTCAAGGTCGGGGTCTTGAGCCATCCCTTCGGGCAACGACCGGTCTTCCATCCGCGTTACCTTGATCTGGCCGCTCATTACGGCTTCGAGCCGGTCGCCTGCAACGTGCGCCGCGCGAATGAAAAAGGGCGCGTGGAAAACGGGGTTGGTTACGTGAAGAAAAACTTCCTGGCCGGCCTGAACCCCGCCTCCTTTGCCGCAATTAATCCCGCCGCCAGCACCTGGCGCGACACGGTCGCCAACGTCCGCATCCACGGGGAAACCCACCGCAAACCCATCGACCTGTTTGCCGAGGAAAAACCCCGGCTCAAACCGCTGCCGGTTCTGCCGTACGACTGCGCCGTGGTCCGTCCGGTCTCGGCCAATGGCTGTTGCTGCGTCGTCTTCGACACCAATCGCTATACCGTGCCCCACCTTTACGCGTCGCAAAAACTGACCCTCAAGCTTTATCCCGATCAAGTGCTGCTCTTTCACCATGAAAAGCTCATCGCCACTCATGCGCGCAGCTATGATCGGCGGCAGAAGATCCGCAATCCCGACCACATCAAGGAACTGGAGACCCAGCGCAAGCGCTCGCGCGACCAGACGGTGTTGTTGACTTTCCTGGCGCTCAGTCCGCAGGCCGAAGCCTATGCCCGCAAGCTGGAGGAAAAGCGCCTCAACAGCCCGCATCATATCCGGCAGATCGTGGCCTTGAGCGAGATTTACGGCCCCGCCAAAGTTGAGCGCGCGTTGCAGGACGCCCTGAGCTTCGAGGCCTTCGGCTGCGAATACATCGCCAACATCCTGGAACAACGGGCCCGGCCGGCCACTCCACCCGGCGCCCTGCACCTGACCCGGCGCCAGGATCTCCTGGACCTGGAACTGCCCCCGGCCGATCTGACCCCGTACGACTCAAAATCATGAAATCCAACCCCTCACTGCTCCAGCAACACCTGGAATATCTGAAACTGCCCTTCGTGCAAAACCATCACGGGGAACTGGCCCAGCAAGCCGCCCAACACCAATGGGACCACGTCGAATACCTCCGCCGGATCATGGAAGGGGAATACCACGAGCGCCGCCAACGCGTCATCGAACGGCGCATCAAGGCCGCCCGTTTCCCGGTGCTCAAAACGCTGGAACAGTTCCGCTGGGACTGGCCCAAGAAAATCAACCGCATGGCGGTGCAGGACCTCTTCCGCATGGAGTTCCTCAAAGAGAAATCTAATGTGGTGCTCCTGGGAAATGTGGGCCTTGGGAAAACCCATCTGGCCACCGCCCTGGGCTACGCGGCCTGTCAGCAAGGCGCCTCGGTCCTCTTCGCCAACGCCATCAGTGTCATCAACGATCTGGCGGCCGCGCAGAAGCGCGGCCAGCTCAAACGCCAGCTCAAAACCTATCTGCGGCCGGAGCTCCTGACCCTCGATGAGATCGGTTATCTTCCCATCGACCAACACGGCGCCGATCTCCTCTTCCAGGTCATCAGCCAGCGCTACGAACAAGGCTCGATCGTCCTGACGACCAACAAGCCCTTCAAGCAATGGCCTTCGATTTTCAACAACGACAGCACCATCGCCTCCGCGGTTCTGGACCGGCTTCTGCACCACGCCCAAACCATCGTCATCGAGGGTTCGAGCTATCGGATGAAAGACCGGGAAAATCAATGAACCCACCCGACCAGTCACCCGAGATTTTCGCGCCGCCGCGATCGGATTTTCAAACCGGCGGTTTTACGCCACTTTCGCGCCACCGCTCACAGCCGAAACCACCGAAGCGAAGTTGAAGCGGATTTGCGGTAACGACGCCTACTGCCGCTATATCGGTCAGCATTATGAACCGTACCTGCGCATGCTGCAAAAGCGCTATGATGCTCCATTGAGAATCGCATCTCATAACGAGGCCCTGACCGATGAAAAAACGGACGCTGACACAGAATTACCGACGGTGATTCCTGCGTCTGCGGGCATGCATGGATGGCCCGAAGAGTACCAGAACTTCATCAACAACACGCCAACAACCACACAAAATCTATGAAGACGATCCAATTGAGCGAAAGCGCTAACCTTGGCATTGGCGACTCTCGTGGTGTTGCTGTGACTGAAACCAATGTTCGGCACGCCAACCGGTCAGATTTCCGGCGGGATTGCAGAACAAAGCCACGCAAGGGTTCTTCCCTGCGACCAACGCCGGCAATCCTCGTGGCGGTTGACTTCCTGCCCGCATCCCTCAAAGCGGTGGAACACGCACTCGTCTGGGCGAAGCAAGTGCATGCGTCAATCCTGCTGCTCCACGTCGTTGATCCAATATACACTGGCGGATTTGTGAACCTGGTCACCAAGCAGAAGGTGCGACGGGAGGCGCGACGCCGGGCAGTGGAGAGAATCAATACGTTGGCCAATTCTCACACCGCTGAAGGTGTTCCGTTCACTTGCGTCGTACGAGACGGCTTGCCTGAGATCGAGATTCTCCGACTTGCCGAGAAGATGAATGTGAACATGATTGTTCTTGGTCGTCAGCCCAAGAATCCCTTGGGCCGTTGGATCCTGGGGAGCGTGAGCGATGACATTATTGACCTCGCTCCTTGTCCCGTTGTCTTGGTTAACAGCAGCGCGTCGGCTCGAATGCAGAGCGATTGGACCTGATTCTCGTGTTGGGGCTCGCTTTCATTTGCGGCAGTAAACTGCCGATTGAGCAAAACCGCTGCAAGCGGGCCTGTCCGGAGGCAAGTTGCGACGTCAACCGACGCAAACACTGATTCAACCGCATGCTTTGGCAGTCGCCGTAGGCTTGAATAATTCGTTCGAACTTTGACTTACATCAAAACCATCAGGAGCGGGTTGCTGCATATTGTGAACGCCAATTCACAATTTGAATCCGTATGCGAGCCAGGAAAACCAGGACTGAAGTCCGGCAGGAACAGATCGCCCGAGCGGCGCTCGGTGTCGTTGAGCGCCACGGGTTGCGGGGCTTGAGTATTGCGCGCGTCGCCAAGGCTGTCGGCGTGGTGCCTTCAGGTCTTTATAGGCATTACCCTGACAAGGATCGCGTGCTCGACACCGTCCTGGATTTGATCGCCGCCCGCATGGAAGCCAACGTGGCGAAGTCGAAGACTGATGGCGGCAACGCGCTGGATCTTTTGCATGGCCTGCTGACGCGCCACGTGGAACTCGTTCGCCACAACTCAGCGATCCCGCGCGTGGTCTTTTCCGAGGAACTGCTTCATGGCCGCATTGCACACCGTCGCCGGATGTACGAAATCATTCAGGGCTACCTGCGGCAGGTGGAGCAATTTATTCGCGACGGGCAGCGGGAAGGATGCATTCGCGCCGGCGTTGATCCGGAAGCAGCTTCCATCCTGTTCCTCGGCCTAATCCAACCGGGAGTCGTCCTTTGGGCTATGAGCGGCGGCGAGTTTGACGTCGGTGCGCACGCAGAAGCCGGTTGGAAGCTATTTGTCGAGGCTGTCGGCTAAAGACTGCGGCCTCCCTGTGAAAACCAAACAAACCACGAAAGGACAACAGACATGAAAACCAAAATGAATCAGCTCATCGCCGCCGGCGTATTCTCCGCCGCCTGGCTCTTTACCGCCACATCGGCCTCTGCCCATTGCGATACGATGGACGGACCGGTGATCGTGGACGCCAAAACCGCGATCGAGAAAAAGGAAATCACCCCCGTGCTGAAATGGGTCAAGCCCGAGCATGAGGCGGAATTAAAATCAGCCTTCACCCGGGCGCTCGCTGTGCGTTCGCAAAGCAAGGAAGCGCGCGAACTGGCCGACCAGTTTTTCTTCGAGACACTGGTTCGAGTTCATCGGGAAGGTGAAGGCGCGCCCTACGCCGGACTCAAGCCCGCCGGCACGAAACTCGACCCGGCGATTGAGGCTGCGGACCTCGCGCTGGACAGCAGAAAGGCCGACGCACTGATCAAAGCCGTAACTGACGAAACTGCCGCCGGCATTCGGAAGCGTTTTGCTGACGCGGTGCAGAAGAAGCAACACGCCGCACATAACGTCGAGGCCGGGCGCGAATACGTCGCCGCCTACGTCGAATTCGTCCACTACGTCGAAGCGGTCCACATGACTGCGACGCGGGCCGTTCAGGCTCATGGGCATACGGAAGCAACCGTCCAACCCGCAAAGGCTGCATCCGAGCACAACCACTAAAACCAAGACCGAAAGCCTATGAATGCTGCACATCTTCACCTCATGCTGAACCATTTCCCCGTCGTTGGACTGATGTTCGCCCTTGCCATCCTCGGCTGGAGTGTATTTCGGCGAAATGCGTCGCTAACGAAAACCGGCTTCGCGGCCTTGGTCACCGTTGCGGTGCTGGCGATCCCTGCGTTCCTTACCGGCGAACCGGCCGAAAAAATCGCCGAGGGTTTGCCCGGCGTCTCCGATCCCATCATCGAGCAGCACGAGGACGCAGCAAAGGTCGCGCTCGTCGTGACGCTGGCGGCGGGTGTCGCCGCGCTGGTTGGTCTTTGGTTCTGTCGCGGCAAAACCGTCGCAGGTTGGTGCAGTTCCTCGGCACTCGTCCTCGCGGTGGTGGCAGCGGGCCTGATGGCGTGGACGGCGAATCTTGGCGGCAAAGTGCGGCACGCCGAAATCCGCACAACCGCTCCTTCTGTCAGCGCCCACGAGGATTGACAAATCACACGATTCCGCCGCCATGAATTCACCGCGCATTTCTGCCGCGATCCGCAAACCCGTCAAATGGCTGGCCCTGGCCTTGGTTTTGGCATTCGTGGTTTTTCGTGTGAAATTCGCAGCGACGCCGGTGCAGATGTTTGAAGTGAAGCCGGGGATGGTCATCGGCGAAGTCATGGGAACAGGCACGCTGGAGGCGCGCGTGAAGACGACCATCAGTTCGCGCATTCAAGAGCGGCTCGCCGAAGTGCTCGTGGATCAGGGCGACCAGGTAAACGCCGGTCAGTTGCTCGTGCGTCTGGATGACGGGGAACTTAGACGCCAAGTGGAGGTGGCGGACGCGACTCTCGCCAGCGCCAAGGCAACGGCCGAACGCGTGCGGGTGGACGAAGCCCGCGCCGAGGCTGTGGAACAACAGGCACGGCAGAATCATCAACGCGTCGCTGAACTCGTCAGTCAACAGGTCAGTTCGCAAGCGGAGCGGGATAAAGCCATTGAACAACTGCACGTCGCTGAATCCGATTTGCGGCGCGCCCGCGCAGCCACGGTCGAAGCGCAGCAACAGATCAATCTGGCGGAGAAAACTCTCGCCTACCAGCACGAGCGCCTGACCTTCACGCGGATTATCAGCCCGTATGACGGTCTCGTCACGCGCCGCGACCGCGATCCCGGCGGGGTGGTAGTTCCGGGCAGCTCCCTGCTCCAGCTCGTCTCGACCAACGAGTTCTGGGTGTCCGCGTGGGTGGACGAAACCGCAGCCGGCGCACTGACCACCGGCCAGTCCGCCCGTGTTGTGTTCCGCTCTGACCCGGAAAGACCCTATCCGGGCGAAGTCGCGCGGCTCGGACGCGAAGCCGACCGCGAGACGCGCGAATTCCTCGTGGACGTCCGGGTGCGGGAGCTTCCGCCGAACTGGACCATCGGCCAGCGAGCCGAGGTATTCATTGAGACGGGCCGCAAGCAGGATGCGCTTACCCTGCCACAGCGATTTCTCCAATGGCGCGAAGGCAAACCCGGCGTGTTGGTTGCGGAGCGGGGCAGAGCGGTGTGGCGCGACGTGACGCTGGGGCTGAGCGGGCGTGACACGGTGGAAGTCACCGACGGCTTGTCCGCCGGAGAGCGGGTTGCCGTCCCAGCCGACCCAAAACAAGCTCCACTCAAATCGGGTCAACGCGTGAAGGCAAAATGAACCTCGCCGCCAAAGACATTCGCCACAACCTCGGGCGCTTCGCCTTGACGGCCGTGGGCATCGGTCTCCTGCTGATGACGGTGTTGGGCATGAGCGGGATTTATCGGGGCATGATTGACGACGCGCTGGTGGTGGTGGACCGCATCGGGGCGGACCTGTGGGTGGTGCAACGCGGCACGCGCGGACCGTTCGCTGAGATTTCCCGCGTGCCCGCGAATTTGGAATATCGTCTGCGCGCCGTGCCGGGTGTGGTCAGTGCGCGGAGCTTTGTCTCCCACAACGTTCAGCGCGAATACCGGGAGAATCCACTGCGCATGAACGTCCACGGTCTGGCTTGGCCCGAAGACAATGGCGCGTGGGTGACGCTGACTGCCGGGCGGCCCTTGGGGCAGGCTCATTATGAAATGATCGCCGATGCCACCCTCGGGCTGGAGTTGGGCGAAAGGCTGGCCCTTGGCAAGGACACCTACACCGTGGTGGGGATCTCGAAAGGCATGGTGTCGTCGGGCGGTGACGGAATCGCGTTCTTCACCACGCGAGATGCGCAGGCGATTCAGTTCGATCTCCCGGGCGAAACCATTCGACTGGAGCGCGCGGCGCGCGTGCAACGAGCGGTCGGACAGGACATCGGAAAAGTGCAACCGCTGTTGCTTGAACGCGGCGGTGGACTGTCATCCGGCATTCCGGCGCTCGGACCGCCGATGGTCAGCGCCATCACCGTGCGCGTGGCTGAAGGCGTTGATCCCGCGATGGTCGCAGCCATCGTGGCCGCCTGGCCGGACGTGTCGGTTCACACGCGCGATGGTCAGGAACAATTGCTGGTTCATGGCATGATTGACAAGGCGCGGCGGCAGATTGGCCTGTTCCGCGCTCTGCTCGTCATCATTTCCACCATCATCATGGCGCTGATTCTCTACACGCTCACGCTCGATAAAATTCACGACATCGCGATGCTCAAACTCATGGGCGCGCGCAACGCGATGATTGCCGGGCTCATCCTGCAACAGGCGTTGCTCTTAGGCGCGCTGGGCTACGGAATCGCGTGGGTCGTGGGTGGCTGGGTGTTTCCCCGGTTTCCGCGCCGGGTATTGATCGCACCAGAAGATCTGTGGGGACTGGCCGTGGTGGTCGCGCTCATTTCCGTGCTCGCCAGCTTGCTGGGCATTTGGAAGGCCATGCGTGTCGAACCAAACAAAGTGCTGTCATGACCGCCGCTCCACATTCGCCTGCTGTCGAAGCTCTCGGCCTTACGAAAATCTACGGCGCGGGCAACACCGAGGTCGTCGCGATGAAGGATGTTTCGCTCCGGTTGGCTCGCGGAGAAGTGGTCGCTTTGCTTGGGCCGAGTGGCGCGGGCAAATCCACCTTTCTCACCGCAATCGGCTTGATCAACCCACCCACCGCCGGACGCATCATTCTCGGAGGCGAGCCCGTGATGGAAGGTCCGCGCGCCCTGGTGGATGTGCGTGCCTTCCGGCGGCGGCATCTGGGGTTTGTCTTCCAGAAAGCTAATCTCATCCCATTTCTCAGCGCGGTTGAGAACGTCGCAGTAGCTTTGGAGATCAACGACACGCCGCCCCGGCCCGCCCGAAGCCGCGCCATGGAATTGCTCGACTATCTCGGCGTGGCCGACCGCGCGAGCAATCTGCCGGACGCGCTTTCAGGCGGACAACAACAACGCGTCGCTGTGGCCCGGGCGCTCGCCAACCAGCCCAGTCTGATTCTTGCCGATGAGCCCACTGCGGCCCTCGACAGCCATCGCGGACGGCAAGTGATGGAATTGTTCCGGAAGGTTGCCCACGAACGTGGCTCGGCCGTTATCGTGGTGACCCACGACCATCGTTCGCTGGATGTGTTCGACCGGACTTACGAGATGGAGGATGGTGAACTGCGCCCGGCGGCGGAGCACCTGCGATCAGGGTGATAGTAAGCTATAAAGCTGATAAGCCTATTCACGCGAAGGTCAAATGCGTAATCTGCCCGTATGGCGAAACGTTTCGTGAAACTAATTGGTCTGATTCTGCTGACGCTGACGTGGCTGCCATCGAGTGTTCTTGGCCGCCATGAAGCGAGCGGACTTTCCCCGAGCGGTCAGCTTCGCGAAAGCATTTCTGTCGAAGCCGCGTTTGTCGTTTCAGATCCGATTCTGGCGACGCAGTTGCATCAATTTCGTCTGGCGGGATTCCACAATTCGTTCGCGAAGAGATCTGGCACTGATTTCTTTGGCACGGGTTGCTCTTATTCGCGATGGGATTTCCAGCCGGTCGCAGGTCAGCTTCTCCCTTTTGCGCCATACGACCTTCTCACAACCTGGCAATTCTCACATCGAACGGCGCTTTATCCGAGAGCACCCTGTCAGGTATAGCCTCTTTCTTTTCGGTTTCGTTGCACTCACGCTTGGACTCGCAGGACGGGTTCAGCGGCGTTGTGTGGCGAGAGTTCAGTTTGTTTATGAAAATCAAATTTTACAGCGAATATGGAAGACCATTACATCCGTTGGATGCTCTGGGCGGTCATCATCATTGGTGGTGTCGCCGTCTTTTGGTATTTCGGTCGGAAAAAGAACTGACCGCCGATACCTGTTGACCAATCGCAGAGTGCTGGCTGTTCGTCAGCACTCTGTCATGAATTCTTGATACGCATGCAGCCACATTCCTCCGAGACCTCGCGGTGATCTCGGCGCTTCCAGCCAAAGCGTAGCAGCCCGCCCACCGCTCGGGCGCGATGGCGGAGGATTTTGATGTGGGCATCAGTGCGGAATTCCGATGCCGTGAGCGTCCGCCAGATAACAGGCGATTTCTTCCGCGCCCTCGACGAACCAACGGCCCTTGGCCTGTTGGAGCGCCGGTGTCGAGGACGGATCATTTGGAGCAGCCTTCAGCACCAGCACGGGACAGCTTTGATTTTCCTCGCCCAACAGGTCAATCAACTCTGGTCGCGGTCGCGGGAAATCGAGCCAGCGCACCTCCAGTTGTTCCTTGAGCGCAGGGTAAAACTCCAGCAGCCCCACCATTTGCGCACAGCCGGGACAGAAATACGGCCCTTTTCCCGCATCCATGAAATGGGGTTTCAAGAGATATAATCGGTCGCGAGGCATGGAACAGGAATTCAGGAATTCATCGAATTTAAGTTCGATCCTGCGACGCAACGCTTTCGGAAAATTGCTCCGCCACAGCGTCAGGCTTATCCGTCAACGACCAGCCCGTTTTGATGCCCAGAACAAACCAGCCGAGCACCACCACGCCGATGCCAAAAATGGTGTCGCCGATGACGCGCAGCCAGCGGAATGTCTCCATGATCCCTTGTTGCATGAATTCAGCCGAGCGCGCCCACCACATTCCTTCATTGACGCTGGCCACAGTTTGCATGAGGCCGCGAGGCAGGTCGGACAACAGTACCATGAGCGCAAGACCAATGTTAATGGACCAGAACGCGAAGGAGAGCGCCCGCGTGCGCCACGTGCGGTGAACCGTAAGCCCTTTGAGACAGAACAGCATCAGGCCAATGCCTAACATGCCGTAAACACCGAACAAAGCCGTATGCCCGTGAACTGCGGTGGTGTTGAGACCTTGCATGTAGTAGAGCGCAATGGGCGGGTTGATGAGAAAGCCGAAAAGGCCGGCCCCCACCAGATTCCAGAAGGCAACGGCGACGAAGCAGTAGATCGGCCAGCGATAGGCCGACACCCATTTTCGCGCGCGCGAGAGGGTGAGATTTTCGTACGCCTCGAAACCGATGAGAACCAGCGGCACCACCTCCAAGGCGCTGAAGGTCGCTCCCAACGCCATCACGGCAATCGGAGTGCCGCTGAAGTACAGGTGGTGGAACGTGCCCAGAATTCCACCCGACAGAAAGATGGTCGTCGAGAACAGCACCGCCGCCGTGGCCGTCCTCGTGCGCAACAGGCCCATGCGCGTGAACAAGAAGGCGATGACCACTGTGGCGAAGACTTCAAAGAAACCTTCCACCCACAAATGCACGACCCACCAGCGCCAGTATTCCGCCAGCGCGTAGTGCGTTTGGCGTCCCCACATCAGGCCGGCGCCGTAGAACAGCGCAATGGCTGTCGAAGCGATCATGAACAACGCGAGCAGATGGCGATTCTCACCCGGCTTTTTGAATGCCGGCCACATGGCGCGGCCCATCAGCAGCAGCCAAACCCACAAGCCGATGAACAGGAACAGTTGCCAGAAACGCCCGAGGTCCACGTATTCGTAGCCCTGGTGGCCAAACCAGAAATTCATTTCGAAGCCCATCCTTTGGCGCGTGCCATACCAGGTTCCGAACATGGAGCCGACCACAATGACCAGCAGACAGACGAACAGAAAATTCACCCCGGCACGCTGAAACTTTGGTTCGTATCCTGATACCGCGGGAGCGATGAACAATCCGGTCGCCAGCCAGGCCGTCGCGATCCAGAAAATGGCCAACTGGGTGTGCCACGTTCGCGTGACCGAATACGGCAGCCATTCGGCAAGCGGGAAGCCGTAGAAGCCGCTGCCTTCGACCCCATAGTGCGCCGTCACCACGCCCATGATGACCTGCACGACGATCAATGCCGCCACGACCCAAAAGTATTTCAACGTCGCGCGCATTGAGGGGGTCGGCTGCAGTCCCAGCAACGGGTCTTTCTCCGGTTGATCGTGCGGCTCGTCTTCTTTGTGTTTCAGGACAGCGTAATACCACGCGAGGGCGCCAATGCCGGCCAGGAGCAGGACGAAACTGATGACCGACCAGATGACGCTTGCGCCCGTCGGCACATTGGCCACGAGCGGTTCGGGCGGCCAGTTCTGGGTGTAACTAATGTTCTCCCCGGGACGGTTTGCAGCGCAGGCCCATGAAGCCCAGAAGAAAAACCCGGTGAGTTGATGCCGGCGTTCGTCGTCTCGCAGCACGTTCCCAGGGATGGCATAGGCTTCCCTCAATTCCGCCAGCTCCGGGTCGTCACTGAACAGTTTCTTGTAATGCTCCGCTACCGCCCTGATGGCAGCAGCCCGGGTCTTGGATACCGTCAGATCCCCCGTTTGCGGGTCGTGAGTGTTGGTTCGAAGCTCCATCTGCAGGGTTCCCCGCAATCCTGCCTGCTCGGGCGGCGGCAATTCCGCGTAAGGTTTGCCGAACCGCTGGTTTGCCCAATGTTCCAACAGCCAGACCGATTCGCGATGTAACCAGTCCGCCGACCAATCCGGCGCGACATACGCTCCGTGGCCCCAGAGAGAACCCATCTGTTGTCCGCCAGCCGATTGCCACACGTTCTGGCCGTCCAAAATTTCTTGCTTGGTGAACAGCACCGAACCGTCTTCCGCCACCACTCTTTCCGGAAGCGGAGGCATTTTATGGTAAAGGTCCCTCCCGTAGTAGATCAGAACCGCAAACGAAGCCACGATGACGACAATCAAACTGGTCCAGAGTTTTCGATAGTTCATAGACTCAAAGTTTTAGTACTGCACGCATCTTGGAGGGTTGTTTCAACAAGTCGGCAAGAGTGTATCCATCCAGGACTGCAAAGAATGCGGCTGCCGCCTCATCCAGCACGCCTTTCAAGCGGCAGCAGGGTAGCAGCCGGCAAGTGCGACTGCTCCGGTCCATGCAATCAATCACCGTCTCGGATTCCTCGCCGAGACGCACAATGTCACCCAGACGAATCTCCTCGGGCGTTTGCGCGAGCGTGAACCCGCCGCCGATCCCGCGGTGCGTTTCGAGATAGCCGCTGCGGCCAAGATCATGGACCACCTTGACCAGATGGTGGCGGGAAATGGCGAACGTCTCGGCAACTTCATCCACCGTGACTCGCTCTGGATGACGCAGTGCCGTCTGCATCAGCACTCGAATCGAGTAATCGGAATAAGCGCTCAATCTCATGGTTCAACATGATTATCGAAATACCAAACCAGCGCAAGCTAAAGCTGTATTTGACATACATCTTTAGGCTGGTATTTTATTCCAATGAATCTGAACGCCGCTTCGCATCACCCTCGTGACCGAAGCGCCCACGCAGTCACTGAACACGCGACAATGAAAAGCATAACTCCACAGACCACTGTTGGCGAAATCGTCCGGGCCATGCCTGCGCGATCGCGCATTTTTGAAAACCTCGGCATTGATTACTGCTGTGGCGGCAAGAAACCGCTGGCGGAAGCCTGCCAAGCCAAGGGACTTGATCCGGCAACCGTCGTCGCCCTCCTGACCGCACTGGATGACACCCCGAACTCGATTCAGGTGAATCCGGATTCGATGAGCCTGACGGAGCTTTGTGATCATATTGAGCAGGTGCATCACGAGTACCTGCGCGAAGAGCTGCCACGGCTGGATTTCATGACCCGCAAGGTGGCAGGCGTACACGGTGATCACGAGCCACGCCTTCTTGAAGTGCGACGAATGTTCGAGGCGTTCCAGGCCGAAATGGTTGCGCACACCAAGGAGGAAGACGAGGTGGTTTTTCCGGCCATCCGCAAACTGGAATCGGGCCAGAGAACGCAACTTGACGCTGCGTTCGCCAAATTGGAATCCGAGCATGAAAACGCCGGTGCGGCCTTGGCGCGCTTCAAAGAGCTGACTGACAATTACGCTCCGCCAGAGTGGGCCTGCAACACTTTCCGCGCACTCTACGATGGACTCGCGCAACTTGAAAAGCACACGCATCAGCATGTGCACCAGGAAAACAATGTGCTCTTTCCCAGAGCGCTGGCCCTGAAGTAGCCATGCATGATGTAGCTCTGCATACCGACGGCGATGAGAGCCTTGCGACATTGGGTACTCCGGCAGAGAAGGAGACGGTCTACGCCCGTTGGACGGGTTCAGCGCCCAGCGGCGACCTGAGCCGACGAGTCTTCAACACTGTCTTCGAGATGCTGCCGAGCGTGGAGAATCCCTCGCCACTTGTTCGGATCAACCGACTCAACGAAACGAAGGAGTTCGAACTACTGGCCAAGCTGGAATGGTTTAACCCGTTTGGCTCAGTCAAGGATCGTGCCGCATGGGCGATGCTGCATGATCTTGAACTACGCGGTGAGCTTGGCGAAGGGCGCGGCATTGTCGAACCTACTTCCGGCAATACGGGCATCAGCCTCGCGGCTATGGCTCAAGCTCGTGGCTTGCACATGCGGGCCGTGGTGCCGAACAAAATTCCGCTGGAGAAAAAGGTGTTGTTGAAGATTGTCGGCGCGGAACTGGACGTCATGAACGATGCCCTCTGCCCTGCGCCCGGGCTGGGTGACGGCTCGATAAACCTGGCCAAGACGCACGCCAAGGCATCGCCAAATCGCTATGTGATGCCCAATCAGTATGAGAACGCCAAGAACGTGGAGGCTCACTTTGAAACCACCGGACCGGAAATCTGGCGGCAAACTGAAGGACAGGTGACGCATGTGTTTGCCTCTCTGGGCACCTGCGGGACGGTTATGGGCGTCAGCAAGTTTCTGCGCACGAAGAAGCCGGGCATCAAAGTAGTCGCCGTGCAACCGAGCGAAGGGCATGACGTGCCGGGCCTTCGCAACCTCAGCCAGTTGGAGGTCTCCAAGCTATTCGATCGCGCATTGGTGGACGACATCCTTGAAATTGATTTCGAGCTGGCCTATCGCCGGGCATTGGAGTTGTGCCGTGCGGAGGGCTTGCTGGCCGGCCCCAGTTCCGGGCTGATTCTGGAGGGTGCGCTGCAAATTATCGCCCGTGACCGAGTGGGATGCGGCGTCATGATTTTTCCGGACAACATCTTCAAATACGTTTCCAGCATGGTCAAACACATCCCCGAACTGGCGTCGGGGACTGAAGCCTAGAATTATGAGCAACTACGCAAATCCCGAAGTCCTCGTTACAACCGATTGGGTCAAAGCGAACCTTGGAAAGCCCAGCATCAAGCTCGTTGAAATCGACGTGGACACGAAAGCCTACGAAGCCGGCCACATTCCCGGCGCCATTGGATTCAACTGGCAAACGCAACTGCAGGATCAAATTGGCCGGGACATCATCAGTAAGGCGGCTTTTGAAACACTGCTGGGTGAAGCGGGCATTTCCCCCGCCGATACCGTCGTTTGTTACGGCGACAACAACAACTGGTTCGCAGCCTATGGCTTCTGGCTATTCAAGATTTACGGTCATCGCGACGTTCGGCTCATGAACGGCGGACGCGTCAAATGGTTGAACGAATCCGACAAACCGCTGACAACGGACAAAACCACCGTAACGCCGGTCAGGTATGAGGCTGCCGACGCGGATGCTTCGCTCCGCGCACGCTTGCCGCAAGTGTTCGATGCCGTCGCCAGCGGTCGGTGGAATCTGGTGGACGTGCGCAGCCCCGACGAGTTTACGGGCAAAGTCATCGCGCCGCCCGGCATGACGGAAACCGCCCAGCGCGGCGGCCATATTCCCGGCGCGAAAAGCGTTCCCTGGAGCACCGCAGTCAACCCGGATGGCACGTTCAAGCTCGCCGATGAACTGCGCAACATCTATCTGGAACAACGAGGGGTGGATTCAAACAAAGACACCATCGCTTATTGCCGGATCGGTGAACGCTCTAGTCACACCTGGTTCGTGCTGAAATATCTGCTGGGGTTGAAAAACGTGAAGAACTACGACGGCAGTTGGACGGAGTACGGCAATCTCGTGGGTGCGCAAATCGAAAAGGGATGAGGCATGAAACGCATCGGCTTGATCGGCGGCCTGAGTCCGGAATCAACGGTCCACTACTACCAGATTCTCTGCCGCGAATATAATCGGGAGCTGGGCGGATTGAACTTTCCGGAAATCACGCTCGAAAGCTTGAACCTGCAACAACTCGTTACGTTGTTTGCGAAGAATGATTGGGACGGCGTGGCGGCGATTTTGTTGACCGCGCTGCAGCGGTTGAAGCTTGCCGGCGCAGAGTTCGCGGCGATTCTCGCCAATACGCCGCACAATGCTTACGACCAAATCCGCGGTACATCGCCGCTGGAGATCCTCACCATCATGGACGCCACCGCTGCGGCCCTCGAACGCGATGGACGGCGAACTGTGGCATTGCTCGGAACGAAAGCCACCATGGAATTCGGCTTCTTTCAGAAACATTTTGCCGCTGGTGGCATCGAAACGCGCGTGCCGGAAGGCCTGCAGCGGCAGGAACTCGACCGGATTATTTGGGAGGAACTTTCGCATGGCCGAGTTGAACCAGCCGCCCGTGCTGCCGCGCGCACCATGCTCACAGACTTGGAACACCAGGGAGTGGAAGCCGTCATCCTGGGATGCACCGAACTGTCTCTCTTGATTCAGGCTGCCGACACGCCCTTGCCACTGTATGACACAACCCGGCTTCATGCCGACGCCATTCTGGAGTTTGCGTTGGGCCGGAAACCCAAGGAACTCAAATGAGCCAAGAGAACAAGCCGCCCTTGGTTTACTCCTGTTCCGGCGCTTCCAGCGCCGCGCAGATGGCGAATTACATCGCGCTGAAATTGGACCGGCTCAAAGTCGCCGAGATGTCCTGCATTGCGGGTGTGGGCGGCGACGTGAAGCCGCTGGTGCGCACGGCCAAATCCGGTCGGCCCATCATTGCACTCGACGGTTGCCCGCTTCATTGCGCGGCGCAGATCCTCAAGCGCCACGGGATTACAGCCGACCGACATTACGACCTCAGCAAGATGGGCGTGAAGAAGCAATACCATGAGGATTTCGACCCGCAGGAGGCCGCGCGGATGCTCCAGCGGATTCGGAGCGACGTCAAACCCGTCGCTCGGGCGGTAACGAATACTGCCGAGACGCCGAATAACGCTGCGCCGCCACCATCAACCAGTTCACCCAACTCCGCGGACGATGAGCCGTACGAACCATCGAGCCCGCCATGCTATTTGAACGAGTTCAAGAATTGGTGAATCCGCCACCATGAAACTTCACATCAAACGCGCCTACGAACCTGCCGCGCCAGAGGATGGTGAGCGCTTTCTGGTGGATCGGCTCTGGCCGCGCGGCGTGCGAAAAGAAGCGCTGGTCCTCGCCGGCTGGCTCAAGGAGGTCGCGCCGAGCGATGCGTTGCGGTGCTGGTTTGGGCATGACCCAGAGCGCTGGGAGGAGTTTCGGCGCCGTTACCGGGACGAACTGAAAGTGCAGCAAGCGGCCATGCGGCCCTTGCGCGACGCCCTGAAGTGCGGGCCCGTGACTCTGGTGTATTCTGCACACGACGAGGCGCACAACCAGGCGGTGGTGCTGCGTGAGTTTCTCCTGAAGCCATCATCCGCTACGTGCAAGAACCAAAAGCGCACTCCCAAACGACATGAACGCTGATTCACTCCATTTCGGCACATCCACTCTTAGCGTCCATGCCGGCACTCATCGTGATGAAAGCACCGGTGGTGCGAACAGCCCCATTTACACCTCCACCGCCTATGCTTTTCCAAACGCGGCCAACGCGAACATCTATCCGCGCTACTTCAACACGCCCAATCAGCGCGTCATTTGCCGCAAACTCGCTGCGCTGGAACAAGGCGAAGACGCGCTGGTGTTCGGCTCGGGCATGGCGGCGATTACGACGCTGCTCTTGGCGTATCTAAAACCTGGCGACCATGCCGCATTTCAGGCAGACCTTTATGGCGGCACGCATCAGTTAGTGACGAAGGAGCTTATGCGCCTCGGTGTCGAAGTTTCCTTCAACCGCACTGCGGAGGAATTCGCAGCGGCGCTCCGACCCAATACACGCTTGATTTATGTGGAGTCGCCGTCCAACCCGCTGTTGCAATGCGTGGACCTGGCTGCCATCGGCAAGCTTGGTCGCGAGTGCGGGGTTCTGACCGTAATTGACAACACTTTCGCCACGCCGATCAACCAGAATCCCATCCCGCTTGGATTCGACGCTGTCATTCACAGCGCCACGAAATACCTCAATGGCCACAGCGATGTGAACGCGGGCGTTGTCATTTCGTCCACTGGCGTGATTCGCCGGCTTATTGAATGTGCCACGAACTTCGGCGGCATGTTGGACGCGAACTCGTGCTACCAACTCGAACGCGGCTTGAAAACGCTTGCGCTACGGATGCGGCAGCACAACGACAATGCCAATCTCCTTGCACGTTTCCTGCAAAAGCATCCTGCCGTGGCGCGCGTAAATTATCCTGGCCTGCCGGACCATTCCGATCACGCCATCGCTGCGCGGCAGATGCGGAGTTATGGCGGAATGTTGTCTTTCGAATTGCGCGATCCCCGGCAGGTGGACCAGTTCTTAAGCCGCTTGCGTGTGGTCATGCCCGCCTTGAGCCTGGGCGGCGTGGAAAGTCTCGTCTGCGTTCCCAGCCGAACCTCTCATCGGCTCATGACGCCTGTCGAACACCAGCGCGCCGGCATCAGCGACGGACTGGTGCGTGTCTCGGTGGGTATCGAGGATATCGAGGACTTGATTAAAGACTTTCAACAAGCCCTGGTTGCCGAATCGGGAGCGGCGTTATGAGTTCTCCGCTTCCTGTTGTGCATAACGTCAGCCTTCGGCGCTTTGAAGACCAGCCCGGTGACGGGTCTCCGTCGTTCCTCAGCTACACGTTTAAGGGCGACTGCGTCGTGTTCGATCACACGTTTGTCCCAGACGCACTTCGTGGTCGAGGCATTGCCGCGAAGCTGGCCCGCGCCGCGCTGGAAGAGGCGCGTCAACGACGTTGGAGGATTATTCCCCGCTGTTCGTATGTCGCCGCATTCATCAAACGGCATCCCGAATTTGCCGATTTGGTGGACCAGGAGTTGTCGTCATGATCACTTTTGATGCCGCACACCAGGCCGTTCATTATCCGGAAGATCGTCGGTTCCGCGTCTGGATTCGGCCTTCCATTCTGGTTGGGAGTGGAGTGGTGGTGCTGTCGTTGATTGCGGCGGCGTGGATCGAGTTCGCGGTGACGGGCCTGCCTGCCATCGCTCCTGAGCCGGCGGTCCGCAATCTTGCAGGTCCGCATGGCTTCCCGCTCTGGTTGCGGTTCTGTCACTTTTTGAATTTCTTCTTTGTGATGATGCTGATCCGCAGTGGTCTATCCATCCTGATGGATCATCCCCGTCTATATTTCAACGATCACTGCACGCCGGGGACGGAATGGATTCGTCTGACACCGCTCGAAGTTCCCCGTGACCGGCTCTGGACGGCAAAAGACGACGCCCGCTACCTCTCGCCATTGGTTAGCACACCGGGATATCGTCACACGATCGGAATTGCGCGCGTCTGGCACTTCATCAACGTGCATGGGTTCATTCTCACAGGCGTCTTCTTTATCACCATGCTTTTCGTCAGCGAGCAGTGGCGGAGACTGGTGCCCACCTCGACCCACGTGTTCGGCCACGCGTGGGACACCTGGGTTCATTATGCCACGCTCCATCTGCCGCCCGAGCCAAATGGATTCTATGCCTATAACCCGCTGCAACAGCTCGCCTATTTCACCGTGGTTTTCGTATTCGGCCCCCTGGCCATTCTGACGGGCATTGCCATGTCGCCGGCGGTAGTGAATGGTTTCCCTTGGTTTGCGCGTCTTTTTGGAGGCCGACAATCCGCGCGTTCGATCCACTTCCTGACTATGCTTAGCTTCGTTGGCTTCATCGCAGTGCATGTGACACTGGTGGCGATGACCGGCTTTGTGCGTAACATGAATCACATCGTGTTGGGGATCGACGATCTCAGTCTCCGAGGAATGATTCTGGGTTTCGTTGGTATTAGCGTGGTGGTGCTCTTCTGGGTGGTGGCACACTACCTTTCCTGGCACCACCCGCGAAGGCTCCAGCACGCGTTGAAACTCGTCACTTATCCGATGCAGTTGCTCACCCTCAATCGGTTGGTTCCTCAACAACACTACACGGCGGACGACATCTCGCCCCACTTCTGGCCGAACGGGAAGGTACCGTCGAGAAGCGATTGGCGAAGTTTAGCGGAAGGTGGCTTCCGGGACTACCGCCTGAAGGTGGGCGGCTTGGTCGAGCGGCCAGTTGAACTCTCGCTCCGTGATATTGCCAAACTCGGAGAAACAGAACAGATCACCATGCACCACTGCATTCAGGGCTGGAGCGGGATCGCGCAGTGGGGAGGCATTCCGATGAAAACCCTCATTGACCTGGTGCGCCCGAAACCGGAAGCGCGGACCGTGGTGTTCTATTCCTTCGGCGAGGCTCTTTATGGCGGCGCGTATTACGATACCCAGACCATCGAGAATGCGCTCAAGCCACAATGCCTGCTGGCAACCCACATGAACGGACAGCCGTTGCCAGGGGTGTATGGCGCGCCACTGCGGCTACGCGTTGAAAATCAACTGGGCTACAAGATGGTTAAGTGGATTGAACGGATCGAGTTCGTCGAGTCGGAAAAGAGCGTGGGCCAGGGCGAGGGCGGCAAGAACGAAGACGACGAATACTTCGATTTGCTACCCAATATCTGACCAACCCGCTTCGCCATGCGACAGGTAGAGACAGGCAATTTGAATTATGACATCACGTCTTGAATACACTCAGGTCGCGCCCGACGCCTTTAAAGCGATGCGGGCTTTCGAAGATTATGTCCGCGGTTGCGGGTTGAATCCAACTCTGTTGGAACTCATCAAAATCCGCGCCTCGCAAATTAACGGCTGCGCCTATTGTCTGGACATGCACACGAAGGACGCGCGTGCCCAGGGCGAATCCGAACAACGCATTTACGCTCTCAACGCCTGGCGGGAAACGCCGTTCTTCACGGAGCAGGAACGCGCTGCCTTGGCCTGGACCGAGGCGGTTACACAGGTGGCCAAGTCGCAAGTGCCAGATGAAGTGTATGAACTCATGCACCGGCATTTCTTGGAAAAGGACATTGTGAACCTCACCGCTGCGGTGGTAGCGATCAACGGCTGGAATCGTTTTGCGATCAGCTTCCGCTCAGTTCCCGGAACTTATGACCGGACCAAGTCTGCAATTGCGTTGTCCCACAAGGAATCGTGAAAAGCACGTTATTAACCTTGCCATCAACGCTTCCGCCGAGCCGACTGGAGCTTTGCGACATAGGGCGCCTTCGCGGAGTTAGTTTGTCTGGCTTGCTGACAACGCCTGCCGGAATCGCCTTTCCGAGTACGCAAGCGTTGATTACGCTTTGTCTTGGATGACTCTGCCATGACAAGCCTACAAACTGTTTTACAGCGCCGACACCGTGCGTCCGGCACGCAAGCTGGTCGCCGTTCTGGCGGAAGGTCCATTGATACATCGAAGCAAGTTAGCAGTTCCGCCGACAAAGCCCGACTCGCGGCCATTGTTGAATCTAGTAACGACGCCATCATCAGCTACACGCAGAAGGGTATCATAGACAGTTGGAATCAGGGTGCGGAGCGGCTCTATGGCTACTCCGCTGCAGAGGCTATCGGAAAATCGATCAGCATGCTGATCCCATCGCACCAAGCGGGGGAGGAAGCGAAGATCTTTCAAAAGGTCCGGCGTGGTGAGGGCGTGGACCATTATGAGACGCAGCGTTTGGCCAAGGACGGCAGACTGGTGGACATCGCTCTCACTGTCTCGCCAATCAAGGATGCACACGGGGCACTCGTCGGTGTTTCGGCAGTGGGGCATGACATCGCGGACCGGAAACGAGCTGAGTCCGAGCGTGGTCGGCTCGTTCGCCAACTGAGTGAGCGCGTCAAGGAACTCACCGTGATGTACAGTGTGGCGCACCTGGCGCAAATGGAGGAAAAGTCAACGCTGACGTTAATGGAGGAAATCACGTCGCTTTTGCCTCCAGCCTGGCAATACCCAGAAATCGCCGCAGCCCGGGTGCAGTTGGGCGAGGTGGAGTTCAAGACGCCCAACTTTCGTTCCTCCCGTTGGAGTCAGAAAGCCGAGTTCACGGCGACGGATGGTCGAAAAGGCATGGTTGAGGTCGTCTATTTGGTGGAGCGCCCCTCGGCGGCAGAGGGCCCTTTCCTGGTCGAAGAAAGAAAACTGATTAACGGCGTAGCCGAAGCCTTGAAAGGATACTGGGAGCGCAAACGGCTGGAAGCGGAAATTCTGGAAATTAGTGAGCGCGAACAACGACGGATCGGACAGGACCTGCACGACGGATTGACCCAGCACTTGCGGGGCATTGTGTATCTCCACCACGTGTTACACGAAAGGTTGGTTCAGAAGTCCCTACCCGAAGCGGTCGACAGCGCCCGCATCACGCAATTGCTCGATCAGGCTGTGGATCAGGCGCGCTCCCTGGCTCGGGGGTTGTTCCCGGTGGAACTTGCAGCGACTGGTCTCATGCACGCCCTGCGCGCGTTGGCCGTTACGGTCAAAGGCATTTATGGCGTCCCCAGCCGGTTTGTATGCCCCAAACCTGTGCTGATCCACGATAACCCCACCGCGATTCATTTGTACCGCATTGCCCAGGAGTCCGTGCAGAACGCCATCCGGCACGGCAAGGCCACGCGGGTAGTCATCGCGCTTTCGGCAACCGACGACGCGGTGACGCTCTGCGTCAAAGACAACGGGCAAGGGTTTCCTCAAATGTTGCCAGAGACGCGAGGCATGGGTTTGGAAATCATGAAGTATCGCGCCCGCACAATCGGCGGCCAGTTGAGTCACAAGCCGGATGCACGCAAAGGCACGGTACTCACCTGTGTGTTGCCCGCGCAACTGGGCCTCCCGAAAGAGAGGACCTCGTGACCGGACGGAAACCAGGCTCAACATCGGGGCGGCGCTCACTCGGCATCGCGCCGAAGAGCGCGCGCATCATGGTGGTTGATGACCACCCCACCATGCGCGAAGGACTGGCACGGGTGATCGACGAGACCGCAGATTTGATTGTGTGTGCGCAGGCCGAAAGCATCCACCGTGCACTGGAGTTAATCGAAACCACCCAGCCCGATCTGGTCATCGTGGACATTACGCTTCGCCGCGAGAACGGCATTGAGCTCATCAAGGACCTCAAGGTACGCCATCCGAAATTGCCCGTGCTGGTGCACTCGATGCACGATGAACAGGTCTATGCTCAACGGTCGCTCCGCGCGGGTGCGCGAGGTTACTTGATGAAGCACGAGCCGCCGCCCAAGCTCTTGCACGCGATTCGCCAAGTCTTGGCCGGCGAGATTTATCTCAGCGAAACCATGACCCGACAGATGCTCCATAACGTCGCCGATAGTCCTTTCGCCAAAGGCGTCTCACCTGTGGAACGCCTGAGCGATCGCGAACTGGAAGTGCTCGAGCAACTCGGCCAGGGCCGCAAGACCAAAGAAATCGCGGACGACTTGCATTTGAGCATCAAGACCGTGCAGACCTACTGCGAGCATCTAAAAGAGAAGCTGCAATTGAGGGATGCGACAAGTCTGGCGCGCTTTGCCGTGCAGTGGGTGGAGGCCCAGATGTAATCGCGTCGAGCCGCTGCGGTTGGAATTCCCAAGCCCGGTTGTCTCCTTTTGTTTCTCTCCGCTTCCCAAGAGCGACACTCCAGTTCTGTCCGGCATAGGACATTTCCCGATGCCCTACCCGACGGGCTCGCAACCGAGGATCAGACCCGCAGCCGATTTTCCCGAGGTAGTCTTCGCGCGAAAATGTTGTCATGCGAAACACGAACGCTCCTTCGACCGCGGGTCAACTTCGCTTGAAAACCGACCCCGCGTTCAGCGTGGTGCTGGTCTACGACAAGTATTCGGACGGCATTCGCGCCAAGGAGTTTTTTGACAGGTTGGTGTTCAATCACGGCGAATTGTTTCACTTCATCTGTCATCTCTGGAAGTTTGATGTGTTGCGAGAACCGCAACTGTTCGAGGCTGCCACGCGTGACGCCCTCGGGGCGGATATGATCGTCTTCGTGACCCGCCAGAGCCAAGAACTGCCCGTTGAGGCCATACGATGGATCGACCATTGGCTTCCTTCAAAGCAGGCCGACTCCGGCGCGCTAGTGCTGTTGCCGGGTGATCCAACGCGCGAGGCCGGCGAAACCACTACCGTGTGTGCGACGCTGAAACAAATCACCGAAAGCGCCAATGTGCGAGTCTTCTGTAGGGAGACGGCTTGGCCGGCGATGGACTCGCATTTAGCCGTGCAAATTACGAACCCAGTTTCGGGAGGAACTGCGGAGCTGATCAACGCCCTGGTGAGAAGGTCGCCAACCCAGTCATTAACAAAGGTATGATCTATGTTACGAAGCGTTAAAAAACTTTTTGAAGACAAACTCGGTGCGTCGGATGGCGAAATCGGCCATGTGAATGACTTTTATTTCGACGACCAGAACTGGGCGATTCGTTATCTGGTCGCCGATACGGGTTCCTGGATGCCGGGTCGTCTGGTGCTGATCTCCCCCCATGCTCTGGGCACTCTCTATCAAGGCGGAAGGATCTTGCTCGTCAATCTGACTCGGCAAGAAATTGAGAACAGTCCTTTGATCGAATCGCACAAGCCAGTATCTCGGCAATACGAAGAAGAGTATCACCGGTATTATGGCTGGCCGTTTTACTGGCAGGGAGACCAGTTGTGGGGCATGAGTGCGTTTCCAATTGCTTCGGCGGCTTCAGGACGTTCGCCAAGCAAGCAATCGCCTGCAAAAGGCGGAAAGAGAAAATCCGGTGATCCTCATTTGCGGAGCACGAAGGCAGTCATCGGGTATCACGTTCAAGCAACCGACGAAGTGTTCGGCCACGTGACGGACTTTGTACTGGATGACAAAGACTGGACGATTCGACAAGTGGTCCTGGATACCGGGCATTGGTTGTCGGACAAACGGGTGATGATCCCGCCCCGCCACATCAATCGGATCAGTTGGGATGAATCCAAGGTGTACGTGGACCTGACCAAGGAGGCCGTCGTCGGCTCGCCAGTCTTTGACCCGGCCGCGTTCGGCATCCCCGAACACGATCCGCGTATTTTTGCATGATTGAAAATAGGTCCAACTTGCAGATGACCAGTAAGAGAATTTAACAACTGAAAGCTATGAATACCACACTCACGGAAGCGCCCAAAATGTACGAGACCGGAAACGACATTTCCCAAAACGGCCGGTCGGAACTGAATGCGGTGATGAATCAGCGTCTGGCGGACGCGGTTGATCTTCAGATGCAGATGAAACAGGCGCATTGGAACGTGAAAGGCCCGAACTTCATCGGTTTGCACGAACTTTTCGACAAGGTGGACGAAGCCGTGGAG
This sequence comes from Verrucomicrobiota bacterium, assembly GCA_014860005.1. Next base: position 104,768 of record JACZKP010000110.1, on the reverse strand, counting down.
TCCTACGTGGATATGATCGCCGAACGTATCGTGCAACTGGGCGGCATCGCTGAAGGCACGGTGCGGGTGGCCGCAACGCGCTCGCGACTTGACGAATATCCGCTTTCGATTGCCGACGGCCTTGCGCACGTCGAAGCCGTCGCTCGCGCACTTTCCACGTTCGGACGCGAGGCCCGTAACACAATCAGTGAAGCGGATGAGTTGGATGACGCCGGCACGGCGGACCTTTTCACCGAGATTTCGCGCGGAATAGATAAATGGCTGTGGCTTGTCGAAGCTCATTCCCAAGCGCCGAAATGAAACACACTTTTTACCAAACAAACAAAACGAAGAAAGAAATAGGACTATGAGCACGCCCATCATTGACCGAGATCTCACCAAACAAGCTCCGCACAGCCCGCGTGAACGCATCGGCGGGTTCGCCATCGCGAGCCGGACTGTGGACAAATGCCGCGCCAGCCTGGCTGGGACGCTCGGCGAGTATCATTACGACTGTCCGTTGGACAACGTGCTCTTCGGCTTCAAGGGAATCAATGGAGAGCAATTCAAAGCAGCCGTTCGAGCTGCGAAGACTTATGAAGAGATCGGGGACTGGCTGCAATCCAACGGCACAAAGAGGACGCCGGCTGAGATCAAGGCTTGGTCGAATGGCGTGGAAGCTGAAAGCATGATGAATGAACCAGCAAAGCGCGCTTACTTCATCGAGAACTGCGCCAAGCTCGGACTGAATCCGGAAACGAGCACAACGTTCGACTGGCTCGAAGCGGACGATCGCGCAAGCTTTGAACGCGTCGGCGTTTGTTAAGCAACGCCCGAAACTCAAACAGGATTTCCATCAACTGTACAAACACTACATCCAGAGAGAACAACATTATGAAAATGCCCACCAGTGACAGCTACTGTGCGAAACTCGAAACCCACCGCGTTAAGTTAAAGTCGTTCGCGCTCATTCTTACCTCGCTCGCAATAGCCGCGCTCAGCACGATTGCCGATGCCGCAGACAAAACTTCCACATCTGCGCCGACCGATGCCCAAATCGCGATGATTGTCGTTGTGGCGGACACAGTCGATGTCGATTACGGCAAACTGGCGGTCAAAAGGACGAGCAATCAGGCGGTCAAAGAATTCGCAGAAACAATGATTCGCGATCATACCGCCGTGAATGACAAGGCAACTGCCTTGGCCAAAAAGCTCGGTGTGACTCCCGAAGCGAGCGACACCTGCAAGAGCTTGAAAGCGAACGGCAAGAAAGAATTGGAGAAGCTTAAAGCGCTGGCGGGTGCTGAGTTTGACAAGGCATACGTCAATAACGAAGTGAGCTACCACGAAGCCGTCATCAGTTTGCTCGACAAGACGTTGATCCCAAACACCAGGAACACTGAATTGAAGAGCCTGCTCGAAAGTGGCCGACCCATTTTCGCTGCCCATTTGGAACATGCAAAAAAGTTGCAGGCTTCATTGAACAAATAAGGCCAGGACGCCCCGGCTGAAACGAGCCGGCGGGACTTGCGTGCCCGCCGGCCTTCGAACTGCAAATGAAAACACACGACCCGGTCACGAACCTCCATCGCCAGGAAGTGCATAGCCCTGCGACAGAGGATGTGCAAAATGTGCCTAGTTCGATTCACCGCCAAAAACACGAGTCGCGCGCTGGTCGCAGAAGGTTGCGACTTTGGTTGTTCAGCATCTGTGCGCTTGCGATCATCATTGTTGGCGCATTCCTCGTTCGCTCTCGGGGTTCTGGTGGCACAGGCAATGGCAGTGCTCCGGCCAATACTCTTGCACCTGCCGTGGCAGCTTCTGTCACTCAAGTTTCTATGCGGAATCTTCAATATTACCCTGCGACCATCGAGGTGAAGAAGGGTGACGTGGTCGAGTGGAAGAACGACGATCTGGTGCCCCATACTGCCACAGCGGCTTCATTTGATTCCGGCACAATCGCATCCGGACAATCGTGGCGTCATACGTTTACGGACGCTGGCAATTTTCCATACGTGTGCACCTTTCATCCTCAGATGAAAGGTATCGTAATCGTCAAATAGTTCAAAGACCGCTGCTCCTTGACGCGCAAAGCCAACTTGAAACGAGGATAGATATGAAAACAACTCAAGTCCGAGGCAAAGATCAAATCTCGGAATCCGACGAACACGAAGCCTCACCTGCTGTGGCCGGAAATCCTGCCTCCAGTCAGCTTCTTGCCCTAATCGCACAACAGCCCTTCTTCAAGGGACTGAGCGCGCCACATCTTCGACTGCTTGCGGAATCTGCCATGGTCACTGAGTTCGAGGCTGGCCAATGGATTTATCGGCAGGGCGACCCGGCCAACCGTTTTTATCTGGTTCTGGATGGCAAAGTATTGATCGAATCGGAAGTGAAGGAACGCGGCATGATCCCCATTCGAACACTCGGACCGGGCGACGATCTGGCCTGGGCGTGGTTGTTCCCTCCTTACTACATGCATTTCAGCGCGTGTGCGATCGAACCGACTCGGGCCATTTGTTTCTACGGGACTCGCTTGAGAGAGCAGTGTGAAACAAACCATGAACTGGGCTATCATCTCATGACGCGAATCGCACAAGTCGTGGTGCAAAATCTCAATGCGACACAACAACGCTTGTTGGAATGCACCGACACGCGAAACCTCTCATCATAGATGACTGCGACCACATTGGAATCAACAGTTAAGTCGCTCTTGGCCTCCGGCAAAGGCATTCTGGCGGCGGACGAAAGTTTTCCCACCATTGAAAAGCGATTCAAGGCGCTCAACATTTCCTCCACTGAGGAAAACCGCGGTGCGTATCGCGAGATGCTGGTCACGACTCCCGGACTGAGCGAATTCATCAGCGGCGTGATTCTGTTCGATGAGACAATTCGCCAGCGAATGTCGCACGGCATTCCCATCACCGTACCGAAAGTTCTCGCGGAGCAAGGCATTATCCCCGGCATCAAGGTGGACAAAGGAACCGCCTCCTTGGCGAACTTCCCAGGCGAAAAGATTACGCAAGGGCTTGACGGTCTTCGCGAACGACTTGGCGAGTATCGAGAACTCGGGGCGCGCTTCACGAAGTGGCGTGCGGTGATTACGATTGGCGAGTGCCTTCCAACCCGCACCTGCATCGAAGCGAACGCCAACGCGCTGGCGCTTTTCGCTGTGCTGAGTCAGGAAGCCGGGTTGGTGCCGATTGTCGAACCGGAAATTCTGATGAACGGCGGTCACACTATAGCGCGATGCGAGGAGGTCACAAATATTATGTTGGAAAGTGTCTTTGCTGCGCTGTTTGAATACCGCGTTGGGCTGGAGCTGATGCTCCTCAAGACTGGCATGATTTTATCTGGCGCCGACTGTCCGCAACAAGCCGAGGTTGGGGAGGTGGCCGAAGTGACCCTGCGATGTTTTCGTCGTGCTGTGCCCGCCGCAGTGCCTGGAATTGTGTTTCTTTCCGGTGGGCAAAGTGCTGAAGCGGCGACGCACCGATTGAATGCTATTTGCAGAGCGGGCGGCGTTCCCTGGAAATTGAGCTTCTCGTTCGGACGTGCGCTTCAGTCGCCCGCTCTCGAAATCTGGAAAGGTTCCGCAACTAACATCACGAAAGCTCAGGCGGCGCTCCACCATCGCGCTCGGTGCAACGGTCTGGCGATCCAAGGAAAGTATTCCGTTGAGATGGAGAACGAAAAATCAACCGTCACCCAATGAGTGGTGCTCGATGAAGCACGAATTCAAAATTGGGGATCATGTGGAGTGGAACTCGGAAGCGGGCCGCGTTCGGGGAACGATCAAGAAAAAGGTCACATCCGCGATCATGTTTAAGACGTACACCGTTCGCGCTTCAAAGGAAGATCCACAGTATTTGATTAAGAGCGACAAGACCGACCATTTGGCCATGCACAAAGGCGCGGCTCTCAAAAGGATCAGGAAAACGAGGAGGCAATGAAGGCGCAATATGAAATCGGAATGGTTGGTTTGGGCGTGATGGGGCGCAACCTCTTGCTTAACATGGCGGACCACGGACATTCCGTGGCCGGCTACGATAAGGATCCCGCCAAGATGGCAGCGCTGCGAAAAGCGGCGGCGAACCAAGAGATCAGTGGTGCAAAGAGCCTGCCGGAGTTTTTGGACCTGCTCAGCGTGCCTCGCGCGGTGATGTTGCTCGTTCCGGCCGGGGCGCCCGTGGATGCGGTGATCCGCGACCTGCTGCCTTGCCTGGAACGCGGTGACCTGATTATCGACGGTGGCAACTCCCACTTCACAGACTCGGACTTGCGGGCCAGGACGCTGGCGGAGCGCGGGATTCAGTTTCTTGCGGTCGGCATCTCCGGCGGCGAACACGGCGCCCGCTACGGCCCCAGCATCATGCCCGGCGGCCCGCGTGAAGCGTACGAGCGGGTGCGGCCGATCTTCGAGGCAATCGCGGCAAAGGTGAAAGACGAAGCTTGCGTCGACTGGCTCGGCCCCGGCTCGGCCGGCCACTACGTCAAGATGGTTCACAACGGCATTGAGTATGGCTTGATGCGTTTGATCGCCGAGATTTACGATTTTATGAAGCGAGGGCTCGGTTTCACCGACGCCCAAATCCACAGTGTTTTCGACCGCTGGAATCATGAAGAACTCAATTCGTATTTGGTGGAAATCACCGCCAACATTTTCTCTCACATAGACGAGAAGACGGGCCAGCGGCTAATTGATGTCATTCTCGATGAAGCCGGGCAAAAAGGCACGGGGATGTGGGCTTCGCAGGATGCCATGGACCTCCAGGTTCCGCTTCCGACGATTGACGTGGCGGTGGCCATGCGAAATTTGTCGGGCTACAAAGACGAACGCGAGGAAGCCGCCCGCGTTCTTCACAGGCCGCTCTCTCATTGTGAAGGCGATCGTCCCAAGTTTATTGATCAATTGCGGAGTGCGCTCTATGCGGGGATGATCATTACCTATGCACAAGGAATGGCGTTGCTGGCCGTAGCTTCGGTCAAGCACGATTACCACCTGAACCTCGGAACAGTTGCCCGCGTCTGGCGGGGCGGTTGCATTATTCGCGCAGCCTTGTTGGAAGACATCCGCGCCGCGTTTCAGGCCAGGTGCGACCTTCCCAATCTGCTCCTCGATCCAAACCTCTCGAATAAGGTTATGGAGCATCAGGAAAATCTGCGCAGCCTCGTCTGCGAAGCGAGCCAACTCGGAATTCCAGTGCCCGGTCTCATGGTTTCGCTCGGCTATTTGGATGCTTATCGCAGCGCGTGGATGCCCGCTAATCTCATTCAAGCTCAGCGCGATTACTTCGGCTCGCACACCTACGAGCGCGTCGATGCCGAAGGAAAGTTCCACACGCAATGGAGTCCTGAATAGGCCAAACGATGGATGCACAAAATCAACCGGGTCCGGTCGTGTTCATCATCTTTGGCGGCGCGGGAGATCTGACGTGGCGCAAGCTGATCCCGTCGCTCTTCAATCTGCACCTGAGCCACAGTCTGCCGGACAAGTTCGCGATCATCGGTGTGGACCGCGCAGCCTTCAGCGACAAGACGCTACGCAAGCGCCTTCATGAGGGCGTCCGGCAGTTTTCCAACCTCGGCTCGATCAAGGCCGCCGATTGGAAAGCATTCGCCGGGCACATCAGTTACCAACGGGCGGATTTTGCCGCCACCCAGACCTACGCGATTCTGGCCAAACAATTGGCTGCTTTGGACAAGGCCTGGCACGCGAAGCCGGTGCATATTTTCCATCTCGCCACACCGCCGTCGCTAGTCGAAGCGATTCCTAAATTCCTCGCGGCTGCCGGACTGGCTCGCGAAAGGTCTCGCGCCCGGATTGTGGTGGAGAAGCCGATCGGTTCGGACTTGGAATCCGCCCGCCGCCTAAACCACGTGCTGACGAAGAGCTTTCGCGAGTCGCAAATCTTTCGCATTGATCATTATCTGGGCAAAGAGACTGTGCAGAACATTTTGGCGTTTCGGTTCGCCAATCCGATGTTCGAGCCGATCTGGAACCGGCGCTATGTGGATTATGTGACCATCACGGTCGCTGAAGCGCTTGGCGTCGGACATCGTGGCAAGTATTACGAAAAGGCCGGCGAGCTGCGCGACATGGTGCAGAACCATTTGATGCAACTGCTCTGCCTCGTGGCCATGGAAGCCCCCGTGTCTTTTAGCGCGGACGAAATCCGCGACAAGAAGGTCGCCGTGCTGCACGCTCTCCGCCCGCTCTCGCACGACGAGGTGCAGGCCAGCACGGTGTGCGGCCAGTATGGGCGCGGCACGATTGAGGGAAAACGCGTGCGCGGTTATCGTGAGGAGCAGGACGTTGCGCCGGATTCGCGCACGGAAACTTATGCGGCGCTGCAACTGTTCGTGGACAACTGGCGCTGGCAGGACGTACCCTTCTACCTGCGCGCGGGCAAGCGGATGGTCCGACGGCTGACGGAGATTGTCGTCCACTTTCGCCCCGTGCCGCATCGCTTGTTTCCGTCCGACGCGGTGCCGGATTGGCAGCCAACCCGCGTGATCCTGCGCATCCAGCCGGACGAGGGCATCGTGTTGCGATGTTACGCAAAACAGCCGGGCAGTCTGATGCGCCTGCGCCAGGTGGACATGCGGTTCAGTTACCGGGAAGCGTTCAAAATCCCCTCGCCCCCGGCCTATGCCACGCTGCTCTGGGACGTAATGGTCAATGACGCCACGTTGTTCATGCGCAACGACCAGGTGGAGGCCGCATGGGCGGCGCTGATGCCGGTGCTGGAGACTTGGAACGCGACGCCGGCGAAAGACTTTCCCAATTACGCGGCCGGCACCGGCGGCCCCAAGCCCGCCGATGAATTGCTCAAGCGCGCCGGACACGCACGGAGTTCCATCGCATGAACATTCTCGTGATCGACATCGGCGGCACTCATGTGAAGGTGCTGGCCACCGGCCACCGTAAGTCGGTGGAAATTCCGTCCGGTCCAAAAATGACACCCTCGAAGATGGTCACTCTGGTGCGAGCCGGCACGAGTAGTTGGAAATATGACGCCGTCTCGATTGGCTACCCGGGAGCTGTGGTCCACGGCCGTCCATTCACGGAACCGCACCATCTTGGGTCTGGCTGGGTGGGGTTTAACTTCAGAAAGGCGTTCGACCGGCCAGTAAAGATCATCAACGACGCAGCCATGCAAGCGCTGGGAAGCTATCGAGGAGGGCGGATGCTCTTTCTTGGTTTGGGCACGGGGCTTGGCTCTGCGCTGATTGTTCAGAATGTTTTGGAGCCGATGGAACTTGCACATCTGCCCTACCAAAAGGGCCGCAGCTACGAAGACTATGTGGGACAGGCGGGACTGGAGCGGCTCGGGAAAAAGAAGTGGCGCCACCATGTCAAAGAGGTCGTTAAGCAACTCAAAGCCGCATTGCAGGCTGACTATGTTGCGCTCGGCGGCGGCAATGCCCGGCTGCTCAAGAAACTTCCGCCAGGCGCGCGCCTGGGAAATAATGCCAACGCATTCCAAGGCGGGTTTCGTCTTTGGAACAAGCGTTACAGCGGTTCAACTCCTGATCGATTCGTCCATTAACTCATAACCCATGAAAACATCCTGACGTGAACCCAAGCGAACATTCCGTCGCCTTCGGCGCGCCCGGTATCGCGCCGCGTTGGACATCCAGTGCCAAGGAGGGTCTTGGCACCGCTTATCATACGAGTTGCCGGGTCTGGTTCACGCTGAGCCACGGCATCGTCAACGAACTTTATTACCCCACAGTTGATCAGCCGAATACGCGCGACTTTCAATTCCTGATCAGCGACGGAGAAACATTTTGTCACGAGGAAAAGCGAGACTTGGATCACCGGATCGAATACCCCGAACGTGACTGTCCATTCTACCGGCTTACCAATTCGGAGCGGGGCGGACGCTACCGGTTGATCAAACACGTTCTGACCGATCCGCACCGGTCGGTGCTGCTCGTGCATACCAAGGTCGAGGTGCTCGATGAGTCATTACGTGGAAAGTTGCATCTCTACGCGCTCCTGGCTCCACACATTGCGCGCCAGGGCGCGGGCAACTCCGGTCGGTGCTCCGAAGTGGGTGGCAACAAACTGCTTCATGCCGAGCGCAAAGATTTGCATCTGGTAATGGGATGCAGCAGCGGATTTTTGCGGCGGTCGGTCGGCTATGTTGGTGCGAGCGACGGTTGGCAGGACCTGATGGATAATTTCAAAATGGACTGGGAATTTACGGCCGCCGAGAACGGTAACATTGCTCTCACTGGGGAAATCGGTCTTCAGGACGGTGATGAATTTGCGATCGCGATTGCCCTCGGCGGAAGTTACCAGAGCACTGTGGCGAAGTTGCTCCAATCGCTGGCGGAACCGTTCGATGTTCACCGCGAAGCTTACGTTCGACAGTGGCAACGCACGGCCATCAATCCGAAGTATGATTTCAGCGATCACACGTCAGACGGCGGTTCCATGTATCGCTTGAGTCGCTGCATTCTGCTCGCCCATGAGGACAAAATGTTTCAAGGCGCAATGGTCGCGTCGATGAGCATCCCATGGGGAGAGACCAAGGACGACAAAGATCTCGGTGGTTATCATCTGGTTTGGACCCGTGACTTGGTGCAGAGCGCAACCGCACTCTTGGCGACGGGCCAGACGGGAACCCCTCTCCGGGCTTTGATCTGGCTTGCGGCGATTCAACTGCCGGATGGACGGTTTCCGCAGAATAGTTGGATCAATGGCCAAGCGTATTGGTGTGGAGTGCAACTCGACGAAGTCGCCGCGCCTATCTTGCTGGCGTGGCGTTTGCACAGCGAAGGCGTCACCCTGGGACGGTTCGATTCGAGCGTCATGATTTTCCGGGCAGCGGCGTTTCTCATCCGGCAGGGGCCGGTAACTGCACAGGATCGTTGGGAGGAAAGCACCGGCTATTCACCTTCGACACTCGCCACAGTGATTGCCGGCCTGGTTTGTGCCGCCGAGCTCGCCCAACAGTGCAATGAAACGGGCACTGCAGAATTTATTCTGGAGTATGCTGATTGGCTGGCCGCGCATGTTGAAGAATGGACCGTGACTACGTGTGGCGAGTTGGTCGAAGGCTTTCGGCGTCATTACATTCGGATCAATCCAACTGATCTTCAGACGCCCGATCCGCACGCTGATCCCAATACAACGATACTTGCAGTCGCCAATGGCGGCGGCCTTCATCCAGCAAGGAACATTGTCGGCGGCGATTTTCTTCACCTGGTGCGGTTGGGGATTCGTGCGGCGAACGATCCCATCGTGCGCGACTCGCTCGAAGTCATCGATCGCGTGCTGAAGCGCGACCTGCCGCAAGGGCCGGGCTGGCGCCGCTACAATCACGATGGCTATGGGCAAAAGGATGACGGCAGCGCTTTTGATGGAACGGGCGTCGGCCGTTCGTGGCCCATCTTGACGGGCGAACGCGGCCACTACGAACTTGCTGCCGGACGTGATCCGATTCCGTTCATTGTAGTGATCGAAAAATTCGCCAACGCTGGAGGCATGATCAGCGAGCAGTTGTGGGACGCGGCCGAGCTGCCGAAGGCGCATATTAGGCGTGGTCTGCCAACGGGTGCGGCGATGCCATTGTGTTGGTCACATGCTGAATACGTTTCACTCGTGCGCAGCGCTCACGACGGTGTCTGTTTTGATCGAGTCGAGCCGGCATTTCAGCGTTATGCGGTCAAGCCCGTGCGAAGCCGGCATGAAATCTGGAGCTTCCGCCATCCGCTTCGCCGTATGTCTCATGGAAAAATCCTGCGCATCATCGTAACGGCAGAAGCGGCCATCGTCTGGTCCGCCGATAATTGGGCCACCACCAACCGCGTGGATACAACCAATAACAGCCCACTGGATTTGTGGTTCGCAGATCTTCCAAAGGAGAAGTGCCCTGACGGTGTGGTGATCGACTTTACGTTCTTCTGGAAACAAGATCAGCGTTGGGAGGGCAGGAATTATTCAGTCGCGGTCGGCGGGCCGAAGTAACCGTGCATCCGTGATGCACAAAAACATCAAGAATGACCGCGACGAAAACCAAAACCGCCGGGGCCGAAGAAAGTCGGACGCCAGCGGCAGAACCTTCGTTCATCGTCCTGACGGTTGGGCATTCCACACGCACGCTCGATGAATTCATCCGCCTGCTGCAGGCACACGGTGTGTCTCGCGTGGTAGATGTGCGGACGGTGCCACGCTCGCGGCACAATCCACAATTCAACAAGGCTTCGTTGCCCCGAGCACTAAAGAAAGCTGGTTTGAGATACGTTCATCTGCCCGGACTCGGCGGTCTGCGTCACGCGAAGCGCGATTCCCTCAACGTGGGCTGGCGAAATGTCTCGTTTCGGGGGTTTGCGGATTACATGCAGACGCCAGAATTTGAGCAAAGCCTGGAAGAATTGATCCAGTTGGCGACAAAGGAGCGGGTAGTTTTGATGTGCGCTGAAGCGGTGCCGTGGCGATGTCATCGCTCGCTAATCGCGGATGCCTTGCTGGTTCATCGAATTCGCACCGAGGACATCATGAGTCTGACTCGCCGTCAGGTTCACACCCTCACGCCCTTTGCTAAAGTTCGTGGAACCACCATCACATATCCGGCGGAAAACCAGCGGAGCGATCAAAAGAAGTCGCCGCCCAAACGTTCCCGGCGACAACCAACCGAGCAAACGAATTGAGAAGACGACTTCCATGATTGCTTACAAAACTGAACGCGCGGAAGTTTCTGCGCCAAACCATGTGAGCTGCATGGACCATCGTCTGGCGCGGCTCGCCGAAACGACCGGAGCAGTTGACTTCCGAGCGCTCGGTCATCGTGTCGTTCATGACGGCGAACGCCACACAAAGCCGCAACTTGTGACGCCCGACACGATGGATGAATTACGGTAAAATAGCTTCGTTTGCTCCAGAACATTTTCCTGCCGAGATCGCCATTGGCGCTGTACTGAGCGAACGATTTCGCAATCTGCCTTGCCCGCCTCCAACCCGCCAATCCGAGCCGCGCGGATCTTCGCAGCCACACTCCAGTTCTCTTAGGGATAAGACATTTCCCGATGCCGTATCCGACGGGCGTGGAAGCCAGGATCAGACCCGCGGCCGATTTTCCCGGAGTGGTCTTAGCGCGAAGCTGTCGTCATGCGAAACACGAACGCCGGCCAGCCAGGATGCGATTGAACGAGTAAAGACGAACAAGTGCCATGAAAGCCGATCTGAATACTTCGAGAAAGAAAAAGCCGATTGCTGTGCGTCTCGAATTTCACGATGACCAGGCAACGACGGTTTGCATCGCAGGAACTTTCAACAACTGGCATCCGAAGACCACCCCGATGCTCACAACTGGGCCGGGCCAATGGATCAAGGAATTGGCGCTGTCGCCAGGAATCTACGAGTACCAATACGTGGTGGACGGTCGTTGGATCAACGATCCGCAGGCTGTGAAGTCCACGCCGAATCCCTTTGGCGGTCGCAACTCGGTGTTGGTGGTCGAGCAGAACAACACCAAGTCAGGAACGAGCTCCAGCCGCGCGACCCCGTGTGCAAAACTCCCGGAGAAAAGGAGACATTCATGATCGGTGACTATCTTGTCGTTGCCTTGGTGTTCGGGATCGCGGTGTCGTTCGTAGCCATCATTCACCATTTCTGGTTGCGCGACGCCTTCAAGGAAGAAGCTCAACAGAGTGTGCCTGCCAAAAACGAAGGCACATGTGGAATCTCCAACCCGAGGCCCTCTCCACATCGGCAATCACGCGGATTGCCACAAACACAGGTGTCTGGCCGGACTTAATCACTGGAATCGAGAGAATAAAATTATGAACAAATTGCCACTAATCCCCTTGCCAACACTGGTCCTCAGTGCTGCCGTGCTCTGCCTTGAGTCAGGATTTGCTGATGAGCCTGTGCGATTGAATATCTCAAACGAGCAGGATGGCAAAGTGGGGATTCATTTGAAGGGAGGTCAGGGACTGCATCAATTGCAGAGGCTTTCCAGCCTGGATGGCGACTGGCTAAACTTCGGTGGCCTGACTTCAGAACCGTATTGGTTCATTGAGCCGGCTGGGCCGCTTGAATTCTTCCGCGCGGCACGCGCACCGGAGGCAGACCTGCAAATCAGTCGCAACGTGCGGCAAATGCTCGACAATGGACGGCAAATCTTTCGCCGTGACACCTTCGGGAATGAGGTGTTCTGGGGCGGGAGCTTGAGACTGCACGAGGCTATCGCGGGAGCGAGTCATGGCGGAGTTGGAGGTGGCGTCAGCCCGGCCACCGCTTTAGCGGTTGGACTCAAGGTCGATGTCGAAGCTCTGCCGAAATCTCTCCAGAAAAGCCTGGGGCGTGGAGAGGTCGATCTCAACGATCCAGCGACCACGCTTGCCCTGCTGCAACTCGACTCGGTGATCGGCGTCAAGGGGTTCTTCGACGGGCAAAAACGACTGACGGCCGTTGGCATCAACTGCGCGTTGTGTCATTCCGTCGTGGACAATTCGTTCGCTCCCGGAATCGGACACCGGCTGGATGGCTGGCCGAATCGGGACTTGAACGTCGGCGCCATCATCAATCTTGCGCCGGATGTTTCAGCATTTACCAACGCGCTCCAAGTGGACGAAGCGACCGTACGAACGGTGCTGCAAAGCTGGGGGCCGGGAAAATTTGACGCCTCGCTGCTTATGGATGGGAAGGCGTTCCGACCGGATGGGAAATCGGGGGCGACGCTGTTGCCCGCCGCGTTCGGTCTCGCGGGAGTGAACCTCGCCACCTACACGGGTTGGGGCTCGGTTACCCACTGGAATGGATTTGTGGCGAACCTGGAAATGCAGGGACAAGGCGTGTTTTACGATCCCCGCCTGAACGACGCCACGACCTTTCCGGTCGCTGCTCGAATCGGTTCGGCAAATGTCCGCCACTCACCTGATTTGGTTACGGCCAAACTGCCCGCGCTACATTTTTACCAACTTGGTATCGCCGCGCCAAAGCCGCCAACTAACTCATTTGACTCGGTCCTCGCTGAGCGTGGCAAAGCGATCTTCAACGGCAAGGCCAACTGTGCAACCTGCCACGTCCCACCGATCTTCACTGAGCCGGGTTGGAATATGCACACTCCGGCGGAAATTGGGATTGACGATTTCCAGGCTAATCGCTCACCGGACAAGCGCTACCGAACCACGCCACTCGGCGGGCTGTTTGCCCGCAGCAAAGGCGGCTTTTATCACGACGGGCGTTTCCCGGACCTTAATTCCGTGATCGAACATTACAACGCACATTTCACTTTGAACCTGGACTCGTCGGAAAAAACCGAACTCGTCGAGTATCTAAAGTCCCTGTAATGCGTGAGGACAAAGCGATGGAACACTACAAGTATCTGATCATAGGTGGCGGTATGACTGCCAACGCGGCAGTGCAAGGAATTCGCAGCGTTGACGCAGCCGGCAAGATCGGAGTCATCGGCGCGGAATCCGATCCGCCGTACGATCGTCCGCCTCTCTCAAAGGCACTTTGGAAAGGAGTATCTGTCGATACGATCTGGCGCAAGACAGACCAGCAAGACGTGACGTTTCATCTGGGGCGCACGGTGACTGCGATTGAGCCGGCCAATAAGCAAGTCGCAGATTCACAGGGCAACCGGTACTCGTGGGACAAGCTGCTTCTCGCCACGGGTGGTTCACCACGGCGATTGCCATTCGGCGATGACCATATCATCTACTTTCGAACGTTGGCGGACTATCGACGACTCCGGGCATTGACGGAAAAAGGGCAACGCTTTGCTGTGATTGGCGGTGGGTTCATCGGTTCAGAAATCGCAGCCGCCTTGACGCTGAACCAGAAGAAAGTGGTGATGATCTTCCCCGGCAAGAGCATCGCAAACCGTGTCTTTCCGAACGACCTGTCTCAGTTCGTGTCCGGCTTCTACCAGCAGAAAGGCGTTGAGATCGTGGCCGGTGAAAAGCTTTCTGGTCTGGAAAAGCGGGGCGGCCAACTTGTCGTGAAGACGAGCAGTTCACTGGAAATCCTGGTTGACGGCGTGGTAGCGGGAATCGGGATTGAGCCGAACGTCGAACTCGCGCAAACGGCCAACGTGAAAGTGGAACACGGAATCGTCGTGGACGAATTCCTGCGCACCAGCCATCCCGACATCTATGCCGCAGGTGACGTTGCCGCGTTCCATAGCCCGGCGTTGGCAAAACGCATTCGCGTCGAACACGAAGACAACGCCAACACCATGGGACGGTTGGCGGGACGAAACATGGCAGGCCAGTCCGAGCCGTATCATCACTTGCCATCGTTTTACTCCGACATGTTCGAGTTGGGATACGAAGCCGTTGGCGAATTGGATTCGCGCCTGGAGACATTTGCCGACTGGAAACGACCCAACAAGGAAGGCGTCATCTACTATCTGCACAACGGTCGCGTGCGTGGCGTGCTGCTGTGGAACGTGTGGGGACAGGTGGATGCCGCGCGCGCATTGATCGCTGAACCTGGTCCTTTTCGCGCCGAAAACCTCAAAGGACGCCTCAAGTAACAGGAGCAATATGAGTCACAATACGCCTTCAAAAAAGAACCCGCTGTTGGAGTTGGCGAAGTTTGGCCAGTCCATCTGGCTCGATTACACCCGTCGCGATCTGATCGCCAGTGGCGAACTGCGACGATTGATCCAGGAAGATGGATTGCGCGGGATGACGTCCAATCCATCCATTTTCGAGAAGGCCATTGTCGATAGCCACAATTACGAGGAAGACATTCGGGCCATGACTTTCGACGGACAAAGCCCAAAGATGATTTACGAAACTCTCAGCCAGCGCGACGTGCAAGGCGCAGCCGACGAGTTCCGATCCGTGTACGATGAGACGGACGCGCGGGATGGCTATGTGAGTTTGGAAGTCAATCCACACCTGGCGCATGACACTAAAGGCACAGTTGTAGAGGCTCGTCGTTTGTGGCGCGCGTTGAAGCAGCCCAACGTGTTCATCAAAGTTCCGGCGACGGCCGAGGGGCTGCCCGCCATCCAGCAACTCATCAGCGAAGGTATCAATGTCAACATCACGTTGCTATTCGGATTGCCACGTTATCGGGAAGTGGCGGCAGCTTACATCGCCGGCATTGAAGCGCGCGCGGCCCAGGGGAAATCAGTGGAGCATGTCGCTTCGGTGGCCAGCTTCTTTTTGAGTCGCATAGATACGCTGGTCGATCCGTTTCTGGAAAGACTCATCGGGCGAAGCGGCACGGAGGCGGATATCGCGAAGACGGTGCGCGGCCAAGTTGCAATCGCCAGCGCGAAGATGGCCAACCAAATGTACAAGGAGATCTTCCAGAGTGAACGGTTTCAGAAACTGGCCGACCGGGGTGCAGGTGTCCAGCGGCTGTTGTGGGCCAGCACCAGCACCAAGAATCCGGACTACAGCGATTTGAAATACGTCGAATCGCTTATCGGCCCAGACACGATCAACACCGTCACGGTCGAAACTCTGGATGCCTACCGCAGCCACGGCGAGCCAAAAGCCCGCCTCGAACAAGATGTCGAGCAAGCCGGCTGGGTCTTGCAGCGCTTGCCGAAACTCGGAATCAACATTGATCAGGCGACGCAGCAGCTTGAAGACGAGGGCGTCGGGAAATTCAACCAGGCGTTCGACAAGCTGATGAGCTCACTGATGCAGAGTTGTTGCATCATCAACATTGGAAAGGAAGCACCAGCATGAATATAACCAATGCTCCTCTTTCGGGCGCTCCGATTCCCGCATCGGCGCCTGTCTCACGGAGGCTATTTATCGAATTTGATTCGCAGCCAGAACTCGCTGTTCCGCTGACGTCCGTTCGCCGCCTGCACATCGCCCCGACCGGACCACATGAGGCCACCGCGCCCGTGGCGGTACTTCCTGTTGAGGCGGCACCCACGCCCTACAGCCATTGGGGCATCAACGAATAGCGAGGCCAGATATGAACACCCTGGTACATCCAGCCGATTCACGAGGGAGCGACAATCGCACGGGTCTACGCAGACTGAATCCGGGTGTGCAGAGCTACGGAGGCACCCACGCGGAAGTCCGATGGAACGTCAATGCGACGACAGCGCGCTCGTTACACTTGCCGCACTGCCTCGCGGAAGATGCTAACGGCTCCCACCTCGTGAACTTTCCGTTCGCGTTCACGGTGTTCATGATTTTGACGACGGGCCTTACCACGGTTGGATTGGGCATCATTGTCACAAACGCGTGGCTGGCTGGAGTGGGATTTCTCACCACACTGGTTGGGTGCTTTCTGTACGGCTGGAGCCTTCATGACGAATGACTATGAAAAAACGGTGACGCTAA
Source organism: Verrucomicrobiota bacterium (assembly GCA_014860005.1). The sequence goes on along the minus strand of JACZKP010000110.1, from coordinate 88,502 downwards.
TGTTCGGTTCTTACGATGCGATGCACAACAATCCCTTGGCAAACCAACCTTGAGACAAAACAAAGAAACGATGATATGTCACAGCCCGACCTAAACAAACTAGCGGAGCACTATTCTGAGATTCTGAAAGAAATTGGCGCAGACGTTGATTCCGAGGGACTGAAAGAAACGCCCCTGCGTGCCGCGAAGGCTTTGGTGGAAATGACCGAAGGGTCGCGGATGGAAACGGCTCAGCTTACGAAGATGTTCAAGGCTGAGTGCCGAACGGCCATCTGCCACGATATGGTGATCGTGGAGGGGATCAAGGAAGTCGGGTTGTGTGAGCACCATCTGCTGCCGATTATCATGAACATCACCATCGCCTATGTTCCCGACAAGAAGATACTGGGACTGTCCAAACTCTCGCGTATTGCCGGGTACTTTGCCCGGAGATTGCAGAACCAGGAACGGACCGCCCATCTGATTGCCGCATTTATCGAAAGCATCGTTGAGCCTCTGGGTGTGGCCGTGCTGATCGAAGGTAAACACATGTGCGCCATGGCGCGTGGCGTCCGCGATACTCATTCAATCATGAAGGTGAACGTGATGCACGGGGTGTTTCAGAAGGATCAGCATGTGCGTAATGAGTTTTTGATGAGACTGGGTTCGTCAAAAATTGGGGGGCTGCTGGCTTAATATGGTAGACCGCATTTGATTCAAACATGAGTGCATCAACATGAAGAGTCGCAACTTGAACGGAATACGTCTGAAGCAAGCTGAACTGGAGGCATGGCGCTCCTACATTTTCAGTCAGCTTGAAGCCGACAAGAAACTGACGACCGCAGACGGGGGGCCGTCTGGACCCGCGGTCACAATTTCTTATCAAACCGGGTCTGGCGCCCACGAAATCGCAGAGCGGCTCGCCGGAGTTTTACAGGAAGCGGAACCCAAGGGGCATGTCCCGTGGACGGTCTTCGACCGCCAGTTGGTGGAAAAGGTACTTGAAGATCACGAGTTGCCTAAAGCGTTGGGGAAGTTCATGCCCGAGGATCGCCGCTCCTTCATTCAGGACGTGATGGAAGAACTGGTGGGGCTGCGTCCGCCCTCGTGGGTCATGGTGCCGAAAATCGCAGAGACAGTCCTGCACCTGGCAGACGCGGGGCACGTGATTTTGGTGGGTCGGGGAGCGAACTTCATCACGGCCCGCATGCCCAACGTATTTCATGTCCGGCTGATCGCGTCGCTGCCGAAACGAATCGAGCGAGCGCAGATAATAAGCGGTTTGACGCCGGAGGAAGCCACCCAATTCGTCAAGGACGAGGATCGCGGTCGGAGCCGATACGTGAAGGAACACTTTCACAAGTCCGTTGACGACGACTCGTTCTATCATCTGATCCTCAATACGGATCGCATTCCGTTGGCAGACGCCGCGCAGTTGATCGGGGACGGAGCACGACGGTGCTTCAGTTGGAACGGCGACGAACATTCGTACACACAAGACGGATCAGCAAGCCGGTGATTCGATATTGAATCCGTCGAAACGGAAAGGACGCCGGGCAAAAGTGAGGTGGCAACGAGGACGAATACTCTGACATCCTGCCCAACATTTGAGGCGGCTCGCCCGCACACCCAAGACGATGCCATGATCGAGTACAAGGTTTCAAAGAACGCGAAGATACTTTTTGTGGGCATCAATCCGCATCCTGGGTCGTACCGACGCGGAGTTCCATTCTCCAACAACAAGATGTTCTGGTACCTGCTCAACCGGGCTGGACTCCTGGATGAAGTTGAGAGCGATCTGCAAAGCGACGAATCGCTCAAGCGTATCTACGATGAACATTTCGTTCCGAGATACGCATTGAATTTCGTGAATCTGGTGGACCGGCCCACGAGAGACGTGACAGAACTGAAAAAAGGTGAGTCGCAAGCTGGCATAAAGCGGGTGCTGGAGATCATCCGAACCGGCAAGCCCAAGGTCGTTTGTTTCATTGGCAAGATCACGCTCAACACCTTCCGAGGCAGTCGGGTATGTGATTATGGCTGGCAGGAGAACATCGGTAATTCCAGGGTTTATCTTATGCACTTTCCCATCCGAGGCCCAGCGTCGTTACGCATCAGAGAGTTAAGCGAAATAAAACGGTCCTGCGGCGGGCAATGATTTCAAATGATGCAGGAATCGCCAGACGAGGGTTGAAAGCACCCGAATGATGGAATGATGGGCGGATTGCACCGACAATTCTTTGTGGTTACCCTGCATGGGCTGTGAAAAGAAAACCAATAGCGCCAGGCCCATTGAGTCTCGCATATCTGGAGGGATTATATGCGGACTACCTCCGTGATCCGGCGTCAGCACCGCCGGACTGGCAGCATTACTTTGCTGAGTTGACGAACGGACACGGCGAGCCGGATAGCCAAGCGACAGCGTTGATTACCAAGCGCACCCCCTACAGTGTTTTCAATCCACCTCCGGCCCGTCGCGCCGGCCTGTCGCCGCGCAACGAGCCGGAAATGGCAGACTTGCAGGAGCGTGTGGATGCCTTGGTTCGGAGCTACCGTTCGCGCGGTCATATCGTCGCGCAGGTGGACCCGCTCCGGCAGCCAAAGACAGCCCCGCCGGAGCTTGATCCCGCTTATCACGGGCTCACAGCTACTAACATGGATCGGCCGGTTGCCTGTGCGACGATGGACCCCGAGCGGCTGCTGCCATTGCGCGAGATCATCGAGCGCCTCCGCAACACCTACTGCCGCTCCATCGGCGTCCAGTTCATGCATATTGATGACTACGCGATGCGGCATTGGTTGCAGGAACACATGGAGCGGACGCAAAACCGGCTGGTGCTCAGCCGGGCAGAGCAACTGCGCATCCTTACCCGACTTACGGACGCGGTGGTGTTTGAGGGATTTATCCGGAAAAAATTTGTCGGCTCAAAAAGCTTTTCGTTGGAAGGCAGCGAGAGCCTGATTCCATTGCTGGATCTGGCCATCGAAAAAGCCGGGGAACAGGGCGTGACCGGCATTGTCCTGGGCATGGCCCATCGCGGGCGATTGAATGTTCTCGCCAACATCCTCGGCAAGAGTCCGCGCGAGATTTTCCGCGAGTTTGCCGACACCGACCTCAAGCTGCAAAAGGGCGGTGGTGACGTGAAGTATCATCTTGGCTACAGCCGGGACTGGGTGACCAGCACCGGGCGAAAGATGCGATTGTCGATGTGCTCCAACCCCAGCCATCTGGAGTTCGTGAATCCCGTGGCCGCCGGGCGCGTGCGGGTCTGGCAGGACTCGGGCGAGGACAAGGAACGAAGCCAAAATCTGCTTTTGCTGATCCACGGGGACGCGGCATTCATGGGTGAAGGCGTGGTACAGGAAACACTCAACCTGAGCCGGTTGCCCGGCTACACGGTGGGCGGGGCGCTGCATATCATCGTCAACAACCAGATAGGTTTCACCACGTCGCCCCGCGAAGGCCGCTCCACGATGTATGCCACCAGCGTTGCCAAAATGCTCCCGGCCCCCATTTTCCACGTCAACGGAGAAGACCCGGAAGCCGTCGCGCAATGTGTGCTGCTGGCACTGGCCTTCCGGGCGAGGTTCAAGCTGGATGTCGTGATTGACATGTATGGTTACCGTCGGCTGGGTCACAACGAAAGCGACGGGCCGGCGTTCACTCAACCGGTGTTGTATCGTCGCATCGCCGAGCGCAAGCCGGTCCGCGAAGGCTATCTGGAGCATCTGCTGAAATTGGGCGAAGTGTCCCGGGCCGAAGCGGATGAGATCGCCGCGCGCCGTCAGGCGGCACTCGAAGAGAATCTGGCCGAAGCCAGCCGTCCCGCGAAGCCGTCGGCGGATGTCGCGTCGTCGCAGGGTGGGCTGAATTACCTTGGCGGGCAGGAGCCGGCGGAAGACATCAAGACGGGTGTGAGTCGGCAGATGCTAGCGAACTTGCTCGACGCACAAACGCGCTGGCCTGCTGATTTTCAACCGCACCCAAAGATTCAAAAAATTCTCGAAACGCGCCGGGAAATGGCGGCGGGCCGCCACGCGTTGGATTGGGCGGCGGCCGAGGCGCTTGCCTTCGCCTCGCTGGCAACACAGGGCGTTAGGGTGCGGTTTAGCGGACAGGATTGCGAGCGGGGCACATTCAGTCATCGGCACGCGGTGCTGCACGATTTCAACGACGGCCACTGCTACACGCCCTTGCAACATCTCGCCTCTGACCAGAGCCCCGTGGAGCTTTACAACAGCCCGCTTTCGGAAACAGGCGTGTTGGGATTTGAATACGGTTATAGCCTCGATTGTGGGTCGAGCCTCGTGTTGTGGGAAGCCCAGTTTGGCGACTTCGTAAACGCGGCTCAAGTGATCGTGGATCAGTTCATCGTCAGCGCGGAGAAAAAATGGGGCCATTTGAGTGGGCTCGTGTTGTTGCTGCCGCACGGCTTGGAGGGAATGGGGCCCGAACATTCCAGCGCCCGGCCGGAACGCTTTCTCCGGTCGGCTGCCGAATACAACATCCAGGTTGCGATTCCGACCACGCCCGCTCAATACTTTCATCTGTTACGCCGTCAGGCGCTGAGCCGCTGGCGCAAACCGCTCGTGGTGATGACGCCTAAAAGCCTGCTGCGCCATCCAGGTTCCGTTTCGAGCTTGGATGATCTGGCCACGGGCAAGTTTCAGCGCATCATTCCCGACCAAACGCCAGAGGCGGCAGCCGCGAACATCCAGCGCGTTCTCCTTTGTAGTGGCAAAGTTTATTTCGAGCTGCTGGAACAGCGTGAAAAATCAAAGCGTGCGGATATTGCTATCGTGCGCGTCGAGCAGCTTTATCCGCTGGAGGATGAGCTTGTACGAGCCGTGCTATCCCGTTATCGCGCGGGCACACCGGTGTTCTGGGTGCAGGAAGAGCCGGAAAACATGGGTGCCTGGTATGATTTTCGTGTGCGCTTCGGCGACAAAATTCTCGGACGGTGGCCGTTTGCGGGCATCACTCGGCCTGCGTCAGCCAGCCCGGCCTGCGGGTCGCCAAAGGCCCACCGACGGGAACAAGCCGACCTGCTTGCCCGGGCTTTGGGAGAAAACCTATGACCATCGAATTGAAAGTGCCCAGTGTCGGCGAATCCATCACTGAGGTGGAGATCGGAAGTTGGCTGAAAACCGAGGGCGACACTGTTGCCAAGGACGAACCGGTGGCCATGATTGAAACCGAAAAAGCCACCATGGAACTTCCCGCGCCGGTTGCCGGCACGCTGGCTAAAGTGCTGAAACAACCCGGTGAAACTGCTAAAGTCGGCGAGACGATTGCCCATCTCGAAACCGGAAAAACTGAGAAGACTACCGAAAGTGATCCAGCACTGCCATCGAAAGCGGAAACCTCCAGAGAAAACCTCGCCGCACGGACCCGGGCCACGCCACTGGCGGGACGGGTTCTGGCCGAGCATGGCCTGACTGCGGACGAGGTCACAGCTACGGGGCCAGGTGGCCGGGTATCCAAGGCAGACGTATTGCATCACGTCGAGCGGCTTCAAAAAAAGGAATCTGCGCCGTCCACCACCGCGGCTAGCGCGACTCCGGTGGCGCCGGTGCCGATTCCAAAACCGGAAACGCCGGCGCGTGGGGAACAGGCGGTGCGAATGAGCTTGTTGCGACGCACCATCGCCAAGCGCCTGGTCGAAGCACAACACACGGCAGCGTTGCTGACCACGTTCAACGAGGTTGATATGTCTGCCGTCCTCGCACTGCGCCAGCAACACCAGGAGGCTTTCACCAAAAAGTATAGTGTCAAACTGGGCTTCATGTCTTTCTTCGTCAAAGCGGTGATTGACGGGTTGAAGCAGTTTCCGCAATTGAACGCCGAAATCCGTGACACGGACGTCGTATATCACCATTACCATGACATCGGCCTGGCGGTGAGCACGGATCGTGGCTTGGTGGTGCCGGTGCTGGCCGATGCCGACCGGTTGAGTTTTGCGGAAATCGAGCAGGCCGTCGCCGACTTTGCCCAACGCGCCCGTGAAGGCAAACTCAAGCCCGAGGAACTGGCCGGTGGCACGTTCACCATCACCAACGGTGGCGTTTTCGGTTCATTGCTCTCCACACCACTCGTGAACCCACCACAAAGCGGCATCCTCGGAATGCACACCATTCAGGAACGTCCGGTGGCCGTTGCGGGCCAGGTCGTCATCCGCCCAATGATGTATGTGGCGCTGACCTACGATCACCGGATTGTGGACGGCAAGGAGGCGGTGTTGTTTCTGCGGCGCGTAAAGGACGCCATTGAAAATCCGGCGCGAATGCTACTGGAGATCTGACAACTTTCAGCGAAGTTGGTCGCGCGTACAGACCTGTTCGCGGATTACACATGATTCGAGGTAAGAAGTTTCGGCGAACCCTCCGAACCTGTAATAATGCGAGCGCCTCGCTTATAGGTGAAATACGAGTAGCTCCATTGCAGGAGTACGGCCGCCCGATTGCGAAAACCAATCAGGAAGATCAGATGAACGAGCAACCAAGCCATCCAAGCCGGCCATCCGGAGAATTCCAAACGCCCGATTTGTGCGACAGCAGCCGAACGGCCAATCGTCGCCATCATGCCCTTGCTCCAATACCGAAACGCCGGTCGCGCCGGTGGATTTGCTGACCCTGCCTGGCATTCGCTCGTGATAATACGAGCGACGTGTCGGCCCATTTGCATCGCCGCTGGCGACACTCCTGGCACGGACTGGCCATTCTGGTCTCGAACCAGCGCCATATCGCCAATGACAAAAACCTCTGGGTGACCTGGCACGCTGAGGTCAGGTTCGACAATCACCCGCCCTGCACGATCAAGTTCAACGTTGAACGTCTGGGTTAGAGGATTGGCAGCGACCCCAGCCGCCCAAATAATATTCGCGCTTTCAATTCGTTCACCGTTGGTCAGAAGCAAGAAGCCTTCACCGATTGTTTCGACGCGGGTGCGGATTCGAACTTCCACGCCTAATGAGTGCAAATGCGCTCCAGCTTTCCCCGCCAGGCGGGGTGAAAATTGTGGTAAGATCTGCGGACCCGCTTCCAACAAAATCACGCGCGCTTGGCGAGGGTCAATTCGACGAAAATCGCGCTTTAACACTCGGCGCGCCAGTTCGGCAAAAGCGCCAGCCAGTTCAACTCCTGTCGCCCCGCCACCCACCACCACCATGGTCATCAACCGTGCCTGTTGGGCGGCGTCCGCAGTGGTTTCGGCCCGCTCAAACGCGAGCAAGATTTGCCGGCGAATGCGCAGGGCATCGTCCAGCGATTTGAGTCCCGGTGCATGCTGTTCCCACTCCGGATGGCCGAAGTAACTGGTCGCGCCACCGAGGGCCAGCACCAAATAATCGTAGGTCAAGACGGTATGGTCGAGGCGCACTTGCCGACGCGCGAGGTCCACGCCAGTGACGTTGCCCAGCAGCACGCTGACATTTTTTCTTCGACTGACAATCGAGCGAATAGGTTGTGCAATCTCTGGCGCCGATAAACCGGCTGTGGCCACTTGATACAACAACGGCTGAAACAAGTGGTGGTTCTGCCGATCCACCACCGTGACTTGAACGCCCGGCCCAGAGAGGTTTTGGCTGAAGGTGAGCCCGCCGAATCCGGCCCCCAGCACTACCACTCGGATGTTCTTGTCAATTCGGGCCGTGGTTTGTTGTTTCACGCCCTTTCCTATCATAAACGGTCCGAAGAAGGAGTGGTTTCACTGCCAACCGCAGCTTCGTTTGGCTCGACAGTGGCCGGCGGCCCATCGTTTCCGATGGCCTCCACTGGACATCCGTTTCTGGCTTCTTCTGCAAGCGCCCGCTCGTCTTCAGTTTCCGGCTGGTGAAACACAATGCTGTTGCCATTGTCTTCGTCACGCCTAAAGACGCTTGGCGCGGTTTCCCGGCACAAATCACAATCAATGCAGTTGGAGTCCACGTACCAAGGGCCTGGAACATTTTGCGGCAGACGACTGTTCTTATCGGCCATGTTGTATTGCCTTTCTCATTCAATTCAATGCCTCAGGTTCACACTGGGACTTGATGGATTAACAACTCTTCGTTTGCTGGCTCGTTGTGCTGCCAGGCGGATTCGGCTGACCCGGCTCATTCTCTGGAAATGTCCACAAGTCGTCTTTGCCAAACTCGGGGCAGCAGGATCCACTGCCCGTATAGCAGTCCTGACAAAGTGTACGCTCGCCTATCTTAACGGCCCCAAATCGGCCACAGACGTCGCATCGATCTTCATCATGGGGATGAGGCGGTTCGGTTGAAGAATGATTCTGTTTCAAGTTGTGTCCTCTTCCGGTTGTTAAACATGGATTGCGGTACCGAATGCCTGGCCAGAGGCCTCATGGACGGCTTCGCTCAGCGTTGGGTGCGCATGAATGCAGGCCTCTATTTCTTCGTGAGTGGCTTCCAGCGTTAAAGCCAAAGCCAGCTCGGCAATCATTTCCGTTGCCTCCGCGCCGATGATGTGTGCTCCCAGAAGTTCACCATACGGTTCGCCAAAAAGGAGTTTGACGAAGCCGTTCATATCACCGACGGCACGAGCCTTACCGCTTGCGCTGAAAGGATACTTCCCAACCCGGAACTTCAACCCTTTCTCTTTCGCGCGCGTTTCGGTCAGGCCGACACTTGCCACTTGCGGCTGGCAATAAGTGCAACTGGGAAACACGGCTACTTTCTTGGGCTGCTGCCTGGTGAACATGCCCTCCACAGCTTGAATCGCTTCGTAGCTGGCAACGTGCGCGAGCAAAGGCGGTCCAATGATGTCTCCTGCGGCGTAAACCTCCGGCAGACTCGTCTGGTAGCGTTCGTCTGTCCGGATATAACCGCGCTCGGTTAGTTTGACGGTCAGGTTTCCCGGCAGCAACGGTGTCACGCCGATCGCCACCAGACAAACTTCAGCCTCCAAGAGTTCCGATTTCTTGCCTTCAACGGTGATCTTGACGCCATGGGAGTCGGATTCGGCTCTGACCACTTTTGTGCCGGCCAGAACATTGATGCCTTGTTTGGCGAACACCTTTTCCAGCGCTTGTGAAACCTCGTTGTCTTCGAGCGGCAGAACATTCGGCATCATTTCCACCAGCGTGACGCGCGTGCCAAAAGCGTTGAAGAAATAGGCAAACTCGACCCCGATAGCGCCAGCGCCGACGATAATAGTGCTCTTGGGCTGCTGCTCCAAAACCATTGCTTCCCGGCTGCCGATGACGGTTTTGCCGTTGAAGGGAAAACCGGGCATGGGCCGTGAAACGACACCAGTAGCGAGCAGGATTTTCGCAGCCTCAAGCGTCTGCGATTTGCCATCAGCCCCTTTCACCGCCACCGTGCCGCTCCCGGAGAGGGATGCTTCGCCGCGAATGTAGTCCACCTTGTTTTTCTTGAACAAGTACTCGATGCCAGCGGCGTTCTTGTCCGCTACGTCGCGCGAGCGTTTGATGATTTTGCTCCAGTCGTACTGCAGGTTGTCGAAGCTGAAACCGAACTCGCCTCCACGCTGCTTCATCAGGTGAAACAGCTCGGCATTACGCAACAATGATTTGGTGGGAATGCAGCCCCAGTTCAAACAAGTGCCGCCGGCACGTTCCTTTTCAACACACGCGACGCGTTTGCCGAGTTGCGCGGCGCGGATCGCGCCAACATACCCGGCCGGGCCGCCGCCAATGACGATGAGGTCGTAGTTCATAGTCTCAAAGTAACAACAATGCTGGATTCTCCAACAATTGCCGAAGTTCCGCGAGGTATTGCGCGCCAATCGCGCCATCCACCACGCGGTGATCTGCGCTGAGGCCGATCGCCAGACGATGGCCGACCACAATCTGTTCCTGTGCATTAACCACGGGCTTTTTCACGATGGCGCCGACGGCCAGAATGATCGCTTGTGGCGGATTGATCACCGCCGAAAAGCTCTCAATGCCGTGGCTGCCGAGATTCGAAACGGTGAGCGTACCACCCTGATATTCTTCCGGCTTGAGTTTTTTGGATCGGGCGCGCGCGGCCAGATCCTTCACCGCCTCACTGATTTCACGAAGGGATTTTTTCTGGGCCTGGCGAATCACGGGGGTCACCAGACCGTCATCTATCGCCACCGCAACCGAGAGGTGAACATCGTCATATTCGATGATGGCGTCACCGGCGAAGGACGCGTTGACGCGGGGAACTTTCGTGGCCGCCATGATCACCGCTTTCAGAATACAATCGTTGATCGTCAGCTTACCCGCACCGGCCTTTTCAAGTGCCGCATTGATTTGTCCGCGCAAGCGCAGGAGTTCGCCAGCATCCACTTCGATGTTGAGGTAGAAATGTGGAATCTGGGTTTTACTGGCGAGCAGCCGCTCCGCGATGATTTTGCGCATCCCGGACAGCGGAATGCGTCGGTCACCTTGGCCGACGGATGGGGACCCGGGTGTAACTGCAACCGCAACCGACTCGACATCGCGGGCCACGATGCGTCCGCCAGGGCCGGAACCCTGAATTGAATTCAAGTCCACTCCTTTGACGCCAGCGACCTTTTTTGCCAATGGAGATGCTTTCACCCGGCTGCTGAGGGGAGGCACAATGGTTTGCGGCGGACTTGCCTTGGCAGCCGGCAAAGTGCTCCCGCCTTGGTTGGCTGCTGGTGAACGCGTTGCTTTCACTTGGCTCTCGCTGGATGGTTCTCGTGGCGCGATTTCCCCGGGAGACAGTAATAGCGCGATTCTCTCGCCGATCTGCGCCTTGCCTCCATCGGGGATATACATTTCCGTCAGCGTTCCTTCGTCGAATGCCTCCAGTTCCATCACCGCCTTGTCGGTTTCAATCTCAGCGATTACATCGCCGACGCTCACGGAGTCGCCAACCGCCTTGCGCCACTTGACCACGGTGCCTTCGGTCATCGTATCGCTGAGTTTTGGCATTTCGATGTATGGCATGACCAGTATCCTCAAATGATGCTCAACACTTTTTCCACGACGCGTTCCGGGGTGGGCAATTGCAGTTTCTCCAGCGGCGGGCTGTAAATCGCCGGCGCGTCGAGCGAACAAACCCGCAGGACCGGCGCATCGAGATCGTCAAACGCTTTTTCCTGGATCATGGCGGCGATCTGCGCGCTCACCGCGCAAAACGGTTTGTTCTCGTCCACCAACACCGCGCGATGCGTTTTGTGGACAGAGCGGAGAATTGCTTCCTCGTCCAGTGGTCGAATTGAGCGCAAGTCCACAACCTCGGCGCGGATGCCGTGCTCGCTGGCCAGGATTTCCGCCGCTTTCATGCTGGTAATGGTTCCGCGACCATGGGCGATCAGTGAGAGATCCGTTCCGGTCCGCTTTACATCGGCCACACCCAGTGGAATGAGGTATTCCTCCTCGGGCACTTCCCATGTTTCGCCGTAGAGGAGCGTGTTTTCCATTACGAACACGGGATCATTGTCGCGAATCGCAGTCTTCATCAGCCCTTTGGCATCGTAGGCCGTGGCCGGGCACACCACCTTCACTCCCGGGTTGCTGGCCAGGATGCTTTCCGGCGTGTGCGAATGCGTGGCGCCAACGTTGGTACCACCATTGGCCGGCCCTCGAATGACCAGTGGCAGATTGATCAAGCCGCCAGACATGTAACGGATGCAGCCGGCGTTGTTGACTATCTGGTCGTAGGCAACATAGGCAAAACTCCAGAACATCAACTCAATGACTGGACGAAGTCCGAGCATTGAGGCGCCGACGCCCAGGCCGACGAAGGCGGCTTCCGTAATCGGCGTGTCCAGTACTCGCTTGTCACCGAAGCGCGCCAACAGACCTTCGGTCACTTTGTAAGCGCCATTGTACTGGGCAACTTCCTCGCCAATGACGAACACGTTTTCATCGCGGGCGAGTTCCTCCGCCAACGCGTCATTCAAGGCCTTGCGATAGGTGATCTTGGACATAAGGGCTGATGGGCATAAACGGTCTAATCATTGAAAAAATGTTTTCCGGTTCGTCCCGCCGGTGTCTGGCGGTCCACCTCGCAGTAAACGTCCGCAAAGATATCCTCCGGCTCCGGTAGCGGGCTGGCTTTTGCGAATTCCACCGCCGCGTCAGCCTCGGCTTGCGCACCGGCATCCATTTCGGCGACTTGTTCGTCGGAAACAATGCCTTCCTCGAACAGCCGCTGCTGCCAAAGCCGGAGCGGATCGTGCAATTTCCGGTAAGTTTCGATCTCCTCCGGGGCACGATACTTCTTCGCGTTGGCATCCGATACGGAGTGGCCGTGGTAGCGGTAAGTGTCCATTTGCAGCACCGTCGGACGCGATTGATTGTGGGCACGTTCGATGGCCGTCCACGTCTTGGCCCGCAGTTCATAGATATCTTCGCCCTTAATTCGATCCCATTCGATTTTGTAACTCTCGGCGCGGGCCGCGAGGCAGTGGTTGTAGGCAGAGGAGCGTTCCAAACTGGTTCCCATCGAGTATTGATTGTTCTCGATGATGTAGATGACGGGAAGATTCCAAAGCGACGCCAGATTCAGCGACGCCTGATAGACCCCTTGGTTGACCGCACCGTCGCCCAGGTAGCAAAGGCAGCACCCTTTCACACCTTTGTATTTCAACGCGAACGCCAGCCCGAGGCCCAGCGGCGTCTGCCCGGCTACGATGCCGTGCCCGCCCCAATAGTTCTTGTCCGGCGCGAAGAAGTGCATGGACCCTCCTTTGCCTTTGGAACAGCCCGTCACCTTGCCGAACAACTCCGCCATGCATTCGTTCATGGACATGCCCTTCGCGAGTGCATGACCGTGGTCTCGATAACCAGTGATGATGTGGTCGTCGTCGCCGCAAAGCGAAATCGTGCCGACGGCGACCGATTCCTGGCCGGTGTAGAGGTGCAGGAAGCCGCCCATTTGCCTCCCGGTTTGATACTCTTTGAGGGCAGTCTGCTCGAAGCGCCGAATGCGCAGCATTTGACGCAAGAGGTGGACTTTGTCCTCCGGCCTCAATCCGCGGTTCACTTCGACTTCGGCAAAGCCATTCCCGTTGACGAGGGTTTCCCGTCGCCCCACCTGGTCGCAAAAAGTTGGAATGCTTTCGTTCATGCAGCGTCCGTCATAAGCGCATTACAACATACCCGGCAAAAGCTGTATTGCAAATACATCTTTAGCTGATGCGGCGTTGCCATGCGCGTTCCCGGGGGAACGGTGCATTACGAGCCGATGCCGGAACAAATCATTCCGCCCCATCGTCTCAATCAAGATTCCGGCTGCTGTATTTCGCGCGAATTGGTTGGAAAACGCGGCAAGGCAAAGCTGGCATGGAGCCAGCTAAAGGAAGACAGAGCCTTCAGATGCTAATCGGTGGTGGTTTGGTCGACGTCGAAAAGGGTTCCCCGGACAACACGCACGGTGCATAGCCACACGAAGCGTTGCTGCTCGAACGCCGAGCGTCCGGTTCAATCACGTTCAGTCACTGCACTGCCGGGCGTGAATCTGAAAGCTCGCAGTGCAACAAACACTCAAAGAAAGACAAACTGACATGAAGATAATTTGCGGCACAGACTTTTCCGTACACGCCAATGAAGCGGCTTTGACGGCGGCGACTCTGGCAGCGCGCCTTGGCGAAACACTCACGCTTGTCCATGTTCTTGATCCGAGTCGCTACAGCAATCCGTCGAAGGAACTGATGGATCACCTGCGCGACAACCGCCAAAAGAAACTCAATCCGTTGATCGAACGCGTCAAGCGGAGAGCTGCGCGCGTCGAGGCACGCGTGGTCGAGGGCACACCTGCGACGAAACTCACCGATCTGGCCAAAGCGACCGACGCACAGTTGCTGGTTGTGTCAGCCAACGGACAAATTGCGCCGAGCAAATGGTTCGTTGGAAGCATTACAGATCAAGCCGTGCAGAGTTCATCTATCCCCGTGTTGGTCGTTCGCAATCCAAGCGGGTTGAAAAATTGGGCGTACGACAAACGTCCATTGCAAGTAATCGTGGGATACGATTATTCCGCCAGTGCTGAAGTTGCGTTGCGCTGGGCTGCTTCATTGCGCGAAATTGCTCCTTGTGAAATCACGGTTGTTTACGTGGCTTCCGCAGTTAAGGAACGGGCGCGGCTGGGAATCGCACCGCCGATGTCGTCGATTTACTACCCGTCCGGAATCAAACAATTCCTGGCAAAGGAACTCAAGCAGAAGTGTGACTCCATCTTTGGCGAGAATGGGGCGAAGGTCCGCGTCCTGGCGGATTGGGGTCGCCCGGATTCGCACCTCATCGAGGTGGCTGCAGACAGTCGGGCTGATTTGCTCGTCGTTGGCACGAGTCAGCGACGTGGTTTGGCGCGGCTGGGATCCGTTTCCCGCGCGGTATTACACTACGCGCACATGAACGTGGCTTGCGTGCCAGCAGCTGTAATCGAGCGCCCAGCCCAGCCGGAACAACCGCAGTTCAATCGAGTGCTGGTGCCCATCGACTTCACTGATGCAGCAGCGCAAGCGATTTCACTCGCCTATGCCTCCGTTCGCAACGGTGGCGAAGTGCGGCTGATACACGTCATGCCCCCAACGCAGCAGAATGGTAACGGGGTTTGCAAAGACGGGCAGGGACGTGCTGAAAGTCAGAAACTTTCCGCGCGCCTGGAAGGCCTAATCCCGAAAGCAGCAGCAAATCGCGGAATCACAACGCAGAGGGAAGTGGTGGAACATCACGAACCGGCGGCGGCCATCTCCCAAGCTGCAAATCGATTTGATGCTGACCTCATTTGCATGGGGTCGCGCGGCCGGTCCGGTTTCAAGGAAACTATCTTCGGATCGGTTTCTCAAGACGTAATGGCACAGAGCAAACGTGCTGTCCTTGTCCTGCGAGGCAACGAGCGAAGGCAATGTGCCGACGCAATGAAGAATGAACCAATCAAATGTGGAGTGTGAAATGAAAATTATTTGTGGAACAGACTTTTCGGTGCATTCGGCACACGCGGCCAACGTGGCGGCCGCCTTGGCTGCCAAGCGCGATGTACCCTTCAAGTTGGTGCATGCTGTTGCGCCCGCTCACTTGGAGTTCCTGTCCGAGCCGCATGTGAACTATCTGCGGAACAAACTCCGACGAAAACTCGTGGCCGAGGGAAATCGGCTGCGAACATTGGGGGCCGATGTTGTGGAGAAGCTGGTGCTCGGGAAGCCGCACGAAGTGTTGGTCAACTCTGCCCAGCATTTCAAGGCCAACTTGATCATTGTTTCGACCATGGGACAGATCGCTCCCAGCCGGTGGCTGGCCGGAAGCGTTGCGGAACGAACGGCGCAGAACTCAACTGTGCCAACTTTGGTGGTCCGTGACCATGATTGCTTGATAGAATGGGCCAAGGGTAAACGGGCGCTTAATGTCTTCATTGGCTATGACTTTTCGGAGAGCGCCGATGCGGCACTTCGTTGGGTCTTATCCCTGTCGGAAATTGGGCCGTGTAACCTCACGGTTACTTACCTGTCGTGGCCGCCGTCGGAAACGTGGCGGCTCGGGGTTGGTGATTACATGCCTAAAGGTGACAATCCGCCGGAAGTTCATGCGCTGTTGGAACGTGATCTCAAACAACGATGCCGAGAGATTCTGGGCAAAACTAAAGCCCGGCTTAACGTGGTTTCCGGCTGGGGAAGCATGGAGACCCATCTCATTGAGCTCGCCAAAGCGAGCAAGGCAGACCTGATCGTTGTCGGAACGAATCAACGCCGCGGACTGAATCGCTTCTGGCTTGGCTCGGTGTCACGCGGAATTCTTCATCACGCGTCTACGAACGTCGCGTGCGTGCCGATGACTGTTGACTTGGATGAGCGGCAAAATGGCATTCCCGCATTCAAGCGGGTGCTGGTTCCGACTGACTTCTCGAAGCTGGGAAACAAGGCCATCGCTTTTGCCTACGGCGCCGCGCAACGCGGTGGGGAGGTGAGCCTGGTTCATGTGATTCCACCTGTCGGAGGTTTCAAGCCAGATGCCGAAGGGACAGACGGACGTCATGCGAAACGGAAGAGGGATCTCGCCGCGCGGTTGGAGGCGCTTGTTCCAGAAAGCGCCCTCGCGCGAGGAATCCAGAGTCGGGTTGAGGTAGTGGAGCATCAGCATCCTGCCGCCGCGATCTGCCAAGCTGCGGAGCGCTCCGGTGCCGAGTTGATTTGCATTGGGTCGCGCGGACGATCGGACTTGAAGAAGAAATTGCTCGGCTCAGTCACCGAATCCGTGATGAGGCGAAGCTCCCGTCCGGTTTTGCTCATACGATCGTAATTCCAGCCAACGGAATTATGCTGAAGACCATGAACAAATAGGCTCTCGACCGTGTTGAAAAGATTCAAGACAATGGAACGGATTTAGAAGTAGAGCGTAACCAGTAGCGACATCACATTATTTATGAAAATCATTTGCGGCACCGATTTCTCCACCCATGCGAATGAAGCGGCCAACGCGGCGGCAGCGTTGACGGCGCGACTCCAAGGTACTTTATCACTGGTCCACGTCATGGATACCAGCCGCTACGAGTTGCCTTCGAAGGAATTGATGGACTACTTGTGTAGTAGTCGGCAGACCAAACTGAAGAAGGAAGCCGAACGGTTACGGAGGCAGGGTGCCACGGTTGAAGAACTATTCCTCCAAGGTTCACCGGCTGTCAGCCTGGTCAAGGCGGCCACGGATTCAGGAGCTCGCCTGATCGTCGTTTCCTCGTTGGGACAGATTGCGCCGAGCCGTTGGTTCGTCGGCAGCGTTGCCGAGCGCACGGCGCAAAATGCGTCCGTCCCCACCCTGGTCGTGCGAAACCAAAAACCATTGGAGGCCTGGGCGCGTAGCCAACGACCGTTGAACGTGGTGGTCGCATACGACTTCAGCGAGAGTGGCGATGCCGCCCTGCGCTGGACTTCGTTCCTGAGCAAAATCGGGCCTTGCCGGATAACGGTCGTGTACGTGGCCTGGCCTCCGGAGGTGGGCGGGCGTTTCGGTGCGGGATATGATCAAGCGCACCCGTATTACCCATCAGAAGTCGAGAAGCTGTTGAAGCGCGACCTCCAGGAGAAATGCGAAGAGGTTCTCGGAAAAACAAAGTTGCGCTTCCGCGTGGCGGCAGGCTTGGGGCGGCCAGATCCGCAACTGATAGAGATCGCCGCAAACGAGAAAGCTGACGTAATCGTGGTCGGGACAAACCAACGCCGTGGCCTCGCGAGGTTGGGGTCGGTATCGCGGGCCGTCCTGCATCACGCTCCCCTCAACGTGGCGTGTATTCCGATCGCCGCAGCCGAGCCGGCAGATCGTGGGAGCATCTCTCGGTTCAAGCGTGTGTTGGTAACCACGGATTTTTCCAAACTGGGCAACCGGGCGATTCCGTTTGCCTACTCGACCCTTCGACGCGGTGGTCAGGTGTGTCTGCTGCACGTGGTCAAGGCCACTGGCCGCAGTCTGGAAAAAGCGCAAGCGCCCGAAATAAAACACTCCGAGCGAAACGATCGGCTGTCCGCTCAATTGCAGGCGCTCATTTCGCCGGAGGCTGAAGCGCGCGGAATCAGTAGCCAAGTCGAGTTGGTGGAACACTCCAATGTCGCAACCGCCATTTGCCAGGCAGCGGAACGCTTTGGTGCTGATTTGATCTGCATTAGCTCGCACGGGCGTTCGGGATTGTCCAAAGCCATCCTAGGTTCGGTTTCGCAAGACGTGATGGCGCGCAGCCAGCGTCCCGTTTTGGTGATTCGACCTCCCGAAGCCGGAAAGTAACAACTGTTGAGCAGGAAGGACCAAGCCAGATTATGAAAACGAGCTTTAGAACCCGCGCAAAGCAGGCGCATGGAGCCAAAAAACGTTCTCTTTCCGCCAGTGCGCGAAGGCAATCCGCGCGAACGCATTCGAAATCACGTTTGGCTGCCACTCGTGCCCTTTTGCCTGCTCTCACCACGCCACCAAGGCACATCCTTGTGCCAATTGACTTTTCGGCGGAATCCACCCGTGCCTTGAAGTCGGCGGTACAATTGGCCAGTCGCTACGGCGCGGCCGTCACACTGGTCCACGTGGTTGAACCGATAACCTACATCTATGATTGCGGCTACGGGCCGGTGCGTCGTTGGCGGCCCAACGAGACGCTCATACGGGACGCGCAACAGCGATTGCATGTCCTGAGTCGCCGGCATGTAGATTCCGCGCTGAGTTGTAAAGTCGTGGTCAGGAATGGCAGCGCGTTCGATGAGATCGCCAGGTCTGCGAAAGAACTTGGTGCCGACTTGATCGTCATGCCCACTCGGGGATTCACCGACCCGCAGTCCGGCGAAATCGGCAGCACCGCCGAACGAGTGGTGAGACACGCGCCGTGCCCGGTGCTCACTGTGCGAAAACCTGTGCTGCTGGGAAAACGTTCCAGATCTTAAATGTATGGCTACAACCAAACCAACAACCAGATCGCCGGCGGCGAGGCGGAAGCGCAGTTCGACCCATCGCAAGGCGCAGCCTTCAACCTCCGGCCGACCGGCTGGGTTGAAGCGCACGCCATCACTCAAGCTGCGCACAATTCTTGTGCCAGTGGATTTTTCAGAGCGCTCTCGGGCCGCCTTGAACTACGCGGTCACGCTCGCGCAAGATTTTGGAGGTTCGCTAATGGTTCTTCATGTGCTCGACCCCTTATTGGCCGCCGGACGCCTTGACTCCGCCCGGCTTCGCCAGCTCAAAAGCTCGTCGCGCGACGAAGCGGCAAAACAGTTGCGAGCATTGAGCTGTGAACTTGTTAAGTCGGGAGTACGAACAGAACTGCTTCTACGAAACGGGCCGGCAACGGATATCATCGTGGCCTTTGCCATTGCGAGGAAGGCTGACCTCATCATCATGGGCAGCCAGGGTCGCACCGGGTTGAGGCGGTTGCTGATCGGCAGTGTCGCGGAACGGGTGGTGCGCCATGCACACTGCCCAGTGTTGGTCGTTCGCTGATTGTTTGACCGGGTCTGGCATCAAATTATGAAATTCTCTGTTCTGGCACTCGATTATGACGGAACGATCGCGGAAAAAGGCACACCTCATCCTGCCGTCATGGAGGCCATCCAGGAGGCGCGTGCGCGCGGTATCGTCGTGGTGCTTGTGACGGGTCGCATCCTGTCGGACCTGAAGAAGGTGGCCGGTGATTTGAACATCTTCGACGCAGTGGTTACTGAGAATGGTGCGGTGCTTGCGTTTTCCAATGGCCGGACGCGTGCGATGGGCCGCCCGCCGCCATCGTCGCTGTTGGACGAATTATGTCGTCACAAGGTCGAGTTCTCAGTCGGTGATTGCGTGCTCGAAGCCGATGCATCCTCCGCGCCCCGGATTCTTAATGCCGTTCAGAAGCTGGAACTTCCGTTGGTGCTGGCGTTCAATCGCAGCCGGGTGATGTTGCTGCCGCAAGGCATCAGCAAAGCCACGGGCTTGCGCCAGGCACTCGACACGCTGCGATTGTCGTTGCACAACTGCATCGCCATCGGAGACGCGGAGAATGACTTTCAGCTTCTGGAGGCGGCCGAGATTGGTGTCGCGGTCGCCTGGGGAAGCAAGTCGCTGTTCGAAATTGCGGACGAGGTTTTGCCCGGCAAAGGGCCGGCGGCCGTGGGGGATTACATTCGCTGCGCGATTGAGAACACCAGGCTGCCGCCCCATCGCGTGGATCGTCGTCGCGTGCTTTTGGGACAGACGGCGGACGGTCATCCATTGGAGATGGCGGTTCACGGACGCATCATTCTCGTCGCCGGCGATCCGCGTTCCGGGAAGTCGTGGGTCACCGGTCTCTTTTGCGAGCAGCTCATCTTGCAAGGTTACTGTCTGTGCGTCATCGACCCGGAAGGCGACTACGGTCCGCTGGAGGCATTGCCGGGAGTGGTGATCTTTGGCGGCGACGAGCCTCCGCCAAGGCTGAGCGAAGTGGCTCGGGCGTTGCGTTACCCAGACATCAGCGTGGTTATCGACCTTTCGCAATCTACGCACTCGGAAAAAGTGGATTACCTGAGCGCCCTCCTGCCGATGGTCGCGGGATTGCGGCGCAACACCGGACAGCCGCATTGGATCGTGGTTGATGAAGCACACTATTTTCTGCAAGAGTCGGACTTCAGGCAGCGTGTGGACATTGAACTTGCGGGCTACATGCTGGTGACGCACCGCGTTTCCAATCTTCCTCCCGATCTGCTGAAGGAGGTCGAGTCGATCATCGTGACGCAGATTACTGATCCGCGCGAGGCGCACGCCCTGACGACGATGTTTGGCCGGACCGGCGAGGAAGCCGAATGGGAATCGTTGCTCAATGGCTTGACCATAGACGAGGCCGCTTTGCTGCCGAGGGTCGATGCCCCGGAACGCAGGCTCCAGCGGTTCAACGTCGCGGGACGCATGACGCCGCACGTCCGGCATCGGTCGAAGTATCTGGAAGTTCCGATGTTGGAGCACCACGCGTTCGTCTTTACCTGCAATGGGAATCCTATCGGCAGTTCGGCGCGCACGCTCAAAGAATTCGTCATGATGATGACGCGGCTACCGGTTGCCTCAATTGACGGGCACGCCCGCAACAGTGATTTCTCGCGTTGGATCGCCGACGTGTTTGGCGACCAGCCGTTGGCGTCCGAGCTGCGCAAGGTCGAGCGGCAATACCGGCGCGGCCACGTGACGAACGTTGTGGAATCGCTCATCGCACCAATTCGAGAACGGTACGAACTGGTTGGCGTGGGGCTGCCAGCCGGAGCCGCGATGTCGCCAGTAACAACGCCACATGAATGAAATTGCACGAACATCCGACCGTGATGCCGCGCCGGGAGCCGAACCGCGAGCGGCGTTCACGCTTGACGGCATTCGCGGAGTTTCCAATGCGCGGCATCTTGTCGAAACCCGGCCTCCGTCCCTTACCCGGTCGCAAGTTGCCGGAGGAATTGCGACCTGAACATGTAGGACGGCTGGCGGAAGCGTTGGCCGAAGGCGTGCGTGGCTCAGAGTTTGAGCGACTGATCCACCGTATCGACACCGGACCGATTCATCCCGGCAACAAGGTAAAAGTCTTCTTTAACGGCGAGGAAACGCTCGCGTCCGTGGCCGAAGCCATCGAGAGCGCAACGCAGGAGATTCTGTTGGAAACCTACATCCTCAAGGATGACGCCACTGGACATGAACTGGCGGAGCGCCTGGGGCGGGCAGCCGCGCGTGGCGTGAAAGTCCGCGTGCTCGCGGATGCATTTGGATCGTGGACGATGAGCCAGGCCTTCTGGCGGCGGATGCAGCGTATGGGAATCGAGGCGCGGTTGTTCCATCCGTTCTGGGCTCATCTGTGGGACCATTTCATCCGCGACCATCGAAAAATCATAGTGATTGATGGACGGGTGTGCTTCACCGGCGGCATGAACGTGGGCAACGAATACGGCTCCTCGCGACACGCGAAGGGAGGTTTGTGGCGGGATACCCATGCCAGAATCGAAGGGCCAACCGCATGGGAAATGGCCCTGGTGTTCAAGGAAGGCTGGATGCGCGCCGGGGGTGAGTCGTTTCCGATTTCGCCGTTGGAACCGACCGACGAACACGGCGCGAGAACTCTGGTGTTGGATTCGCGACCCGGTCGCGGCTATGCCGAAACCGCTTCGGTGTTGGCTGCGATCGTGGGCGCGTCCCGTCAACGGCTTTGGGTCACCAATTCCTACTTCGCACCCCGGCGCAATGCCATTGACGTTCTGGGCCGCGCGGCGCAACGCGGTGTGGACGTGCGCCTCCTGCTGCCAGGCATCAGCGACATTCCGCTCGTGCGCCATGCCGGGCACGGCTATTTCGAGCAATTGCTTGCGAGCGGCGTGCGTATCTTCGAGTACCAGCCGGCCATCTTGCACGCGAAGACACTGGTAGCGGATGACTACGTGACAGTCGTTGGTTCTTCCAATCTCGACTTCCGCTCCTTTCACTTCAACGCCGAGTGCAACGTCTTGATCCTCGACGAGGACACGGCGCAAGGGATGACCCATGCCTTCGAGGAAGACCTCGGTCAATCTTTTGAGATCCGATCTGAAATATGGAAACAACGGTCCATCGCGCATCGGTTCGGCGATGCTCTGGCCCAATGCCTGAGTCCATTGCTGTGAATATGGAAACATTAGAATTTACCCAAAGCCTGTTTGCTGCGCCCACGTTGACGGGTGTTGCGCAAACGGATGTACGGACGATTAGGCACACTCGACCAGAAACCAGAAAGTGACGATTATGAAAACCGAATCCAAATCGAAACGGAACCAAGTGATGGTCGAAATGACCCGTCGTGACGCCCAGCTTCCGGCGGCGAGTTCCCGGGAGACACAGAGCGCGACTTCGCCGTTCAAGCGCAAGAACATTTTGGTGCCAGTTGATTTTTCGGATTGCTCACGCCGGGCGCTGGATTACGCAATCCCGTTTGCCCGGCAGTTCCGTGCGGGCATCGCTTTGTTGCACGTCATTCACGTCAATTACTATGCGACTAGCAATGACTACATGACCTTCGATTATTCCGAACTGCTCGACGAGACGCGCCGGGCCGGTGAGAAACAATTGAACGATCTGGCCCGTTCGGTTCGTAAAAAGTATCCGGTTGAAACTGTGATCCACACTGGCCATCCGGGAAGCCTCATCGTTGATACCGCTAGAAAGCTGGGGATCGGGTTAATCATCACCTCCACCCACGGTCGGACGGGATTCAAGCGGGCGTTCCTCGGCAGCACCGCTGAACACGTTGTGCGTTATGCGCCCTGTCCGGTACTCACCGTCCCCGGACGCAAAGCGCCTCCGTTCCAATTGAAGAAGATCCTCGTCCCAATTGATTTCTCGAAGGTTTCCAAGGAAGCCCTTGCCTACGCCGCTTTTCTGGCCGGGCAGTTCGGCGCCGAAATTATCCTGCTTCATGTCACCGAAAAGGCCCCCATAGACTATCTCCTGGGTCCTGGCCTCATGAACCACCTTGTCGTGCCAATGATGAAACAGGCCGAGGCCAACTTGGCGCGCGTGGCTGGGAACTTGAGCAAAGTCCACGGGACGCGCTTGTCGGCGGTTGTCCGCCAGGGCCGGCCCTTTGAAGAAATTTATCGCGCGGCCAGGACACTGGGCGCGGACTTGATCGTCCTGACGACGCACGGCTACACCGGCTTGAAGCATGTCGTGCTCGGAAGCACAGCGGAACGAGTCGTGCGTCACGCGGATTGTCCCGTGTTGGTAGTTCGTAACCAGGCACGCGTTGGTGGCGGAAAGCGGTCCACCGTCAAGGGGGCAGCTAGGATGATCCTAAGAACAGGAGAAAGACCATGAAGGAGCCTGCTCCATGAGAACCCACCGGACTCGGCCCTGAATCTCTCAACTCAGGATGACTTATGAAATGGTCTCTGAGACTTGGTTCGTTTGCGGGAATCGGCGTTTACGTGCATTGGACGTTTGTCCTGTTGCTCGGCTGGATTCTCTTCTCTCACCTTGGTCAGGGTCATGATTGGGTGGAAGCGTGGCGTGGCATCGGATTCATCATCGCACTCTTCGGATGTGTGTTGCTGCACGAATTCGGGCACGCCCTGACAGCGAAATGCTACGGCATCCGCACGCAAGACATCACGTTGTTGCCCATTGGCGGTATTGCACGACTGGAACGTCTCCCGGAGAATCCCCGTCATGAACTGTGGGTGACGCTGGCTGGACCGGCGGTAAATGTCGTCATCGCCGCTGTCCTGTTCGCGGTTCTCTACTTCCTCTATCCGGTGAACGAGTTCTCCCAGGCGAGGCTTTTGGAAGGAAACTTTCTCGCGCAACTGATGTGGGTGAACGTGCTCCTCGGCGCATTCAACCTGTTGCCCGCATTCCCAATGGACGGAGGCAGGGTGCTCCGTGCCTTGCTCTCCATGCGTTTGGGACGGGCCAGGGCAACGCGGTTGGCGGCCAGCATCGGTCAAGGCATGGCCATTCTATTTGGTATTGCAGGCTTCTTCGGCAACCCGATGCTCATTTTCATCGCGATCTTCGTTTATCTCGGCGCTGAAGCCGAAGCTCAAGCGGTCGAAACCACTTCCTTCCTTGGCGGATTGTACGTCAAGGATGCGATGATGACACGCTTCCGCGCGCTAAAGTCGGAAGATTCACTGGAGACGGCCATCCATGAATTGCTTGCCGGTTCGCAGCAGGACTTCCCCGTGATGGCAGACGGAAGCGTCGCGGGAATTCTGCGGCGCAATGACCTCGTCCAGGCCTTGGCCCAAGGTCGCCGCGAAACTCGCGTGAGTGATGTGATGAGTCGCGACTGCGGCGCCGTCCCCGCGTCAGACCCGCTCGACAAAACGCTCGAACGCATGGGCCGGGAAGGTTGCGCCACTTTGGCGGTGATGGATGGAAACAAACTTGTGGGGTTGCTGACCCTGGAGAACATCGGTGAGTTGGCGATGGTCAAGGCAGCCGTCGCGAAGGCAGCGGGACGAGACCCTGGAAAGAACTAACTTGTGGCCACAGACCCCATCTGCGGAATGACGGTGGACAAAGCAACGGCTCTTAGCGCCGAACGCGAAGGTGAGACGTTTTACTTTTGCAGCGAGCGTTGCCGGACGACGTTTGTGGTTCCACCTCAACCTGCCAGCGGCGAAGGCACGTCGGAAAAGCTGGTGCTCGTTCTCAATGCCGGTTCTTCCAGCCTCCGGTTCGCTGTGTTCGACGGGAACGCGTCGCCCAATCGAATCGTCTCCGGAAAATTCGACCGGATCGGATCGTCCAAAGCGTCGTTGATCCTGAAAACCGCTGCCAGCCAGCAACCGGAGCGGACGGAGATGCCGGTGGCCGATCACGTGAGCGCCTTGGAGCATCTGCTGAAACGCCTTGCAGGAACTACCGGACTGGCGGGTTTGCGAGCCGTGGGTCATCGCGCAGTGCATGGAGGAGCGAATTACCGGCATCCGCAACGCGTGGATCGCGCGATGTTGGCGGAACTGCGGCGCATCAGCGCGTTTGACCCGGAGCACCTCCCCGCCGCAATCGCGCTCATGGAAGCCGTCGCGGCGAAGCTTACGCATCTGCCGCAGATCGCCTGTTTCGACACGGCGTTTCACAGCGCCATGCCGCGCGTGGCGAAACTGCTGCCGATTCCGCGCCGGTACGAAGCGCAAGGCGTTCAACGCTACGGCTTCCACGGCTTGTCCTACGAATATCTGATGTCCCAGCCGGGCATGAACGGACGCGTCATCCTCGCGCATCTCGGCAACGGCGCGAGCATGGCGGCGGTGCGGGACGGCCAACCGGTGGACACGAGCATGGCGTTCACGCCCGCGGCCGGGTTGATAATGGGCCGACGGTCCGGCGACATTGATCCCGGCTTGATTGCGTTCCTGGCGCGCAGCGAACAGATGACGCCCGCGCAGTTCACCCACATGGTCAATCACGAATCCGGATTGTTGGGCGTGTCGGAAACCAGTTCGGACATGCGGGACTTGCTCGAGCATGAACACACGGACGTTCGCGCCGCCGAAGCCGTCGCGCTGTTTTGTTATCAGGCAAAGAAATGGATCGGGGCATACGCCGCCGCGCTGGGTGGCCTCGACACACTCGTTTTCACCGGCGGCATCGGCGAGAACCAGCCGGTGACTCGCAGCCGCATCTGCGACGGGCTTGGGTTTATAGGGATCAAACTCGATGAGCAACAGAACACGGGCAACGCCGACGTGATTTCCAAAACCACAAGCCGGGTCGCCGTGCGCGTCATCCGCACTGATGAAGAAATGGTGATCGCGCGTGCCGTTCGCAAATATCTGGAGACAACATGAAAAAACCTCTCTCGACCTCGGAACTTCGCAACATGGACGCGTATTGGCGTGCCGCAAACTACCTCTCAGTCGGTCAGATTTATCTCTACGACAATCCGCTCCTGCAAAAGCCGCTCCGTCGCGAGCACATCAAACCTCGTCTGCTTGGTCATTGGGGCACGACGCCGGGACTGAACTTCATCTACGTTCACCTCAATCGCGTCATCAAGGCGCACGATTCGAACGTCCTCTACCTCACCGGCCCCGGTCACGGCGGGCCGGGATTGGTGGCGAACGCGTACCTGGAGGGAACGTACAGCGACGTGTATCCGAACATCTCGACGGACGAAGCCGGGATGAAGAAGCTGTTCAAACAATTTTCTTTCCCCGGCGGCATTCCGAGCCACGTTGCGCCGGAGACGCCCGGCTCGATCCACGAAGGCGGCGAATTGGGCTACTCGCTGTCACACGCGTTCGGCGCGGTGTTTGACAATCCGGACCTGATCGCCGCCTGCGTCGTCGGCGACGGCGAAGCCGAGACCGGGCCGCTGGCTACCGGCTGGCACAGCAACAAGTTCCTCAACCCGGCAGGCGACGGCGCGGTGTTGCCGATCCTGCACCTCAACGGCTACAAGATCGCCAATCCGTCTTTCCTTGCGCGTATTCCCCACGATGAATTGAAGAAGCTGTTCGAAGGTTACGGCTACAAACCGTATTTTGTCGAAGGTCGCGAGCCGGCAAAGATGCATCAGTTGATGGCGGCGACACTCGACACGGTCACCGCCGAGATCAAACGGATTTGGCAAAACGCCCGGCAACGCGGCTTCCAGGGCCGACCGGCATGGCCGATGATCATTCTGCGCACGCCAAAGGGCTGGACGTGCCCGGCAACGATCGACGGCAAGAAGTGCGAAGACTACTGGCGCGCCCATCAAGTTCCGATGGGTGACATGGACAACCCCGGCCACGTCAAAATCCTCGAACGCTGGATGAAGAGTTACCGGCCTGCGGAGTTGTTCGACAGAACCGGGCGCTTGAAACCGGAACTGGCGGCGCTCGCCCCCACCGGCCACCGCCGCATGAGCGACAATCCGCACACCAACGGCGGTTTGCTGTTGCGCGACCTGCGGATGCCGGACTTCCGTCATTACGAGGTGAAGACGCTCGCGCCCGGCGCGGCTTCCGCGGAGGCCACGCGCGTGATGGGCCGATTCTTGCGCGACGTGATGAAGCTGAACCTCGACAGCAAGAATTTCCGGCTCTTCAGCCCCGACGAGAACAATTCAAACCGCTGGCAGGATGTGCTCGAAGTCACCAAACGCGCGTGGATGGCGGAACGGCACGATTACGACGACAAGCTCGCGCCGGACGGCCGCGTGATGGAGGTGTTGAGCGAGCACCAATGTCAGGGCTGGCTCGAAGGCTATCTGCTCACGGGCCGGCACGGTTTCTTCAGTTGTTACGAGGCGTTCATTCACATTGTGGACTCGATGTTCAACCAGCACGCCAAGTGGCTCAAGGTCTGCCACGACATCCCGTGGCGCCGGCCGATTGCGTCGTTGAATTATCTGCTCAGCTCGCACGTATGGCGGCAGGATCACAACGGCTTCTCGCATCAGGACCCCGGTTTTATTGATCACGTCGTGAACAAGAAAGCCTCGGTCGTGCGCGTCTATCTGCCGCCGGACGCAAATTGCCTGCTCTCCGTCACCGACCATTGCCTCCGGAGCCGCAATTACGTCAACGTCATCGTAGCCGGCAAGCAACCGGCGCCGATCTGGCTGACGATGGATGAAGCCATCAAGCATTGCAGCGCGGGTCTCGGCATTTGGAAATGGGCGAGTAACGACCGCGGTGGCGAACCCGACGTCGTCATGGCCTGTTGCGGCGACGTGCCCACGCTCGAAACGCTGGCCGCGGTGCAATTGATGCGACGGTATCTGCCGAAGTTGAAAATGCGCGTCGTCAACGTCGTGAACCTGATGAAACTCCAGCCGCCGAGCGAGCATCCGCGCGGTTTGAGCGACCACGACTTCGATGTGCTGTTCACCAAGGACAAACCGATCATCTTCGCCTTCCACGGTTACCCGTGGTTGATTCATCGCCTGACTTACCGGCGGACCAACCATAAGAATCTGCACGTGCGCGGCTACAAGGAAGAAGGCACGACCACCACGCCGTTCGACATGTGCGTTCTCAACGACATGGACCGCTTCCACCTCGTGCAGGACGTGATTGATCGGCTGCCGCAACTCGGCTCACGCGCCGCCTACGCCAAGCAGGCCATCCGCGACAAAGGGGTCGAGCACAAACTTTACATCGCCGAACATGGCGAAGACATGCCGGAGATCCTAAACTGGAAATGGGGCGGGAAACGGTCTGCCTTGGTGAAGGGCAGTTCGACCGAAGCGGACAGCATGTGAAATGAAGCTCCCACCCAACAAAACCAAGATCGTTGCCACCATCGGTCCGGCCTCCAAAACGCCGGAAGTCCTTGAGCGGATGATTCGGGCTGGGATGAATGTTGCGCGGTTGAACTTTTCCCACGGTGAATTTGCGGAGCACCAGCAGAACATCGAGGACATTCGCTCTGCCGCCAAAGCCGTGGGCCAGCGCGTGGCGATCATGGCGGATTTGTCCGGCCCGAAGATACGCGTCGGCAAATTGAGTGTGGAGAAAGTCCAGTTGCAGGCCTGTGACCGTTTCACACTAACAACCGACGAAGTGGTCGGTGACCAAAGGCGTGTGTCCGTCAGTTTCGGGCTTTTGCCACAAGTCGTGAAACGCGGTGACATTCTTTCGCTCAACGACGGGTACATTCAGCTTGAAGTGGCCGATGTGAGGGGCGCTGACGTGGAGTGCGTTGTGAAAGTCGGTGGTGAGTTGCGTTCTCGCAAAGGGTTGAACCTGCCCGGAATTGATCTCGGCATCAGCGCGTTCACTGATCGCGACCGCGAATGCCTCAAGTTCGCCCTCGAACACGGCGTGGACGCGGTGAGCCAGTCCTTCGTAGAAAGCGCTGCGGACCTTCAGGCGGTGCGTCAAGCTGCGCGGGAGTTGGGGCGGCAGCCATTCCTGATTGCAAAAATCGAGCGGGCGCGGGCGCTTGACAGGTTGGACGAAATCCTTGCCGCCGCCGACGGTATCATGATTGCGCGGGGAGACCTCGGCGTAGAAGTGCCCATCGAGCGGATTGCACTGGTGCAGAAAGACATCATGCGTCGCGCCATTCGGCACGCCAAGCCCGTTATCACCGCCACGCAAATGCTGGAGTCCATGACCACGTATCGTCTGCCGACGCGGGCCGAAGCCACCGACGTGTCGAATGCCATCCTCGACGGCACGGATTGTGTCATGCTCTCCGGCGAGTCCGCGATCGGCGCTTACCCGGTCGATTCGGTAGCGATGCTGGCGCGCATCGCTGCCGCTGTGGAGCCGAGCCAGCGACAGATCGCGGTGAAGGAAATGTATGCGGGCGCCGATGCGGCTGTTCACCTTCGGCCCGAGCATCTCGTCGCCGTGAGCGTCGAAGCCAGCCTCCAACACCTCAAGCCTGCTGCGGTGTTCGCCAGCACCGGCAGCGGTGCGTCGGCACGCCGGCTCTCAATGTTCCGACTGCCGGTGTGGATTGCCGCCTTAAGTCCAAGTGAGAAGGCCTGTCAAGACTTGCTCTTCTCCTACGGGGTGGTCCCGTTGCATGAGCCGAATCCGCCTCGCTCGTGGAATGCCTACGTCAAAGAGTGGGTACGCCGCCACGAACTTCCGGGCGAGTTCGCCATTCTCGCGCGACAGCCGTCGGCGAATGAGGCCGAGAGCAACCATAGAATGGAAGTCATAAACCTATGACCGTCATGCTCCCGCGCCTTTACCTCATTCGTCACGGCGAAACGGCCTGGTCACTTTCCGGCCAGCACACGGGGCGAACCGACATTCCGCTTACCCAAAAAGGCGAAAAGGACGCACGCGAGGTAGGAGCACGGCTTCGCGCCGTAAGGTTCAACCGCGTGTTCACCAGCCCGCGACAGCGGGCACGGCGGACGTGCGAGTTGGCCGGCTTCGATGCAGTCGCCGAAGTCGAGCCAGATCTGGAGGAGTGGGACTATGGCGACTACGAAGGACAGCGTTCAGTGGAAATTCGCAAGGGGCGACCAGAGTGGAATCTCTTCCGGGATGGATGTCCGCATGGTGAGTCACCCTCCCAAGCTTCCGAACGTGCTGACCGGGTAATTGCCCGCCTCAGCTCGTTGGAAGGAAATATTGCCATCTTCTCGCATGGTCACTTCGGGCGCGTCCTGACCGCGCGTTGGATCGGATTGCCGGTAAGCCAGGCGCAGCATTTTCTTCTCAGCACAGCATCGCTCGGCATTCTTGGTTTTGAACACAGTCTTGGCGAAACGCCCGTCATCGTTCTGTGGAACGCCGTATCAAACGCAATTCTCGACTTGGCGCCGCACCAACGCGGGAGCGATGAAGAGATCATGGCGAAAAAAAGAGCGATAGAGCGATGGGAAAACGAAGGTGGCGAGATTTCAACGGAAAGGAAACCATGAGCGATTCCCTCCCTCGACTCGAACAGGGCAGCGATCAAGCTGTGGCGGGTTGCCGCATTATTGAGATGCATCTGCGGGAAATGAGCCAGTTGTTTGATTCATTGGACCATTCGCCGTTTCGGGAAAAGGACCTGGACCGGAACGCCGAGGAGTACATCGTTGACAGCCTTAAGGAGCTACCCTCCCGAGCGTCTTGTGAACTGGTGATTTACCTCGATCAAGCGGCCAACCTCCCAGACGAGAGCAAGGTCATCGAGCAAGCGATCCACGTTCACTTTGCCCGGCGCGCACAAATCCTGCGTCGGAAACTGCGCCAACTCATTCGGCGCGGCTGGATCAGTCTGGCGATCGGCCTGAGTTTCCTCGCCATCGTCTTCCTCCTCGGGCATTTGGTCCGGCGGATCATGGGTGAGACTCAGTGGGCATTTCTACTTCGCGAAAGCCTGCTCATTGGCGGTTGGGTTGCGATGTGGAAACCCCTGGAGATATTTCTTTACGACTGGTGGCCGATCCTCGGCGAGCGACGCATTCAAGATCGGCTCAGCCGGATCAAGGTGCGAATTGTCTATGAAACTTCGAGACCGACCAGCGCACGTGCAACTGGCATCGGCGACGCTTGCAGAATTCCAACCTAACAATCCCCACAAAACGAAAGGAACAAATCTATGCTGCTCAAACAAATATTGGCTTCGGTTGCTGCGGCGCTGCTTCTCACTTCGACCTCAAATGCGGCGGACACTTTCAAGATAGATCCCGCACATACCACGATCACCTTTTCTGTCAGACACCTGGGCATTAACAGCGTAAAGGGGCAGTTCAAGGAATTCGAGGGAGCGATTGTTTTGGAGGATGGCGTAATCAAGGAGGCCAGCGGAACGATTCAGGTCAAGAGTGTGGACACGGGGGTTACGCAACGAGATGATCATTTGCGGACCGCTGATTTTTTTGATGTTACTAATTACCCCACGATCACGTTCAAGACAAAACGCATCATAAAGCACCGTGTGTTTGGCCGGCGACATAATCTCTGGGATGGCCGGATGACCATGGTGGCAGATTTCACAATGCATGGTGTGACAAGGGAATTGAAGTTGCCTGCCAAGCAGAGCGGACCAACGAAAGACCCGTGGGGAAACGTTAGAATCGGACTCGAAGCCAAGACGAAACTGAAACGCAAGGACTATGGGATAAATTTCCATCAAGTGCTGGAAACGGGCGCATTGCTCGTAGGAGAACAGGTGGAAATCGAAATCAACGCCGAAGCCGTCAAGGAAACCGCCGGCACGAGCAACCTTGGGAATAAATGAACGGAAAAAGGCGGTGGCCCCGGGCGGGAGCTTGACGACTGGCTTCAGGCGGAACGCGAACTATTTGGCCCGGAGCGCATTAGTGAATCGGTGATCATCAGATCGACGGTTGCGAGGTGTGCGGACGAGACAGTGAGAGGACTAGGAGCCACGGCCGCCTAAGCGAAAGATTGAGCGGCAATGCGCAGGTCTTCCACGAACACTGCGAGTGGTTGATGATCTCCCCGATCCGTGCGGTATCCAGCGGCGATGCACAACGGCTTCGGGGCGTCCGACAGCGCCTTTAATTGGGCGCGGCCGCGGAAGAGATGTTCCGTGCGCGCCGTGACCAACGCCACTCCCTGGCCGGCCTCCACGGCCGCCATCAAGCTTTCCACGCCGTCGTATTCACCGGTGATTCTGGGTCGCACTCTGTGCTCGCTCAACCAGCCAGTAACGATCTCCCAATACTCCGGAAAATCGCGCTGGCAGAATACCAGGAGAGGTTCGCCCGCCACTTCAGTGGGCGTGACGCGTTGCCGGCGGGCGAATGGATGTTTTCGATTTACGGCCAGCTTCCAGGCCGTGCGCACGAGCGGTGTCCACTTCAAGCCACGCGTCTTGGTATCGCTCGCGACTGTAACAATGATATCCAGCTTGTTGCTTTCGAGTTCGGCCAGCATCTCGCCGCTTGAGAGATCGAACAACTCCACCTTCGCATTGGGGTGCGCCTGGGTGAAGTTCTCCACTGCCACGGACAGAATTCCGCTGGCCAGTGAGGGCGCGTAGCCAACTCGTAACCGCACACCTCGCCCGGCGGCCCGAACTCGTTCCAGCACTTGATCGGCATGTTGAAGCAGTTCGCGCGCCTCGCGCAGCAGGGCTTCACCGATGGGAGTGAGCCGGATGGAATGGGCCTGGCGTTCGAGCAGGCATTGTCCGATCTCGTCTTCCAACGCCTTGATTTGCCGGCTCAAGGCCGGCTGCGTGAGAAAGATGGTTTGTGCCGCGCGACTGATGTTGCCATTCTCAGCCACCGCCACGAAATAGCGCAGTTGTCGGAGTTCCATGTCGGCCAGCATAACCAAAAGGCAGGCTCAGGCCAACAACGTGGCATTGGGCGGAATCGCGCGGAGCAGTCATCTTGTTCACATGAAAACAACGACAACTGAACTGAACATCCGCCGGGCCGACGAACGCGGCCACGCTGACCACGGCTGGCTCAACTCGCATCACACTTTTTCTTTCGCCGACTATTACGATCCGGCGCAGATGGGTTTCCGCAGCTTGCGCGTCATCAACGATGACCGGGTCGCGCCCGGCCAGGGCTTCGGCACGCATCCGCATCGCGATATGGAAATCTTCAGTTACGTGCTGGAAGGCACGTTGGAGCACAAGGACAGCATGGGCAACGGGCGTCAACTCCAGCCGGGCCGGATTCAACTGATGAGCGCGGGCCGGGGCATTACGCATAGCGAGTTCAACCCGTCCCCCAGCGAGCCGCTCCATTTCCTGCAAATCTGGATTCAGCCGCGAGAACGCGGCCTCACGCCAAGCTACACAGAATGGCATCCGAAACCGGAACACGCCGACGCCGCAAAGGTGCTGGTTATCTCGCCGGACGGTCGCGACGGCTCGGCCACCATCCATCAAGACGCGGACATCTATCGCATCCGACTCAAGCCCGGACAGACGGTGATGCACGAACTCAGGCGGGGTCGCGGCGTATGGCTGCAAATTGCTGAAGGTTCGCTGGCCCTCAATGGCGTCGCACTCACCACCGGCGATGGGGCGAGCACTGAAGAACCCGGAACGCTCACGCTCGCTGCCACCGAGCCAACTGAGGCGATCCTGTTCGATCTCAAATAACACAACAACGAACCAAACACATTATGCCCAAACTACTCGTTCTCTATTACTCCACCTACGGCCACGTCGAAACGCTGGCCGATGCCATTGCTGAAGGCGCACGCTCGGTTGCGGGCGTGGAAGTCACCCTCAAACGCGTGCCCGAAACCATGACGTCCGATGTGGCCAAGCAAGCGGGCGCGAAGCTCGACCAAGCCGCGCCGATCGCTTCACCCAAGGAACTGGGGGACTACGACGCCATCATCTTCGGCACGCCAACCCGCTTCGGCAACATGGCGGCGCAGATGCGCAACTTCCTGGACCAGACCGGTAGCCTGTGGGTCAAGGGCGCGCTCGTCGGCAAAGTCGGCAGCGTCTTCACCAGCACCGGCACAGGAGGCGGAAACGAGAGCACCATCATGAGTTTCGTCAACACTCTCATGCATCAAGGCATGATCTATGTGGGCCTGCCGTATGCCTGTCCTGAACTTGCGGACATCAGCGAGGTGAAGGGCGGTTCACCGTGGGGCGCGGCGACCATCGCCGGAGCGGATGGTTCGCGGCAGCCCAGCGCCAAGGAACTGGCACAAGCTCGCTTTCAAGGCGCGCACGTTGGAAAGATCTCAGCCAAGCTTCATGCCTGAATTCGCATGAACCAAAGCACACATGCCGCCCGGCAGGCATGACCGGCAACAAACTCGCCGTGCAAACCAGGCACGCACGATAAACCCATGTCACAGTTTCCCAAAGAACAGTCCGCCGAAGGTGAATTCGAGCGGCAGGAGGATGCGTTTCGCGAACCGGTCACAGTGGACGGATCTTCTCTCTATCCTGCCGCAGCCGGGCGGTATCATCTTTACATCTCGTTGGCCTGTCCCTGGGCCAGCCGCACGCTCATTGTGCGCAACTGGAAGGGGCTTCAAGATGCTGTTGGCGTGACCGTGGTTGATCCCGTTCGCGATGATCGGGGCTGGGCGTTTCGCGATGGGCCGGGACACAGCCGAGATCCGGTCAACGGGTTCGCTTTTCTGAGTGAAGCCTACGCCGCAACGGATCGAAACTTTGACGGCCGCGTCACCGTTCCGGTGCTCTGGGACAGGCAAGCGCGAAGAATCGTCAACAATTCCGAAGACGATATCTGCCGGATGTTCAACGACGCCTTCAATGCCTTCGGCAATCGCGAAGTTGATTTGTTTCCCAAGGACCTCGAAGTCGAGCAGGCGAAACTTGCGGCTTTCATTTACGACCAGGTGAACAACGGAGTTTACAAAGCGGGCTTCGCCACCAGCCAGCGCGCCTACGAAAAAGCGTGCGGCGCGCTGTTTGCCGCGCTCGATGAATTGGAGGCGCGTCTGGCCACGCGGCGATTCCTTTTCGGGCCGCGCATCGTCGAAGCGGATTGGCGGCTATTCTGCACGCTGGTTCGGTTCGACGCGGTATATCACGGGCACTTCAAGTGCAACGTGCGTCGCATCGTGGATTACGAGAATCTGCAAGGCTACCTGATGGACCTGTATCAGCAGCCGGGCATCGCTGAAACCGTGAACTTCGACCACATCAAGCGCCATTACTACATCACGCACGACGACATCAATCCCACGCGAATTGTTCCCATCGGTCCGGTGTTGGACCTCACGCAACCGCAGAATCGCGCGGACGTAACGGGATCGGATTCAGGAAGCCGGACTGGCTGACCATGCATCACCCGACGAAGAAACAGCAAATGAAGGGTCTATGAACATTCACAAACTTCTCCAATTGGACTTCCTGCCTCGCAGTGTTGACGTTGGCCTGCTCGTGCTGCGTCTGTGGCTGGGAGTGTCGCTCCTCGTCCTGCATGGCTGGAGCAAGCTCACCAGCTTCTCGGAAACGGCCAGCACGTTTCCCGATCCGCTGGGCGTTGGATCACGCGTGAGTTTGGCACTGACCATCTTTGCGGAGGTCGGCTGCGCGGTCTTGATTGTCGTGGGGTTGTTCACCCGGGCCGCCGCGCTCGTGCAAGTGATCCTGATGGGCGTGGCCTTTTTCATCGTGAAAAAAGCATCCCTCGGCAGCGGGCCGGGCAGCGGCGAACTTGCCTTTATCTATCTCGCGGGATTTGTGACGTTGTTCCTGGCCGGCGCAGGTCGTTTTTCCTTCGACGCCACGATGGGCGGAAAGAAGCCGGCAAAATGAAACCTGAAAACCAAAACGCTGCGGCGCGACCGCTGGATGCAAGGGTTCGCATCGGCCACGTTCATTTGAAGGTGGCTGATCTGGAACGTGCGCTTGCGTTCTATCGCGATGTGTTGGGCTTTGAACTGACGCAGCGCTACGGACGCCAGGCGGCATTTCTTGCCGCCGGTGGTTATCACCATCACATCGGATTGAACACATGGGAAAGTCAGGGTGGTTCACCGCCGCCTGCGGGCACAACCGGACTCTATCATCTGGCGATTCTCTATCCGACGCGTATGGAACTGGCCGATGCACTCCGCCGCGTCCTCGCCGCAGGCATCGAATTGGACGGCGCGTCCGACCACGGCGTGAGCGAGGCGTTGTATTTGCGCGATCCCGATGGCAACGGCGTGGAACTTTATTGGGATCGCCCCAAGGAACAGTGGCCGCGCACGTCGGCCGGTGAACTGAACATGGTCACGAATCCGCTCGACCTTGAATCTCTGCTCCAGGAAGCGCCAGGCGCGGATCGTCCGACACAAAAATGAAAATTGCTTTATGAATCTGTTTCTCAAATTTCTCCACATTGCATCGCGAGCGGATCGTCTCGGTGTGACGGTCACGCGAGCCGGGTTGATCGTCGTCCTGCTGTGGGTCGGTGGTTTGAAAGCCTTCAAGTACGAGGCAGACGGCATCATTCCTTTTGTCGCCAACAGTCCGACGATGAGTTTTCTCCTGAAAGATCCGGGCAACTATAAAGCGCACAAGAATCCGGAAGGCGCGCTCGTTCCAGAAAATCGCGCCTGGCACGAAATGAATGGCACGTATCCCTTTGCCTACGGCCTGGGCGCGGTCATCGTGCTCTATGGCTTGATGCTCTGCCTGCATCCGTGGCTGCCGCAAGTGGCGGCCCTCGGCAGTTTCCTCGTGTTGATCATGTCAGTCGTCACGCTTTCATTTCTCATCACCACGCCGGAATGCTGGGTACCACCGTTGGGCGATGTAAACCACGGCTTTCCCTATCTCAGCGGCGCGGGACGTTTGGTGATCAAAGATGCCATCATGATGGGCGCGGCGCTGGTTACGATGGCGGATTCGGCAAACGCGTATCTTCGCAAACGAAAGCCTGCATGATTTGAAACCACTTCATGGGTGGCGTGACAGGAACGACGGGCGTGATTGCCGTGTTCAACCAAGCTCACTTTTGCTTTGGAATTTAATTGAACGTGATCGCGCCCGACATCAAGGGGCGCATCACAGGCTGGTGGGGCCGAGGTGTGCCATCACAAGTTTCCAGCTCGAAACCTGTGCCGGAGTAAAGCTGTTCACCGCCGACCGTAATCGGAAGTCACTCCAATCAAAGGAAGAAACGGCAGGAATTCTCGAAAGGAAATGCCGCAGTTCGACCCTGTACCGTTGCTGCTTGTGTGTTCGTGGCGTTCCGAGTGAAATAGCCAAGGTCAACCACCGAAGCCCGCCATCTGTATGAAGGATAACACGACAAGCATATCCGACCCCCACGAGTTGCGACCTGCGGATTGGGCCGACCGATTGGAGCGTTTGCCGATAGCGAGTGCGCAGGAACTTCTAAAGGGGCTTCCTGCACCCACGGTGGCCGCGATTCTTTCAGAATTGCCACCCGAGACCGCGGTACCCTTGCTGGAACAGTTTCCCGTGGACCAAATCGTCGCATGGCTCCAGTTACTTTCGCCTAACGTCGTCGCCGATCTCGCTGACTCCTTTTCCGCCTCGCGGCGGAAGGAATTACTGGCCGCCTTAGCGCCGGATCAATCCGCGGCGGTAACGGCGCTGTTGCGCTACCCGTCCGACTCGGCCGGCGGCATCATGGACAACCGCTTCATCGCGGTGCGCGCCGACCAAACTGTTGAAGCCTGCCTCGCGGAACTTCGCGCCAGTCCCCGACAACGCACTGACGACGTGCTCTACGTTTACGTCACGGACGAGACCCGCCGGCTGGCTGGCGTGGTTTCTTTGCGCGAATTGGTGTTCGCTCCCGCCGATCAGCGGTTGGGTGCAATCATGAACCGCGAGGTCAGGTTTCTGCGCGCTGCCGACGATCAGGAGGAAATTGCCCGACAGCTTCAACACTACCATTTCCTTGGTTTGCCCGTGGTGGACGAGCAGAAGCGGCTGGTGGGCGTGGTAAAAGTCCGCGATGCGATTCGCGTGGCGGAAACCGAGGCGACGGAGGACATGCAACTGATGGTGGGTCTTTCCGGAGAGGAGCGCATCTGGACCCCATGGAAACTGTCCGTCGCCCGGCGGTTGCCCTGGCTTGGTGTAAATCTACTAACGGCACTCGGTGCGGCGACGGTCGTGGGTATTTTTGAAGGCACCCTCGCCCGCTGGACGGCGCTCATGGTGTTTCTCCCCCTCATCTCCGCCGTGGCCGGCAACACCGGCAATCAAGCGCTCACGGTTATTATCCGAGCGCTGGCCCTGGGTGAAGTGGCCGCCGGCGATGCCCTCCGGGTTTTACGCAAGGAACTGGCAATCGGGCTCGCGAATGGTTTCCTGCTCGGACTGGCGATAGGGCTGCTGGCCTTCGGTTGGAAAGGGAGTTTGATGCTGGGCGTCGTCACTGGGATGGCGATGTGGTTGAACCAAATCATCGGAGCGTTGTCCGGCGTGGTCGTCCCGTTCGGGTTGCGCCGCTGCGGCGTTGATCCAGCGCTGGCCGCCAGCATCTTCGTCACGACCATCACCGACACAATTGGCTTTCTGGTTTTCCTGGGGCTGGCCACGCTGGCACTCAAGGGAGTTGGTTTATGATGGAACGGCTGGAACAAATCATGTGTCACCGGCGCGAATGCACAACGCAAGGGGCAAAGGAAACGTGGATGATCCTTTCTGACCAAGGCCCAGACCTCAACAATTAGCCAGCCATGGTATCCGAGTTACTTGGGGGAACCGGTTTGTTTCTCCTCGGCGTCTTTCTGATGACCGACGGACTGAAGACAGCCGCGGGCGACACACTGCGGCGCATGTTGGTCCGGTTTACGGGCCGGCCCGCCACTGCTTTCGTTTCGGGTGCCTGTATCACCGTGCTGGCGCAGTCGTCGAGCGCGACCACGCTGGCCACCATCGGTTTCGTCAGCGCCGGCATTCTGACTTTTTCGCAAGCGATTGGCATCGTCATCGGCGCAAGTCTGGGCACGACGAGCACGGGTTGGCTGGTCTCGCTGGTAGGTCTGAAGTTCGGAATCGGCAAACTGGCCTTTCCGCTGGTGGGGTTGGGTGCGATGGCGCGGTTGGTTTCCCATGGCCGCAACGCCGCCATGGCCCTGGCGGTGGCCGGTTTTGGACTGATGTTCGTGGGCATTGACATTCTGCAAACGGGCACGGTTCACCTTTCGGCGTCCTTCTCTCCGGATCAGCTTCCCCATGGAACTCTCCTTGGGCGGTGCCTGTTGGTCGGTATCGGAATCGTGCTGACCATCCTGACACAATCCTCCGCCGCAGCAGTAGCAATGACTCTGGCGGCATTCCATTCGGGAATGATTGATCTGGAACAAGGAACCTCGCTGATTATCGGCGCGAGCATTGGGACGACCTCTACATCCGCTCTCGCAGCGATTGGCGCAACGACCTCGGCGCGGCGCACGGCGCTGGCGCACGTCCTGTTCAGTGTCGGCGCTGGTGTGCTGGCATTTCTGCTGGTCCCGCTCTTTGTTTACGGGGTGCGACAGGCCGGGCAAACCTTGGAGCTGCAATTCGGTGTCGTGATTCTGGCGGCGTTTCATTCGGGCTTTACGCTTCTCGCCGGGCTCATCTTTCTGCCGGTCGTGAAGGATTTTAGCAAATTGGTAGAAGGGCTCGTCCCGGAGCGCGGTCCCATACTGACGCGGCACTTGGATGCTTCCCTGGTTGAAGTGCCGGAAATTGCGATCGAAGCTGTACGCCGCACCTTGCTGGAGGTTTACGCAGATATTCTCGAAGCGATCGAGCGGGCCATTCACGACGGCATTGCCTCGACGCCGGAGCGAATGGACGCAGCGCTGGCAGCTCTGCGGGAGACCCGACGCTTTCTAGGGACGGTGGCATTTTCCGCGTCACGTCCTGACCAATACCGTGCGCGCGTTGCAATCATTCACGCGGCGGATCACTTGCATCAACTGGCAGTCGTGGTGAAGGACAACTTCGAGCCGGGTTTGCTCATCGATGAGCCCCGATTGCAGATGCCAAAGCGGTTGGTGACGGAAATGATTGAAACTGTGACGGCAGCCATGCAACGGCAAGCGCCGACACTCGAGCGCGACCAGTTGAAACGCATTTCCCTCGCCTTGGCGGAATTCCGCCGCACCGGGCGCGCGGGCTTGTTGAAGGAGAGCGCGCACGGAACGGTGGAGGCGGGGCCGGCATTGCAGGCGCTCAACGGTCTTCGTTGGTTGGACGCGGTCGGCTATCATGCGTGGCGAGCGGCGCATCATCTGGGTGCGGAAGCCCACGAGGCCGCAGACGACAGCGACGACGCGCGTCATCAAGCCGAGTTCCGCGGTGATTGAATCCGTGCCCTGAGAACCGGCGCATTCCGAACCGGCAGCGGAACAAATCGTTTCGGCGGAGCGAGGGAGATTCGTCCGCAACTCCAAAACCCCCAGTAAATACAAGCTATCTCGCGCTTCTCCGATGCTGGCACACCGCCAGCTAAAGGACAGTTGAGCCGGCCAGTTATTGGAACTTCAGCTTCAACTTCAGGGCGGCAACAGCCAGTCCGTTTGCGCTTGGGCTGCGGGACTGGATCAAACGAGCAGGGCATGACAACGCCGGAAAGTTGCTCGGGCCAGACAACACACTCAACAGTTGAAATGAAATGAACACACTGAATTTGGCGACAGATTGTCCGAAATGGGAAACTCCCCCGACGCGATTGTCAACGATGGGCAAGGTCGCGGGAACAGGCTTGGCATCAGCCCAGCCCGCGTTGTCGAACCTGCGTCTGCGCGCAATCGTTGCTCCTTTTGATTTTTCAGATGTTTCCACCGCGCTCCTGCGGCGTTTGATTGCACTGGCAGAGACTTCCGAGATGACAGTGCATGTCCTTCACGTGGTCGAATCGTCCAGTGGGCTTGTAGCCAATGGAGCGACGCCGATTTATCCCGGAGCGCGAGCCGCCGCCGCCCGCGCACAAATCGAGCAATGGGTCGCACAAACCTTTCCCGGCCGGGCGTCCCTTACGACCACGGTGCGCGTGGGCCGGGCAGCGGATGAAATCGTGGCCCATGCCCACGCGCTTTCCGCCGATCTCATTGTCATGAGCGCTCATGTGGGCAGCGGCAGCAAGAATGTCTTGTTGCGAACAACCACGGAACGGGTGGTGCGTCAGTCCCCGTGTCCGGTCCTGGTTGTGGCGCGCGATCAGGTGCAGGATTTCCTAAAGACACCGGAA
Source organism: Verrucomicrobiota bacterium (assembly GCA_014860005.1). Next base: position 47,613 of record JACZKP010000110.1, on the reverse strand, counting down.
CAGTTTCCGCTACGGACCTGGAAGCGCATTTTGTTGCCGCTGGAGTTATCCAGCAACGACCACGAAGCCTTGGCTTACGCGGCGGCGATTGCCCGCGAGAACGGGGCGAGGCTGCACATTCTCCACTGCGTCAACGGACCCAAGTCGGAGTCGAATGAGGATGTTTCCAGCGTGGAAGACCGACTGACTGCGTGGCTGGATTCGGAACTCCGTTGGCCCGTGGAGTATGAGGCCACAGTCTGGAGCAACGTGCCGTTGCTGAACGCCATTTTGCAGGAAGTCAAACTCGCCAACATTGATCTGATCGTCCTGCCGGCGCGCGATTGTGCGTGGTTTCGGCGTCATCGCTTGGGGAGCATCACGGACGGGATTCTGCGGCACGCGCCCTGTCCGGTTCTGAGTGTCAACGCGGCGGTCAAACCGTTGGCGGTCTGACGTAAATTATTTCAAGAGAACCAACGAAAGGATTATTTCAGATGTCGGGATTTGATTTCATTCAAGATTTGGGTTTGGTGATGCTGGTCGCCGCTGCGGCGGCCTGGCTTTGCCAGCGCATTGGCGTGCCCGTGGTCATCGGCTACATCACCGCCGGCATCTTGATTGGACCGCATACGCATTCGTTCGCGTTGGTTTCGGACCCGGAAAGAATCCAGTCACTCGCCCAGATCGGACTGGTGTTCCTGATTTTCAGTATTGGTCAGGGCGTCAAACTGCAACGGCTCCGGAAGGTCGGCTTGCCGTTGGTTTTGGCCACGCTAGCCATTGCGGCGATGGTGCTGATCGGCTGCCGGGTATTGGGGGTCGCGCTGGGATGGCCCAATGAATACAGCCTGGTGCTGGCGGGGATGCTCATGGTTTCCAGCACCGCCGTACTCGGCAAAAGTCTGCGAGACGCCAACGCCACGCACAGCCGGTTCGGTCAAACGGCGCTCACGGTTACGGCGCTCGATGATCTGGTGGCTGTGGTTACGTTGACGGTGCTCACTTCGCTCATTCAAGTGGGGCAGGCCGACTCCATGGTCGTGTTCGGCACGGTGATTCGTTTGCAGGCGATCATTGTCACGATGGTTATTGGCGCGTTGTTGCTCGTTCCACCGTTGCTCAATCGCTTGGGCGGGAGTGTCTCCTCGGAAGTGCGTTCCCTGGTGATTGTCGGATTGTTGCTCGCGATGGCCTTGTTGTCGGCCAAGGCGGGCTTCAGCGCGGCGTTGGGCGCGTTTCTGCTGGGAGTCATTGTTTCCACCACCGGACGCGGCGAACAGGTGGATCGCGTGCTGGGCGGCTTGTGCGAAGTGTTCGCGCCGGTCTTTTTTGTAGCCATCGGCATGTTGTTCGATTTCACGATGCTGGCGGAGGTCTGGCCGCTGGTGCTGGGAGTGTTCTTGATCGCGGTGGTGTGGCGCACGATCGCGGCGACCGGCGCGTTGCTGTTGGTGGGAAATCCGATGCGGGATGCGGCCCGCGCGGCGTTGTGTCTGACGCCCATCGGTGAATTCTCACTCATCATTGCGTTGACCGGCGTGCAGGGCGGATTGGTGCCGCAATCATTCTACGCTCTGGGCATCGGGGTTTGTCTGCTGACATCCCTGACGACGCCACTGTTGATCCGGCGATCCAGTTCGTTCGGCAAATGGATGGAACGGAAACAACCGGGCTTCCTCGCGCAGTGGATTGAGTTCTATCACGAATGGATCGAAAGCCTGAAGCAACGGCGCAGTGGCAGTTTGTTGTGGAAGTTGACGGCGCCCCGGATCATTCAAGTGGCGTTGCTGGTGTTGTTCGTCACCGGCCTGCTGCTGGTGGCGCGACCGCTGTATGCGCTCGCGGAGAAGTGGATTGGCGCCGACTGGCCCGTGACCAATGGATTGCCGCTGGTGTTCTGGTTTGGCTTTGGGATGGTTTTGCTGGCGCCGCTCATCGCGCTGTGGCGCAACGTTGAGGCCCTGGCCATGATTTGTGCGGAGTCCGCCACGCGGGGCCGGGCCAAGCGAACCAACCTCCAGCCATTTTTTGAAAGACTGCTCAAAGGCGCGGCGGCGTTGGGCATGATCCTCTGGCTCGCAGTGCTCATCCCGTACGCGGCGTTTCCCTGGTGGGGATTGGTCGCCCTCGTGGTGGCATGCGCCACTCTCGCAGTGGTGTTCTGGCGCAAGCTGATTCGCCTGCACAGCCGGTTCGAGATTGAGTTGCGAAGTCAGTTGGCGGATTCACCGTTCGCAAGCGGCAAGGTGTCGTTAGCTGGCTGGCCCGAATCCAATGGCCGATGGGAATTGAATCTGGCGGAATGCACGATCAAGGAAAACACCCAGGCGGTGGCGCGTCCAATCTCTGAGTTGCCACTGCGCCAGATGTTTTCCTGCACGATTGTGAGCATCGAACGACAGGGGATCACCATCCCTAACCCGACTGCCGAGACTGTTTTGTACCCGAACGACAAAATCTTGTTGTTGGGGGAGAACGAGAATCTGCGGCGGGCTGAGCGGTGGCTCAACGCTTCCGTGGAATCAACTGCCGGCAAGGCTGAGTCTCCGAAACTTGCCGACTTGGGGCTCGAACAACTGACCGTCCCGGCCAGCTCGCGCCATGTCGGAAAATCGTTGGCGGATCTCGCGCTGAATTCGCTGCTCGGAATTCAGATCATCGGCATTGAGCGAAACCATCGCTCCGTGCTGAGTCCCGGTCGCTCGGAAACGTTGCGCCCGGGCGACCAAGTGTTGGTGCTCGGGACACCCGAGCAGGTCAACGAAATGGCGTTCTGGCTCGCGACCTGATTCAGGCACGCGGCAATTACCACACCCATAACCAATGAAAGGTTAATCATGAAAACAATGCTAAGTCCCCGTATTATTTACATCACAGAAGCCGACATGCGGCGGCTCCGGCCGCTGATCGAAGGCATGAAGAACTCCCGTGATGATCTGCGTGGCTTGCAGGCGGAACTGGAACACGCCCGCGTGGTCCAGCCGACGGACGTGCCCTCCGATGTCATCACCATGAACTCAAAAGCCCGGCTTCGCGACCTGGACACCGGTGAGGAAATGATCTTCACCCTGGTCTTCCCTGGCAACGCGGACATTGAGCACGACAAGATTTCCGTGGTCGCGCCAATTGGCACCGCGATGCTTGGCCATCGCGTTGGGGATGAATTCTCGTGGGAAGTGCCCGCCGGCTCCGTGCGGCTGCGGGTCGAGGACGTGTTATATCAACCTGAAGCTGCCGGGCATTATCACCTATGACGCACCGGAAACCATCACTTGCGGTCAGGATACGCGCCGAAGCAGCACGCTCGTATCTTGGCCCGGCAAATCTGGCTGAGGGGGCTGAGGCAAACACGCGCATCTCCTCGTTGATGCCGCACATCGTGATCTTGTTTGTCTTTATTGGGGCAGCAGCAGCTTTCGGTTTCGCAACAAGGCAATGGTTCTCATCCGGCCGCATTCCGTGGGCGTTGCTCGTGTTGGGAATCGTGCATGCGGTCGTTGCCCTGGCGGGTTTCGTCAGGTGGAAACGTGTTCGGCGCGGAGCTGACCATTACCATGTGTCCGACTTCATCAGATCCGAAACCATCTCGCTCGTTGACGTTTGCATGGTTGTGGAAGAGGGTGGCTTTATCTGGAACAGTGTCCGGATTCACTTCCGGCGATTGACTCGATTCGGGTGGGGCGTTTCCTATGTCCCCGCCCGGCCAATTAGATCGCTCGATTGGTTGGCTGGAATTGTTCGGTCTCGACAATCATCCGAACCAGAACTGATCGAAAAAAGTTAGGCTCAAGAAATTCACGTTACAATAACTACTGCAACGAAAGGAAAGTTATGGCAAAGAGAATCAAGACATCAAGCGAACAGACCTTCAGCTTTCACGCACCCGACGCATTGAGTGTTCAACTGGTTGGTGACTTCACCCATTGGCAACCGGAGGCGTGGGGCTTGGGATAGACCGCTTGATCATGTGGTTGACTGATGCTCCGAGCATCAGAGGCATCATTCCATTTCCCTTGATCAAGGGGCTCAACTCATCTCAATAGCGACGGCATCACGCTTGCCGCGGGATGCAGAAGACCCCATCTGAAAACTGAGGTCGGAAGGCCGAGGCTAATAACGGTGAGGACCGAAAAAAGGCAATGTTGCACGAACGCTGCGACGAGTGCGCGTGCAGCAAACGGGCAGTTCCACAGTTTCACAAACCAGATGACAGGAGGCGGAAGAGAGGAAGAGAGGCAATTTGAGGCTATTTGAGTTGAGAGTCTCGACGCGGAATGAGAAATTAGCGAAGAACGAGCTACCACTCGCGAATTGATTTTTTGGCACAATTTGACCCAGTTGTGGTTCGCTTTCATTCGCTTTGGTGCGGGGTTGGCGTCAAACACAACTTTTGGATTGCGCTATTACGCAGGTAAATAGGAAGATGAGATGAGCGATGAATCAGGATTCGATTCCCTTCGCCCGCTCCACCTTCCTCGCGGGATTCCGATGGTTTCCAATCGGCGGGTTTTGCTTTCCTCAGCCAAGTTTGTATCGCATAGAGCGGCAGAAGCCCTGTCCTTTGGTTGATAAATTGAGAATTCGTTTCGTGGCAGTTCCGTCCCATTTGTAAGTTCACGGGCACATGCCCCATCGCCAAAGCTATCGTGGCGGAGGATACGTGATGATGCGGGCGCTGCGCTTATAGGAGAAATACGAGTAAGTCCACTGAAACAACACGGCGAGTCGGTTACGGAAACCGATAAGAAAAATCAGGTGGATGAACAGCCACGCCAGCCACGCGAACCAGCCGGAGAATTTGAACCTGCCAATCCACGCTACCGCAGCCGAACGGCCAATGGTCGCCATCGTGCCCTTGTCCCAATACTTGAACGCGGGTCGTGCAGCCGGCATTGCGCCCGTTTTGATCTCCCGCTCAATGATCTTTGCGACATGTTTGCCCATCTGCATGGCGGCGGGTGAAACGCCGGGAATGGGCTTGCCCTTCGCATCCAGCACCAGTGCCAGATCACCAATGGCAAATACCCCGGGATGGCCTGGCAGGCTGAGGTCGGGATTCACCTTCACCCGGCCCGCTTTGTCGAGTTCGACGCCGAGCTTCCGCGTGAGCGGCGACGCGGCGACGCCGGCGGCCCAGAGAATATTGCCCGCGCGGATGATTTCGCCATTCGCCAGTTCCACTTCGCCGGCGCGAATGTTGCGCATGTGAAGGTTGTCCCGAATTTGCACGCCCAACGCCTGCAACTGGCGTTGCGCACTGGCCGACAAATCCGGCGGCAAATGGGAGAGCACCGTGGGCGAGCCTTCAATGAGAATGATGCGCGCCCTGGTCGGGTCAATGCGGCGAAAGTCCCGGTTCAAAACCGTACGCGCCAGTTCGGCGAACGCGCCCGCAAGTTCCACACCCGTCGGACCGCCGCCGACCACTACAATCGTCAGCAAGCGGTCGCGTTCGGCGGGAACGGTTTCATTTTCGGCTTTCTCGAACGCCAGCAGAATCTGACTGCGAATGCGGAGCGCATCGTCGAGTGTTTTCAGGCCGGGCGCGAATTGTTCCCATTCAGGATGGCCGACGTAACCAGTCTGGCCGCCCATGGCCAGCACGAGGTAGTCGTAGTCCAGTTCGCCTTTTTCCAGCAGGACACGTTTCTTCGCGAGAGCAAAATCCACCGCCTGATTGAACAGCACGGTGATATCGCGCCGCTTGGACAGAATGCCGCGAATGGGCTGGGCGATTTCCGGCGCGGACAAACCACACGCCGCCACTTGATACAGGAGCGGCTGGAACAGATGATGATTCGTGCGGTCCACGAGCGTGAGGCGCGCGTCGGGGTGGCGGAATTGCTGGCAGAACGTCAGACCACCGAATCCGGCACCCAGCACAACAATGTGACGTTTCTTTTTCCCGTCCATGCGTTCAATGTGAAGCAACCCGGCGCAAAGGCAATGGGCCGGAAGGTGAATCGCACCCTTAATGCGAGATTCAGCTTGTGCAGGAACGCCACCTTCGTTGCTGAAACCACAAATGCGTTGTCTTTTGCGCCGCAAAAGCGTAAATCAGCCCGCACTCGCTATGGGTTTGACCAGCTTGATTTGGAAAACGCCGAACCGCCGCATCGCAGTCATGGCGGTGGTCATCTTTGCCCTTGATCAACTCACGAAATACTTGGTGCTGCAATGGCTCGGCAAGGGACAGGAGCGGGTCGTCATCGAGGGTTTCTTCAAGTTTGTTCACTGGGGCAACACCGGCGCGGCCTGGAGCATGTTGCGGGGGCATAACGAACTGCTCGCCATCATTGCGTTGATCGCGTTGCTGGTGCTGTTCCTGAGCCGGCATCATTTTGATACCCGAACCCTGACGGGCCAGCTTGCGTTTGGAATGATCTTCGGCGGCATTGCGGGCAACGTTACGGACCGCCTGCTGCCGTCACGCCGCGAGGTGATTGATTTCATTTATTTTTATCTCGAGCAACGTGGCGGCGGCGAAATCGGTTTTCCCGCCTTTAACGTGGCTGACAGCGCCATCTGCACCGGGGTGGCGCTGGTGTTCTGGATTACCTGGAGAAGTGAACACCCTTCCTCAAAGCCGGCGGAAACAGCATCGGAACGGTAAGCCGTTGAAACGCCCCGCGCTTCCGGCGCGTTCACAAAAGCTCAAAATCCTTGCGCACTGAAACTCTCACCATCGAACACTCGCTGCCGGCCGAACGACTCGACACCTTTCTGCGCCGCCAGTTTCCAGCCATGTCGCGCGGGGCGGTCCAGCGGCTGATCGAGCAAGGCCACATCCGCGTCAATGGCCGGCCGGTCAAACCCACACACCATCCGCGCGCGGGTGAAACCGTCGTGGTGGAGTGGCCCGAGGCGCGGCCCGCCGAAGCGCAACCGGAGGAAATCCCGCTCGACATTCTGTTCGAGGACGACGCATTGCTGGTGTTGAACAAACCCGCCGGCCTGGTGGTGCATCCCGCCGTCGGCAACGAAGAGCATACGCTGGTCAACGCGCTGTTGCACCATTGCGCCGGCCAACTCAGCGGCATCGGCGGCGTGGCGCGACCGGGTATTGTTCACCGGCTCGACAAGGAAACCAGCGGGTGCCTGGTGGTGGCCAAGAACGACGAAACGCATCTGGCCCTGTCCGCGCAATTTGCCGGTCGGGAGGTCGAAAAGATCTATCACGCTCTGGTCTGCGGAGTTCTGCCGCGGGAGGAAGGCAACATCCGCGCCGCCATCGCGCGCCATCCTTCGCACCGCAAACGCATGGCCGTCCGCGAAGATGACTCGGGCCGCGCCGCCCACACCGGCTACCGCGTGTTGGAGCGACTGAGAGAAACCACGCTGGTGGAAGCCCATTTGCACACCGGCCGCACGCACCAGATTCGCGTCCACTTTCAGCATTTGAGCCATCCGCTGGTGGGGGATCAGACCTACGGCCAACGCCAGAACCGGCGGCTGACGGACCTCACAGGTTACGAACCGCCGCGCGTGCTGTTGCACGCGCATCACCTGGCGTTCCTGCATCCGCGCACTGGCCGTCGCGTCAGCTTCACCGCCGAGCGGCCCGCCGATTTTGCGGAGGCGGTAAGCTTCCTGAGCACCGATGTAGTTTGAGCCGGCGTGAGGCAAGGTGCTGCCATTCCGCCGCACAAGGTCAGAGAATCGTTCTATTGCACATCGAAAACCATCAGCGCAGGACGCCGAGGCACAAACCGCAAGCAAAAATCCCAACGGGATTTCAGTATTCAGTTCAGCGTTGCCCGACCAATGAGGGCTACGCTGGGTGACGAATCAAAATGAAATCAACCCTGAAGGGGTTGGGGCAATTGGCGGTGAAACGGTGATGCAACCCTTTCAAGGTTGGAAATCTTCTGGACGGTTGACCCAAGGTAGCTCGTTCCTCGCAACCTTGGGCTGCATGATTTGAATCCCGTTGGGGATCAGGAAGCGGCGTGAACGCCGCGCGCCGAGGAAAATCAATCCTCCGGATGCAATCAGCGCTGTAGGCGTTCCATCTTTACAGAACCACAACCCGCACAAATTCCAAGCTCCCTCAGGACTGACATCTGGTGGGGCGAGCGTCCCCGCGAGCCGAATTGGAGAATACGCCGCCCCAACGGGGCTGAAGAATTCTTGGATATGGAAACTACAAAGATTCCGCTCCTACGGAGCGGAACCGCTGAGGCGGTTGGGATTTTCTCTCGACGCCGGACACGGCTGAAGCCGAGGGCTAATGAACATCAAACTTTCAGGTAGATTCGGCTCACGGCGATAGAGCGCAACGCGTCAAAACCCGTGGGCGGCGATGTAGTTGTTCTCCGGTTGATACGGCAGCGGCACGAAGGTTCACGCTTCGGGCGCAGTTGCGAGTGAACGAGGATCAACCAGAGAAACAATGGCACTGAACGTTGTGAAGTCCGAAATGTTGAAAGTGATCAACTGCTCAACCGCGTGCGCCTGCAGTACGGCAACCATTCGCGCATCGTGAACACGTTTTCCGTGGACAGGCAATTGTTTCACCAACTCCAACCAGCGCGTAAAGATTTCCGGCGAATCCGGCAACAATGGAAACCGAGCCTGCAAACCGGCGACTTCCTTCAAGGTTCGCTCGCTGGTCCAGCCGAATCCGTTCGCGGCAACGGGGCGCGTCGCAACGGCCCAGAACTCGATAAAATTTTGCGGCGTGAGGAAAATTTCATCGCCCTGCCGCAATAAACCGGCGAGTGCTTGAGTGGCAATGGAATGTTGGGGAGAAGCCGGATCGGCAAGGCGCAACAGGAGATTCGTATCAGCAAGATAAGTGGCCATCAGTCGTAAATGGCGTCACGTCCGATGGCGGAATCAGGCAAACCCGGCCCGCGCTCATGACTGGCCGCCCAGCGCTGCAAATCCGCCGCTCGCTCGGCTGGCGGAAGACTACGCGGGGCGTGACCGTTGGATTCGGCCCGCAATTGCGCGCCGAGGAACAGCATCAACTCCTGCTTCTGCTGCGTGGGCAATTTTTCCACCGCCTGCTCAATCTCTGCGAGCGTGCTCATGGGAGAATAATGCTCCGCTGTTGCTACTAGGTCAACATGGCTTGCGGCTCACGGCAATGGTGCGCAAGGCGATTGTGCGTCGGGCATCCTGCCTGACGTGGAGGGCGCGCATCCTGCCGCCCGGAAAGAACGCCCGCAGTCTCAACGCCTCAAGCCATTTCCGATGCCCCTTGATGGGGGCGAGTGTCTTGTCCGCCTGGCTGGAAGCCGAGGCTCTGCGGCAGGCAGGATGCCCGCCGCCACGGTCGCTGTTCTCCGGCTGATACGGCAGCGGCACGAAGCGATGGGCGTGCTTTTGGGAAAAATGATAAAGCTTCGGCAAATCATCTCAATGCGAACCGTCTTGGTGCTCGATGAAATGAAACCCGTGTTCCGCCAGCCATTCCCTTCAACCTTGAAATACACCAATCACGCGAACCAAAGCGCCGCAGGCGCGACATATTTGTAGAGCCACAACCGGAACAAATCCAAAGCTCCGTCAGGAGCGACATATTTCGCCCCGACGGGGCTGGGGAAATTTTGACGCGGAAACTACAAAGATTCAGCTCCTACGAAGCTAACCCTAATGCCTTTCGGGAATTCAGAGCTACCCCGGTATTTGTCCGGCCCCTCATGGCAGAAAGGGGTATGAAAAAAAGTCTTTTGTCCGCCCCAAAGGGGCCTCGGCGCTGTGGCTCCGGCCGGTTTTCAAGCCGCTTTCCGGGAGTGCTTCGGCGCGGTTCTGCCCGCCTTGCCCAAGCGTCGAGGGCGCCGGCCCCGCGTGCCGCTCTCCAAGGTGCTTCCCGGTCTGGTGTTTCATTTCATGAACGCTGCCGGCACGTTGGCCGAACATTTCGCCCAACTCTTCGACGACGATTCGCTGGCCGACAGTTCGTTGAGTGAGCGGCGCACGCGTCTGCCTTGGGAGGTCTTTAGCCGGTTGATGCGCCTGGGCTTGCGCGCGCTGGCCCAGACCGCCGCTCACCCCGAGGCGTTCTGGCGCGGCTGGCGGCTCGTCGCGCTGGACGGCACGCAGTTCAGTGTGACCAACACGCCGCAAATCAAGGCCACGGTGCGCAAGGCCAAGAGCCGCCGGGGTCGCGCCGCGTTCGCCAAAATCACCACCGGCGTGCTGCTCGAACTGGGCCTGCACAATCCGCTGGCCGCCGCCATCGGACGGGGCGGCCAGTCCGAATGGGCGCTGGCGCTGGAGTTGTTGGCGCAAGTGCCCGCGCAGGCGCTGCTCCTGGCTGACCGCCTGCACGGGTGCGCGGCGTTCGTCGCGGTGGCGCCAAGGTGCATCCCGAAGTTGTACCTGGTTTTTAATTCCACAAGAGCGGTGCGTCCTTGTTTTTGACCAGGACACTCAGACGCAAGAGGTGGGTGAGTCCCGGCCGACCCCAAAACTGTCCGCAACCGCGGTGTCGTCGTTGAAGTTGCTTGCCCAGCGATTCGACGGCCCCGCTGCCCAACGGGGCTCCCGCTTTTTCCATCTGACGATAGTGCAGATGATCGCGGTGCTCCTGGAAGTAGTTTACTTCTCGATGGATGAGTTCGTTCGTTGGCTCCGATCGCTTTGCTTTGGACTCCAGCAACTCTTCCAATCGGCGCACGACGACGGACGCCTTGCCGTGACGCAGTTGATGCAGCAAGCCTTTGAGCCATTCCTGGGCTTGGCGGGTGCCGGGACCGTACAACGCTTCGGCTACGGCATTGAGGTGTTCCCGGGCGTGGTGAAAATCCAGTGTCTTGATCGCATCCTTGAAGCGATCTTGGGCCAGAGCCCACAACCACACCGCTCCGTCCATGACCAGGTAGACGAACTGGGCGCGGGCCAAACCCCGGCGCAGGGCCTCCTGATGCACCTGCTGGCCAAAATCCACCGGCGAGGTCTCCGGCGGGGTTGCCACCACATATTTCTCCAACAACATTCCCCGTCCAGAAGCTTTCTGGGCCCGTTGTTCCAATCGGTAGATCACCGCCGACTTGATCTCTCGCCAATCCACTCGCTGCGGATCCTTCTTGCGCGGTCCGGCTCCCCAGTCCCGCCCGCGCTCTCGGGCCATCCACCCATCCATCATAATTACCAAGCTAAATGGCGGCTCGACGGCGCAGGCCGCCTCGGTGGGCAGCTTTATCTCTTGGGACTTCTGGCCCAGCTTGGCGACCTGCTGGTGAATGCAGCCGTCACTGACCGGCGTTCCCCACGTGGCCGCCAACGCTTGGGCCTCAACGTACGACCCGACCGCAGTGACCGTATGCGTCAGCCTGGCCTGCAGTTCTGGGGTCTTGCGCTCGTAGTCGGCCAGTCCCCAAGCCTCCCGGGCCGGGCTGATCCATTGGCCGGTCTGCGGTTCATACCCACGCGGGGCCAGAAGCTTTACCTTGCCCGCCACGGAGTCCAACTCCATGGGGCGTCGGCGAACTCGGCGCAGTGCTTGGCCGGTCGTGGCGCTGCCCCGTGGCATCTCATCGCACTCCTTTTGGAGCCGCTTTTCCAATTCCACACGTGTCCATTCCCGACCCAGGGCGAGGACCTCTTGCTCGATTTGACGCAGGCCATTCATCGCTTCCTCCGACTCTTCAGATCGTAAAGATATACGTCCTTGACGGACACCCGCAGTTGATGATCGCGATCCTGACGGCTGCGGCCTCGGGTCTGTCCCACGCATCGCCAATTGGCCGCACGATAACAACTGCCGGCAAATCGTTCCCGATCCACAAAACTCTCCAGCCAATCCAGCCCGTGCCCATACTTGTCTTGCCAATCGGCATCGATCCGGCGCGCCACCGTTCCCAGGATATGACTGGCCAAGTGCGGCACACGCGCCCACGGCAAAACTAAAAATCGAGTGTTGTTGGCCACCCTCCCGAGCTCGCGTGAGCGCTGTTCGGAACTCCATCCCAAATGGCGATCGCGGGGCGCACATCGCCACGCCGCCGCCCCGAACAACACGCAACCCACCTCACGATGGTGTCGGTCGCTGGCCACATACCCCAGATTTTCTCCCACCACTCGCAGACCCAGATAATGGTAACGGTCCAGATAAAAGGCCCAGCGCTTGGCCGCCGGCGTCCCGGCTTGAATACGCTCCACATGCACGGGACTGATTTCGGTAAAAGCGGCCGTCCAGGGTGAAGGTTCCAGCCAGCAGGGCAGTGGCTCAACCGCGGGGCGAACTCGCCGTTGATTGAGCCTCAAGGGCGGAAGGGTGACATCCCCGCGGGCCTCCAGTTTGAGCAGGAGACTGCGCGCCGCAAAATCTTTGAGCCGACCACGCCCGTCCACCCACTGCCAATGTCGGCAAAGTTCCTTGGCCAAGCGCTTGCGACTCCACTGCATGTGCTCCTCGACCCACTGTCGTAGCCAGGCTACATCGCCGGCCCCCAGCCTCCGACCCTGCAAGACGATTTTGCTTTCCATGGGGGCATCCTGCCCACCAAGGCCAACGGTAGTCCAGCAAAATCACGTACAACTTCGGGATGCACGGGTGGCGCCAATGTCCCTGAAATGGCTATTGACTTGAAAGTGCCGTCTGGTAGTTTCTGCCCTCCTTTGAACGGGAATTGAGATGAAAACGTATTTGCCCAAAGTAAATGTGGATCAGCGCAAGTGGCATGTCGTGGATGCCGATGGCGCGGTCCTTGGCCGGCTGGCCGTGCAGGTTGCCAATATCTTGCGGGGACGGAACAAGCCCGTGTACACGCCGCACCTCGACGCCGGGGATTTCGTGGTCGTGGTCAATGCCGAGAAAGTGCGCGTCACCGGCAACAAGGAGACGGCCAAGCAGTACATGAGTTATTCCGGCTGGAAAGGCGGCGAGAAGTACACCTCGGTGGAACAGCGCCGCGCGACACAGCCCGAGAAGCTCATCCACCACGCCGTCAAAGGCATGATTCCCAAGAACCGGCTCGGTCGGCAGTTGCTCACCAAGCTCAAAGTTTACAAAGGTCCGAGCCACCCGCACGCGGCGCAGACGCCCGACACGCTGAAGGCCGCCGCCTGACAATTTCTGAACCTTAAACGCAACGCTCACCATGTCAGAAACCAAAACTTCCGAATACCTCGGCACCGGTCGCCGCAAGACTGCGGTGGCGCGGGTGCGGCTGGCCTCCGGCTCCGGCAAGATCGTTGTCAACGGACGCCCGTTCGAGACGTATTTTCCCATCGAAACCCTGCGGACCACCGCTTCGCAACCGCTGACCGTGACCGGGACGGGCGACAAGCTGGACACGTGCGTCAGTGTCATCGGTGGCGGCCCGAACGGCCAGGCCGGCGCCGTCCGGCACGGCATCGCCCGCGCCTTGCTGCAATTTGACGCCAGCCTGCGTCCGGCACTGAAGGCCGAAGGCTTCCTGACGCGCGATCCGCGCATGAAGGAGCGCAAGAAGTACGGCCAGCCGGGTGCGCGCAAACGCTACCAGTTTTCCAAGCGTTAATCGGACTGGAGCTTTTCAAGCCCCGCTGGTTCAATCCGGCGGGGTTTCTTGTTTTGGAATGGCGGCGTGATGTTACATGACTTGTGGCCAGACGCCGAAACTCCAACTCAGCAGTACAATCGGCCCTTGCGAATATGATGATCAAGAAAGTTGCCATTGTCGGCGCCTCCGGTTACTCGGGCGAGGAACTGGTGCGGCTGCTTTTATCGCATCCGCAAGTGGAACTCGCCGCCGTCACCTCGCGTCAATACGCCGGGCAAACGCTTGCACAAATCTTCCCGCGCTTTGCCCATCACCCCGCCGCCAAGGCGCTGCGCTTTAGCGAGCCGAATGCGGAGTTGCTCGCCAAACAGGCCGACCTCGTCTTCCTGGCGTTGCCGCATGGTGTCGCGGCGGAATACGCCACGCCGCTCATTCAGCAAGGCTGCGTGGTGATTGATCTCAGCGCGGATTTCCGCGTCCGCAATCCCGCGGTGTACAAGGAATTTTATGTGCATGATCATCCCGCGCCGGAACTTCTGCCCAAGGCGGTTTACGGCCTGCCGGAAGTTTATCGCGAGCAAATCAAACACGCCACGCTCATCGCCTCGCCGGGTTGCTACCCCACCAGCATCCTGCTGCCAACGATCCCGTTGCTCAAGGCCGGCTTGATCAAACCCGATGGGATCATTGCCGATTCACTCAGTGGCGTGAGCGGGGCGGGGCGCAAAGCCGAACTCGATTATCTGTTTGTGGAATGTAATGAAAGCGCCCGGGCCTACGGGATACCCAAGCATCGGCATCTTTCGGAGATCGAGCAGGAACTCTCGATCGCCGCCGGCGCAAGAGTGACAATTCAATTCACCCCGCATTTGATTCCGGTGAACCGCGGCATCCTCACGACGCTTTATCTGGCGCCGGTCGAGCATTTCAATGACGCCGCCAGCGCTGCTGCACTCGGCGAAAAGGTTGCCGCCTGTTACCGGGCGGCCTATGCCAATGAACCCTTCGTGCGATTGATCGAAGGCAAAGCTCTGCCCGACACAAAGAATGTCGCGGGCACAAACGTGATCGAAATCGCCTGGCGGCTCGATCCGCGCACGGGACGGTTGCTCGTTCTGAGTGCGGAAGACAACCTCGTGAAGGGCGCAAGCGGCCAGGCGGTTCAAAGCATGAACCTGGTGGGCGGATTTCCAGAAACGGCGGGCCTGGTCTGATTCGCTGACCTGTCCATTGCTCGCCAGAAGCGAGGTTGATCGGCCGTATGCGGCGCTAAAAAACCGACGCAAAATAGTTTTAACCGCCAGCGAGAAGTGACACAATCCAATTGGCAAACTGATGAAATCAACCATCAAAAGGGTCTCTGGTTCGGTGGTCGCGCCCAAAGGTTTTCTAGCCAGCGGTGTGTTCTGCGACATCAAACGTCTCGGCACCGGCAAAGGTTCGCAGAAAGGTCGGAAACGTGATCTCGCATTGATCGTCTCCGAGGTGCCCGCCACGGTTGCCGGCATGTTCACTACGAACCAGGTCTGCGCCGCGCCGGTGAAGGTTTGTGTTGAGCGTGTAAAACAGGGCATGGCACAGGCGATTGTAGTCAACTCTGGCAATGCCAATGCCTGCACTGGCCGGCAAGGAATGCAGGATGCACTCGAAATGACGGCGCTTGCCGGAAAGCTGCTGCACATGCCCGCCAGTCACGTCCTGGTGGGTTCCACCGGACGCATCGGTGTGACGATGCCCATGGAGAACATCTGGTCCGGCATTGGTGAAGCGGTGGCGTTGCTCGACGATTCCCCCGGTAGTGCCGAGCACGCCGCGGAAGCGATCATGACCAGCGACACGCGGCCCAAGCAAATCGCGGTCGAGTTCAAACTTGGGGGTAAGCCCGTCCGCATTGGTGGCATCTGCAAGGGCGCCGGTATGATCCAGCCCGGCATGAGCGCCACGGGTAAACGTCCCGCTGCCTTGCCGCTTCACGCCACGATGCTCTGTTTTCTCACGACCGATGCCGCCATCGAAGCCAGAACCCTCCAGGCTTGCCTTCGCGAAGCCGTCGCCCACAGCTTCAACCGCATCACGGTGGACGGCGACATGAGCACGAACGATACGGTGCTCGTGCTGGCGAATGGGCTGGCGGACAATCTGAAACTCCAGGGGCCGGGCGCCCGCTGCAAAGTTTTTCAATCGGCCCTGAGTCATGTCTGCCTCGAACTGGCCAAGATGATCGTGCGCGATGGCGAGGGCGTGCATCGCGTCGTGACCGTCCGGGTCAACGGCGCGAAGACCGTGGCCGAGGCCGATGCGGCCGCGCGTGCGGTGGCGAACAGCGCGCTCGTGAAAACAAGCTGGCACGGCGGCGATCCAAACTGGGGCCGAGTACTGGACGCCCTCGGTTACAGCCGGGCGACGGTGGTCGAAGAGAAGGTGGACCTCGGCTACAGTGCGCCGGGCAGCCGGCAGATATTGTGGAGTCTCAAGCGAGGACAGCCAACGCAGGCCACGTTCAAACAACTTTGTGCTGCGGTCGCGCCGAAGGAGTTTGATCTGCACCTCCACCTGAACCTCGGCAAAGCCAGCGCCGTGATGTACGCCGCCGATTTGACCGAGCAATACGTTGATTTCAACAAAGGCGACGTCTCGGACCCAACGACCTTGGGTGGCTGAACCCAATCGCATGTTGGACTTGGAACAACTTGCCGGCTTGCTGGAAACTCATCGCACTGCGGCGGCGGCGCGGGTGCGGGAATTCTCCATCGGTGGCCGTTCGCTTGCCTTCAATTCCCGACCGGCGATCATGGGCGTGATCAATCTCTCGGCGGATTCATGGTATCGCGAGAGTGTTTGTCTGACAGCGGAAGCCGCAATCCGGCGGGGGCGCGTGTTGTGCGCACAGGGAGCGGACATTCTGGACGTGGGTGCGGAGTCCACGCTGGCTCACGCCGCGCGCGTGGATGACACGGCGCAAAACAGCCGGCTGCTGCCCGTCATCAAGGGATTGCGCGCTACCGGCGCCCTGATTTCGGTGGAGACGTATCAACCGGCGGTGACGCGCGCGTGCCTGGAAGCGGGCGCGAACCTCTTGAATCTCACCGGCACAGATCGCAACGATGAACTGTTCCGCCTGGTGGCGGCGCACGACGCGGCGGTTATCATCTGTTATGTGCAGGGACCGAACGTCCGCGAGGTCGGTGATTTTGATCTTAGCACCGATCCGGTGCCGACGATGCGCGATTACTTCGCCCGGCAAATCGAAGTCGCACAGCGAAACGGCGTCGAGAAAATCTTCATAGACCCTGGTTTGGGATTCTATTACCGCAACTTGCAGGACAGCGCCGTGCGCGTGCGGCATCAGATGAAGATATTTCTGAACACCTTCCGGCTGCGCACACTGGGCTTTCCGGTTTGCCACGCGCTGCCGCATGCGTTCGAGTTTTTTGGGGACGAAGTGCGCTGCGCCGAGCCATTTTTTTGCGTGCTGGCGGCGTTGGGCAGGACCGATTTGTTTCGCACGCACGAAGTACCGCGGATTAAGTCGGTGCTGGACACGCTGCAAGTCTTTTGACGGGGCGGATTATCGCCTTGGTCAGGGCCGGCGGCAGATGAAAACACCTTCCTCCTGCGAATCCGTGAGCCACTGCTGCCGCACTTCGAGACCATGTGCTCCCAGCAAACGGCTCACGAGTTGCGGCGTGTAGCGATACGAGAAGAACAGCCGCAGTGTTTCGCCAGCACGAAAGGCGATTAATTCATCCTCGATTTGGACCTCGGTGGCAGCAGCGAAATGAAAATGGCCAGCGACACGTTTGAGTCCGCTGCCCGCAGGGTTCTCTTCCACCACGAAGCGCAACTCCCCGGCAGCGGGCAAAACGCCGAGATCAAACAGGAAGGTCAACAGCCAATCGTGGGTGAGCGGGTTATCGTACTGCGGCAGGATTTGTTGAACACCGGCGGCGTAGTCTGATCCGGGCGCGAGGTTGGCGCTGAATAACAGCACATCTTCCGGCCGGATCAGAGCCGCAAGTTTGGGCAGGATGGAGCGCGGTTCGAAATTCGGAATCATGCCGAAGAAGGTAATGAGGCGCGCGGCAGCTTGCTGGCCATGCTGTTTCAGGACGCCCGGCAGGTCAGCCGCTGAAGCCAGATCACAGACGAGCGGGAAAATTTTCTCCGGCGGCAGCACCGCAAGCGCCGCCTGCTGCGCCACCAGCACCATCGCCGTGCTCACGTCACACGGGGTGTAACAGGTTTCCTTTCCGAGACTCGTTAGTTGGCGAAGCAGACGCGTGTCCTTCTGGCCGCCACCGCAACCCAGACCAATCACATGCACGCGGGCGGCGGCGAGTCCTGCCAGCGCCGAAGCAAAGCCCTGTTCATACGCGGCCAGACAGCCAGCGTCCGTGCGGGAAGGCGAGTAAGCCTGGTGCAAGCGCAACCACTTCTGGGTTTGCTTGACGCTGTCGTAATGGAATTTGTGGTTCACCCGCCGCGTGCGCAGCGATGTTAGCAAATCGCGCCGCACGGCGTCGGGGAACTGGCTGGCGTGAATGGCAACGTTGACAACGGATGACATGCGTCTGTTGTCGCCGATTCTCCACCGCCTGACAAGTTCGGGACCGGGGTCGCGTCCCGGTCACGGATGGAGCAGCCGGAAGAATCTCGCTTCGGGCGCGATGGGTAGCGTCAAGGAAATCACAGACCCATTCGTCTGCCACTGGGCCGGCGCGTTGGTCCAGCCGTGCGACCAACTGTCGTTGAGCGCCAGAGTTTGCAGTGAAAAATCCCCGGCCCACCCCGGCCAGGATAGCACGACATTGGTGCCCGATTGGGCGATGGCAAGAGTCGGGGCCGGGTCCAGCGCATTGATTGCAATCATTCCGCCGATGTATTCCGCGGGCAGCTCTCCGGCCAGCGTATCAGAGACACACCGCATGACCAACTGGTCGGTCAGGGTGATTGGAAAATCGCCGGTCACGTTGCCTGACGCAGTGAAGGCGACTTCGACGAGTTCCCGTGAACCCGCACCAACACTGGTGCCGGTGGACAAACCGAGCACCAAGCCAAGCCGGCCCGTGGCTGCTTGAATGGTGTTCGCGGTCAGGCTGGCACCGCCCATGTTGCTGCCCAGGTTCACGTTGTTGAACGTCAGTGCCGCCGGATCGAAACTGAGGGTGAAGCCCAACGCGTTTTCATCGCCCTGTGCCTGGAGTTCGACGGTGATGGTTGCGCTTTGGCCTTGAAGCAGGTTGGTGCTGCCCACGCGAAGCTGGCGGCTGCCGGGTACACTGCTGCCATTGGGAGCGATCTCGACGGTTGGACCACCGATGGCAGCCGCCGGATCAAGCCCGGCAATATAACGTCCCGTCTGAACCCAGTCAGTGACTTTGATGCGTCCGTCGCCCAGGGTGGCGCGCGGAGCGGCATCGGCCCGCTGGAACTCGGAGCTGGAACCAGGGATATCAAGCCGGGCAGCGAACCGCGCAGCTTGGGCCCAATCGGCAGACGTGAGGGCTTGATTGCCATTGGGTCGCGGGAACACATCGCCCTCGAACACCGTGGGCGTGAGTGTGACTGTGCCGCTTTGGTAGTTGGCAGGGAGCGGCTGTAGTTGGGTGTCGTACAACTCGCGCAGCACTGGCAGGTCGCCAAAACTGAACGTGGTGTTCACGGGGGTGGGACTCGTCAAAGGTAGCGAATTGAAATGAACGCGTATCACCTCCTGCGTTCCAGCCGGAAAAGCAGTGCCCGACGGGAACGAAACCGCCAGCCCGAGCCGACCCAAGCCGGTCTGGTTTGTGTTTAACAGCAAGGCGGCGCCGGCCACACTGTCACCCCAAGTGACACTGGCATAGGCGAGTCGTTGGGTGCTGAAGTTCAAGCTCAAGCCCAGCGTGTTTTCGTTGCCATTGGCGGCAAGCGTGATGGGAACGGTAACGGGCGCGCCGGCCATGGCGTTGGTGCCGACCGCGCGAATAACCGGCGTGGGGACGGTGACGGTAAGAGCCGCGTTGCTGCTGATGACCGAGCCGGCAACGTTCGTGACCTGCACCGAGTAATTGCCGACGTGACTAAACTGCACGTTGTTCAGCGTGAGCGATGAATTGGTCGCTCCGGCGAGGTCCGTGCCATTGAAACGCCACTGGTAATTCAACGGCGCGAACCCGGCGGCAACAACGGTCAGCGTGGTATTTGCACCGGCCAGGACGCTGATACTTTGAGGATGAGCGACGATCGTTGGCGGGATGGGTACCACACATTTTCCCACACTGCTGGCGTTGTAGATGGACTGGATTTCATTCGGGGCAAGGGCGCGACTGTAAATGGCCACTTCGTCGAGCAATCCATAAAAGGTGTTTCCTCCACCATCTCCCCGACCACCGATTGCGCCACTTGTGCTGAACGTGAAGCCTGGGTTGTAAGTACCTGGAGCAGGATGCGCGTGGCCATTGACGTAGAATACGACCGTGCCGTCGGATTTGGTCACCGCGATATGGTTCCAGTTTGTGTTGGTAACGGGCGACGCGACAATAACGGCGCTCACGCCCGCCTTAGAGAGAAACATGCTGCCGTCATTGAACATTCCAAAACCATATCCCCCCTGCCCGTAGGCGATAATATCACCTCCCGGGCCGGACAACTGATCGAGCGAAATTACCGATGCGCTGGAGCGTTTGACCCAAGCTTCAATGGTTAAATCCTGGAGTTGCAGGTTCGCAGGATTGCCGAAGAGGACAAAATCCGCATTCCCGTCGAAAACGAAAGCCTGCCCCGTCCGACCGGTTCCGTAACCTGCATTCCCGGTCAGAACTCCGTTATTGCCGCTGCCGGCATCGAGGCCATTTCCTTCAGCCCGCCACCAACTGACCAAGTCAGCGGGTGGCGTCACGCACGGTGGCGTGGGCAGCACGGTAAGCACGGCAACCGCACTGGTTGCGGCACCATACAGATTGGTGATCACCACGGAGTAATTCCCTGCGTTGGAAAACTGAATATCCGGGAGGGTCAGCGTCGCATTATTCAGTCCGACGAGGTTGGTTTCATTGAATCGCCACTGATAAGTCAGCGGGAAGGTGCCGGATGCCATTACGGTGAACGCTGCGTTTGCGCTTACGCCGGCGGCTTGATTGGTCGGTTGGGTGAGAATCACGGGGGCCGCAGGCTCAGTACATTTACCGCCCGCGCCGGCATTGTAGATGGCTTGAACATCCGAAGCCGAAAGCGCGCGCGAGTAAAGTGCCACCTCATCAATCAAACCGTTGAAGGAGATTGGGCCAAAGGGAGCCGTGAGGGGTCGGTAGCCGATGTACAAATCTGCACCGGTCCCCGCCGAAAAGCTTCCCAACGAGGATTCTGCGGCCATGGAACCATTCACAAAAATCCTCGCGAGGCCGGTTGTCTTGTCGTAAGTCACAGCGATATGTTGGAAACCATTGTTGGTGATGATCCCTCCCGCAGTTTGGATTAGATGCAGATTGCCGCTTGAGTCAACCAGGTCCGCGTAAACCGAACCGGCACTCTGAACACTGAGCCAGAGCAGCGTCCCGTACATTCCACCGCCCGGAGCCCATTCCAAGATTGGCTGTTGCGCCGAAGTGGCCGGATTGACCCAAGCCTCAATAGTCAGTCCACTGCCGCTGCCAACATTCAGCGAAGGCGAGGCAGGAATTCTCAGGTGGTTGCCCCCTCCGTTGAAGCTGAACGCCTGATCAACTTTACCCGCAGCGTAAGCAGCACCATTGAGGAAGCTGGCATTATTGGTGCCGGCAATGTCATTGGCGTTGCCGTTTCCCGGCCACCAACCGACCATGCCCAACGGTGGGTTGGCACATGGTGGCGCTGCCAAGGTCAGCACCGCCACAGAACTAGTCGCGGCGCCGTAGAGATTGGTTACCACCACCGAGTAGTTGCCTGCATTGCCGGGCTGGACATTGGGTAGCGTGAGCGTCGGATCATTCACACTCAGGAGGTTGGTTTGGTTGAATCGCCATTGATAGGTCAGGTGTGGCGAACCCACTGCCATGACGGTGAAACTCGTACTGCCGCCCACGGCCACTATCTGATTGGCGGGTTGCTCCCGGATTACGGGTGGGCCGGCACATTTGCCGTTCGTATCGGCTTGGTAAATCGCCAGCACCTCCGTTGCGGACAAGGCGCGATTGTAAAAGGACATTTCGTCAATCGCGCCATAAAAACTAGCCGCAAGATCGTCACCCGCGGCACCGATGGCGAACGAACTCGCAAAGGTAAAACCGGGGTCGTAAGCCGGTGCCGGGTAAACGACACCATCAACAAAAAACACCACACTGCTTCCCTGCTTGGTTACCGCCACATGATGCCAGTTGGTGTCGGTGACCGCGCTGTCTATCCCGACGCTGCTGAGTCCAACCCGACTGAGATACAGTCGTCCGTTGTATTCAATCCCAAGGGCGTAACCACCCCAACCGTGGGCAAAGAGATTTCCGAACGTGGGAGAATTTTGCGAAGTGACAGTGGCGCTCGCCCGCTTGACCCAGGCCTCAAGGGTGAAGTTCTGCAATTGCAGATTCGTTGGGTTGCCCAGGTTTACCGCATCGTTGTTGCCATCAAAAACAAACGCCTGCCCCACCCGGCCCGCGCCAATTATCGTGTTACCGGCGAGGGCGCCGTTGTTGGCGCCGGTCGCATCTTGGGCGTTACCCTCGGCCCGCCACCAACTGACGATGTCCGCGGGAGCCATGACACAGTTTGTGCTTTCAGCGAAGCATTCAGCGCTGGTGAGGAAGACGCAAGCCAACGTGGCCGGCAGGAAGGTGGCGAACAGGAATGAGCGAGTGGAAGGTTTCATTTTTTCTCTCACTGAGTTTGGTTAGAAAACTGCCGCGTTTTTCGCACTCTCTGCGAGAGTTGTCGAGAGAATTCACCGGAAAACCTGGCGGAAACGCGTCACAATTGATGAGCTTCGCAACAGGATCCTCCTTGGTTGAGACGCCATTCAGAATGCCGCACCAAGCAGCCGCACCAAGCAGCCGCACCAAGCACGCCGGGCCATCTGGAATCCACGGAATGTTCCTTGGACCCGCCGGCCACTACTGGTGCGGATAGATTTGGTACAGCAACAGGTAAATGAGCACACCCGTCACCGAGACATACATCCAGATGGGCCAGGTCCAGCGCGCCACCTTTTTGTGGGTCTCAAATTTTCCCGCCAGGCCCAGACCAATGGTTGTCAACGCCAGCGGCACAATTAGCATGGCGAGCACGACATGCGACGCCAGCATCACTAGGTAGAGAGGCTTAAGCTCTTCCGGGCCGGCAAACGGAGTGTTGACCCCTTTTACCACGAGAACCTTGTGGACGACATAACCAATCAGGAAGACACAGGACGAGACAAACGCCGCCAACATGCACTTCTTGTGCGCGCTGCGCTGGCCGCGCTTGATCAGCACAAACCCAGCGGCGAGCAGGAGGGTGCTCAATCCGTTCAGGCACGCATTGACTGCGGGTAGGTCCGTCAAGCTCATCATTCGCGCTCCAATTGTTCCACCAGCACGAGGAGGTCGCGTCGTTCCTTCGCCGGATCAACGCCTTCGCCTTCCGTTTCAAAGATGCCGCGCAACCGGCCCGCCTTGTCCACCACCACCATGATGGTGGCGTGGATGAACAAGTCTGCAGGGTCTTCGCGGTCCTCGGGACTTTTCTCGATTGCAGTAAGCTTGAGGCTGTCAATAGCCAGCGCGGCGATTTCTTTTTTCGTACCGGTCAGAAACATCCAGCGATCCGGGTCGGCTTCAAAATGCGTGGCGTAGGTCTTCAAGACCTCCGGCGTGTCAAAATCCGGGTCCGTGGTCAGCGAAACCAGGCGGGTCCGGCTGGTGGGTGGCAAGGCGTCTTGCAGGAGTTTCATCTGCTGGGTCATCCGTGGACACGGTCCAGCGCAACGCGTGAAAATGATGTCGGCCACCCAGACGGAGCCTTTCAGGTTCGCCAGCGTCACTATTTGTCCGTTCTGATTGGTCAACGTGAAGTCGGCCACCTGCCCCATCACGGGCGCCGCGCCGGCAGGACTGCGCGCGGGGGGCACGCGCGACATCACGTAGGCTACGGCTAGGATGACTATGAGCAGTCCAACCCCCACCCAGAGCGTGCGCGACATTCGTTCGTTAGTATGGTCCATATAGCTGCTTCCTGTGCTGCCCTAGGCTAAGGTGGGCGGAAACCCAGCGGCAAGAATGAACTGCAACGTTAGAAGTAACACCGCGCAGGGGCACGCGGCCTACACGGTTCTGTAGGCCGGCTGCCCTCAGTCGGCGGTACGGATTTATGACGATGTGTATAACACCCATGCAGGCGGAATTCCCGGACTCAGTCCCGGATTGCCTCAGCCGCGGGTCGTGTCTATAAACCCCCGCCCATGAATCGCCTCCTTTCGCTGCTGACAAACCTCTTTCCTGTGTGGGTTTTGCTCGGCGGTGCGCTGGCGCTGGTGAGGCCTGGTTGGTTCACCTGGTTCAGCGGCGACCTCATCACCTGGGGACTGGCGGTAATCATGCTCGGCATGGGTCTCACGCTGAGCCTGGAGGATTTTCGATCGGTATTGAAACTGCCGCGCGCGGTGGCTGTGGGATTTGTGGCCCAGTATCTCGTGATGCCCTTCCTGGGATGGACCATCGCGCGCCTGTTTCAACTCGATCCAGCGCTGGCGGTGGGATTGATTCTGGTGGCCTGCTGCCCGGGCGGCACCGCTTCAAACGTCGTGACCTTTCTCGCCCGGGGAAATCTTGCTCTCTCGGTGCTGATGACGATGGCTTCGACGTTTATGGCCATTGTGATGACCCCCTTGCTGACAAAGTGGCTGGCGGGTACCTACGTGCCGGTGGACGCCTGGGGGCTGTTCATGAGCACGGTAAAGATCGTCCTCGCGCCGTTGACGATTGGGTTGGCGCTGCATCATCTCGCGCCGCGCTTCGTTAAGTTCATTCTGCCCGTTTCACCGCTGATATCGGTGCTGGTGATCACGCTAATTTGCGCCAGCATCATCGGCAGCAGCGCGGAGCAGTTGAAACAATCGGGCGTGGTCGTGCTGTTGGCGGTGTTTGCATTGCACGCAGGCGGGTTTTGCCTCGGGTATGTTTTTGCGCGCCTGTTGCGCCTGGATCGCATCAATTGTCGGACAGTATCCATTGAAGTCGGGATGCAGAACTCCGGTCTGGGCGCCGCGCTGGCAAGGAAGCATTTTCCACATCTGCCCGAGGCGGCGCTGGTGTGCGCGCTTTCGGCAACGTTTCATTCGGTGATCGGCAGTGCGCTGGCGGGTTGGTGGCGTTGGCGTACGCCGAATGGGCGTGGGGAAAACGGGGCGGCGTAAAAAATTATCGCGCGGACGGCGTTTCTACCGCATATTCAAAGGCGGTTCAACGTCCGTGACGGGATGCGGTCGCTCGAATGGCTTCATAGTCACGATTGAATCCGGTTCGGTGAACTGCAAGCAGGCAGGTATTTCTGGAGGCTTTGGTGGTGGTATTAGCCGGGAACATGGCACACCGGAAGCTTTGATTTTGCCTGAAAGTTTCTTGATTATGATGTCAGACCAAATGCAGGCACAGCGCTTTGAGCGCAAGTACTTCATCTCGCCTGAGCAAGCCCTTCAGGTGCGTTCGTTCGCCAGTGCCTACTTGGAGCCGGACGAGCACAGTGCCACCCGACCGGATTATGCCTACCCGGTCCACAGCTTGTATTTGGATTCGGATGCGCTGGCTACTTACTGGGCTTTCGTGCAATGCGAGAAGCGGCGCTTCAAATTGCGCGTGCGCTATTACGACGATGATCCTGAGTCGCCGTTGTTCTTCGAACTCAAGCGCCGTGAAGGCGAGTGCATTCTCAAGCAGCGCGCCGTCGTGCGTCGGTCCGCCGGGGTGGCTTTGCTTGAAGGGCAATGGCCAGGGCCGGAGCATCTGGTGGTGGATCAACCGCGCCATCTCGTGGCCCTGGAACGTTTCTGCCGATTGATGCACCGGCTGGACGCGCGACCCGTCGCGCATGTCGCGTACCTGCGCGAGGCTTGGACCCGGCCAGATACCAATTCCGTGCGCCTCACGGTGGACCACCTGGTCCGGGCCGAATTGCAGAGCGAGCCGGTCTTCAGCACGCAGTTATCCAGCCCCGTTTATCCTTTCGGCGAGCAGCAAATTCTGGAACTCAAGTTCACCGATCGCTTCCCTCATTGGTTCAATGAAATTGTGCAGCATTTCAATCTGGTCTCAACCGGCGTGCCAAAATATTGTGGCAGCGTGGCATTGATGGAGGAGCGGGGCGAGGTCCAGCCCCGGCGTGGTGGGTCGGAAAGGCTGGCAGAACTCCTAAGATTCTGCTAGAGGTTCAGGGGATTATGCGCAAGATTGTGGCGGTAAGGTATGGATAACCAATTGTTTAGCGGGGATGTGGGAAGCGCGCCCACGGATTTTCCAGCGTTGATTCTCGGGTTGCTGCTCGCGCTGGCTGGGGGCCACGTGCTGGCGTGGGTTTACATGGTGACGCACTCTGGACTCTCTTATTCGCGCTCCTTCGTCAAATCACTGGCGGTCATGCCCGTGATCGTGGCGCTGGTGATGCACGTGCTGGCCAACAACATCATCACCGCGTTTGGCATGATGGCCGTCTTCGCCATCGTCCGCTTCCGCAACATGCTTCGTGACACGCTTGATACCACCTACATCTTGCTGGTGCTGGCGCTGGGCATGGCCACCGGCACCCAGAAATTCGCGACCGCGATTGGTGGACTGGCAGTGATGGTGATCGCGCTGCTCTACCTTTGGATCACATCATTTGGCACCCGCCATCGTTACGACATCATTCTCAAATTACGGTGGGCGCGACCGCTGGCCGAACTGCAGGAAGTGGATCATCTGCTCGAGCGCCATGCGCGGCGCAGTCGGCGCGCCAGCCAGCGTGCCGACTACGACAAAGGCGCGGGCGCGGATCTATCCTACTGGTTGTTGCTGCGCGATCCGGCCCGCGTGGGCGATTTACTCACCGAAGTGCGCGCCCTGAACGGCGTTTCGCACGTCAGCTCCATCCTGGCGGAGGATGAATCCGAGGCTTGAAATGGCAGAAAAGAACCTGACTCCCATTCCGATTCCCGCCCGGCAACGGTGGCGCGAATTTCGCATGGCGTACCTGCCGCTGATAACCTTCGCGGCCTTGGTGGCGGTAATTGCCTGGATGTGGATGCGCTACGTTCAACCCGCGACCATCGTGGGTGAGGCCGAGGCCCGCCGCGCCAATATCATCAGCGTTCTCCCCGGGACTTTGCAGGAACTTAAAGTGGACCACTTGCAGGCGGTGACCAATGGCCAGGAACTGGTTGTGCTCCAGGTCATGGACGAGGACCAGATCCAAGCCGAGGTCGCGGCCGCGGAGGCCGACGTGCGGCTCCTGCAGGCGCGCATCAAGCTGGATCAGACCCGTAACCTCGATTCCTTCAGCCAGCTTCAAGCGGAGTGTCTGCTGGAGCAATTCAACCTCGAACTGGCCCAGATCAACCTGCGCCAGGCCGAGGCGGAATTTGAACGCGCCCAACGGCTTTTCGAGAGCCAGCTCCTGGCGCGCGGCACATCGGGCAACAACGACGGCTACGATGTTGCGTTGCGCAACCGCGATGCCCTGCGCGCCGAGGTGACAGCCCGCGAGAAAACCGTGGCCGAACTCAAGAACGGGGTGGAGGGCCTGCGGGGTGCCGGGGCCACAGACCTGGGTTCCGCTGACACCACCGTGGAGCAGGCCATCAAAGCCCACCGAACGCACCTGCAAGCCCTTCAGAAACCCGTGGTGCTGCGCTCGCCTATCAACGGGTTTGTCAGCGCCATTTATCGTTTGTCCGGCGAGAAGGTCTCCGCCGGGGAGCCGATTCTGGTAATCAGTGCGGAGAAGTCGGAACGCATCGTTGCCTGGGTGCGCCAGCCAATCGCGACGCGCCCCCAGGTGGGTGATCGCGTCGAGGTGCGGGGGCTACGCCTCGGCCATACGCCGTTTGAAGCTACAGTGGTGGCCGTGGGCAAACAACTCGAACCCATCAACAGCACCGCGTTCGCCTATAATCAGAGCACGCAGATTGTTGAATACGGCCTGCCCTTGACTGTGGATCTCTCGGATGCGGGCGACTTGATTCCGGGTGAGGCCCTGCGCATCCGCCTCCTTAAGCGGCCGTTCGGTGTTGGCGCGGCACGAAACTGAGTAACACTCCCGCCTGACAGTCCGCCGGCTTTCTCCTGTGCTGGCGGGTTCGGAATTCAACATTCGACTTTTCGGGAGGTCCTTCCCATATTCCTTCCCACATGAAGTCAATGACGGGTTACGGGCGGGGCGATTGCGCGCGGGACGGATTCAAAGTCGCCGTGGAACTCAGTTCAGTGAATCGCAAGCAAGCCGAGATTGCCGTAAACCTTCCACGGGAACTGGAGATGCTTGAAGCGCAGATACGCGACCTCATCAACCGTTATATCGCGCGGGGCCGGCTCACCGTGCGCGTGTCCCTCCATACCAGCACCGGCCGGAGTGGCGCGCGAATGCACTTGAACGTCACGCTGGCCAAGGCGTATGCGCATGAACTCAACCGGTTGGCCCGGCAACTCAAGCTCGCCGGGGCGGTGACGCTCGACCATTTGGTGCGTGCGCCAGGCGTGTTTCAAACCGATGAGGACCTGGCCGAAACAAAATCGCTCTGGCCTGCGGTGGAAAAGGCATTGAGTCAGGCGCTGGCCGCTTTGGTCACCATGCGCACGCGCGAAGGTGCGCATCTGGCCCGCGACTTGAGCGTGCGGGTGGCGGTGATGCGCCGGTGCGCGGCGCGCATTGAAAGGCAGGCGCCGAAATCGGCGGAGCGGTATCGCCTCCAGCTCATTGACCGTATCAAGAGCGCGGGTTTGCCGGCGCCGGCGCCGGAGGATGAACGCTTGCTCAAGGAAGTCGTGTTCTTCGCTGATCGGGCGGACATTTCCGAGGAACTGACCCGGCTGCAAAGCCACTTCAAACAATTCGCCGACTGCGTGAAATCCAAGGATCCGGTCGGACGGACGCTCGATTTTCTGGCGCAGGAAATGAACCGCGAAATCAACACCATCGGTTCGAAAGCGAACGACAGCCTCATCTCGGGCGAAGTTGTAAAGTTGAAAGCCGAGTTGGAACGGTTCCGCGAGCAGGCCCAGAATGTGGAATGAAATTCGAACGCCAAAACCCGAAATTCGAAAACCGTCCAAGGGGCGACATCCAAACGGACTACGCCAGTCTGCCGCTTCGCTCCCGTGTTTCAGGTTTCGCGTTTGCCCCCTTTTATGGCTGACCCGGTTTCCACTCCGCTGCTGGTCATCATTTCCGCACCGTCCGGGGGCGGCAAGACCACGTTGTGCAACCAGCTTCTGGCCGCGCGGCCTGAGATGACCCGCGCCATCACCTGCACCACACGCCCGCCGCGCGAGGGAGAACAAGACGGCGTGGATTACTATTTTCTGGATGCGGGTTCGTTTCTCAGACGCGTGCAAGCCGGCAATTTCCTCGAGCACGCCACGGTGTATGGGCACAGTTACGGCACGTTGAAATCCGAGGTGCTCGGCAAATTGCGCCTCGGCAAGGACGTGCTGCTCAATGTGGACGTGCAGGGCGCGGCCGCCATCCGGTTGCGGGCCGAGGAGGACGCGGAATTGCAGCGCGCCCTGGTGTCCGTTTTTCTGACCCCGCCTTCCCTGGCCGAGTTGGAGGAACGACTGCGCCGCCGCGCCACCGATGCCCCGGTCGTCATTCAAAAACGCCTGGGTGTGGCCCGCCAGGAAATCGCACAATGGAAGAACTTCGATTACCTTCTCCTCAGCCAGAGCGTGGCGGAAGATTTGCGCCGGATGCAGGCAATCGTGGATGCGGAAAAAATGAAGGCGCCGCGGTCAGTCGCGCCGGAGTTTTGAGTGAATTTTTAATCGTAATCTTACGCTCAAATTTAATCACCGTTGGCGCGGGATTAAGCTTAAAATTACGAGTAAGATTGAGATGAACAAAACCATCATATTGGGTGTGACCGGCTCGATCGCCGCTCACCGGGCGGCAGATCTGGCCAGCCAGTTGGTCAAGCAAGGCGGCAACGTGAACGTGGTAATGACGGCGGATGCGCAGCGCTTTATCACGCCGTTACCCTTCAAGACCTTGTCGCGCAACCCAGTGATCACTGATTTGTATGACGAGGAGGAAGGCTGGCAACCCGCACACATCCGGCTGGCAGACGAGGCCGACCTGCTGTTGGTGGCGCCAGCGACGGCAAATTTCATGGCCAAAATGGCGCATGGCCTGGCCAACGATGCACTTTCCTGTATTGCCCTGGCCTTGAATCCGCAGGCGAAGATTCTCGTGGCTCCGGCCATGAACGGAAAAATGTGGCTGCATCCCGCCACGCAGCAGAATGTGGGCACGCTCAAATCCCGCGGTGTGGAGTTCATCGGTCCCGAAGCCGGGATGCTCTCGTGCGGTTACGAAGGTCTGGGCCGGTTGTGGCCGGTGCCGGACATCGCGGCCCGAACCCTCGAGATGCTGGCTTGAGTTCTTTTAACGCCGGCGGCCGGTCTTATGAAACGAAGCGGATGGCAATGGCTCAAGCGGATGCCGGCGCTGCTTACGGCGCCGCGCCCCGCGCTTGAGGAGCAGGCCAGGCGCGTCATCCGCCTCCAGCGCGACATCGTCATGCCGGCCAAGCTCATGGTGATTGGCGCGGTTTTCTACTACCTCTATTTCTCAGACTGGGTCGGTGAGGTGCCCACGCCTTATCGGGCGTACTTCGAGGCCATGCAGGATTTGCTGACTGCCTACATTTTCTTCACCCTGACCCTGACGGTTTCCTTCTTTGTGGTGCGCCGGTTTCCAGCGGGTATTGTGCAGTGGGTGGTATTCACCGCCGGACTTCTGGACGGAGTGTTCCTGGCCGGCCTCACCATCTTGACCGGCGGTTTCGAGAGCATCCTCTATTGGGTGTTCCCCGCATTGATCGTGCTGCACGCCATTTGCATTCCGCTGGCGACGCCGCAGATCATCTTGAACCTCATCCTGAGCGGCTTATTTGTCGGTGCGGGATTGATAGAGGTCAATGTTCGCGATGAAGAACCGGAGGTCGCGGGCCAGTTGCTCCGTCCGATTCGCGGGACCGGCGAGGACATCGAAGATTTGCCGTTCACGGCGCGCTGGCTGAGGTTACAGGGCAATCCCTTCTCAAAGTCCTTCTGGGAACAACTCACGCCGGAGACGCGCCTGCAGTTGGTCCACTATCTGGAAACGGGCGTGGAGAGCGCCACCCTGAAGGATGCTCTGGCAAAGGATCTCAAACGCGCGCTTTCCCCCCGGCGGGTCATTGCGCCCGTGCCCCATGAATATCCCGCCACGCCATATATCCCGCGCTTGGTGGTGCTCGTGTTGCTGACGTTCTGTTGTTACGGCGTGCAGGTGCTCGCGGCGGAGAAGCAGCGCGCGGAGGAGGAGCAGCAGGAATTCCTGGCCCGCAGCGCGCAACTTTACGCGGCGGGCCGCCTCGCGGCCGAATTCGCCCATCAGATCAAGAATCCCCTGGCCATCATCAACAATGTCTCCTTCTCCCTTCAGAAGGCCCTCAAAGGCGGCCGGCCGGAGACTCTTCAGCAGATCAAGATCGTTCAGGAGGAAGTCGCCAAGGCGGATCGGATCATCACCCAGATCATGGGTTACGCGCAACTGACCGAAGGCCGGGTGGAAAAACTGGATGTTGTCGAGGAACTGGAGCGCGTCATCCGCGAGGTTTTTCCGCCCGGGGTGCCGACGGGGGTGGAGTTGGAACGCCAGTTTGACGGGCAATTTCCTCCGCTGCTGATGCAACGCCGGCATTTTGGCGAGGCGGTGGCCAACCTGCTCCTTAACGCCCGCGAAGCCGTGAAAGGCCAGGGGCGGATTGTGGTCGGCGCGCGTTGTCTCCCGGATTACTCCGTGGAAGTGACGGTGACCGATACCGGGCCAGGCATCCCCCCCGAAAAGATGGAGCGCATTTTCGAGGCATACTACACAACCAAGGAGCGCGGCACGGGTCTGGGCCTCGCCATTGTGAAACACAACGCCGAGTTGTACGGTGGCCGGGTGCGCGTGGAATCCAAGCTTGGAAACGGAGCCCGAATCATCCTACTCTTCCCCGCAAAAATGTTGATCAAGCTGGGCCAATGAGCATGTCACTGCCACCCGTACTCGTCGTGGACGACGAGAAAAACATGCGGCTGTCCTTGGAGACGATGCTGGGGGATGAGGGCTATTCCGTGCGGACAGTCGAATCGGCGGAAGAGGGCCTGGACGTGCTGGCGCGGGAGGAATTCTTCATGGTCATCACCGACGCGCGGCTCGGGGGCATGAGCGGTTACGAGATGCTGGGCAGAATCCGCAGCCAGTGGCCCGATCTGCCCGTGCTGATGATCACCGCCTACGCCACGCCCAAACTTGCGGTGGAAGCCATTCAGGCTGGCGCCATTGATTATCTGGCCAAGCCCTTCGCCCCCGAGGAACTGCTCCATGCCGTTGCCCGCTGTGCGGAACGCTATCGTTTGCTTCAGGAGAACGCCCGGCTCCGCGCCCGCGCCACCGAGACGTTTCAACTTGATCACATTGTGGGTGAGTGCGTGAAGATGCGCGAATTGCGGCAGTTGATTCAAACCGTCGCGCCCACCGACGCGCGCGTGTTGATCTTGGGCGAGAGCGGCACCGGCAAGGAACTGGTGGCCGGCGCCCTGCACAACCTCAGCCGGCGCCGGGACACCGCCTACGTGCGCATCAACTGCGCCGCCATCCCCGAAACCCTCCTCGAAAGCGAATTGTTCGGCCACGAAAAAGGGTCGTTCACTGGAGCGTTGAAACAGAAACCCGGACGCGTCGAGGAGGCCGACGGTGGCACGATCTTCCTGGATGAAATCGCCGACATGAGCCGTTCGCTCCAGGCCAAGCTCCTCCGGTTTCTGGAGGACGGCACGTTCACGCGCGTGGGCGGCACGCAGGAACTGCGCGTCAACGTGCGCCTGATCGCGGCGACCAATCGCGACATCCTCCAGGCCATCGCGGACGGTGAATTCCGGGAAGACCTCTTTCACCGGCTCAATGTGGTCCAGTTTCGCCTGCCGCCGTTGCGCGAGCGAGGCGAGGATGTGATGCTGCTGGCCCAGCACTTTCTCCAACACTTCAACATCTCGATGAGCAAGCACGTCCAGGCCATATCCCGCGGGGCCCAACAGAAGCTGGCGATGCATCACTGGCCCGGCAACGTGCGCGAGCTGCGCAACGTCATTGAACGCGCCCTGATCCTCGAGTCAGCGCGGGAGATTCAGCCCGGCAGTCTGCCGGATTTCCAGGTGGAGACTGGATGGCCCCGAGCTTCGATGCCGAGAGCTCCCGGGGACGCGCCGATTGACGAATTGCTGGCCGGATTTGAGCGCGACTTGATCCGCACAACCCTGGAGGAGAATGATTTCAACCTCACCAAAACCGCCGAGCAACTCCGGATCAGCCGCCATTCCCTGCGTTACCGCATGCAGCGGCTGAACCTCGCGCCCGCCACGGACTCTGAAGCAGTAGCTTCCGTGACCACTGGCAGGGATATTCCTGAAGTATGAAATCCATGATTTGTTTCTTAAATGCAACCTCGTGGCAGAGCCTGGCCGCTTTGACTCCGACGCAGAATGAACGCCTGCTCCTGGTGGGCATTTTGATCATCGTAGCGCTTGTCGCGCTCGTCTGGGCGGCGGTGCTCCGCAAACGGCGCCGCTCGCGGCGCCGGCACCATCATCACCATCATTCGTCCGATAGTACCCGTCAATCCTCGGTCGGTTCCCCCGGAACTGGCAAAACGGAAACCAGTCAGCCGGGTCACTCACATGGACATCGCCGCCGGCGCCGGCGCCGTGAGCACCGCCCACGCAATCCCACGCTGGCGGAAACCGGCGGTTTGCCGCCCATTCGCTCTGACGATTCCCCTGGACCGTCCGCCACGCCGCCCGCCCGCCCGTGACCACCATGCTGCAAAGCCGGGCGATCACCCGCAAGAGCGCCTCCAATCTGGCCCTCGCCTTCATCTTGCTACCGAAGGCCAAGCGCGACGGCATGTCCGCGCTCTATGCGTTTTGCCGGGAAGTGGATGACGTGGCCGACGACGAATCCGCGCCTGTCGAGCAGCGCCGCGCGCAACTCGCCGTTTGGCGCACGGACGTGCGTCGCGCGTGCGATGGCGGCACGCCGCAATTGACTGTGAACCGCGAGTTGCAGCCGGTGATCCAGGAATATCGCCTGCCGTTTGCCTTGTTCGACGAATTGCTCAAGGGCGTCGGAATGGACCTCGACATCAAGCGCTACGAAGATTTCGCACAACTTGAACTTTACTGCTATCGCGTGGCGTCGGTCGTTGGTTTGTTGAGCATTGAGATTTTTGGCTACCAGAACTCCGCCTGCCGCGATTACGCAATCCACCTTGGCAAGGCGCTGCAATTCACCAACATCCTGCGCGACGTACGCACTGATGCCGAGCGTGGCCGCATCTATCTGCCACTCGCGGAACTGGCGCGCTGCAACGTGGCAGCCGACGAGATCCTGCGTCACGAATACTCAGACCGCTTTCGTTGCCTGGCGGAGAATATGGCGGAACGCACCCGCGGTTTTTATCGCCAGGCGCGCGAAGCCCTTCCCGTAGAGGATCGCCGCGCCATGGTCGCCGCCGAATTGATGGGCTCGGTCTATTGGCGGCTGTTGCGCAAACTCGAAGCCGGCCGGTTCAATGTCTTTGGCGAAAAGCCGACGCGCTTGAGCCGCGGGCATAAACTGCTGCTAATCTTCCGCACGTGGTATCGGTTTGTCTCCGGCACCGTGTCCCCGAACTATGGCACACCTTGACTCGATGCTTCGGCGTGGTCTCGGTGACGCGCTTCATCCCGAGCTTGTAAGCCGACAGGTTCGAAATCTGCGAGCCGGCGTCCGCGCCACAGGCAGCTAGCGCGACTCAATAACTTTGGGCAGTACTTCCGCCAACCGCCCGGCGGCCCGGCGGCAATTCTGCTGCAAGCGCAAAAGTGCGGGAATTCTTCCAGGAGATTTTGCGACCGCGAGGGCGAGTTTGCAGTAGTCCATCGTCAAGTCGTGCCTGGCGAGTTGATTGAAATCCAGCGGCAGGTCTTCGTTCGCCGAGTCGGAAATCACGCGCACCGTCGCGCACGGGATTCCTCGTTCGCGGCAGACCGCGTGAATGGCTTCCGATTCCATCTCCACAGCATCTGCGCCGGTGGTGCGGCGCAACGCGTGTTTTTCCCTGGTGGTGATCGCGATGCGCGAGGCGCAGTGAAACTTCACCGGTCGCGCGCCGGCGGCCAACAATTTTTCCCGGAGTTCAGGTTGACTGGTGTCGAATACAACAGCCCCCGTGTCCAATGCTGGATTGAGTCCGCCGGCAAAACCGCAGGTGAACACCAGTTGTGGCGATTGAGCGGCCAGGAAATCATGGACCGCTTTGCTGGCATTCCTTCGCCCGATGCCGGTAAGGAGAATCGTGATGTTCGCCTTGGTCGCACTGATCTTGCGGAACGGCGCGGCTTCCTCCTTGAGCGCAAAACATACCAGCACCCCACCCGCCTGGCACTTCGTACTGCGTCCTTCGCGCTTCACTTGATTCCCGCCAGCCGATCCTTCCAGAGGCGGTAAAGCTCCACGGTTGCCCGCACATCGCGCAGGCAGTATTCCGCAATCTCGCGATACTTGCCTTCAGCCATCAACGTGTTCACATCCATGCCGGTAACGCCATGACTTTTGGGAGATTCGATGCCGAAAACCTTGCAGTAGAAATCCAGATTGAACCGCCGCGCGGCGCCTTCGCGGCCGCTGACGCCGTAAAACGTAAGCTGTTCCGCCAAATCACAATGCGGCTCGGTGGCAAAGCGATAACCGAGCCAGTTTTTCTTCGAGATGGGCACGTTGAGCAGGGCGGAACGTAAATAGAGGAACGGCACATCGAAACCGCGTCCATTGAACGTCACGATCTCGTCGTAATGCTTCGCCACATCCCAGAACGCGGTGAGCAGTTCGAGTTCATCCGCGCACGGCACGAACTCAACCGGCCCGCCCTCGACAGCGTCCTCCTCGTAGTCTTCAGCGATGAACAGCACCTGGCCGCGCAGGGTGTCGGCATTGAGCATGGCAATACAGACCGCGCGGGCGGTAAAGGGCCAGAGATTGAACTGCCGGAGGATCTCTTCGCGGCGCGCGGTGCGGGCAGGCTCATCTTCGATCTTCAGCGCCTCACGCAACAGGTACTCCTGCTGGACCTCGTCGAAGTATTCCAGCGGCAGGGCGGAGGTTTCAATGTCGAAGACGAGCCGGGCCATGCACAGGATAGGGAATGTGGATTGGGGAAAATAAAAAACCAGGATGGGAAACCTGTCACGCAGACCAAGCTTGCCATCCCGGTTTAGTTACGTGGTTACTTCTTCTTCTTACCACCTTTTTTCGCGGCTTTCTTTTTTGCTGCCATGCGTATCACCTCCATTCTGTTTTAGGATTTTTTGCATCCTGGTTCATGCAGAGTGGCATTATCTTTTCGGTCTTGCTCGTTTGTAGAAGAAAAAAGCGTTCGCTTGCAATTCTTTTTTTGCATGCAACGACGATTTTTTTTCCTGAGGCGAATCGCTTCATGCACCGAATTTGTCGAACGCGCGCGCGTTGGCTTGCATGATTCGGAGGAGAAACTTCGCTTCAAAGACACCAAGCGAACCGCAGTTGGCACCGGTTTCGGTGAAGCGTTCCAGTTTGTCCGTGCCGCTCAACGCCGAGTGCAGCAACACGGGTTGCGGATGCCACGAGTGGCCTTTCGCCACGCACGGCGTTGAATGATCACCCGTGATGGCGAGCACGTCCGGTTTCTTCTTCAGCAGGATCGGTAAAGCGGCGTCGAAGTCTTCGATGGCTTTTTTCTTCGCGGCAAAGTTGCCATCCTCGCCGGCTTTGTCGGTGTACTTGTAGTGGATGAAAAAGAAATCGTAGTTGTCGTATTCCGCGAGGTAACGCTCCATTTGCTCCTTGAGCGTCTGCACGCCCGAGAGTTGAGCCATGCCGACCAGTTGCGAGAGTCCCTTGTACATCGGATACACCGCCAGCGCCGCCGGCTTGAGCCGGTAACGTTCCTCAAAGAGCGGAATCGCCGGTTGATGCGCGATGCCGCGCATGAGAAAACCATTGGCCGGTTTTTCCCTGGCAATGATGGGGAGCGCCGCCTTGTAAAACTCCGCAATCAATTTGGCCATCTTCTTCTGCTTCACGTTCTTGGGATCGCGCGGCTTCACCGCCGGAATGGCAAAACCTTCCCGGTTCGGGTCAGCGTCAGTCAGCGGTCCTTCCAGTCCTTTACCGCGGAAAATGACCACGAAGCGGTGTTCCTTGCCGGCCTTGATGATGACGCGCGTGTCGCCAATCTTTTTAACCTTGGCGGAAAGCATGGCGCAAAGCTTCTCGCAGGTTTCAGTGGGAATGCGACCAGCACGACGGTCGGTGACGAGGCCTTTGGGGTTGAGCGTGGCAAAGTTGGCCCGGGCGCAGACATCGCCCGGCTGCAACTCCACGCCGAGGCCGAGTGCTTCGATCACACCGCGGCCAACTTGAAACTCCAAGGGATCATAGCCAAACAGTCCAAGATGTCCCGGTCCGCTGCCGGGCGTGATCCCGGGGGCGATTGGGATCAGGCGGCCTTGTGCGGAATCTTTGCTGAGGGCATCCAGATTCGGAGTCCACGCCGCTTCAAGCGGCGTGAGATAGTTTTGATCGCGGGTGGCCAAGTCACCCAGTCCATCGAGCACGACGAGGACAAGCTTGGCGTTGGTCTTGAGTGTCAGTTCAGAATACAGAGCGTCCAGTTTCATCTTTCAATTTCAATACTTGGAATAGGCGCACGGCAGCGAAGGGCCGCCGAACGCAGTGACCAATCATGCGGAGAAGCCGATGGCAGCGTCAACGGGATTCGCGCTGACAGTTTGCGGTTGGTTGAACCCAACGCCGCCCAGCATCATTGCCTGACTTCGGCAGAGGATTGTTGGATCAGACTTTTGTAAAACGCTTCGACGCCGGCGACCTGCTGTTCCAGCGAGAATTCCTGCTGCGCTCTGGTTGCGGCCGCGGTGCCAATGGCTTTCCGTAGGGAATCATCGCTGGCCAGTTTTAGAATTTTCTCCGCCAGGTCCTGCGAGTTGTCGTTAAACAAGAAACCGCTTTGGCCGTCGTCAATGAACTCCGGCAACATCCCGGTGTGATTCGCGATGACCGGGATGCCCATGGCCAGTGCTTCGCGCATCGCGCGGGCGGTGCCATCCGAGCCGGCAATCATGAACACAAACATGTCCATGCTGGCCAGCCCGTCGAGATACCGGTCGGTCAGATACCCCGCGAGCACGACATGCTGCGTCAACCGCAACCGCTGGATCGGGCGGCGAATGGTTTCCTCCATCTGACTGCTGCGGCCGACCAGCATGGCCTTGACGCGCGGGTTCTGTTGCACGACCAGGCGCAGGGCCTCAAAGAACGTATCCATCTTGCGATACTTCTGAAAACGGGCCACCACGCCCACCACAATGTCCGAATCAGCAAAGCCCAATTCCCGGCGAAACACGCGCTGGCCGGCGCCGGGACGAAATCTGGCGGTATCCAACGCAGGATTCACGCGGACCACGCGATCAGCGGCGATGCCAAAATCCCGGATCAACCTGGCCCTGGCCTGTGCTGAAAATGTAATCAGACCGTCGGTCAACCGGCGAAGCAGAAACCGGCTGAGGAGCGTGGGTTTGAAGGTGTCGCGCTGATGATCAGTGCGGACTACCAACGCGCGCGTACCCGCCCAACGTGCGGCCAGGCTGCCGAGAATGTGGTCGTGCGACAGGTTCGTGTTGATGATCTGGAATTCGTGCTGCTGGATGAACCGCTTGAGCTGGAACACATCCATCGGATTGTCGGTGATGGAGAAATGGTGGTTCAGGTGGAACTGATCGGTGGCGTTGACGCCGGTGGCCTTGACCAGCGCCGCAACACTCTTAGCGGCGTTGCCCGGTGGTTTGCGATACGCAAGCGTGACGGCGTGACCCCGTTGCTGAAGCTGATGGCATAGCGTCACCACCGGTTCCGACGGGCCAGTCAGCTTCCAGTCACTCAAGAGATGGAGCACGTTCATGCGCAATACGGGTTAATCAGCCTTCCGCTCGGAGGCGCGCGGCAATTTGTTCCCACCACGGCCGCCAGTCCGCCAGTCCGCGCCGCTGGCAATACGTCTGTAAGAAAAGGACGACGTAACGGGTGGAGAATGCGGGGCTGGAAATCACATCCCGGACCAACCGGGTCAAGTCGGCCACCGCGCGTCGTTGTGCGCCAAACCGCATCGCGCGCACCCCATCGAGATCAATCAGGTGTGCCTGCAACTGATCGTCAAACAACACATTCGTTGCCTTCAGGTCACGATGCGAGAAACCGGCATCGTGCAAGCGGGCGAGCACTTCTGCCAACCGCCGCACCGCCCGTTTCGTTTGCGGATGCTTCTGCTCGAGCAAGCCGGTCAACGTGACGGCCCCGGGGATTTCTTCTGTCAACAGGTAGGCGCAGACCGGCCAGCGCAAACGGCGTGTTTCGCCCACCGCCAGCACGCGGGCGATGGCGACGCCGGCTTCTTCGAGCCGCAATCCAATCCAGAAGGCGCGGCGGGCGCGGGAGGGCCGGAAAGAATCACGCAATCGGTGTCGCAGCTTGCCATAGTTCAACCGCCGCAAGACCCATCCCCGATTTCCCGGTCGCGGCAGCCGCGCGACGGTTACATTGCGCGAGTGTTTGAAATACATGGCCGGATCAAGCAGGAACGCGTCGGGGCGCTCCAACACCGACCGCAGGGATGCGTCGGGGCGCGGGGATCGGACGAGCCACCGCCCCGAGCCGATACGTAGCGCGATCGGTGGCCCGGTTTCAACGTGACCATCGGTGCGGGCTGGCAGCTTTGTAATATGGCTTGGTCGCAAGGCAGCCATCCTGACGACTGCTTTTGCCGGGCAGCAAGCGGAAAAGTTCACTCACCATCATCCTCCCTCGCGCTTGATCGCGGAAAACGTATGCGTGTAATCAAGCAAACTGTCGTGCAAGTTCTGCTGGGAACTGACCTGCCGACCAAATTAATCGGTCATGCCGACTCATCGTCGAACTTGGGCGCAGCTTTAAGAGTGGAAAGAAATCACCCAAGCGGCGCCGCCGAGCCGTAAGTGTTCCTGCCTCGGCGGATCATTGGATCACCTCTGGCCGCGCGCCTGGCTCACTGCCTTTTTCCAGATCGGTACCACACGTTTCATTTCGTCAATGAGCCATTGGCAGGCAGCGAACGCTTCGCCCCGGTGCGGTGCCACCACTTCAACCCACAGGGATGGCTCGTTGACCTTCACCTCCCCAATGCGATGAATCAGGCGAACCGATTCCAGCGGCCAGCGTTTGGCCATCTCCTCGAAGAGCAGGTTGAATTGGTGCTCCGCCATGCGCTCGAAGGCTTCGTATTCGATCGCGCTAATCAGAGCGTCATTCTCCGTGCTACGCACCACCCCCAGGAAATACACCACCGCGCCCATGCCGCCCGACAGGGTGCGCGCGCGTAACAAGGCCGCCTCGTCAATCGGTGTGGTGGTGATGGCGAGCTGGCGTTTCATCGGGAGAACGGTGGTCATGCCGGTTGGATCGTCGCTGAATCATGCGCGGGAAACTTCATGGCCGGTTCAACCCCCTTGCACGGGCGGAAACAAGGAAACCTCATCGCCGGCTTTCAGCACGTACTCGCGCGGTTGGTAGTCCACGCCCACGGCGACGAGCATTGCGCGTTGCATTCCTTCCAAGCGGGGAAAGCGAAGTGTCAACCGCTCCACCAAGGCGGCCAGCGTGCTCCCCGCGGGCAGGGTTTCTGTGGTTTCCGCGCAATCGGTTAGGTCGCGGAAATACGAATAGAAAGACACGCGGATCTGCATGGCGGCAATCCTCACAGGCGGCTGGCTGGCTGGCTCGCGCTTCCGCAAGCCCGTTGGTAGATGTGCGAATGGAGAATCCCCACGAACGGAAGATTTCGATAGCGCTCGGCGAAATCGAGGCCGTATCCCACCACGAAGAAGTCGGGAATTTCAAAACCGACATAATCCGCCTGCACGTTCTCCACGCGGCGGGAGGGTTTGTGGAGTAGGACACAGATTTTGATGCGCCGCGGCTTGAGCGCGCGCAGCTTGGGCAGCACCCGGTTCATGGTCCGGCCGGTGTCCAGAATGTCGTCCACCAGCAGCACGTCGCGTCCGCGCACGTCCAGCCGCAGTTCCTTGGTGAACACCAGGTCGCCGGACTCCGTTCCCGCCCCGTAGCTGGAGACGCCGATGAAATCCAGCCGCAGCGGCAGCGAGAGATGGCGGATCAAATCGGCGAGAAACATCACGGTTCCGTTGAGCAGCGACACAATGACCATTTCGCGTCCGCGGAAATCACGCTGGATTTCGCGGGCCAGCCGTAGAATCCGCGTGGCGATCTGCTGGTCGGTGATGAGAATGCGCTCGACCTCCTGACGCCACCGCGCC
Source organism: Verrucomicrobiota bacterium (assembly GCA_014860005.1). Next base: position 6,596 of record JACZKP010000110.1, on the reverse strand, counting down.
GGCACCCGTGCAGGAGCACCGGCAGGTTGGGAGGAGACAGTCTTGCGCACGACCAGATGGTAGTCGCTTGCGGGCGCTTGCCGAGAGTTTTTTAAGCGAGCAGCAATTCCATGAAGACCGCGTCACGGTGGGGGTTGTCGTAGTATGGCGGAATTCGTTCAAAGCCGAGTGACTCGTAGATTGCCATCGCCGCAGCCATCGAGCCGAGCGTGTCCAGTCGCCTCCGTTCATAACCGCCGGCGGCGCGTAACGGCCAGCAACGTTGCGAGTTCCTGATCGAAGCTTTGGAAGCTGAGGTCCACCGCGCTCGCGCGGTGGGGTGGACACGTGGGAAAACCTCGTGTGGTCGAGCAAGGACGTGAACACCCGCAAGGGCAACCGTCTGCCGCACGAAGCCGGCCTGAAGTTGCTCCGTATTCCGCGCGCCCCGCACGGCGGGGAACTGCCGGTGACGGCGCTCCTCCGCAACGCCCACGGCGTCACCGAGTGGAAACTGTTCCTGAACGACAAGGCATAGCCTTGACCCAATGGAGAGCGGGCGTCAAAGCTCGCTCTCCCGGCAGCAAACAAATAATATCGAGACATGAGCGACCACGAACGCAAACAGCTTGAAGATTTTCTAGCGGCAATTGAACCAAACATCGCTGGCTATAACCACTCAACGTTCAGTTACCTCGCTCAAAAGAAGGGCGAAGTGCTCGACTTGGCGCAGGGCCGTCTAGTTCTTCAAGGAGTTCCCGCAACAGGTGAATCAAAGCAGTTTGAATCGCCGAGCCTCAAAGTCGGCTTTTTGCATCTTCACGAGTTGAAGATGTCTGTCAAACAATTCATTAAGAGTTTGCTTTCGGGCACGTTGCTTACTCCGCATGGCGAGTTGCGCTTCATGCCAGAAAAAGACCGCAGCCACTCTATTTATTTCAACCCGTTTCATGCCGAAGGAGTTCCGTTTCAGAACCGTCAAGGCTTCCAATACCGACAGATGCAGCTGCATGTCCGGGGAGATCGACGAGACCGGCTCGATTCACTCTTGCTTGGCTGGGAACTCAAAGCTGCGCCAACGCCATTTGAAGGCGTTCAGGAGCTGTGTTCAGAATTTGGAGTTGGTCCGATTGATGGCGACTCCTCAACGGTAGAAATCGTCGCCTTCAGTGTTGCCGCGATTGGTGGGGAAAGTTTTCTCACCGGAACAAAGGCCAAGTTGGTGATCAATCTGGTGAATGGGCTTGAACGTGAAAAAGCATCAATCGGTTACAGAATGATTGAGCGGAATGCAGTCGTGAAACGAGGGATGCTCTCCGGCAATGCGATTTTGTGGGAAAACGCTACCAATTTCCAACGGGGCGAAGCCGAATTGGAAGTAACCGCCGGCGCGGTTCTGCATTGCGTCGCGAGTCATGGAGGCCGCGCTCAACATCATTACTGGGTGGCAGACCCCACCACGGCTCAGAATCCATTTCGGGCTGTGCATCAGGCATTCGATAAGAATTTGGAAGTCTTACAAGAGCTTGTGGCCAAGGCTCAGACCAAGGGAACGAATGCGCGTGATTTGGAAATCGCGGTAGCGTGGTTGCTTTGGATGCTTGGCTTCAGCACGACGCATATCGGTGGAACACCGAAGACATCAGATGCACCCGACCTGATTGCCGCAACTCCCTTCGGACATCTTGTCGTTGTCGAATGCACCACTGGTATTTTGAAAGAGGACAGCAAATTGCCGCACTTATTCCAGCGAGCAGAAAAGATCCGCCAGAGCCTAGTTGCTTGTGGCAGCCAACATTTGAGAGTTCTTCCCGTTATCGTCACGACAAAGACACGCGACGAAGTAAAATCGGAGGTGGATCAAGCCCACAGAAATGGCGCTCTAGTTGCAACCATCGAGGATTTTCCACAGCTAATCAATCGAACACTGCTCGTTCCAAACGCTGAACAACTCTATGCAGAGGCAGAGGAGAATTTGAAGCGCTTACAGAACCCATCTCCCTTCGACTTGGCCGGCACAAAGGCAAACCTTCCACAATAATTTGCGCCATGAACAATGTAACGAAACCAAAACGGGTCTTGCTCAAAATCAGTCCAGTTTTTGATAGCAGAAAAATCGAGGGTAAAACATTGGAACACAATTTCGATGACTTCGTGGACGTTTATGAAGATCGAATTAGGGGATGGCTGCTCACATGGGCACACGAATTGAACAAGCCAGAGCACGCTGGCTTCGCGGCGCTGCAATTAGCGTTGGCATTCTTTGAAGGCTTTGCCGTATTCCATGACGGGGAAGACAGTGATGGAAAATCAGGGGCATTCTTTGGTCGCGGCTTTCGCTTGGTGTTCCCTCAACTAGATGAGCTTCCCGAAAAGAAAGCAGAGTCGATTGTCAAAAAACTTTATCGCCTTGGTCGCTGTGGTCTATTCCATCTCGGCATGGTGCGGGCAGGGGTATTCTTGCATGATGGAGATTTTGAATTTGAAGTCGGTTTTGATGCCGCAGATGAAGCGGCTGCGATTTATATAAATCGCCACCTGTTTGTTAAGGCAATCACGACTCGCTTTGAACGATACATCACCGAGCTTCGCGATAAGTCGAATACAGAACGAAGGCAACGGTTTGTTATTGCTTGGAATCTCGTTCACCCAAACTGACAAGACCTTGAATCGCCCTTTTGCTGCTTGAGTGTTTCGTTGAAAGCATGAACACGAAAGATTTCCTCCGTCTCGGCGTGCCGTTGGGACAGGCGACCCGCCTTGCAACGGATTTTGTGGCTAGGTTCATCCTCGGCGGCGGAGACAAGTCGCGGTTGCACGAGGAGGTTGCGGCTATTGTAGCGAACCCGTCGGCGTTTCTGGTGGATGATTTGCGCAAGGATTTTGCGAAGGCGTTGCTCAATGCGCCGCCTCCGCCGCGCGCCGAGCCGGTGGAATATCATCAGTGGGGCGAAGGGCTGGAGCATGAGGCAGTGATGCAGATGGAGAAGGCGTGTCTGTTGCCGGTGTCGGTGGCGGGCGCGTTGATGCCTGATGCGCACGTCGGCTACGGCCTGCCCATCGGTGGCGTGCTGGCCACGGAGAACGCGGTAATTCCTTACGCCGTGGGCGTGGATATCGCGTGCCGCATGAAGATGACGGTGTTGGACATTCCGTTGCGCGATCTGGAGCAAAAGCAGGATCGGCTCACGCGCATTATCGAGTCGGAGACGCGCTTTGGTGTGGGGTCTAATTTCAAGCAGCGCCGCGCGCATGACGTGCTGGATGCGGATTGGTCGGTCAGCCCGATCACGAAGCAGAACAAGGACAACGCGTGGTCGCAGCTCGGCACGAGCGGGAGCGGAAATCATTTTGTGGAGTTCGGTCTGTTCACCGCGCATGGGGAGATTGCGACGGGGGCGTCGCAACCACACTCGGCGACGAGGGCGTCGCTGCCACCGGGGACTTATGTGGCGTTGCTGTCGCACAGCGGCAGTCGCGGCACAGGCGCTTCGGTGTGTGATTACTACAGCAAGATTGCGTTCAGTCAGTTCCAGGATTTGCCAAGCGAATTGAAACGGCTCGCGTGGCTTTCGCTGGATTCACAGGAAGGCCAGGAGTATTGGGGCGCAATGGAGTTGATGGGCCAATACGCAGCGGCGAACCATGCGTGCATTCACAAACACATCGCAGAGAACCTCGGCGCGCAGGTGTTGCTCGATCTGGAGAACCACCACAACTTCGCGTGGAAGGAGCGGCACGTCATTGACGGCGTGGAGCGCGAGGTCATTGTGCATCGCAAAGGCGCAACGCCGGCGGGCGCAGGCGTGTTGGGAATCATTCCCGGTTCAATGGCGACACCGGGATTTGTCGTGAGCGGCAAGGGCAATGCGGAGTCGTTGAACTCGGCTTCGCATGGAGCGGGTCGTGCGATGAGTCGCAAGGCTGCGAACGAGAAGTTCAACTGGAAGGACGTAAACCGCTTTCTGAAGCAGCAGGGCGTCACACTCATCAGTTCCGGTTTGGACGAAGTGCCAATGGCCTACAAAAACATCCGCGAAGTCATGGAAGCGCAGCGCGATCTCGTGACCGTGCTGGGCCAGTTTGATCCCAAGCTGGTGAAAATGGCGCCCGCCGGCGAGCGCCCAGAGGATTGACCGGGGACGTCGTGCGAATTGTCCCTGTGGTAACAGCCGGACGGCGAATCACCAAAGCTCGCCGATTTTTTCCGCGTGTCGAAGCCAGGCCGAGGAGTCAGTCCGGGTAAAATTCTTTGCACGTGCCTGTTGATTTCTGGGCGCAGCTTTCTATAGTGCGCCGGACGGCAAGTATTGAAATGAGCAACTCCACCAACGCCACCCCGCCTTGGGACGTGCAATCCGCGCGCGACCTGTACAACATCCATCGTTGGGGCGCGAAGTATTTTGACATCAATGACGCGGGCCACGTGGTGGCCCGGCCGTTGCAGGATGCCGGCACCGCCGTGGACATCACCGACGTCATCGAGGAGGCGAAGGCGCGCGGGCTGAAGTTTCCGCTATTGATCCGTTTTCAGGACATCCTCCGGCATCGCGTGGAGTCCATCAATCTGGCGTTTCGCAATTCCATCACGGAGTTCAATTATCAAGGCAAGTATCGCGGTGTGTTTCCCATCAAGGTGAATCAATTGCGCGAAGTCGTGGAGGAGATTCTGGACGCGGGCAAGCCGTTTGATTTTGGTCTCGAAGTGGGCAGCAAACCGGAGTTGTTCGCCGGGCTGGCGCTGCAAAGCCAGGTCGGCAGCCTGATTATCTGCAACGGATACAAAGATTGCGACTTCATCCGGATGGCGTTGCTCGGCATCAAGCTGGGCAAGAAAGTCATCATGGTGGTCGAAAAACTCGAGGAACTGCGCCAGATTATCAGTGTGTCCAAGCAATTTGGCGTGGAACCGCTGGTGGGCATCCGTGCGCGGTTACTCGCGAAAGGCGCGGGCCGCTGGGCCGGCAGCGGCGGCGAGAACGCCAAGTTCGGCTTGAGCACGGCGGAATTGCTCGCCGCGGCAGAACTTCTCAAGGCCGAGAACCTCACGCATTGCTTCAAGCTGGTGCATTTCCACATCGGCTCCCAGGTCCCGGACATTCTGACGGTGAAGAAAGCCGTGCAGGAGGCCGCGCGGTTTTACGCGAAGCTCCAGAAAATGGGTTTCAACATCGAATACCTCGACGTGGGCGGCGGTCTGGGCGTGGATTACGACGGCAGCCGCTCGGCGTTCGACAGTTCCACCAATTACTCGCTGCAGGAATACACCAACGACATCGTTTATTACATCGCCGACGTGTGCAACGCGGAGAAAGTGCCGCACCCGGACATCATCAGCGAGAGTGGCCGCGCCATCGTCGCGCATCACAGCGTGTTGATCGTGGAAGTCTTCGGCGCCATCGGCAAGACCCGGCCGGACATTGAATTTCAATACGGTGACGACGAGCATCCCATCGTCCGCGAACTGTTCGACATGCGCAAGAATCTCGCCAAGCTCAACAAGCTGGAGGCCTACCACGACGCGGTGGAACGCCGCGACGACGCCCAGCACATGTTCACGTTGGGGATGATGGATTTGCCGGACAAGGCGAAGATCGAGAATCTCTACTGGGAAATCGGCGGCGCAGTCGTCGAGACTTTCAAAGGTCAGGCCTACATACCCGAGGAAATCCGCAAGCTCGAAGACAGTCTGGGCGACCAGTACTTGTGCAATTTTTCCGTCTTTCAATCGCTCCTCGATCACTGGGCGCTGGGGCATTTGTTCCCGATCATGCCGGTCAGCCGGTTGGACGAACGGCCCACGCGCGAAGCCACCCTGGTGGACATCACCTGCGATTCCGACGGCCAGGTGAACAAGTTCATTGACCTGCGCGATGTGCGCGACACGCTGCCGTTGCACAGCTTGAATCGCAAAAACGGCAACGGCACGGTCGAGCCGTACTATCTGGGTTTCTTTCTCATGGGCGCCTACCAGGACATCATGGGGGATCTGCACAATCTGTTCGGCCGCGTCAACGAAGTGCACGTGTTCCTGGATCCCGATGAGCCGGCCGGGTATTACGTCGAGGAAATCATCGAGGGCACCACGATCATCCAAGCCCTGGCGTCCGTGCAATACGACCAGAACGAACTCCAGCGGCAGATGAAAGCCCAGGTGGAACGGGCCATCAAAAGCGATCGCATGAAACCGTCCGAAGGCATGCGGCTCCTGGACGATTACGAACGCGGTTTAAAGGAATACACCTATCTCTCATTCTAGCAGCCCGCGGATGCCGACCGTCCTGCCGCTGCCGGGAAAGCCGACCGCATGGTTGCCAACGATTCGAAGCCGGAACTGATGCGCTCGCTGGGGCGGCTGGTGCGCGGTCTTTCCTCCCTTTTTTGGGGCCTGCCGGTGGCGCTGGTGCTTTCGGCCCAGGCCGCCACGAGCAACCTCGTCATGTCGCTGGGCGTGCTGGGGTTGGTCGGGCCCGGCCTGGCCCACGCGGTCCTGCTGTACGGACTCTGGATGATGGGCTCCTTCCAATCCCAGGAACGGATCTGGGTGGCGTCGCTGGACCGCGCGCGGCTCTTCTCGCTCTTGAATGTGGGTCTCTCTCCGTTTCTGCACTGGCACC
>JACZKP010000109.1 GCA_014860005.1 Verrucomicrobiota bacterium | reverse complement strand
GGCAAAAAGCCAACCGGAGCGGCCGGGAATGCCAGCAGCGGCCCGGCGAGCGGGCCGCAGACCCTCGGTATTAGCAGCGACCGGGGACCGCAATAGTTTCCACTCCTTCAATCGGTTTTCTAAGTCCGACAAATTCCTAGTTTTACTCTCGCTGGAGTGCAATGGTCGGCTTCAATTGTCAGGTCCACATGCCCATTTGAATTGGCTTCCTGCACCACCGTGAATCCAGGAATTGTCAGCGATGCAGCCAGCACCCCGGTCAGTCCTTCCTCGTCCAGCTTTGAAAATTTCTTCCGGTTCTTTTGTAAATGATTTACGGCTTTGTCCAGAAGCGTGGTGAATGCCGCCTCAAATTCGTCATCTGTTGATGCAGTGAGGAGCGCGACATATTCTGGAGCTTTCTGCTTAATCCGCTCGTAAAGCTCAAGAGCAGTGTCCTTGTTCTCGCTCATCGCAACGCCTCCGGTTCGAGTGCAGGAATCCACCTGACCTTGGTGCGGGAGGCCCATGCCTGCCATTGTTCGCCGGTGATGGACTGGTTTTTCCACCACTCGGTCAGTTGCCGAGTGAATTCCGTGGGCGAAACTTCCGCGCCCGTTTCAGAGCCATCGCGGAACTCCATCCTCAACAAACGCGCTGAAGGTCGTGACAGCAAACCCAACAGCGCCAGAACATCACCACCGTCACATCTTCCAGCCTCGGCTACCGCATCAATGTCAGATAGCCGAAAGCTGTGATTCTCCCTTGAGCCAATCACAAACCAAATCCGGTCATTCAGAGCGCTCCATTTTGCGTCTGTGCCGAAGTGCTTGGTGACATACGATCCCGCGAGCGCGGCCTGTTCGGTGAAGATGGTTATGTGAGCCAATCCCTCCTTCGCCACGACGGTGTCGTAAAGACCATAGTGCGTTAGCCCTTCGTGACTCTCGATCCCTGTGTATCGGAGCGAGGCATCTTCATAACGCCGGAATGCGAATACGGCTTGGTTCATCTGCTCGGTATTGAACACCTTGAGCCGCACGAGCAGGTGAAAATCCTTCACCGTCAAACCGGTGACCGTCTCGAACAAGCCGGGCTCGATCTTGGTGATCACGTCTTGCAGCGTGTTCTCGCGGAAATCGGTCAGATACATGAATGCCGGGATGCGCGTGGCAAATTTGATGAGTTCTTCCTGGACCAGCTTCCGCTTGGACTTGAACTCCTTTTCTTCGTCGGTGAGCTGCTTCTTTTCCTTCGCCGACAAGTCCTTGGTCTTCGCCTTTTTCTTGAGGTCTTTGATCTTCTCGCTCTTGTTGATGATGGTTTCGATGATGTTGTCGCCGAGGGAGCGCCAGCCTTCAATGCGCTCTACGGCCGCCATCGCCTCGGGATTATCGAGGATGCGGCGTAAGGTATCGTTGTCCACGTTCACGAGCAGCGCGCTTTCCCATTTGCGCGCGAGCAACGTGGCCGACGTGCCGGCCATGGCGATGTCGAGGATGCCGCCCGCATCAATCTGCGTCATGTTTGCGCCGTCGTAGGCCAGCACGGGCAGGAATGACACCAAGTCTTTGACGGCGTTTTCCGGGTTCGGCTCGCTGGGGGAAAGTCCGATGCCATACTCGGAGAGTTGGCGCAGCGCGCGCGTGGGCGCAAAGTCGAACACGAAACAAACCGGCTTGAGGATTTCCTCTTCGTTCGGATCGTCGCCGTTGGGATTTTTTATGGACCACGGCGATTGCACGCGAAACGCGGCTTGGAAATAGGTCTCCGGCGATTTGAGATTCCGCAGCATCAAGATGGACGACCATTGCGGCACGGTGATGCCGGTGGTGAGTTTGCCGCAGGAAAGCGTGATTGTCTTGGTGTCGAATCCGCTGCCGATGGCGTGACGCACGGGCGGCAGCGCGTCCAATCCGATACCTGCCGCAGTGCCGGCGGCGACGACCACCTGGTAATCATGCCAGAAAACATTGTGCTTTTCGCCGATGAGGTTCGCCATGGCGTGACAGGCCGCGACGTTCGGCAGAAACCAGAACGCATGTTGGAGATACGGCAACAAGCGCACGTCCGAATATGGAAACGGCGGACGCGTGCCGGTTTTGAGTTGCTCCACCGTCTTGGGCGCATACCCGCCACGGATGATGTCCAACCACTTTTGCACATCGCTCTTGTGCTTGAACTGCGCCTTGGCGCCAGTGCCGGATGCTTCAAAGAACGCGTTGAGGTCAAACTCATCGAACTCCCCCGCGCTCGCGATGGCTACCAACTCCGGCGGCATTTGATAAGTGAGCAGCCGCATTTGCGGCAGTGCGCCATAGGGATTCCACTTGCCGGGATTCCTGGCAGCGAACTCTTCTTTGGCGCGCTGTTCGTCGGTGTAGGTCCAGTTGAAAATCTGTTCTTCGATGAACTCACCGGTGGCCAGTGCCTTGAACGGGGTGCCGGAGAGATACAGGTAAGCCTTGGTGGTGATGGGCAGGAACTCGGTTTCCTTTTCGGAGAGAACCGCGAGGTCTTCGTTCACGTTTTCCAAGCCGGCGGTGTATTCGAGCTTCGCCTCTTTCTTCGCCACCGCCTCTTCTTCGCCCTCGAATAATTCCTTGGCCGTCTCGCGCCACGCGCCGAAGTGGTATTCATCGAAGACGACCAAATCCCACTTCACCTGATGCAGCCATTCGTTCTTGGCCTTGATGTTGCCGGCATCGTCGCGGCCCAGCAGGTCCTGGAACGAACCGAAATAGACGAGTGGCTTCTTGGCCGAAACCTTCGTCGGGTCGCTGCCCGAATGGCGCGACTGATATTGCCAGCCATCGAAATCCGCGTGAGATTCGAGGTCCGTCTGCCAGGCATCCTCCACGGCGGGCTTGAAGGTGACGACGAGCACGCGTTTGGCCCCGAGTTTCCGGGCGAGCTGATAGGCGGTGAAGGTCTTGCCGAACCGCATCTTCGCGTTCCACAGGAAGCGCGGGACAGCGTGCATGTCCTCTTTCCAGATGGAGTGGAAATAGGCGTGAGTCTTTTCCACGGCGGCGCGCTGCTCGGCGCGCATGGGGAAATTTTGGTCGCGCGTGCCGGCGATTTGCTGCCCGGCGCGGAGCGCGATGAGCACCGCCTTGAGGTCCTTGACCGTGCAGCGCGTCCATTCCAGTTCAACTTTCGCGCAGCCCTTTTTGGCGAGAGCGGCGCGCACCTCGTGATCGGTGAACGTCGTGCCGTCATCGCGCTCAGCTATCTCGTCCAACTCGATTTTGTAATTCTTGATGTTGGCGGTCTTGAGCTGTTCCGCGACGCGCTGCTTCACGTCGCGCGTGGTCTGGCCCACCTTGAGCAAGCCCGCGTGCGCCTGGTCGTCAATCGAATAGGCGTAGATGCGCGGACGCGCCTCCGGCTTCGACGCTAGGATTTCTTCGATGGTCTTACTCATCGTCGTCGCCATCGAGGTTCATCTCCCGGACTTGAGACTCGATGTAAGCCTGCTCCTTTTTCGTGACCCCGTATTTTGCGTATAGCTCTTCGTCCGTCCAAGTGCGATCCCATGTTTGAAGCGGCACCCAAGCATAAGTGGAAGTCAGCGCGTCTTGAGTAATCTTTCGCAAAGAAGTCATGAAGCGAAAGAACCGCGTCATGTAATACGACTGGATGCTCGTGGCCGCCTTGCGTGAGCCAACGTGGAAAAACAAGAATGACTGAGTGCAGACTGACGGCGATGGCGCAATCAAAGGCTTGCCTAGAATTTGATGAGGCAAGCCGTCGCCGCCATTATACGCCTTGGGGACAAGAACCTTCCAAGTATCAATCAAGTGCGCATTCTTGGTTACGATGTTTCGCGAGACATATCCCACGCCGCGCTTCATCGTGCGAATGTAGTAAAGCGGCACATCGCCCGAACGCTCTTTCTCGTGGAAACCGTCGAAGTTTGATGCCAAGCCGAACGGAGTGTCACGGGTGAGGATTGTGTTAATGGAGGGTTCACGGCGAGCCAGCACCTTGTGAAGAATTGACACGGCACGCGCGTCCCTAACAAAAACATCATATTCACCTAGCTTCCGCGGAATCGGGCCAAGCACCTCGCCCCCACGAATCGTTGTCACCTTGCAGTCGCTGTCATGCGCCGCGTCCCAAAGGAAGTAACAGACCCCCGCCTTGATCTCGACACCTGGGAACACATCGCTGGCCGACGGATAGTCCACCAATTCGCGCATGTGGCGATCACCGAGCATCGCCTTTCGGAACTCGTCCATGCCACGCCCGCCAGCCAGCCATCGCGCCGGGATGACCATACTCAAGAACCGTGGGTCAAGTTTCAGCGCCTGCTCTACAAAAAGGTGGTAGATCGAGGAGTCACTCGTCCCGCCAGCACCGCCCGTCATTTGATACGGCGGATTTCCAATGATGACGTCGAATTGCATGTTGCCTCCAAAAAACTCGGCGAGCCGAGACTTGATGTTGTCTGTGTGAATGAACGCGTAAGCGTGAGTTTCCAGTCCCGCCGCCCGGTCAAAAATTCCTTTTGGCGCGCCGCAGAACTTGCAGTTGCTTCCATTCCAAGTGTGTTTGGGGCGCTTGAACCAGATGTTGCCATCGTCACTGGTGAACGATTTGGCGATGGAGTGTTTGCCCGTGGCGTGCTTGGAGCAATACACGCTGCGCCGCGCGAGCAGGCTGGTGATTTGCGTGATGCCTATACCGAATACCTGTGTCGTCAGGATGTGATTGACGCGCTTTTCCAGATTCGGAATCTCGTCCTTCAGGCCGTCGGTGAGCCGGCGGGTGATCTCGCGCAGGAACACGCCGGACTTGGTGCAGGGGTCGAGGAAGTTCACCTTTGGGTCCGCCCAGATATTTGCGCCCTGGTTGTTGGCGGCCCACGCCTCGGCCAGCGTGTCGAGCATGCGGTTGGCGAACTCCGGCGGGGTGAACACCTCGTCGTTGGAGAGATTCGCGATGCACGTCAGCACGTCCGGATTGCGGCCGCGCAGGGTGAATGGCACCTGGGAGGTCATGGCTGGTCGCCTTTCTTGGGCAACTGCTTGATGGCCCGGTCGAAGTCGGACTCGAACAGGCGGTCCTGCACAATGCGGTATGTTTCAAATTCGCTTTCGGCAAAGGCTTTCGCCACCTCGGCAGTGACCTTGCCGGGATGATTGAGGAGGTCGCGCTCATGGAACCGGAGGAACGCATTCAGCTTGGTGGCCCAATCCTGCATGGTCATCGGGATGCCCCGCTCGGCCTGGTCCTCGGCGTAGTCCAGATACATGGTCACGATGCGGTCAAGCGCCTTGAGTTCCTTTTGCGTCAGGTAGTTTTTGGCGACGACGACATCCGGCTTGAGGATTTTCCCGCGCGGCGCGTTTTTCCACGTCGTCAGGCCCATGCGCTCCTTTTTGCTGTCGGCGCGCTCCATGATCAACTCCGCGGCCGTGTGGCCGTGGATGGCGAAGTGGAGCTTGTTTTGGACGGTGGCGAAAAAAGTCTGGGTGATCTCCGCTTCCGCGCTGTAGTCCATGGCGGTGGCGTAGATGTCCGTAATTTTCTGGTAGAACCGCCGCTCGCTGGCGCGGATTTCGCGGATCTCGGCCAGCAGGTTGTCGTAATACTCCTTGCTCAAGAACGCGCCGTTCCTGAGCCGCTCCTTGTCGAGCACATAGCCGCGAATGGCGAAGTCGCGGAGCACCGCGACGGCCCACTGGCGGAACTGGATGGCACGGGCGGAGTTCACCCGGAAACCGACGGCGATGATGGCGTCGAGGTTGTAGAAATCCACGTTGCGGGAAACGTCCCGGCTGCCCTCCCTTTGAACTGTTCGGAAATTCCGAATGGTTGCCTCCGCCGCGATTTCGCCCTGTTTCAGAAGATTGGCCAGGTGCTCGTTGATGGTGGGAACGGTGACCTCGAACAACGCCGCCATCAACTTCTGCGTCAGCCACACCGTCTCCTCCGCCACCCGCACCTCGATGCCCGCGTCGCCAGCCTGGCGGGTGAAAATGAGAAACTCGGCGGTGCTGTTGCGGATTTGGAGTTTCTTGTCCTTGCTCATAGCATTGCCTCCGGCGTGGCAGCGACCAGCTCGCTGACGGTCATGGGCGGGTAGGTCTTGATGGGCGTGAAAATCTCGTGCTTGCCGAGGTTGGCGAAGAGCGAGCCCTCCGCGCTGAAGGCTGACGACTGGGTGAGAGTATCCAAACGGAAATCCCGCCGTTGGAAACGACCCTTCCAAAGATAGCCCCACTCGGCAAAGGTGATGGGCAGATCGTCCCAGGTGCGCATCTTCAGGGCGTCGCCGTGGATGAGGTTGAGCGAAAGCACACAGACGGCGGCACGATAGAAAACGTCGGACGGCTCGATCTTCAAATACTCGGCGAAAATTTCCAGCAGGTTCGCGCGGCAATCGGCGATGTTGTCCGGCAGGATTTCGATGCCGTAAATGCACATCAGCCCAAGCAGAGCGTAGTGCCTCCGCTCAAAATCGGATTGCCCATATTTAAGTTCCACGGCGGCGAGTTTGCGCCGGAGGACCGGCACGAGGAAGTTTCCGTTGCCACACGCCGGCTCCAGAAAGCGGGAATCAATCCGCTCGGTCTCGCCCTTTACCAGATCAAGCATGGCCTCAACCATCCACGCGGGGGTGAAGACCTCCCCGTGGTCAGCAACGCGTTGTTTGGATTTCACCAAGCTCATGAGCAAATCCGTGAGCGTCTTATTACCTTGTTCGTTACCTAGATGAAAGCGTTGTTACCCATTTGATTTTCGTCACCAGTGGGCTTGGTGGCCGCGTCCAAGACATTCCCCTTCTTTGCCACGGAGTCTTTTCAGTAAATGGCGGATCATGTCGAGGCTGACGCCGAGACATTCCTTTCTGCAAAAAGGCGTCAAAAAGGACTCAGTCCCGGCGATTGTAAAGAATCGTCGAATCTTCGTCCTTTCAAGCAATTGGCACGGTATGCCGACACCCATCCGCAATCGCTCCGCTATCCAATAGCCATGTCTGGTGCGAAAGGCCAACTTCCGGGGTCATTGAACTTGCCGCGTGCGCTTTATTCGGAAACCTCCAGCACCAGGGCACCCGGCTCGACACGCAGGCTCTTGATGCCCTGCAAAACCGGCGCCCCATTGCGTTGGCCCATGGCCTGACCAATCAGGTTCTCCCCTTTCAGCCCGGCCAACCAGGCCTTTGGCAGGCTCAACCCAAACACCGTCACATCTTCCAGGATCACATAAGGCGCGCCGCCGTTGCCCAGCGACACGAGGAAGCGCCCGCGCGCGCGCAACACCGTGCCGCCCACCACGGGAACGTCTTCCGGGATGGGCAGGACCATGTAGGCGTTGATCGCGTCGCGTCCGAACTCGAGCCGCACCGATTGTCCCAAGTCCGTGTTCGCGTTCAATAATCCGTTGAGTTCCCGCTCGGTCAACCGCATCACCCTGGATCCCGCCACGTAAGGCCGGTCCAGTTCCAATGGCGGGGCCGCATCCGGCACCGCCACCCCGCGGGGGCCGGCGCCGGCCGGCCCGCCGAGCTGCTGAAGCTTCTCCTCCACCACGGCTTTTTCCGTGGCGGTCAACACCACCGGCTTGATCGGGCGTTGCACCCACCAGATCGTAATGGCGACGGTCGCGGCGACCACCACCAACAGCGCCAGCAAGGCCCCGCCGGCGTAAACCAGCCAGTGGCGTCGTTTCCGAAGTGGTGCTTGACCGGAATCACCTGGGGGTGGCGCGGGAGGTGAAGGAATCTCAGGATTCATGGCAGGCAAGCGTAACCAATTCCCGCCGCAACTGCAAGACCGCCGGCCAGACGTCCTGGCCTTCGAACTTGTGGAAGCGTGACAAAGCAAATCCACCTGGCTCTGATTCGGTCGTGAATCGGGAGGCCGGGCTTCCAGCCCAAGCGATGCCCAAATGTTTGCTACGGTTTTGCAAGCAACCTTTCGCCACGCCGGAATGTCCGCGCTTCTCCGCCGGGGCACTGGCGGTTAGTCTCCCAGCTCTTGCATGACTGATGCGCGGATCGAAGAACTGAAGAAGCTGCTGCCGCAATGTCTGTTGCCCGACTGGGTGCGACTGGGACGACGGCTCGCCCGGCTGTTGCGTGATCGTCATCATCCCGCCCAGCGCGACGCCTTGTTGGATCGGTTGCTTCAGCAAGTCCACGCCTCGATTGCTTTACGGGAGGAGCGGCGGCTCAACATTCCGCAGGTCAGCTATCCGCCGGAACTGCCGATCACGGGACGCAAGGATGAAATCGTCGCCGCCATCCGCGCGCATCAGGTTGTCGTCATCGCGGGTGAAACCGGCTCCGGTAAGACGACGCAAATTCCCAAGATGTGCCTGGAAGCCGGGCTGGGCATTGAAGCGAAGATCGGTTGCACGCAACCGCGGCGGGTGGCGGCGCTTTCGATTTCGCGGCGCATTGCGGAGGAATTGAGCGTTACGTGGGGACGCGAGGTCGGCTGCAAAATCCGCTTCGAGGACCGCTCCAGTGCGCAGACCTATATCAAATTGATGACCGATGGCATCCTGCTGGCGGAGACGCAGGGGGATCCGGAGCTTTCGGAATACAACGCGATCATCATTGATGAAGCGCACGAGCGCAGCTTGAACATTGACTTTCTGCTCGGCCACTTGAAGGGGCTGCTCGCGCGCCGCCATGATCTCAAGCTGATCATCACCTCGGCGACGATTGACACGCAGTTGTTCGCGAAGCACTTCAATAACGCGCCGATCATCGAGGTTTCCGGGCGGCTGTATCCGGTCGCGGTGCAGTATCAACCGCTGGACGCGGAGTTGGAGGAACGCGGCGAGGTGAGTTACGTGGATGCCGCGGTGCAGGCGGCGGAGCGGATGCTTTACGAAACCAACTTCGGGGATGTGCTGATCTTCATGCCGGGCGAACGCGACATTCGCGAAACCGGCGATCAACTCGAAGGCCGTTTCTCCGGTGAGGCGGAAGTGATTCCACTGTTCGGACGGCTGAGTTCAGGCGAGCAACAAAGGGTCTTCGCCCCGTCAACGCGCCGCAAAATCGTCATCGCCACGAACATCGCCGAAACCTCGCTGACCATTCCCGGCATTCGCTACGTCATTGACGCCGGCCTGGCGCGCCTCAGTCGTTACAACCCCCGCACGCGCACGAAACGGTTGCCGATCGAGCCGGTTTCCCAGAGCAGCGCCAACCAACGCAAAGGCCGCGCCGGACGCGTGCAGGCCGGCGTCTGCCTCCGGCTCTATGCGGAGGAGGATTTCAATGCGCGCCCGCAGTTCACGCCGCCGGAGATTCAACGCGCCAATCTGGCCGAAGTGATTCTGCGGATGAAGGCGTTTCACCTGGGCGACATCGAAACGTTTCCGTTCGTCCAACCGCCCGCGCCCGCCGCCATCGCCAATGGTTATGCGCTCCTGCAGGAATTGGGCGCGCTCGATGAACGCCGCGAACTCACGCGCCTGGGCGCCGATCTCGCGCGCCTGCCGATTGATCCGACGCTCGGGCGGATGCTGCTCCAATCGCAGCACGAGCACGCCCCGCGGGAATTGTTGATCATCGCCGCCGGTTTGAGCATTCAAGACCCGCGCGAACGCCCGCTGGATCAAAAGGAAGCGGCCGCCGCCGCGCATCGGAAGTTCACCGACCCGCAGTCGGATTTTCTTTCGTTGCTCAACCTCTGGAACGCCGTCCACGACGAATGGGATCGTTTGCGCACGCAAGGCCAGCGCCGGAAGTTTTGTCGCCAGCACTTTCTTTCCTATCTGCGGATGCGCGAGTGGCAGGACGTGTATTCCCAACTCCACGACGCGCTCGACGATCTGGGCACGCTCAAGCTCAACGAAAGCAACGCCGCCTACGACGCGATTCATCGCTCGATTCTTGCCGGACTCATCGGCCACGTTGCGCGCTTCGAGGAACGCAACAACTACCAGGCCGCGGGCAACCGGCGGGTGAACGTGTTTCCGGGTTCGGCGCTTTACGCGCGCGGGGAACCGCCGCGGAAACCCCATTCCAAAGGGAACAAAGCGCCACCCAAGCCGAAATCCAACCAGCCGCAATGGATTGTTGCCGGTGAGATCGTCGAGACGTCGCAGCTTTTTGCGCGCACGCTGGCGGGCATTGATCCGCAGTGGATTTTTCAGCTCGCGCCGCATTGCTGCAAAGTCACGCACCAGAATCCGCATTGGAGTGCCGCCGCCGGCAACGTGCTCGTGGAGGAGATCATCACGCTGCACGGCTTGGAAGTGCAGCGCCGTAAAGTCGCTTACGGCAACCTCAACGCCAAAGCAGCCACGGCGATCTTCATCCGTGCGGCGTTGGTGGAAGAAAACTTGATACCGTCTCGTGGCCAGCCGGACGACGAGGCCGATGCCGACCGGGATGAGGTGCGCGTGCTCACTCCGGTGGCGGAGCAGCCGTCGGCCTGGCCGCCGCAGTATCGCTTTCTCGCGCACAATCGCGGCATCCGGGAGAAGATCGAGAACTGGCGCACGCGCGTTCGCCAGCACGAGCTTGGCGATCTCGATCAGATATTAGGCGAGTTCTACGCCCGGCATATCGAACACGTTTCTTCGCTTCATGAGTTGAACCGGCTGCTGCGCGAGCCGGGGGCGCAAGAGCGCCTCTGCATCTCCGAAGCGGAATTGACGGGCGGCAAATCATTGCAATTCGACGCGGAGGCTTTTCCCGACGCCGTACCGGTCGGCGGCCAGCCCGTGGCGCTCGCCTATGCCTATGCGCCCGGCGAAGTCCACGACGGCGTGACCATCGAGTTGCCTTTTCCGCTGGCGCAATCGGCCTCGGCGGCGCTGATCGAATGGGCGGTGCCCGGCTTGCGCGACGAAATGATTGGCGGACTTTTACGGGCGCTGCCCAAGGCGTTGCGCAAACAACTGATGCCGTTTCCGCCGAAGATCGCCGAGATTGTCCGCGAGTTTCAGCCGGCGGGAGACTCGTTCCTGCGCGACCTGGCCGGCTTCATTCGCCAGCGTTACGGCGTGGACCTTCCGGTTTCGGCCTGGCCTGCGAACGCTTTGCCCGCGCACCTGCGTCCGCGCATCGAGATCGTGGATCAGCACCGCAAATCGCTCGGCAGCGGACGCGACCTCGCGCAGCTCCAACAGCAGCTCCAGCAGACGAAAACCGAACCCACCACGAAACCTGAATCCGCCGACTGGACGCGCGCCGTGCAACAATGGGAACGCTTCGGTTTCACCGACTGGACCTGCGGCGATCTGCCCGAAAGGATCACCGTTACAGAAGGGCCGGGCCTGCCCCAGTATGCCTGGCCGGGATTGGAATTCGCGGAAGGCGTCGTGAGCGTGCGGCTGTTCCGCAGCGCGGACCAGGCGCGCCGGGCCAGTCTGCCCGGTGTGCAACGTCTCGTGGAACTGGCCATCCACAAAGACCTCGCGTGGTTGGAAAAGGATCTGCGCGCGCTCGCGCGATATGATTCGCTTTACGCACCACTCGGCGACAGCGCCGAGCTGCGGGAGACTTCGCTGGAGCATTTGAAACGGTATCTTCTGCCGGTGGCACCATTGCCGGCCCTGACGCGGAAGCATTTTGAAGCCGCTGTGACCACGTCCCGGGAACGGCTTCCCGGCCTCGCGCAACAATTCATGGATCGCCTTGGGCCGATTCTGCAACTGCGACAACAGGTGCAACAACGCCTCGGCGCCGCCGCGGCCACTGCGGCGTCACGGGGCCAGAAACTTTCGTCATTCGATCAACTCGGAACCCCTGGTGCATGTGGGGTGAATCCATTGGCTGACGAGTTGAGCAACTTGATTCCGCCGCGTTTTCTGGAGCGCATCCCGTACGAACGACTGCCGCACCTGCCGCGTTATCTCAAGGCGCTGCTCATTCGCGCCGAGCGCGGGGCCTTGAATCCGGTCAAGCATCAGGAACGGCTGCGACTGCTCACGCCCTACGTGGAAGCGCTGCGGCAGTTTGAAGCTCAACCGCCTCGGACGTCCGAAGCGCGCCGGGAACTCGACGCCTTGCGGTGGTTGGTGGAAGAATACAAAGTGTCGCTATTCGCGCAGGAACTCGGCACGGCCGTTCCAGTTTCGCCCCAACGCCTCGACCGGCAACTGGAAGCCGCCCGCAACGGCCCGTAAAAGCAAAGTCAGCCTTTAGTCCCTTTGTAGAACAATGGGATGCAAAAGGCGCAACATTTTCAAGCGGCGGACAGCGCGGGCAGCAGCAAACACGCTGGCTTTCAGCATGGTTTGGCCGACCGACAAGTATTTCCACCTTGTGCTTGGCGTGCCCCACACAAACACCGGCGCACTCGGTTTCAGTGGAGAGTTGGTTGCCATTCGGGACAATCCTCCTTAATCACACGGTACCGTCCGGCCCGCCGCCCAGACGCGGAGTTCCTCCACCTTCTCGGCCATGACCACAGACAGGGGGCGCGTCTGCTGAATTTCGGCCAGCAGGTCGTCTTGCGACACTCCGCGACCCTGCGCATGCGCGGTGTACATGGCGGAAACGATGGCCTGCTCAATTTCCGAGCCGGAGAATCCCGCCGTCGCTTCCATCAACGCTTCGAGCTCGAACTGCGCCGGGTCGAGACTGCGTTTGCCCAGATGGATCGTCAAAATGTCGCGGCGATTCCCGGCGGACGGCAGGTCCACGAAGAAGATTTCATCGAAGCGCCCTTTGCGCACCATTTCCGGCGGCAGCCGCGTGATGTCATTCGCCGTCGCCACGATGAACACCGGTTTGCGGCGTTCGGAGAGCCAGGTTAGCAACGCCCCCAACACGCGCCGCGAAAGGCCGTCATCGTCGCCGTCACTGACCGCCAGGCCTTTTTCGATTTCATCCATCCACAGCACGCATGGCGACATGATCTCGGCGGTTTCGAACGCTTTGCGCAGATTACGCTCCGTCTCGCCGTAGTACTTGTTGTAGAGCACACCGAAATCGAGACGGAGCAGAGGAACACCGAAAATGCCGGCGGCGGCCTTGGCGGCGAGGCTCTTGCCGCAACCCTGCACGCCCAACAGTAACACCCCGCGCGGCGGGTCCAGATGCGACTGCGCGCCTTCAACGAAGAAACTCTTGCGCACTTCCAGCCACGCGCGCAGTCGCCGCATGCCGCCAATTTCGGAAAACTTCGCGGTTTCATACTCGAACGACAGCGGCGA
This sequence comes from Verrucomicrobiota bacterium, assembly GCA_014860005.1. The sequence goes on along the minus strand of JACZKP010000109.1, from coordinate 133,810 downwards.
GTCGCGTCCGAGCAGTTCGTACTTGGCGCGCATGACTTCGGGCATCTCGGAGTCAGTGATCACGCCATCGTCGCTGATGGCCTTGATGGCCAGGCGGCGCGCGTCGGTGGCAGTAAGGCCGGCCAGATTACGCACCAGCAGGTCCAGCGCCTTGTTCGTGGTCTGCACCTCGCGCTGGCCGTTCTCCGCGCCCCAATCCGCCGCCGCCTCAATTACGATGGCGCGCAACTCCGCGAGCGTGGGCAAGGGCAACCGGAACTGGGCGGTGAAAGGCCGCAGTTCTTCCGGCACCTGCACCGCGTAACCCACCAGCACCACCGTGGAGTAATGGCGCGAATAACTCAACGCGATATCCTTGAGATGCCGCACATGGGTGGCGTCCTGCAAGAAAGGATGGAAATCCAGCAGCACGAACAATGAATATTTGGCGGAGGACTTGATGTAGCTGAGGATTTCCGGCGATTTGACCACCGACTGCTGCGGTTGGTCGCACGGATCGAACGCCCGCAATCCCTCGGTAACCGTCCAGCGATACGCTTTGATCTGCAGCCGTGAAGCGATCTGCCGGACCATGCTCACGATTTGCGGCTCCTCATTGCTCTCCACGGCAATCAGCGGCGTGCGCGAGCGGATGATGGCCTCGAGATCGCGCAACGGACTCTCGGTGGCCAGCGCACCGGTGTGGGCGAGTTTCACCGAAGGTTGATTCGCGCTCATGTCAAAGACAAGTCACGCCGAACCCGGCCGGGATTCAAGGAAAAAAGCCCGTGCGGCGGCAGGAATGAAGAGAGTTGTGGCGAAGTGGAGAAGTCCATTCCGTTTTTGAGACTTTCCTTTGCGCTGCCTTACTCGGCCTGCCTTCGCAACTTTTCCCAGCTTGCCCGGCGTCGGCCTCCGTGATTGAATCGCGGCATGGACCCATTTCTCCAGGCAGCCATCGAAGAAGCCAAAAAGGGACTGACGGCCGGCGGCATTCCCATTGGCTCGGTGCTCGTGCTGGACGGTCAAATCATCGGGCGCGGCCACAACCAGCGCGTGCAGCGCGGCAGCGTGATTCACCACGCGGAGATGAACTGCCTGGAAAACGCCGGTCGGCTCAAAGCCGTGGTGTATCACAGGTGCGTGCTTTACTCGACGCTCTCGCCCTGCCCGATGTGCAGCGGTGCGGTGTTGCTCTACAAAATCCCGCGCATCATCGTCGGCGAAAACGTGACGCTTCAAGGCCCGGAGGGATACGTCCGCTCCCAGGGCGTGCAGGTGGAGGTGCTCCAAGACCCGACGTGCATCCAACTCATGCAGGATTTCATCCAAGCACGACCGGAGCTTTGGAATGAGGATATCGGCGAGTGAAAGTTCCCGCCGACGAGAGCAGGCTCATTTTCAAGTTCAGAATGTCCGACAGGAGCGTAGCGGGGGCGCAGGGTTGTAGCGCAGACATTCCTGTCCCGTGTCCTGTCGCCAGCAATCGAACTGGCGACTGGAGATTCGCCAGACGCAGAGGCATTTCACTTTCCAGGCACAGTGTCCGTCAGCCCCGGTTTACCTGGTAATTCCTCTGGAATGCGCCAGTGCTTCCATTGCAGTTTCTGGGCGACGTCGTCGAGCAGCGAATAAACCACCGGCGTTACCACCAGCGTCAGCAACAGGCACAGCGCCTGGCCGCCGATCACCACCACCGCCACCGCGCGGCGCTCCTCCGCGCCGGGGCCGGTGCCCAACGCCAGCGGGGTCATGCCCGCGATGAGCGTCATCGTGGTCATGAGGATGGGTCGCAGCCGTTCGCGGTTGCCCTGCATGATGGCGGCCAGACGTTCCATGCCGCGCTCGCGCAACTTGTTCATGTGATCAATCTGAAGAATGGCGTTTTTCTTCACGACGCCAAACAACACCAGCAAGCCGAGCGCGGAATACAAGTTGATGGTCTGATTGGCGATCAGCAGGGACAGAAAGGCAAACGGTACGGAAATCGGAAGTGAGAGCAGAATCGTGAACGGGTGCGTCAGGCTTTCGAACTGTGACGCGAGGATGATGTACATCAGAATTACGGACAGGAGGAACGCCCACAGGAATTCATTGAAGGTGCGTTCGAGTTCGCGGGCGCGGCCCGAAACGCGCGTGGAGTAGCCCGTCGGCAGATCCATGGCTTCCGCTTCGGCCCGTAAAGCGGCGATGCGGTCGGCCTGCGCGTAACCGGGCGCCACTGCCGCGCGCAGACTCACCTGGCGCTGGCGATCCAAGCGATCAATGCGCGACGCGGTTTGCGTGGGGACGAGTTGCACCAGATTGTCGAGCCGCACAAGCCCGCCATTCTTCCGCGGCACAAAGAGGCGGGCGATGGTTTCGGCGTCGTTGCGTCCGCCTTCCTGCACGCGCACCTGCACGTCGTAATCCTCATTCATCGTCTCGTCGCGGAAGCGGGTCACGCGGTCATCGCCGCCGACCATGATGCGCAGCGCGCTGGCGATGTCCTCAGTGTCCACGCCCAGATTCGCGGCGCGTTCACGGTCTATCTCGACGCGCAATTCCGGTTTGTCGAGTTTGAGGGTGATGTCGGCGTCTTGCAGGCCAAGTTCCGGCGCTTTCTGACGCAACTGATCGGCGTATTTGAACAACACATCGAGGTCCGGTCCGAGCAGGGCGAAATCAATGTCGAAGTTCGGTCCGCCGCCGATGAAGGTTTGGGGATTGCGGATGGCGAGGCGTACATCCGGCAGGTTGCGCAGCCGTTGCCGGATTTCCTGCTGGACGTCACGCTGCGTGTAATTTCCCTGCCACGCCCGCCAGGGCGGCCATTGCAGGACGCGCGCCCAGCCAAAGGTGCGTTCTTCGTGCGGGACGAGCCGGACATAGAAATTGGCGCTGTTCATTCCCCCGATGAAGCCGCTGCCCACGGTGGCCAACACGAACCGCACGCCGGGAGTGCGGTTCAACTCCTCTTCGACCTTAAGCGCCACTTCATTGATCGCGCCCAGACCGGTACCTTCGCGCGCGGTGATCCGCACGTCGAATTCGCCTTCGTCCACGTTGCTGGGGAGGTACTCCTGGCGGACAAGCTGGTAAAGCGGCACGGAGGATGCCATGACCAGCAGCGCGAGGCCGGCGATGATGGGCCGGTGACGCATCGCCCAGCCGAGCAGGCCCGTGTAGAACGCGTCAATCTTGTGGTAGAAGCCGGTGCGTGAGCGGGGCTCGCCTTGATCGCCGCCTTTCGGCCCCTCCCCGTCGCGCTTCACGCGCAGCAATCGTGCGCTCATCATGGGCGTGAGCGTGAACGACACGAGCAGACTGACCAGTACCGCCACGGCGGACGTGATGCCAAACTGGTAGAGAAACCGTCCCGAGATGCTCGACATGAACGACACCGGCACGAAGATTACGACCAGACTGAAGGTCGTGGCCATGACCGCCAACCCGATTTCCGCGGTCGCCGCCTTGGCCGCCTCGAAGGGTCGCATTTTCTTCTCTTCAATGAAGCGGAAAATGTTTTCGAGCACGACGATGGCGTCATCAATTACAATGCCGACCATCAGCACCAGCGCCAGCATCGTCACGCTGTTGAGCGTGAAACCCAGGGCTTTCATCATGCCAAAGGAGGCGATGACGGAAGCGGGAATGGCCACGGCGGCGATGATGGTCGCGCGCCAGTTGCGCATGAAGAGCAACACCACGCAGCAGGCCAGAATACTCCCGAGCACAAGATGCGTTTTGATCTCGTGCAGTGCCTGATAGATGTAGCGCGACTGGTCGCGGATGATCTCCATTTTCAGGTCGGCAGGAAGCTGTTCTTCCAGAGATCGCAATCGTTCCTTGACGCCTTCGATCACCGCGACGGTGTTGGCGCCGGATTGCCGGATCACTTCCAGCGTCACGTTCAATTCTCCGTTCAACCGCGACAGCGAACGTTGCTCCTTGGTGCCATCCTCGGCCCAGCCGATGTCCCGCACGCGAATCGGCGATCCATTGCGCGTGGCGATGACCAGTTCGTTGAATTCCCTGGCTTCAGTAAGCCGGCCCATGGTGCGGAGCGTTTGCTCACGCAGGTCGGTGGTGACGTTGCCGCCAGGGGTGTTGGCGTTCTGCCGCGCGACGGCGTCCCGCACGGCGGTGATGGGAATCTGATAGGCCGCGAGCCGGTCGGCGTCCACCCACACGTTGATGGCGCGCTGGAGTCCGCCGATCACATTGACTTCGCCCACGCCCGGCGAACGTTCGATGTGCGTCTTGATGATCTTGTCGGCAATCTCGGTGAGTTCACGCCGCGAACGCGGGCCGGACACGGCGATGGAGAGAATCGGCTGCTGGTCGGTGTCAGACTTGGAGATGGTGGGCGGGTCCATGTCGCGCGGCAGTTCCCGCACCACCGTGGCCACGCGGTCGCGCACATCTTGCGCCGCCACGTCAATGTCGCGGTCCAGATCGAAAGTGACGGCGACAAAAGTGGAACCAGAGCCGTTGACGGATCGCAACTCATCAATGCCCTGAATCGTGTTAACAACCTCCTCGATGGGTTGGGCCACTTGCGATTCCATCTCCGCCGGAGAGGCGCCGGCCAGGCGCGCACTGATTCGCACCACCGGAATGTCCACGGACGGAAACCGGTCCACGCCGAGGTTGAGGTAACCCGCCACGCCGACGACCACCAGCGTCAGCACGATCATCGTCGCGAAGACCGGTCGGCGAATGCAGATTTCAGCGAGCTTTTGCATGACGACTAATGCGGCTCAATTCCGCATCTGTCCTTATTCTTAATCATTGAATTCGGAGAAGCCATGAATGGGGGTGAGATTAAGATTAAGAGTATGAGCAAGATCAAGATCGGCGGCAGCAACTTCATCCACCGCTTTCGGTATCATGGTTATCTGGTGGCGCTCCCTCAATGATCAACGGTTGTCCGGTGCGAATGCCGGTTGGTTCCAGGACCACTTTTTCCCCGGCTTTGAGGCCCGAGACGATCTCAATCCAATCCGAGCCCCGCCGGCCGGTCCTCACCGTCTTTTCCACGGCCTTGCCGTCGTTCACGACCACCACTTTCTCGACCCCGGCAAAGGTCGTGAGTGCCCCAGGCGGCACACTGACGGCGTTGTCGCTTTCATTCACGATGATGTGCGCCCGCGCAAACAGTCCGGCCCGCAACCCGCCGGGATTCGGCACATCGGCTTCCACCTGTAACATGCGGTCTGCTTCACGAATGGCGGGCGCGATGCGCGCGAGACGTCCGCGGTAAACATTGGTGTCGCCCTCGACCATGACGCGCACGGTCTGGCCGAGGCGCACGGACGGAGACTCGCGCTCCGGCACTTCCAGCCGCAAGCGTAGCGGATCAGTTTTCACCAAACGGACAATGGGCGAGCCAGCAGTGACGTATTCGCCGGCGCTGGCAATGCGTTGCGCAATGGCCCCGTCGAACGGCGCACGCACGCGGGAACGGTCCAGGTTCAGCCGGGCAATGGCCTCAGTGGCCTCGGCCGCCTTCACCTCGGCACGCGCCCGGGAGTCTTCGGCGACCGCGAGGTCCAGATCGCTGGTGGAGGCAATCTTGTCCTGCTGCAAATTCTGCATGCGCTTGAGATTCTGGGCAGCATTGGCGGCACTGGCGGTGGCTCGCGCCAGATTGGCGGCGGACTGCCGGGCGAATGCCTCGTAAGAAGTGGTATCAATCAACGCCAGTTCCTGTCCGGCTTTGACCGAGTCACCAACGTCCACTTGGAGCGTTTCCAACTGCCCCGCAACCTGCGCGGCAATCGTGGCGTCTTCCTGGGCCAGCAACGTGCCGGTGACTGGTAGCGAATGTTCCATGGGACGCAAGACCGCCGGCGCGACCCGAACCGTCCGTGCCGGGGACTCGCCGGGCACCGTGGTTTTGGCGGCTTCAGATTTGCCGCACGCCGTAAGGCCCGCCGCGAGCAGGGCGCAACCGAGCGCGGCCGGAAGCGCACAAAGCACACGCGCATCCGACCCGGATGTAGAGCGAAGATTTGACCATCGGCGAAAAACCACCATGCAAACCGACGCTTGGCCCTTGAGATTCTTCATTAAATTGTCCCCCGGCGACCAGCACCGTGCCAGTCCGTTACTCTGGACTGGCCGGGACGCCGGCCTTCACCCCCGCAGCGCCAATCCGTTCGGGATTCTGGCGGCGCCGCAACAGTTTGTCAGTCACATCACTGAAGAAAGTGTAAACGACCGGAACAATAAACAACGTCAGAAAAGTGCTGGTCAACAAACCGCCCACCACCGCAATGCCCATGGGCCGACGGCTTTCCGCGCCGGCGCCGAAGCCGACGGCAATGGGCAGCACGCCGGCGATGGTCGCGCACGTGGTCATCAAGATCGGCCGCAGACGGATCAGGCCCGCCCGCGTCATGGCTTCGTGTGAGCCCATGCCCTGCACGATTTGCTGATTGGCGAACTCCACGAGCAAAATGGAATTCTTGGTGACCAAGCCAATGAGCAGCACCAGGCCCACCAAACTGAACAGGTTGATGTTCATCGCCGGAATGGGCGGATAAAGTCCCATCTTGCCGCCGAAATCGAGCAGCCAGAGAAATCCGAACGCGCCGATCGCCGCCAACGGCAGCGCCACCATCACGGTGATGGGATGAATGAGGCTCTCGAACTGCGCGGCGAGCGTCATGTAGATGATGATGATCCCCAGGATGAGCATCCACCACACTTCATTGCTTGTTTCGTTCAGGCTCTTGGCGTCGCCGCCCCAGGCGTAAAGCGTGCCCGGCGGCAGTTCTGTGGCCAGCATTTCCTCCACTTCGCCAACCACCGTGCCGATGGGGATTTCCCCGGTCGAGGCGCTGATGCTGGCGCTCCGCAGGCGGCCATAGTGGCTGATCGAATTGGGGGCGGCGCCCTGCTCGTGGCTGACGAGACTGCTCAACTGGATGAGTTCGCCCCGGTTGTTGCGCACGAAAACCTTGTCGAGGTCCTGCGGCGTGAGCCGGGATTCCCGGTCCAGTTGCGCCATCACGAAATATTCCTTGCCGTCCATTTTGATCCGGCTCAGGTCCAGACCGCCAAAGAGAATCTGCATCGTGCGCGAGATGTCTTGAATACTTACTCCAAGGCTCGCGGCGCGATTACGCTCAATGCTCACACGCAACTCCGGCTTGTCCACCTCGAAGCCCACGCGCACGTTCTTCAAGTAGGGCTCTTCGCGACCGTTGACCTGATGCGACATTGCCCGCAGTTTATTGGCGAGACTTTGCGAAACCTGGTTGAGGACGTTGAGGTCCTGATTCTGCAAAATCAGCTCGAAGGGCGAATCGCGAAAAGTAACTTCGATGGCCTTGGGCAAATTGGGGATCGCAAAACCACCTTCCACTTCCATGAAGAATCGTTGGGCCACTCCCCCGGGACCGTGGACAATTTCCTGCACGGAACGTTTGCGCTCACTCTTGTCCTTGAACCGCACAAAGATCACGCCCATGTTGGCCTGCCCCGGACCGGCAAACGCCGGCGCAACCATCGCGCCGTAGGAATCCACCTCGGGCACGGAGGCCACGATGGCCTCCGCCTTTTGTAGTTGCCGGTCGGTGAACTCGCTGGTCGAACCGTTTGGCGTAAACACAATGCAGAACATCCGGCTCTTGTCTTCGAGCGGGAGAAAATCCTGTTCCAGTCCCTTGTAGGCCAAAAACATGACCGCGATGGTTGCCAGCGTCACCATCAGCATGAAGATGCGGTGGTGCAACGCCCAACGCAGGCCGTGCCCGTAGAGGCGCGACACTGCATTGAAACCGCGCTCGAACCAGTTGAACAGCCAGCCGTGCCGCACGCCCTTCACCGGCTTCAGCATGCGCGCCGCCATCGCCGGTGAAAGCGTCAGCGCCACAAAGGCGGAGATCACCACTGCGCCGCACATCGCCACTGCAAACTCGATGAACAACCGTCCGGTGGTGCCCTTTTGAAACGCCAGTGGGGCAAACACCGCCACCAACGAAATGGTGATGGCGATGACGGCGAAACTGATTTCCTCCATCGCCTTGAACGCCGCCTTCATCGGGGTCATGCCTTCCTCCACGTGGCGGTAGATGGCTTCCAGCACCACAATCGCGTCGTCCACCACAATGCCGATGCTCAACACCAGCGCCAGCATGGTGAGAATGTTCACCGAGTAACCCATCATGTAGAGAAACGCCAGCGAGCCAACCACCGACACCGGAATCGCGACCGTGGGAATAATCGTCGAGCGGAAATTCCGCAGGAACACAAAAATGATCAGCACCACCAGCACAAAGGCGATGCCGAGCGTTTCCCAGACCTCGGTGATGGCTTGCTCCACATAGACGCTCGAGTCGTAAGCCACCCAGAGATCACAGCCTTCAGGCAGCGTGGGTTGAATGGCCTCAATCTCCGCGCGGATGCCCTGCGCGACCGAAACCGTGTTGGCCTTGGCCTGCTTGACCACGCCGAGGAACACGCACGGTTTGCCGCGCGCCCGGGCGATGGTGCGATAATCCTCCGCGCCCTCCTCCGCCCGCCCGATGTCGCGCAGCCGGACCAACGTGGTGCCTTCCGCGCGGATCACGAGGTCGTTGAACTCTTCCGCCGTGCGCATTTCGCCGCGGGTCTGGATGGTCATCTCGCGGTCGAGATTCTCAACGCGGCCGCTGGGCAATTCGATATTCTGCTCGCGCAGGGCGCGTTCGACGTCCAGCACCGTGACTTGCCGTGCGGCCATCTTGTCCGATTCCAACCAGAGCCGCATGGCGAAGCGTTTTTCGCCGCCGATCATTACCGAGGAAACGCCCGAAACCCCCTGCAATCGCGGTTTGATCTGGCGCTCGGCCATTGTGGTCAGTTCCAACGTCGAGTAACGGTCGCTGTTCAACGCGTTCCAGATGATGGGCTGCGCGTCGGAATCCTGTTTGGCAATCACCGGCTCGAAAATGTCCATGGGCAAATTGCCGCGCACGCGGGAGACCCGGTCGCGCACGTCCTGCGCTGCGATGTCAATATCGCGGGAGAGATCGAATTCGATGGTGATGACGCTGACACCTTCGCGGCTTTCACTACGCAGCGTCTTGATGCCTTCAATGTTGTTAATCTGCTCCTCCAGCCGCTCGGTAACTTCAGTTTCAACCACCTGCGCATTGGCGCCGGCATAAACCGTGGTCACGCTGACAATGGGCGGGTCAATGTCCGGCAGTTCACGCACCGGCAGGCGCGTCAAGGCGATGATGCCAAACAGCACCAACACCAGATTCATCATCGTGGCGAGGACAGGGCGCTGGATGGAAAGGCGACTCAAAACCATGGTGAGCGAGTGTGCGGGGGAGTGAGTGGGTGGGTGTTAAAGATCAATACTCTTGGCGAGAAGCCAACGCTTGGGGTTGTTGCCCATCGTTACAAGCTTTCCGAGAATTCGGTCGTAGGTCCGGTGAATTTGACGTCCGGTGTTGCGGTTTAAGTAGTCACATTTGACCGCGTACTCCAGCCAGCCCTGCGTTTCGGCGGCTTCGCCTTCGGATTCGTTCAACTTGTTGACAAAGACCGCTTCGTATTTGCGCCTGCGCCAGGCTTCGGCGATTTGAGCAGAGACGGAACGCGAAGAGCGGCGAATCTGGTCCGTCAGTGCGAATCGCTCTTCTTTGGGAAACGACTTCGTCTGCTCGAAAATCTCCATCGCTGCGTCCACTGCCAGTTTGTAAGCGTCCAACTGCCAATGATATTTGACCATTTTCATGCGATTCCGTTCTTCAGTTTTGGTTTACGAATTCTCAGCACTCCCTCGCCCATCCACTTACCGGCTTACTCACTCACCCACCCGCATACGGCGCCGCAGCCTCCGGCGGCGACAGTTTCACCGGTGCGCCAGGCCGCAGTTTTTGCACGCCCTCGACCACGACTTTTTCTCCCGCATTCAACCCCTTGGTCACTTCCGCCTTGCCCGCCAGACGGATGCCGACTTCGATCGGGCGGATCTGCGCGTTGCCGTCGGCGTCCACCACGAATACCGAAAACTGGTCGCCATTGCTCATGAGGGCCGGCTCAGGAATGACGATGGCGGCTTCGCGAACCTGCAACGTGAGATTCAGGCTGGCGAACATTCCGCCGAGCAATTTGTTGTCCGGATTGGAAATCCGCGCCTTCACCAGCGCCGTGCGCAGGTTCTCGTTGATCTGCGGCGAAACAAAATAAACCTCCCCGCGAAACTTCTCCCCCGCAAACGCTGCCACGGAAAACTCCAGCGGCAGGCCAACCTTGATTTGTTGCAGAAACCGCTCCGGCACGTTGACCTCGACCTTCACCGGGTCCAAGTCCACCAGCATCGTAAGCACCGTTTCCCGCGCGATGACCTGGCCGGGGCTGACTCGCCGGGCACCGGTGATGCCGGCAAACGGCGCATGGATTCGCGCGTCCTTGAACTGGCGCCGCTTCAACTCCAGTGTGGCCCGGTTCAAGTCGAAAGTTGCGGACGCCTGATCATATTCCTGGCGGGAGATCAACCGGTCTTCAACCAGTTGCTTGGCGCGCTCGAAATTGGCCTGGCTCAACTTGAAGCTGCTTTCCGCCTCGGCGACGGTGGCAGCCAGTTTCGTGTCATCCAGCCGGATCAACAACTGTCCCTTGTCCACCTTTTGCCCTTCGTCGAAAAGGATTTCCTGGATAATGCCTTCGGTTTCCGCTTTGAGCTCGACGATTTCATTGGCGGCGATGCTGCCGACCAGCCCCAGGGCTTCGGTCACCGGTTGTTGCCGCGCCTCAACGGCAACCACCTGCACGGCGAAGCCGCCGGCTGGAGCGCCGCCCGCGCCGGGTTTGGGTTTGCACGCTGCCAGGAGCAGCGCCGCCCCGACCGCCGCCAGGAGTCCAAACTGGTTTATACGAGTTCGATTTTGCATCAAGCCTTCCTGTTCTTCGCGGCCGCGCCGCTCAAAAAAAGATTCACAATCCGCTCCGCCGTCGAGCGATTCAACCGGCAGCCGGGCATCGTCAGATGCGCCATCAAATACAGATTCATCTGGCCGTAGAAACCAAACGCCAGCTCCCGGCTGTCAAAACGGTCATCCAAATCTCCGGCCACCAGCGCCCGTTTCATCAAGCCGTGGATGAATTCAAAATTGCGCTCGCACTTGTCGAGGTAACACAACCCGGACGGGACTTCGCCCGGGGCGGCGAACGCCGTGGCCAGGGAAATGCGCATCAACTCCCGGTTCTTGAGAAAGTAACGGAACAACGCGCTCACGATCTCCACCAATTGCGCGCGGAAATCTTCGGTGCCGCCCGCCGCTTCGCGCATCAACCGGTAACGCTCGTCGTGTGCCTCGCTCACCAGCGCCTGGAACAGGCCCGCCTTGTCCGGGAAATAATAATACAGGGTCGGCTTGGATACCCGCGCGTCCTGGACGATGTGCTGGACGGACGTGGCCGCGTAGCCGGAGTGCGCAAACCGCTTGAGCGCGGCGCGCAAAATCTCCTGACGGGTTTCGCCATTGGGGCTGGATTTCGACATGAACCTACCGAACGGTAGGAGAGAGGGGCTGCGGGGTCAAATTGGAATTCGGTTTACGGCTGGGACTTTCGGTCCAAGATGTTGCAGGCTTGAGGCAGGGATATTCCCGACTTTCCGAACTGCTTGCACCCTTGCCTTTTACCGACTGAACTCCAAGATGCGCGCTCGCCGTTCGACCGGGATTCGATTTCGCGCATGGATGATCATTCAAATGTGCACAAGCTTCCCGCAATTACCTGCAAGTCTGGCCGGGGTTTCAGATGACGTTTGGAGCTTGGAAGAAATCGTTGCCCTGCTTTAATCAATGCTATGCCAAAATACCAGCGCAGCAAGTTGATTAACGCAAACCGATTCATAGCGGCTCAATCCCACATCCTTAAAGCTGCGGCGAAAAAAGCCAAGCAGGAGATCAAGAGCAGGAAGCTACGTGCAGTAATCAAGGCGGGCTTGGCTTCCTAAAACACTTGAAACTGTACCACTGCCGCAAGTCTCAGGTGCATGCGCTTGTTTCGTCCAATGGCTAAGTTCTCCTCATGGCACTTACCAATGTCACCGTGGCTGAAGAGGCGCTCTCACTTTCCGCGTTGGAGCGAGCCGGCTTGATCCGCCTGCTGGTCCAGAGCCTCAAGGAGGACCCGCGCACCGATGAGGAGATCAAGTCCGATCTCCCGCAACGCCTCAACGCCTTGGTGTCGGGTAACGATTCAGGTCTGACATTTGAAGAAGTCTTTGGCCGTCCTTTGTGAACGCCATTTTCAGCGCGCAGTTTCGCAGCGCGGCAGAGCCGCAACCAAACCCACGCCGCCCAATTTAACGCAGAGGGCGCAAAGGTTTTCGCAAAGGTCGCAAAGTGATTCACCTCTGCGTTCCTCCGCGCCAACCTTCGCGTCCTCTGCGTTGAAAAATCTTCTCAGAAGTGCGCGATGGAGGGAGATATCACTGCGAAGACCTCATTCGCGAGGAAGCAAGGTATCGGGAGATTTCAGAACGCCTGGCTAGTGCCTTCCACGAGCGCGCGGCAGGTCAAATTCGCGAAATCATCCGGTGGCAGACCTTGCCACGGGCAAGCAAAACAGGCGTCAGAAAAACTTCACGCCAAACATGTTCAGCAGCATCACGGTAACCACGATGGGGCAGATGAAGCGAATAAACAACACCCATACTGTAGCGGGCGAGATACTGCCCACCAGCGGTCGGGCAAACCACGAGTTGGTCGCGGACATTTCGTCCACCGCATGTTTCGGCCCCCACGACCAGCCGACATACACACTGGCCAGCAGGCAGATCAATAGAATGATAGCCGTGCCGAAGATTTGATCCATGATGTCGAGGAAACCGGTCTTGCCGGCAAAGTGAAGTTTGGTCAGCCACTCGACTCCGCCAACGGACAGCGCCGAGGGAATGCCCACCACGAACGCCGCCCCGCCCACCAGCCAGGCGGACTTCTTGCGCGTCCATTTCTTTTCATCCACTAACCATGCCACCGGCACTTCCAGCATCGAGATGGTCGAAGTCAACGCCGCGATGCCCAGTAGCAGAAAGAACGCGCAGCCGACCAGTTGTCCGGCTGGCATCTTTTCAAACACCGCGGGCAGCGTCTTGAACGTCAGCGCCGTGCCGGCATCCGGCGCGAGCCCAAACGCGAACACCGCCGGGAACACCATGAAACCACCTATCAACGCCACAAACGTATCCATGCCCGCCACCCAGATTCCGCCCGTGACAATGTCCTGTCGCTTGGACATGTAGGAGCCGTAAGTGATCATCAATCCCCAGCCGACGCTCAAAGAGAAAAACGCCTGCCCCAGCGCCTTCATCACCACGTCGCCGTTAATCTTGCTGAAATCCGGATGCAAATAGTACTTGATGCCCGCGGACGCGCCTTCGAGCGTGACGCTGCGGATGATGACCACACCGCACAACACAATCAGCACGGGCATCAGCACTTTCGACCAGCGCTCAATCCCCTTCTCCACGCCACCCTGAACGATGAGAATCGTCATCAGGATGAACAGACCAAAGAGCGGCAGAACAAACTCAGGCCGCGCCGCAAATTCCTCGAAAACCATCTTCTTATGCAGCAGCGAGGCGATGGCATAACCCACCGTCCAGCCGGCAATCACCCCGTAATAACTCAAGACAAAGAAACAGCACGCCAGACAGCAGACGCCCGTGATGATGAAGGGGGTGCCCGGCTTGGTCGCGCGAAACGCGCCGATGACATCCTTGCCGCCGCGCCGACCCAGTGCAAGTTCGTTGAACATCAGCGGCAGACCAATGAACGCCACGCAAAGCAGGTACACCACCACGAATGCCGCGCCGCCGTTTTCACCCGTCATGTAGGGAAAGCGCCAGATGTTGCCCAAGCCCACCGCTGACCCGGCGGCTGCCAGAATGAAGCCCAACTTGGAGCCCCATTGCCCGCGGGAGGAGGCTGCAGAAACGCCTTCTGAGGTTGATTGCATGGCGGAGTTTTTTAGACCGATTTAAGCCAATGTCAAAGCATTGTTTGACTGCGCGCTACGTCAGGTTCGGTGGCGCAATCACGGCGTGGCGGCTTCTGTCCCAGTCGGGCAATCTTCCAACCGGCATACGCCATCACGATGGCAATCACCGGATTCAACAGATTGAAAAACGCATAAGGCAGATACGCCAGCGCAGATACGCCGAGGGTGGTGCTCATGAACGCGCCGCAGGTGTTCCACGGCACCAACGGCGAACTTAGCGTGCCCGCATCCTCCAGTGTTCGCGACAGCACCTTGGGATGCAGCCCTTGCCGCGCATAAGCCTCCCGATACATCCGGCCCGGCACGATGATGGATAGATATTGATCCGGCGCCAGCACGTTCATGCCCAGACACGTCACCACCGTGGCACTCACCAATCCGCCCACGCCGCGGGCCAGACGCAGGATTCCTCCCGCCAGTACTGCCAACAAACCGGTCCGCTCCATCACGCCGCCAAACGTCAGCGCGCAGAGAATCAAAGACACCGTGGGCATCATGCTTTCCAGCCCGCCACGCGAAAGCAGTTCATCCACACTCGCCACCCCGGTCTTCGCCACGAAGCCGGTCTGCACCGCCGCCAACACCTCCTTGAAGCCCGCGCCTTGCACGAAGGCCGCCAGCAAACCCCCTAGCAACACGCCCCCCAGTAGTGACGGCAACGCCGGCAACCGCAGGACCACCATGAGGATCACCAGCAATGGCGGCAGCAACAGCACCGGATGCAGATTGAAGTGCCCGCGCAACGTTTCGCGGATCAGGGTCACATTTTCCTCGCTCACTCCACTGTGCCCCGCCGAGGACCAGCCAAGCACGGCATAGATGATAGCGCAATGCCCAGCGATGGCACCGTAGTGAACATCATGTAGCGCACGTGCTCGAACAATTCCGAGCCCGCCACCGCCGGCGCGAGATTCGTGGTGTCCGAGAGCGGCGATAGTTTGTCGCCGAAATACGCGCCCGACACGATGGCGCCCGCCACCATCGGCAGTGGCACACCCAAACCCTGCCCCACGCCGATTAACGCAATGCCCACCGTGCCCGCGGTCGTCCACGAACTGCCGGTGGAAATTGAAACAATGGCGCAGATCAAACACGCCGCCACGAGAAAGAACGAGGGACTCAGCAGGTTGAGCCCATGATAAATCAGAATCGGCACGATGCCGCCTGCAATCCATGTGCCGATCAACATCCCGATCACCATCAGGATCAGAATCGCTTTCAGGCCGATTGCGATCCCTTCGATGATACCCCGCTCAATGTCCGTCCACCGATGGCCGAGACGCCAACCCACCAGCGCGGCAATGGCCGCCGCCAGCAACAAGGGCAAATGCGCCGTGCCCTCAAACCGCACGAGGCTTTCCCGGATCATCACGATCAATGCCACGACCGGAATCAGCGCCACCCACAATGCGGCGGGCCGGCTCTCGTTTGGGGATGCGGGTTGTTTCATTGCTCGACTAACGGGCCAGAGCAGATTTCACACAGCCGACCAGGGCAAGCGAAAAGTGACGCAAAGCGCAATGCCCCAGTCTGGCCCGGCGAGCACGATCGAGGCGCAGGATTCCATCCTGCCGTATCGCGGATTTCCAATTCCGCAGGTCTTCGCCAGCTCGGGCGTCTCCGAGCGTCCGCCCGATTTGCCAAATGGAATCCGGCGATACCGCCCAGGGCGGCCAGGCCGCAACCAAACTTTTTTGGACTGCGGCGGGAAGCTTGCCCCGTGGGATATGCGCGCGCTCTTCAGTGGCAGAGGGCCTTCTCAGTTTCCCACGGGGCGAGCGCCACGCCGCTTTGACTGCGCTGATCCATCTCCCAAAAGCGGTGTCGCCGCTGCGCTCTGCCACCGCACTCCAAAATCGTCGCGCCCCGCGACGGCTTCCGGCGATACTGCACACTTCATGAAACGAATCCCGTAACTTCGCCTTGGGATTGGGCATCAGCGGGCCCAGCCGACGTGCGGTTTTTCCAGGTTCGATATTCATGGGTCAAAAATCTATAACCCCTTGTTGACACGCAAGGAAGCCTGGAATAGAAGCTGATCATGCTACTCGTGATAGACCGCAACTTGCTCCCGAATATCTGCTAGTTTTGGAGTGCCTATGAATGGAATCCTAAGCAACAACATTGTGAGCAATCCGAAAGGCTGGGCGCAGAAGGTCGTCGGTTCATCACGGCGGTATCGGCTGATGCAGGCAGTCACTCTGGTTTTTGGTGGCGCACTGGGTTGGATTCTTTACCTCATCTGCACCGAGGCGCAGCTTCCGCTCTTCGGTTACCTCATTGTTTTGGGGTGCGTATTGGTTGCAGTGGTTCAGTTGCCGCTCTGTTACCTCAGAGCGTTACGATCTTATGTTATTGACGCAAACTAACGAGCTCGGTGGAGCGGACGGGAGGCAGCCGTTTCGCCCAGTTTGCATTCGTTACTCAGTGGCGGCTGCCTCCCGCCGCTCACCTTTGCGTTAGGCGTCGCTACGCGCAGCTCACAATGAACGCAGACATTTGGAACGTCCTTCACGATGGCTCGGTCCTTAGAATCTCGGGTGCTGTTCCCGGTGACGTTCAGTTCGCGGTCTGGATTGACTACCTTCGCAGCCGCTTTCCAGATCCGGGCGACCGCATCCTTCTTACTTTACACGGCTGCACCGCGCTCAGTTACCAGCCGCATGGGGACGACACAGCGCTCACCGATCTTGCCGCCATCGCCAAAGCCGAACCTGAAATTCTTCAGGCCAAGGACTGGACAGACGCCAGCGTAGTCGAATGCGTGAGCGGCACTCTGCGCGTTACAGCCACCGACTTTTCTCTTTCGCTCGACAGCGGGCGCGCCATCACGTTCGATGAGTTGTGCGACGTATCCAAGGCTTACTGGACAGCGTTTGGCGAGCGTTCACCAACATGAGTGCGGCCCTTTACCATTCTACCGCGACGCCTAATCGCGAAAGGATTGGAAAGGATTGAGATGCGGAGGAAGCGTCGCTTGCTGTGAGGGTGTGATCGCGCCGAACATCCTTTCCATCCGGCTTGCCCCGTGGGAAAGAATGCGTTGCGCCAGCGGCGGGGGAAAACCGGTGGTTCGCAGCCATCTGGCCATCATCTTCTTTCGAGGGTTTTCCCACGGGGTGAATTGAACCCGCCCCGTAAAGCCTGCGGCCACGGGGCACGCCCGTCGAATTTCCAGAAGTCGTCCCTTTGCCCTTTGCCTTTTGGTGGCGGTGTCGTGACCGCCACCGCGCCGCCGGCACGCACCACCACCGTTCCCGTTTTTGGCGCGCCTTGCGGCCGGGTAAGAGCGGCTCGCAGGGAATCGTCGCCCCAGTCTGCGTTTGACGGCGACAAGTCGCCTGCCGAAAGCACGGCCAAGTCCGCGTTGGCGACGACGGCACAGTCCCCGTCGGATCCCAACCCTACGCCATAGACGCTCCACCGCGCAGCAAAGTCATCCGCTGCCTCCGCCCCGATGGCGACCTCTTCTTCTTCTTCCTCCATCACGCCCCAGACAAAAATGCCAAACCCTTCGTCCTACTGCATGTCCCCGCCTTCTAACCCCATTCCAGTTTTGATCGCACACACTTTTCCAACCTTGATTGCTACACGACAGGCATCCATTCCAGCATTGCTTTGCGCGGCGCGCTTTGGTGTTCTTTCTGCCCGATAATCTATGAGAGCACCAGCGACCAACGCGACAGTCAGTTCCGTTCCGCCACCGTATCTGCCCGGGGCCAACCGCAAGTTGATGGTGGCCAACCGCAGCGAGATCGCCATCCGCGTGCTTCGCGCCGCGACCGAACTGGGTTTCCGCACGGTGGCCATCTACGCGCAGGAAGACCGCCTGACCATTCATCGCTTCAAGGCGGACGAGGCATATCTGGTCGGCGAGGGCAAAGGCCCCGTGGGGGCGTATCTCGACATTCCCAGCATCATCACGCTGGCTAAGGAGAAGGGTGTGGACATGATCCACCCCGGCTACGGATTCCTGTCCGAGAACGCCGAATTTGCGAAAGCCTGTGAGACCGCTGGCATCACGTTCATCGGCCCGCGCGTCGAGTTGCTCCGGATGATGGGCGACAAGACGGCCGCGCGGGCACTGGCGGAGAAAGTTGGCGTGCCCACCCTGCCAGGGACGGAAGACCCTATTGTGGATCGCGACAAGGCCTTGAAGGTCGCGAAGGGAATTGGTTTTCCGCTGATTGTCAAAGCGGCATTCGGCGGTGGCGGACGCGGGATGCGCGTGGTGTCCAAGCCGGGGGAACTGGCGGACGCCTTGGAAGAAGCGCAGGGCGAGGCGGGCCGTGCATTCGGCAATCCGGCGGTGTTCCTCGAACGCTACATCCCACGCGCCAAACACATCGAAGTGCAGATTCTGGGCGACCGCCACGGCAACGTGGTGCATCTGCACGAGCGGGATTGCTCGGTGCAGCGCCGGCATCAGAAGGTGATTGAAATTGCGCCCTCCGTCGGCTTGGACCCCAAGGTGCGCCAGGAGTTGTGCGATGCCGCGGTGAAACTCTGCCGCGCAATCAAGTACGACAACGCCGGCACCGTCGAGTTCCTCCTCGATCAAGACACCAACGAATGGTTCTTCATCGAGATGAACCCGCGCATTCAGGTGGAACACACGGTGACCGAGATCATCACGGGCGTGGACCTCGTGCGGGCGCAGATTCTGGTCGCCGACGGAAACCGACTGCACGGGGTGCAAATCGGCATCCCGTCCCAGCCGGACATCCCGCGCAATGGCTTTGCCGTGCAGTGCCGCGTGACCACCGAGGATCCGGAGAACAAATTCAATCCAGATTACGGCCGGATTCTCACCTATCGCTCGTCCGGCGGTTTCGGCATCCGGCTGGACGGCGGCATGGGTTACGCCGGTTCGGTCATCACGCCGTTTTATGATTCGCTGCTCGTCAAGGTCACCTCCTACGCGCAGACCTTTGACGGTGCGCTGCGCCGCATGGACCGGGCGTTGCGCGAATTCCGCATCCGCGGCGTCAAGACCAACATTCCGTTCCTGGAGAATGTCATCCACAACGAAACGTTCCGCACGGGCCAGGCAACAACGACGTTGATTGATACCACGCCGGAACTGTTCAAGCTCAAGCTGCGGCGCGATCGGGCCACAAAGCTGCTGGCTTTTCTCGGCGACGTGACGGTCAACGGCAATCCGCAAGCCAAAGGGCACGTAATCGAAAAGCCGTTTGAGCCGGCGCGGGTGCCGGCTTACGATCACAAACAAACTCCGCCAGCCGGCACGCGGCAGTTGTTGCTGGAAATGGGGCCAGCGAAGTTTGCGCAATGGGTGGCCCGGCAAAAGCCGTTGCTCGTGACGGACACCACGTTTCGGGACGCGCATCAATCGTTGTTTGCCACGCGCCTGCGCACCTACGATATGCTGGCAGTGGCGGACGCACTTGCGCGGCGCGTGCCGCAGTTGTTCAGTCTGGAAATGTGGGGCGGCGCGACTTTCGACACGGCCCTGCGATTCCTGCACGAGGACCCGTGGATCCGCCTGCGGACGTTGCGGCAGAGGCTGCCGAACATCTGTTTTCAAATGCTCTTCCGCGGCTCGAACGCGGTCGGTTATTCCAACTACCCGGACAACGTGGTCGCGGGTTTCGTCCGTCACGCCGCAGCATCGGGCATGGACATTTTCCGCCTGTTCGACTCGCTGAATTACCTGCCGAATCTCAAGGTGGCGATGGAAGCGGTGCAGGATACGCCCGCGGTTTGCGAAGCCGCCATCTGCTACACCGGCAACATTCTTGACCGGTCGCGCAACAAGTACTCGCTGCGTTACTACGTGAAGCTGGCGAAGGAACTGGAGCGCATGGGGGCGCATATTCTCGCCATCAAGGACATGGCCGGATTGTGCCGGCCCGCCGCGGCGCACAAGCTGGTCAAGGCGCTGAAGGAGGAAATCGGTTTGCCGATTCATTTCCACACCCACGACGCGAGCGGGACGGCGGCGGCTTCCGTGCTCGCGGCCAGTGAAGCGGGCGTGGATATCGCCGACATGGCCATCGCCTCCATGTCGGGTTCGACGAGCCAGCCAAATCTAAACTCGTTGGTTGCCGCTTTGCAGTTCACCCGGCGCGACACGGGCCTTGATCTCGATGCGCTGAATGAATTCGCGGATTACTGGGAGGAGGTGCGCGAGTATTACGCGCCGTTCGACAGCGCGCCGCGCACCGGCAGTGCCGAAGTTTATCTGCACGAAATGCCGGGTGGCCAGTTCACCAACCTCAAGGAGCAGGCCGCGGGCATGGGTTTGGCGCGGCACTGGCCGGAAATCGCCCGCACCTACGCCGAGGTAAACCAGCTTTTTGGCGACATCGTCAAGGTCACACCCAGCAGCAAAGTGGTCGGCGACATGACCATGTTTCTGGTCACGCGGGGCATCAAGCCCGCGGACGTGCTGAACCTCGAGCCGGGCGGCACACCGTTTCCCGAGTCGGTTATTGACATGCTCATGGGCGGCTTGGGCAAACCAATGGGCGGCTGGCCGCGCAAACTGCAACACGTCGTGCTGGGCAAACGCAAACCGCTGCAGGGCCGTCCGGGCGCGTCCATGAAACCGCTGAACTTCAAGAAGGTTGAAACCGAACTCGCGCTGCGGCTCAAGCATGAGGTCACCGAAGACGATGTTTACAGTTACGTGATGTATCCCGAAGTTTTTGCCGATTACGCCCGCAAGAGCCGTGAGTACGGGGATTTGTCCGCGCTGCCCACGCCGGCGTTCTTCTACGGAATGAAGGTGGGCGAGGAAATTTCGGTGAACATCGAGGAGGGCAAGACGCTGTTCATCCGGCTGGTGAACGTGAATCCGGTGGATGCGGAAGGGCGGCGCGCGGTGTTGTTCGAATTAAACGGCATGCCACGGCAATTAACCGTGGTGGATCGTTCGGTGCAACCCAAGGCCAAGCCGCGGGTGAAGGCCGATCCGGCGGAACCCACACAAATTGGCGCGCCGATTCCGGGTCTCGTCACCGCTCTGACCGCAAGCGTCGGCACCAAAGTCGCAAAGGGTGACAAGCTCCTTACCTTGGAGGCGATGAAGATGCAGACGACGATTTACGCGCCGTGCGACGGGGTTGTGGAACAGACCTTCGTGCATATCGGGGAAACCGTGGAGAGCAAAGACCTGCTGATGCGATTGCGCCAGGCTTGAAGAAAGTCACGCCAGGCTTCGTGGCGCGGGCTGATGAGGAGAGCGTCTGTGCCCCCCCGCATCGGACTGCTGACTCGCTGCCCGCGTTGTTCAGCTTGGGCCTGCCGTTTTCCTTCCCGCGCTTGCCAGGCTCACTTCAGCCGATAGGTAATCCGGGCCTTGGTCAGGTCGTAGGGTGACATTTCCAGCCGGACGCGATCCCCAATGGTAAGCCGCACAAAGTGCTTGTGCATCTTGCCGGAGACATGCGCCAACACCACGTGCTGATTGTCCAGGTTCACCCGGAACATCGTGCCGGGCAACACGGCGGAAATCGCGCCTTCCAATTCAATGTGCTGTTCGTCGCTCATGTCTGAGCCAGTCGCGTTCGATGCCTTCGAGTCGAAATCACGCCCGGTCATCGCGCACCGCCTGGCGTGCGGGAAATGAACATCCACTCAGATGTCCACATCTGCCAGGCAACGGGTCGCACGCCCAAGAAGACTTCGCCTTCGTCCGCAGGACTGTCTTCAAAGCCAGGTGCGGTTGTGCGACAAAGGCAGATAATTGGCCTTCCCGACTAACGCCGGCGCCGTCCGGGAGCGAAATGATAACCCCCGTGGACGCGCACGCCGCGGGCGCCGCCTGAATACTCGCGCGATTGGCCCGGTTTATCCTGGTCGAACAGCGCCGTGTAGCGGTAGTCAAAATTTTCGAGTTTCACCCGCAGGATTTTCTGGCTGATAAACCGCTCGATGGCTATGACGTGCTTGACATCCTCCGCCACCATCAAAGTGAAGGCGTCGCCCGTGGCCTCGGCGCGGCCCGTGCGGCCAATGCGGTGAATGTAATCCTCCGGATGATGCGGCACGTCGTAGTTGATGACGTGACTCACGTCCGCGATGTCCAGTCCGCGCGCGGCAATGTCCGTGGCAACCAGCACCTCGAAGCGGCCCTCGCGGAAACCCTGCAGCGCCTGTTCGCGCTCGCTTTGGGTGCGGTTGGAATGCAGCACGGCCACGGCGTGGTTGTTGCGCTTCAGCAATTGCGCCGCGCGGTCTGCGCCATGTTTTGTGCGGCAGAAGATGATGACGGATTCGTAGTTCACCTGCTCCAGCAACGCCAGGAGTAGATCGGCCTTTTGCGCGTCGGCGACCGGATAGATGACATGTTTGACGGTTTCCGCAGGCGTGCGGCGAGCGCCGATCTCGATGGTATGCGGATCCTTCATCGCCCATTGGATGAGCGTTTCAATCTCCGGCGGAATCGTGGCCGAGAACAACATGGTCTGCCGGTGGGTGCGCGGACATTTCTCAACAATTCGCTTCACATCTGGCAGAAACCCCATGTCGAGCATCCGGTCGGCCTCATCGAGCACAAGGTGTTGGACCTTGTCGAGCCGGCAGGTGCCGCGGCCGAGGTGGTCCAGCAGGCGACCCGGGGTCGCCACCAGAATATCCACGCCGCGCTTGAGATCGTCCATCTGCCGGCCATAGCCGACGCCGCCAAACACCACAGCCACGCGCAAATCCGTGAAACGCGCGAAATCGCGCATGGCCGTTTCGACTTGGGCGGCCAGCTCGCGTGTCGGCTCCAGAATCAGCACCCGCGTCTGCGGTTGGTGGCTTTCCAGCTTGGTGAGAATTGGCAGGGCGAACGCCGCGGTCTTGCCCGTGCCGGTTTGCGCGCTGCCGATGACATCCTGACCCGCCATGAGCAGGGGGATGGCGCGCAGTTGAATCGGTGTCGGCTCGACATAGCCCATCGCCTTGACGCCTTCCAACGCGGCGGGTGACAGGCCTAATTTGGTAAAAGGCATGGGGTCAGTGTGAGGGGGCGCCCCGCAAAAGTCGAATCAGGAATCGAGCGGGATAACGGCCCGGTCAAGGGTGTTGCTGTTTCTTGACAGGACCCGGTTCGTTGTTATTCTCCCCCGCTCCGTTAAAAGGGAGATTCCTGGGACATGCGTGCCTCGGGATTCAAGTGTTAGAGCGCGCAACCGAAACAGATTTATGAAACGCCAGTATCAACCGTCGAAAATTCGCCGCAAACGGCAGCATGGCTTCCTGGCCCGGAATTCATCCAAGAGCGGCCGGGCCACATTGCAGAATCGCCGCCACGTGGGACGCAAACGGCTGACGCCCGTCTGAAAGGCCGGCCATGAACACCCCTTCGCCGGCACGTCGGGGTCTGGGTCGCCGGTTGCGCATCAAGCACGGACGGGATTTTGCGCGGGTGCGGCAGGCCGGACAGCGCGCGGTACAAGGCTGCCTGATTGCCAACTGGTGGCGCCGGACGGACGGAACCTCCTCCCGGCTGGGGGTGGTGGTGAGCAAGAAAGTGGGCGGCGCAGTGGTGCGCAGCCGGGCCAAACGCTGGTTGCGCGAAACCTTCCGGGTGCATCAGCATGAACTGAACGCCCCGGTGGACATGGTGTTGGTGGCGCGCGGTTCGATTTTGCAGCAAGGGCTGGCCGGAGTGGAACGAGATTTTTTGAAGACGTTACGGAAGGCTGGATTGTTGGATGGTTGAAATGTCAAAGCGATGAAGCTTCTGAATGAATAATGGTGTACCCAGGGGGCCGATGAACCCGGTTCAGCACATTTTAATTTTGGCCGTGCGTGTCTATCGCTGGACGTTGTCGCCGGCCAAGACGCTGTTGTTCGGTCCCGCGGCCGGCTGCCGGTACACGCCGAGTTGCTCCGAGTACGCCTTGCAAGCCCTCCGCCGCCACGGCGCCCTGACCGGAAGCTGGCTTGCCCTCAAGCGCATCGCCCGCTGTCATCCCTGGAGCGAGTGCGGGCATGATCCGGTGCCGGGCGAACCCACCACCAACGCACGGGCGGAATGCGCCGGATTCCATCTGCCGGTGGCAAACGCACGAGGCCGCAGCGGCTCATAGTTTTTCATGGATCGTAAATCAATCTTAGTCGTGGTGGCCTGCTTGGGCTTGCTGATGCTTTGGTCCACCGTGATTGTGCCCAAGCTTTACCCGCCAAAACCGCTGCCCCCGGGGTTCACCAACACCGTGGCGCCGCCCTCACTCAGCGCCGCAACCAACGCAGCGAGGCCCATGCCCGGGCCGGTTACGACGCCGGGCACAACATCGGTTGTGGCCCCGCAACTCACGCCGCCGACGGATGTCCCGGAAGAAACCATGACGGTGGCCAATGAGAACGTCCGCTACACGTTCACCTCGCGCGGAGGCGGATTGAAACTCATTGAACTGGTGCGTTATCCGGAAACCGTGACGCGCAAGCGCAAGCAAGACCCGCTGGCCAACGGGCTGGCTACCTTGCACACGCCGGCTGCCGTGCCGGTGTTGTCCGTGTTGGGCGACGAAAGTCTGCAAGGCGACGGCATTTTCACGTTGATGCGGACTTCCGGCGGAATGCGGGCCGAGAAAACCCTCACGAACGGCCTGCGCGTGGTGAAAGAATTTCAACTCAGCACCAATTATCTCATTCAAGCCACCGTGCGATGGGAAAACACTTCCAGCCAACCGCTCGCGCTGCCGGCGCACGAATGGGTGATCGGCACCGCCACACCCATGGGGCCGGACGACCGCGGCGAGAATGTGGGGTTGATGTGGTATAACGGCGGCGGCAAGGAGGAGATTGCCGGGACGTGGTTCGAGAATCGCACGTTGGGTTGCTTCCCGGGGGTGCCGCGGCCGGAGTATCGCGCCGGATCGAGCAACGTCTTCTGGGCCTCGGCGCACAATCAATTCTTCGCGCTGGTGGCGATGCCCGATGAGCCGGCGTTGCAGATCGTTTCCCGGGTCATGCAGTTGCCCCGGCCGAGCGACGAGGACATCCCCGCCAATTTCAAGAGCGCTCCACCGCAGAAAGGTTATCTGACCAGCTTGGCCTATCCCGGCGCCGTGCTGGCCCCCGGGCAGAGCGTCGAGCGGCAATTCAACTTCTTCACCGGGCCAAAGGAGTACCGGACGCTGGCGATGATCTCGAGCCGCTTCCAGAACAACGTGGACATGGTGATGGGCTTTGGTTGGTTTGGCTTTTTCTCCAAGGCACTGTTGCTCAGCATGAATTGGTTCCACCAGGCGCTTGGGTTCTCCTACGGCTGGGCCATCATCGCCATCACCTTCATCATTAAAATGTTGTTCTGGCCCCTGACGACGGCCAGCACGCGCTCAATGAAGCGCATGGCGGCGCTGCAGCCGCAAATGAAGGCGCTCCAGGAAAAATACAAGGAGGACCCGGCCAAGATGAACCGCAAGCTCATGGAGTTTATGCGGGAGAACAAGGTCAGTCCGCTGGGCGGCTGCCTGCCGATGCTCCTCCAAATGCCGGTGTTCATCGGCTTCTTTTACATGATCCGCACGGCGATCGAACTGCGCGGCGCGAGCTTCCTGTGGGTGGCGGACCTCTCGAAGCCGGACACCCTGTTTGTGTTTCCCGGCATCAATTTCCCCTTCAACCTCCTGCCGTTGCTCATGGGCGCCACGATGCTGTGGCAGGCCCGGCTCACGCCCCCGGCCCCGGGCATGGACCCGGTGCAACAGAAGATGATGAAGTACCTGCCGCTCATGTTCATGGTGTTCCTCTACAACTTCTCGGCCGGACTCACCCTTTACTGGACGGTGCAGAATCTTCTCACCATCGCGCAAACGAAACTCACGAAGACCGCGACGCCCACGGCGCCGGCCACTCCAGCAACGTCTCCAGTATTGACTCCGGTCCGGAAAAATAAGAAATAAGCGCCACGCAGTGTGACGACCGTCAACCGACAGCAACGAACCATAACTCACCCTCCCTATGCCTGCTCAACCGAAAGTCACTTTGGAGAAACTGCTTGAACTGCTCGGCTTCCCCGCCACGGTGGAGGAACACCCGATGGAAGAGGGCGTTTTGCTGGACGTGAAGACCGAGGAGTCAGGCCGGTTGATTGGCCGCCAGGGCCAGACTTTGTCCGACCTGCAATACATCGCGAACCGCCTGCTCTTCCAGCAGGACAACAACTCGCCCAAAGTGCTGGTGGACGTGAGCGGTTACCGGGCGCAGGCGCGCGAGGCCCTGGTGAAAAAAGCGAAGGATGCCGCCGATAAAGTCCGTCGCTGGGGTGACGTGGTGGAACTGGAACCGTTGAGCGCTTTTGACCGCCGAATCGTGCATCAGGCGCTTAAAGAAGATCCCGATATCGAAACCCACAGTGTGGAAGTCGAAGGCACGGACAAGAAAGCCATTCTGCTTCGGTCCAAACACTGAGTTCCGGCCCGCCGCCCGGCTACGATCCAGTGGTCGCGGACTTGATGGCCTCCAACTCCTCCCAACGGTTGTAGAGTTGCGCGAGTTTTTCCTTCGCCGCCGCCAGTTCCGCCACGAGTTGCGGGGTTTGCGCCGCGTGAATTCGGTGAAAATCCGGGGCTGCAAACAAACCTTCGACGCGGGCAATCTCTTCGTCCACCGCGTGAATTTGCGCCTCCATGCCCTCCAGTTCGCGTGCTTCCTTGAACGAGAGTTTGCGGGGCTTTTGCCCTTTGGAACCCTTCATCGTCTCCGCCGCTCGGTCCGGCGCGGCTTTGTTTGTGGCGAGAAACGCCGCGCTGCGCCGGGCCGCCTCCGCCGCTACGCGTTGTTTCTTTTCCACGTAGTAATCGTAATCCCCAACACTGTGATGGATTTGCCCCTCGCCTTCGAAGGCGAGAATGTCCGTGCAAACACGATTCAGGAAATACCGGTCGTGGCTCACGACGCACACGACGCCGGGGAACGCGATCAACGCCTCCTCCAACACGCGCAGGGTCGGCAGATCGAGGTCGTTCGTCGGCTCGTCGAGAATGAGAAAGTTGCCGCCGCCTTTCAGGATGCGCGCCAGCACCAGCCGGCTGCGTTCGCCGCCGGAAAGTTTCCCCACCTGCGTCGTGATGCGGTCATCCGCGAAGAGAAACCGCTTCAAGTAGGCGCGCACGGAAATCTTCGCTTCGCCCCAGATCACATACTCCGTGCCGTCGGAAGCTTCCTCCAGCACGCTGCGCTCCTCGTTCAATTGCAGGCGGCCTTGATCCACGTAGTTGAATTTCGTGAGCTGACCGGTTTTCACCGTGCCCTCCGTCGGCGCAAGATGGCCTATGATGATCTTGAGGAGTGTGGTTTTGCCGAGACCGTTCCGGCCGCAGATGCCGATGCGTTTGCCGTTCTCGAAGGTGAAATCAAAACCGGAAAACAATCGGCGCCCGCCCAGTTCCATGCCGAGATTCGCAACCTCCACCGTGCGATTGCCGAGTTGCGGCGGCGGCGGAATGACCAGTTCCATATCCGTTTCGACCACCGGCCCGTCCTGCGCGGCGGTTTCGTAGTAACGCTCGAAGCGGTTCTTCTGCTTGCTGCGTTGCGCGCGCGGACCGGTCCGCACCCAGGCGAGTTCCTTCTGCAAAAACATCCGGCGCTTGTGCTCGATCACCGCGTCGGCGGCCTGACGCTCGGCCTTGTCCAGCAGGTAAGCGGTGTAATTGCCGTCGTGCCACCAGAACTTGCCATCGCACAGTTCGACGATGCGCGTCACGACGCGATCGAGAAAATAGCGGTCGTGCGTGACGACAAGGAATGTGCCGCCGAAGTTTTCCAGAAACTCCGCCACCCACTCGATGGAATCCGGATCGAGATGATTCGTAGGCTCGTCGAGCATCAGGAAATCCGGGCGGGAAACAATCGCCCGCGCCAGCGCCACGCGCCGTTTCTCGCCGCCGGAAAGCGTGGTGATGTCGCGCTCGCCCGGCGGACAATTGAGATGCGACAGCGCCGTCTCAATGCGTTGATCGAGCGTCCAGCCTTCCAGCGTCAGGATGCGATGCTCCAGTTCCTCGTGCCTCTTTGAGTCGTGCGGCAGCGACTCAAACTCGGCGATGAGATCCAGCACATGTTGCGCGCCGGCCCGGACGTTGCCGCGCACGTCCAACGCCGGATCAAGCATGAAATCCTGCGCCAGATAACTCATCACCAACCCGCGCCGGCGGCTCACGTCGCCGCTGTCCGGCGATTGCAGCCCGGCGAGGATGCGGAGGAACGTGGTCTTCCCGCAACCGTTGCGCCCCACGAGGCCGATCCGCTGCCCTTCGTCAATCGCGAGCGTGGCCGCGTCGAGAATCGCGCGTTCGTTGTAACGAACGGTGACATCCGTGGCGTTAAGGATGGTGGACATGCGGGATCAAACCGAAACCCAGCTTACTCAATCGTTGGCGCTGGCTCAACCAGCCGGATCCAGATACCAACGATGCTGCTGATTGAAGTCAGTGTTGAAATCTTCGGCGCGATGCAGGGAGAGTCTCATCCTTGCCGCCTGGCCCGGTGTTTGCGCAGCGTCGGATGCGTGATTGATCGAGACTCGCCTTGAGTTTCCTGAACGGGAATTGCTTTCACGCTGGCACTCTAACGTCCGCATCCTGAGCCGGCAAGCCGCTTCCCGGTTGGCAAACACGAACCCCCAAGTTACCCGAAACTGTTGTGCGAATGGAAACCACAGCGGGTGCGAAAGCGGGCGCCCAGTCAAACTTCAGGATTCTGCGGGCATCGCTCCGCCCAGGCGCTTGGGGCAATTGCTGCCTTCTCTGTCTTCCGAGGCACTGGAAAGGGCTGTTACAATTCGTTTGACCGCCGCGTTGCCGCGCAGTAACTCATCCCCAGGTTATGAGCGCCTTTCAACCACTTGAAACCGGAGGCAGCAATATGAAGCGCAAATTGAATCGCAGGGATTTTATCAACTCCACTTCCCTCGCCGGCGCAGGTCTGGCTTTCGGCCTGCCACAACTTGCCCGCGGCGCAGAGGCCGCCGCCAAACCCGCCAAACTCGGTGGCGCCAAAGCGCACCCCGGCGGCTTCCCTGGCTGGCCGGTGTATGATCAAACGGAGGAAAGGGCGCTGCTGGACGTACTCAAAAGTGGCCGGTGGTTTCGCGGCAGCGGCCCGGCCGTGGCTGAGTTCGAGAAGGAATATGCCGGACTCACCGGCGCGAAACATTGTGTGGCCACCTCCTGCGGCACGAGCGCGCTTACGACTGTGCTGGGCGGACTGGACATCGGGCCGGGTGATGAAGTCCTCATCCCGCCGTACACGTTCATCGCCACTTACAACGTCGTAGCGCTGAACTACGCGCTGCCCATCTTCGTGGATTCGGACCTGGAGAGTTTTCAGATTGATGCGAACAAGATCGAAGCGGCGATCACGAAGGAGACGAGAGCCATCTTGCCCGTGCATATTGGCGGCTCGCCGGCGGACATGGACAAAATCCTGGAGGTCGGGAAGAAGCACAATATTCCCGTCATTGAGGACGCCTGCCAGGCGCATCTCGCCGAATGGCGCGGGCGCAAGGTGGGAACGCTGGGTCTGGCTGGTTGTTTCAGTTTTCAGGCCAGCAAGAATCTCAATTCCGGCGAAGGCGGCGCGGTGCTGACCAACGATGCGCAGTTCGCCGAGATCTGTTACAACTTCCACAATCAAGGCCGCGCCCGACAGGTCACCGGCTACAATTTCACCTATTCCGGCACGCGCGGATCGAATCTGCGCCTGTCCGAGTTCCAAGGTCGGTTGCTGCTTGCCCAGATGACGCGCGTCATCGAGCAGACCAACCGCCGCACGGAGAACGCGAATTACCTGACGAAGCTCTTAAGCGAAATTCCTGGCATCAAACCCGCAAAGCTTTACGAAGGGACGACGCGCAGCGCGTACCATCTCTACATGTTTCGATTCGACCAGACGAGGTTTGCCGGACTCGACAGGGGTAGATTCATTTCGGCCCTGGGCGCGGAGGGGGTGCCGGCGTCCGGTGGCTACGGCGTGATGAACACGGAAGCCTACGTGTCCAGTCTCGCGAAGAATCCGCGCTTCCTCCGAGTCTATGGCGAGCAGCGGATGCAGCAATGGCTGGAACAAAACCAGAATTGTCCGCAGAACGAAAAGCTCTGCGCGGAAGCCGTCTGGTTCACGCAAAACATGTTGCTGGGCTCGCGCGAGGACATGGAGCAGATCGCGGACGCGATTCGAAAAATTCAAGGACACGCCGGCGCGCTGGCGAAAGCTTAGGTCGAAACAACACCACTGGGGTGGGAGGGGAAATGAAAGGGAACTGGTTGCCAGCCGCCGCGGGACGGGGATTTTTCATAAGCTTGGTGGCCACGCTTGGAGTGCTCGTCCTGGCCGTGCGGGCCCAGGAATTCAAGATCATTACGCTGGACCCGGGACACTTTCACGCTGCACTCTTCCAACGCGAGACGTTGCCCGGCGTGGCGGACACGGTGTTCGTCTATGCTCCGCTCGGTCCGGATTTGACCGCTCATCTCAATCGCATTAGCCAGTTCAACCAAAGGCGTGAGAATCCCACTCGCTGGAAACTGGAGATCATCGCCAGCGCGGATTTTTTCGAGCGGATGCTTGTAGAACGGCGTGGCAATATCGTCATCTTGTCGGGCAACAACCAGCACAAGATTGACCGCCTCGAAGCCAGTGTGCGCGCCGGCCTGCATGTGTTGGCGGACAAGCCGTGGATCATCGAACCGGAGGCCTGGCCGAAATTGCAGACCGCTCTCGAGGCCGCCGAGCGAAGCAACGTCATCGCTTACGACGCCATGACGGAGCGCTTTGAAATATCGTGTGCGCTTCAGCGGGCACTGGTGAACGACCGGGCCGTATTCGGAGAAATCCTCACGGGCACACTTGCCGAACCGGCAGTGTTCATGCGTAGCGTGCATTATCTTTTGAAGGAAGTGGCCGGCGTGCCGACTTTGCGGCCTGTGTGGTTCTTCGACATCCGGCAACAGGGCGAGGGGTTGGCCGACGTCGGCACGCACCTGGTTGAGCACGCGCAATGGTCCTTGTTCCCAAACCAGCCCATTGACTACAAACGCGACATCGCGATCTTGCGCGGCTCGCGGTGGCCCACCGTCTTGAGCGGGGAGCAATTCCAGCAGGTGACCGGCGCGAATGCTTTTCCCGGCTTCCTTCAACCGGCCCTGAACTCCAACCGGTTGGAATACTATTGCAACAACACTGTGAGTTACACGCTCCGCGGCATTCACGTCATGCTCGACGTGCAGTGGGCATTCGTCGCGCCGCCCGGCGGTAAGGACAGCTTGCTGGCGGTGTTTCGCGGCAGCAACGCGCGTGTGGAATTGCGGCGCGACAGGGACACTCAGTTTCAGCCCGAGGTTTTTGTGATTCCCAGACTGGCCAGCGAAATTTCTTCCGTGGGTGTGGCATTGCGGCGGACAATCGCGGTGTTACAGAAAGACCATCCCGGTCTGGGGCTGGAGGAAAAATCCGGCGAATGGCGAGTGGTGATTCCCGACGCCCTACGCGCAAGCCACGAGGCTCATTTTTCAGAGGTGAGCCGCCGCTTTCTCGATTACGCGCGTCATCCGCAATCCCTGCCCTCCTGGGAGAAACCGAATTTGTTGGCGAAGTATTACGTGACCACGCACGGCGTGGCGCTTGCACGACAATCCGCCGCCCGCCCATCACTGCACTGAAAGGAAATCCTATGAACATGATCCGCATCATCATCACCCTGTCGTTGCCCGCACTGCTAGCAGTTGAGTGGGCCACGGCACAACCCGTGAACATCCCGGACGGCAATTCTTATCAGGGGAAAAAACTGATCGCGAAAACCTACGATTCCGGTTTCGCCCTCGCTCACGACACTTACAACGGCATGGGCACCGGCAGTGATGGCAAAATCTATTACGTACTTAGCTCAGAGAACATTGACGTGGGCGCGCAGATGTATTGTTTCGACCCAAGGAAGAAATCCATTCGACACCTCGGCGACCTGACCGAGGCGTGTGGTGAGAAAGGATTGAAAGCGATTCCGCAGGGCAAGAGCCACGTGAATTTTGTGGAGGCCGGCGGCAAGCTTTACTTTTCCACGCACGTGGGTGTTTACAGCATCGTGGATGGAATGGAAACCATGGGCATTCCGCCGGCGGGCTACCAATCTTATCCCGGCGGACACCTGCTGGCTTACGACTTGAAGACCGGCCGGTTCGAGGATTTTGGCATTGTGCCGGATCGCGACGGCGTGCTCACGACCAGCATGGACACGCGGCGGGGCCGCATCTTTGGACTCACGTGGCCGAGTGGGATGTTCTTCCGCTACGATCTGGCCACGAAATCGTGGAAAAACTTTGGCAAGATGTGCGCCGAAGGCGAAGCCGCCAAAGGCGCCGCGTATCGCACGGTGTGCCGGTCCATCGCGGTGGACTTGAGTGACGGCTCGGCTTATCTCACCACCTCCGAAGGAACGATCCTGCGTTACGCGGCTGAAACCGACCGGGTTGAACCTGTCGCGGGGGAGAACATGATCAAAGATTACTTCGGGCTTTACGACCCGATCTCGCCCGGCCACATGGGTTACAACTGGCGTCAGACTTTTTGGAATCCGAACGACGCCTGGATGTACGGAGTGCATGGCAATTCCGGTTACCTCTTCCGCTTCGACCCGCGCGGCGAACGAATGGAAGTGCTCGACCGCATCACTTCCGCGCCGAGCCGGCTCAGCGGGATGTTCGATCAATTCAGTTACGGCTATCTGGGTTTCGCGCCCGGCGCGGATCACAAGACGATTTACTACCTCACCGGCGCGCCGATCTATGCGGACGGCAAACGCCTCGCCGGCAAATCCAAAACGGCAATGGGTGAAGCCAAGGGACTTGAAGACCTGCACCTGGTCACCTGGCACATTCCGAGCGGCAAATATACCGACCACGGTGCGATCTTCTACGAGGATGGCCAGCGTCCCCTCTACGTCAATTCCATCGCCGTGGGCAGGGATGGCACGGTGTATTCCTTGGGACGGATCAAGCGCAACGGCAAGGTGTTGACCGATTTGTTCGCGGTGCGGTCGCGCTGAAATGATCATTGCCTCTGGTGTCCGCTGAGATCCCTTGTGATGAAAAACCGTCTTCATCTGCTCATTATTCTGGCGGTCGTCGCCTTTTGCGCCACCGGTACGTGGTTTTACTTCTGGCAACGCTTGCCCGTGGGCGGCGGGCCCGCCGGACCACCAGTGCCAGCGGAGGCTTTCGCCCAACCGTGGACGGAACGGCCCGTCCTGTTGGTGGGCTTGGGGGACAGCGTGACCGCGGGATTCGGCGCCCGCAAAGGCTATGGCTACTTTGACCGGCTTGTCGCAAATCCGCCGGACGAGTTTCCCGATTTGCGCGGGATCAATTTGCGCGTCGTTTTGCCCGGCCTGCGCGCGACGAATCTGGCCGTGTCCGGCTGCACTTCCTTGGACTTGGTGAAGCAGCAACTTCCACGACTGCCGGCGGCCGACACAAATGTCCTCGGTCTGGTGGTCATCACGACCGGCGGCAACGACCTGATCCACGATTACGGCCGCACACCGCCGCGCGAGGGCGCGATGTATGGCGCCACCTGGGCGCAGGCTCTCCCGTGGGTGCAGAACTTCGAAATCCGACTGGAGGCCATCCTGGACCAGGTCAACTCCCGTTTTCCGGGCGGCTGCCAGATGTTTCTCGCGAACATCTATGATCCCACGGACGGCGTGGGCGACATCCAGCGGGCCGGATTGCCGGCGTGGCCCGGCGGGCTGAAGATTTTGGCGGCGTACAACGAGATCATTGAAAGCAGTGTGGAACGGCGCGCGAACGTCCACCTGGTGAATCTCCACGCGGCATTTCTGGGGCACGGCCTGCATTGCACCCAGTTCTGGCGGGAGCATTATGATGCACGGGATCCGAATTATTGGTTTCACACAAACGTCGAAGACCCGAACGAGCGCGGCTATGACGCCATTCGCCGGTTGTTTCTGCTGGAAATGTCAAAAACCAGATCAACGATGGTTGCGCCAGCCGGCGGGTGAGTGCTATTGTCCGCGCGAATACACTGAACCTCGCGGGAGCGCCGTTGCCGCGTGCGCCGCGCAAAATCGTTATGAGATTATGAGCCGATTAAAAACCATTCTCGTCGCCGCCGGGGCGGTCACCACCTTGACCGCTTCCGTTCTCGCTGAAAACTGGCCGCATTGGCGCGGGCCAAATTTTGACGGGTCCTCGCCCGCGCGCAATCTGCCGGCAGAGTTCTCCAAAACGGAGAATGTCAAATGGACGGCCACGCTGCCGGGTCCGTCCGCCGCCACGCCCATCATCTGGGGTGATCGTGTGTTTGTGAGTTCCACCGACACCCGCACCAAGACACTGCGCGCGATCTGCCTTGATTATCAGACCGGCAAGGAATTGTGGAATCACGAAGCCGGCGTGGGCTTCAACAAGGACGACCGCAGCAACTTCGCCTCGCCCTCGCCCGTCACCGACGGCAAACTCGTGTATTACTTCTACGGCACCGGCGACCTGGTGGCCTTCGATTTTGCCGGCAAAAAGATCTGGTCCCGCAACCTGCAAGACGACTACGGCCAGTTCGCTTTTCTTTGGACCTTCTCAACAAGCCCAACGCTGTATGATGGAAAACTTTTTCTCCAAGTGTTGCAACGCAACGTGCCGGTGCAGGGCCGCGGCCGCCGCGATGGCCCCAACGACTCCTACTTGCTGGCGTTGGATCCCGCAACCGGCAAGGAACTGTGGAAGCACATCCGGCCCAGCGAAGCCCGCGAGGAATCGCGGGAGGCCTTCAGCACGCCGATTCCTTTCGAATATCAAGGCCGGCGTGAGTTGCTCGTGGCGGGCGGTGACTTCATCAGCGGGCACGATTTGAAGACCGGGGCGGAGCTTTGGCACTGGGGCACGTGGAATCCGTCGCGTATCACCCACTGGCGGTTGGTGCCGTCGCCGGTGGCCGGTGGCGGCGTTGTGCTGGCTTGTGGTCCCAAAGGCGCATCCATCTACGCGGTTAAAGCCGGGCTGAAAGGTTCCCTCAGCGAAAAGGACCATGCCTGGGTGAGCCAGGATCGCGAAGTGTCCGCCGATGTCGCCACACCGCTGTTTTACAAGGGTAAATTCTACGTGCTGAACGGTGAGCGCCAGACCAAGACGCTTTCGCGGGTGGACCCAGCCACGGGCAAGGTGGAGTGGATCGGCGAACTTGGGCCGCGCGTGAAGATCGAATCTTCGCCCACCGGCGCCGATGACAAGATTTACTTCCAGAATTTCCGCGGTGAGGTGTTCGTCGTGGCGGCGGGCGATGAATTCAAACTGCTCCACTCCGTTGCCATGGGCGACGACGGCGACGATCAACTCCGCGCCTCCGTGGCGGCGGTGCGCGACCGGCTGTTCATCCGCACGGGAACGAAGCTTTACTGCATTGGGAAGTAGCCGTAACAACGAGGCTTGATCCCATTCCAACCGGTGGCTTGCGCAAAACCTGGCGGGCCATAGAATCGCCCCGGTGAAGGCCGGCCTCACAATTATTCTGTCACTGGCGGTCCTTGCGGTTCGGGCGAACGCGTTTTCGCTGCTGGGGCCATACACAGATTGGATGGACAGGACCAAAGGTTACCGTCAGGCGGATGATATCGGCGGGCCAATGAACCTTGGCGAAGGTTATCGCTGGAACATTCCGGTCATCACCTACGGTTTTGAACGATCATTTCTCGACTACTTTGGCTCGAACGGCGTGGCCGCGGTGGAGGCTGCTTTTCAAATACTCAATCACCTGCCGCCCGCCGCGCAGATGAACCTGGACAATTTCCCTTTCGAGGTGTGGCGGTTAAATCACCAGGCCGAGGCACTCAAGCTTGTGGATCTCAAATCGCAAGCGCTGGTCTTGTCGCTGGAACAATTGGGCTTGTACGACCCGGAGCGTCACACGTTTTGTGTCCGGGACTTCCAGCCAGTTGGCAACGCATATCTTTTCTACGTCGTTCGACGCAACTTCGACCCCTTGACGGCGCAACCGTCATCTTATGTCAATCAAACCCTGTTCAGTTATGCGATCGTTCAGTCCACGCCGGCACCTTCTCCGACGATCCAATTCTGCGATGCGGTCGAGTTTCCGGTTGATCCGCTGGCCATTCAGGACACCACTGCGGCGGGGCAGCCTCCCAACGTTGGATCGTATGTCACCAACCTGTCACGTGACGATCTCGGAGGACTGAGATGCTTGATCAGCGGGAGTCAGGTCCGTTATGAGAACTTACCGTTGGACGGACATTTACCAGGCGGGAGATTATCCCGCCTACCAACAGGTCGAACGTTTTACCACCCGGCCGGACATCCTGTTTACGGCGCAGGACCTTGGAGCCCACCGCGCCCACGACCGCACTGGAACAACCAACTGGATCAATCATGCGGAGTCGAATGGAAATCCGGGCGGCGCGGGGCCGGGCATCATTCAGCCGCCGGGTGAATATCGTGCTGAACAAGGCCGGGCCGTTTTACATCAACATGACGCCGGCCTTCATGGATGAAGCATCAAGCTGCTTGGTTCAGGCGTGGGGCAGCTTCGACAGCAGCACCAATCAGTTGATCCAGTATCCGGGCGCACAGATTCCATTTCAATCCACCCAGGGCCAACTCCGGTTGTGGGCGGGCGGGCAGAGCCACGCGTTGCGCTGATCCTTGTCAGGGCCAGCCAATGGACGCTTCCAATTTGGAATCACCGCCTGTTCCCAGCAGCCTTGCGCCCGTCCAAGTCGCCCGGACGCGGTAATTCATCGGAATTCCGAGACGATTTTATGGTTCCAATTTGCAGGCCCCGCACCGGTCAGCACCACACCGTCCGCTATTATCGCATATTCAGTCCCGGTCCACGCAATGTTCGTTGCCGCCTCGACAGGAAGTGCCCAGGCACGAAATTCATTTTCATGCGCTACCATTGCCGCGAATGCCCTCTGCGCGGGTGTAGGAGAGACACGTGAAAAGGTTTGCGCCGAAAAAATCCGGAAGGTTCGCATGTCCCAACCATGTCCGTACTTGTCCCAATACCGAATAGACAAAAACGCAATATGCGCTTAGAACCTAGTTAGTTGAGCGCTGGAGTCGATGTAGCGGCTTGCGGTGATACCTCAGCATGAAATTGCGGGGGAAAGCGGCCTCGGTTGGGGATTGTTGGCGACTGGAGCAGTGACTGGGTCAGGATCGGGAATGTTTCGCCAACCACGCAAGGTGATTGTCAGGTCGCCGACGACGCGCCAACGGTACTGACATACATGAAGTTGACGCGGGTTGTGCTGGAAGTAATGGCCGCGTCTTAAGGACTTTGATTGGGGTTTACGAACGGTCGTAAGATGAACAAAAACTGCGAGCCTGAATTCGTTGGGGACAAGTCCAAACCTCCCCTGAAGACATTGCTGCTGGTGGACGATGATGACATCAGCCGCATCACCACCAAGTGGTTTCTATCGAACTTTGGTTATGCGGTGGAAAGCGCGCGCGCCGCCGAGGAAGCGCTCGCTTTGTTCGACCCCATGATTCACGACTTGGTCGTGACGGATAACTCCATGCCCGGCATGACCGGCGGCGAGATGGCGCACATCATCAAACTACGTTCGCCAACAACACCGGTGCTCATGTACACGGGAATTGCCCCGCAAAACCAAAGTCAGCTGGACTTCGTCATTCAAAAGCCCGCGCACCTGCTGGCCCTCAAGGACGCGGTGGATCGATTGTTGGCGGAACGTGCCTGACACTCTCGGTGGCAGAACAGCTTCTTCTGCACGCGGTACCGTGAATCACCACCAGCCTGGCCGGGGTGACTTTGCCACGGTGGCCAAATCATTCACTGGAAGCCCTGCAATCCCACTCTCGATCACGGGGGCTGGATTCAACTGAAGACTATTCTTAACTATCTAACAGTAAGACACTAAAGACTGTTTTCAAGCCGAGCAATTCCACCCTCTATCAGAGCTGGCCTGGCCGCTTGGTGAGGCATCGCGGTGATGGCCCAAATGTGATAGTCCCAAATATGTACTAGCTTGTCCCAAATATGTATAGACGTTGATACTGCAAATCTGGCTAAATTAAACCCACTCGGAAAGAGTTGCAAAGGGTTTGCAACCGAGAGTCAGTCATGGGAGTTGGCAGGTTAAGCGGAATTCAAGAAAACTCTAAAACACCTAAAGGGAGTGGCATTAATTTTCCAAGTCATCGCTGCTTTGCCCGGGTTCGCTTCCTGGGGATGGAACGGTTCCATCCAGAGGCGACCGGAATAACCAATCCCGGAGGATGATGCGTAGCTGACGAGAAAACCAAGTCCTGATGGAGGTAACTCATGCTTGCAAGCGACTATCTGACGCTGCGGTTGGTGCGTCTCAAGCCGCCTGATGAATGGCTGAATCGAGGGGAGGGTGTTGGTTTCGTGTTGGTGAAGGGGGGCGGGGGCAAATATGTTTCAAAACCCGTGACCCATCGGCTTGGGCCTGGAGATGTGCTGGTCTTGAACGCGGCTTCCGGCGGCAAGGTCTGCGTCGCCGACACCGGCGGACTGGTCTTTTGGTGCTTTTCCCTATGCATTGAACACCTCTTTCCCCTGTTTGCCACCAGTGAGATTCATCTCCTGCAAACAGTTCTGGATGAGTTGAATGAGCCGCGGTTGTACCCGGCGACCGACCCCGTGGCCACGTTGTGCCACCGGCTGCTGGCCGATGTCCCTCCCCAATCTGACCTTGATCACCGCACGCAATTGTTGCGGGTGGTTTCCGCAATCCTGACCCTGGAATTCAAGAAGGCGCACAGTCAGCGTGTGGGATTCATTCGCGCTGAGGAGCACCTGATCCAGGTGTTTGAGCGATTGTCGGCCGATCAGTTGTTGACGCTCTCGGTTGGGGAATTGGCGAGCAAGTTCAGTTGCAGCCGGCGCCATCTGAACCGCCTGTTCCATCAATACTTTGGCTTTTCCGTGGCCGCTTTGCGCATGGAGATGCGTTTGTTGAAGGCCGTGTCGTTGTTGCGCGATCCTGACGCCAAGGTCATCAACGTGGCCGAACGCTGTGGCTTCAACCATCTGGGCTTGTTCAATACCTGCTTTAAGCGACGGTTCGGCACCAGCCCGGGACAGTGGCGAAAAACGGGTGTGCGAACGAAACCTGCCACCCCGGAGGTCGCGGTGGGCGAGCCTGACTGTCCGCTCCGCGCCAACGGATTGTGTCCGTTGAGCGGCCGGCCCGATGACCGGGATTCGAACCCCGGCCCAACTATTTGCCTGCCAAAATCAGTTCCGGCCAGCCGCCCGACGGAATCGCTTGCCCCGGATGGCTGCCTGAATCCGATGGCGAACGCGATTTCGACGCCATTCACCAAGGAGGAATATCAGTTTCGAGCGGCCTCTCTTGGCCGGTAGCGCAACGGGCCAACGCGATTCCATGAAGGC
This sequence comes from Verrucomicrobiota bacterium, assembly GCA_014860005.1. The sequence continues at coordinate 94,459 of JACZKP010000109.1, read as the reverse complement.
ATCCCTCAGCCAACCAAAGTGCCCCGGCCCCGGCGGCCTCGCCGTATTGGCCGGATCGTTCCCTGGCCTGTTTGGTGGCGCTCTTGGAGCTGCCACCTCCGGCGTCCAGTTATGAACGCACCGCATCCCAGTCGGCTCCGGGCCAGTCAGGGCTTCTCCGCCCGGTGGCGGTGCGTCCCGTGGGGCAGATTGTATCGGGTTGCCGGTTGGCTGGGCGTTGGCAGTTTGTTGCTCTTAATGACCCGGGCGGCCCCTGCGCAGGAAGCATTGCGCAGTTCGATGGCGGGGCACGCAGCGGCGGAAGCCCGCCGGGTCCGGCCCGATGCCCTCCCCTACACCTTTAAGTCCGGCGATCTGCGGATGCTCGTCACCCCGTCACTGGGCTTGGACTGGAACGATAACATCTATACCTCCAAGACCGGTGAGGAGGATGATTTCATCCTGCGCCCGGAGTTGCGCTTCAACCTCAACTATCCGATCTCCCAGCACAACTTGTTGTACCTCGATGTGGGCTTTGGCTACGACCACTACTTCGACCACGACGAACTCAGCACGTGGCGGCTGCGATCCGGCTCGGGAATTTCCTTTGACATCTACGTCAAGGATTTCTGGATCAACCTCCATGACCGGTTTCAGTATGTTCAGGATTCCGCGCAGGAAGCGGCCGTCGCGAACACCGCCCAATACGGGACGTTTGAGAACACGGCCGGCCTTTCGGTCACTTGGGATTTGCAGGATGTCACGCTCAGTGCCGGCTACGACCACCTGAATGTCATCTCTCCCGAAAATGAGTTCGAGTCGCAAGACCGCGCGGCGGAGCTGCTTTTTGCCCGGGCGGGATTGAAGGTGCATCCCCGGGTGCTGGTAGGCTTGGAGGGCTCGGCTTCCTTCACCAAGTACGAGCAAGCCTACTTGAATGACAACACCGGATACAGCCTAGGGACGTACGCGGACTGGCAGCCCGGCGCCCATTTCCGCGTGCAACCGCGGGGCGGCTACTCACTTTACCGGTTCGACCAGACCAGCCGGTTCATTGAGGCCGACGATCGCAGCTCCTCCTGGTATGCGGACCTGACGGTAACCCATCAACCCACGGACATTCTCAGCTACTCGCTCAGCGTCGGCCATGAACTCCGGCTGGGCGTGCAATCCGATTTGATCGAGGATACTTACGTGCGCTGGAACGCCAGTTGGGGATTCCTCAAGCACGTGACCCTCACCACCTCGCTTGCCTACGAGCATGGCGAACAGGACAACAGTACGGCCATCGGCAATCTCTCGGAAACTTATGATTGGTTTGGTGGCGGCGTCGGGTTGAGTTACGCGTTCATGAAGGCGGCCAGTGTGAGCCTCAACTACCGCCTGACGCTGCGTGCCTCCGATGAGGCCACCCGGGAATACACCCAGAACCTGATTCAACTGCAACTCACCTATCGCCCATGATGAATGCGGAACCCCGCCCGTCCCAGCTCGTGAACCGGATCGCCCTCGGCTCGGGCAAATGCCTTCCTGGTCAGGCGGCCTGCGCGCCACCGGTCAGCGAGACGCCGCCCTCCGTCTGCCGCTCCCGCGGCGCAACAAGGCTTGGCCGCTGGCGTTTGGCCATTAAGTGGCTGTCATGGGTGGCCGGGACTTCGCTCCTGGCGGCCCAGCCAAAGTTCACTGATATCTCACACCTGTTCCCGGAGTGGACTCCCGCCCCGGCCACCGGAGTAACGACGGCCCTTCCGGAAAGCAACGCCTTGACCACCAACGCTCCCGCCGCGGCGACCACCGACAGCATGAACGCCTTGGATGACAAATACATCCTGGCCATCGGCGACCGGTTGAGCTTCCGGATCGTCGAGGACGAAGAAGATCCCAAACCGCTGTTCGTCACGGACTCCGGGGAACTCGAAGTCCCTTATATCGGCCGCTTCCCCGGGGTCGGCAAGACCTGCCAGAAGCTGGCGCGTGAAATCAAGGCCGAGTTGGAAAAGGAGTATTACTACCAGGCGACCGTGATTCTGGCGGTGGACCTGATGACCCGGAGCCGGGGCAAGGTGTACCTCGTCGGGCCGGTGCGCATGCCTGGACCCCAGGAAATTCCCAGCGATGAAGTGCTCACCTTGAGCAAGGCCATCCTGCGGGCGGGCGGCTTCAACGATTTTGCCGACCGGCGCAACGTCAAAGTCACCCGCAAGACCGGCGTGGCCGATGCCACGGATCAAACCTTCACCGTGGACGTTGCGGAAATTCTCGAGAAGGGCCGGAGTTCGGCCGACCTGCCCCTGCAACCGGGCGACCTCATCTACATCCCGGAACGCTTGATACGATTCTAGTTCACCCACCCAGCCCGGAACGCCAAAACCAACCTTGTCTTTGTGAATCCACCCAACCCACCAACCTTCCGGCCGGAGTACCAGATGGTCGGCCCCGTGGAGGATGCGGTCGCCCCGCCGGCTCACTTCCACCCCCAACGGTTGCTGGCGTTCCTGCTCAAGCTGTGGTGGGTGCCGGCGCTGACCCTCGTGCTCGGCCTGGCCGCCGCCGCCGCCATCGTCTGGTGGCAGCCTCCCCTCTATGTCTCGCAGGGCCGCATGTGGGAAACCCTCAAGTTGCGCCTGCCGGAAGGTTCGCTGTTCTCCGAGGACGTGCAGAACTTTCTGGGCACGCAGACGGAATTGCTGCAAAGCGGAACCTTGCGCCAACTGGCCATGGAGCGCCTGCGGGCCACCAGCAACAACATCCCCCTCGGCACGGATGGCGAGCCCATGCTGGTGGCCGTCCGGGTGGCCGGAACTTCCAAGAGCTCGGTGTTCCGCCTCGAAGCTTCCAGTGCGAATGCCGCGTACACGCGGGCCTATCTCGACGCGCTCATGCATGTCTATCTCGAGTACAAACGTAACATCCGCAAAATCGTCTCGGGCGATACGCTGGCCTCCATCACCGAGCAGGTTCAACGCGCCGAACGCGACTTGAAAGCGGAGCAGGACGTCCTCACCGCCTTTCAGCGCACCAACAACCTCGCCATCTTGCAGGAGGAAGGCACCATCGCCGGCGGCTACCTGGCCCGCCTCAAGACGCAACTCTCGGATCTGCTGCTCGAAAACCGCCTGCTGGATGCTGTCACTCAGGGCCCGGCGCCCGCCGACGCGGCCGGCACCAACGCCAGCCCCGATCTGCTGGTGCCGGCGATGACCGCGTCGTTGGCCGGACGCACCTCCGCCGACCTGCCGGCCGCCTTCCAGGAAGTCGCCCTCCTGAAACTGCAACGCGACCGCCTCAGCCGCTATCTGCGCCCCAAACACCCCAGGATCGTGAAACTCGATACCGACCTGGAGCGCGCCGAGAAACTCATCGAGATGTTCCATTTCCGCAGCCGCGAACAGTTGGCCGCCGCCCGGCAGGCCAACCAGTTGCGCATTGAGAACGTCGAAACCTCCATCCGCGAATGGGAACGGAAGGTGATCGAATCCAACACCCGGATTGCGGAAGCCGAGCGCCTGCGGCTCAACGTCCAGCGTCAGCAAAGCATCTACGAGCGGCTTTCGTTGCTCGTGCAGAATGTCGGCATCAGCCGCAACATTGATCAGGAAACCCTCGCCATTCTTGAACCCGCCGACCTGCCCCGCCGCAGCTACACCCGGGAAATGGGTCTGTTGGCGGGGGGCGGCTTTGGGGGCCTCGGCCTGGGTCTGGGCCTGGTGCTGTTGGTGATGATCCGTGACGACCGCTTCACCTCGTTCAGCGAGGTGAACGAGAAGCTCGGTGAAATCATCGTCGGCCAGGTGCCTGAGTTGCTGGACCTCAAGTCCGACGACCACTCGGCGCTCCTGCAAGCGGATGATGCCCGTCACGCCTACGCCGAGTCGTTTCGCAGCCTGCGTTCCGCCCTGCTCTTCATGGCGGTCGAAGCCGAGCGCCCGCGGGTGATCCTCGTCACCAGCGCCGTGCCGCATGAAGGCAAATCCACCGTGGCCACGAACCTCGCCCGGGCGCTTGCGCTGGGCGGCGCCCGCGTCGTCCTGGTGGATGCCGACCTGCGCAAGGGCGTCCTGCACAAACTCGTCGGCCTCGCACCCGCCCCTGGATTGGCGGAAACGCTCCAGAATCCAGCCCGCCTGGAGCAGGCGCTCCAGACCAATTCGATGGCCAATCTCACCTTCCTTGCCAGCGGGAAAAGCGCGGGCCACTGCGGCGACGCCTTGATGGGCCCGGCCTTGCTCGAGGTGCTGGCCCGCCTGCGCCAGCAATTTGACTACGTGGTCATTGACAGCAGCCCCGTGTTTGCCGCGGACGATGCCACCACCTTGGCGCCCAAGGTGGACGGGGTGTTGTTCGTGCTGCGCCGCCGGTTTTCCCGCGCCGGCCCCGCCCGCGAAGCGCTGGACCTGCTCTATCAGCGCAATGCGCGGATCCTCGGCGTGGTGTTCAACCAGGCGGACGCCTCGGCGCGCTCCAATTACTACTACAAGTACGCCGACTATTACAGCGTGGCCAAATCCACCAAAACGATTTCATGACGATGAACCTTTTGTTCAAGACCGCGATGGCTGCCCGAGGTCAGGCGCAATGCTTTTGCGCCTCCGGCTTCTTTTTAGGGCCCGACCAGGTACGGACGCAGTAATCGCAAGGAAACGGTGGCGCGCGGCGGTGACGTCGCGCAGGGGTTGAAAGTGCCCGCTTATCAACGCTCGACCGGCAACCGAGGCGGCGGCAGGTGAATCGCGAGCCAGCGAAGAACGGCCTGCGAATTGACCGGCACGAAGTGTCGCCATGAATTCCAGCGTTGCGATGCCAGCAAACCGAAGACTGAGAACCGAAAAGCGATATGAGTGAGCAGCATGTCCAAGAAAGTGAAGCAACGCCTTAACGAGCAGCAATTCTCATTTTGCGGAGCGCGGCTGTGTGCGAAGCACCAGCCGCAGCGCTGCGACAGTCCAAACAACCTCAAATTTGCCGGTCTGCTGCGACTGGTCGAGACGACACAATCGCGCTCCGGGGCAAAATGAGAATTGCTGGTTGACGAGGGCAATTAGCACCTTTCACCTTTCATCCTTCATCATTGAGTCTGGGTCTGGACAGATTCGGTTTTTCAGGCAGATTCCTGACATGAACGTTGCGACAACCGAAGTTGAAATCGGCAGCATGATCACCCGCACTCCGGGCATCAAGCGCGGCACTCCGCATATTGCCGGTACGGGCGTGGCCACCTCTGTCAAGTTGCTGCCATGAGCATGATCGCTGAGACGGTTGCCACCGAGTTGGGGACCATGATCGTCTGTACCCCGGGCATCCTGGGCGGCAAACCCCGAATCAAAGGGCACCGGGTGGGCGTCCACAGGGTCGCCGGGTGGTGGAAACTCGGCTTGAGTGTCGAAGACATCGGTGAACGATTGACCACGTTGACGCCCGCGGAGATTCATGCGGCGCTGGCATATTACCATTTGCATCACGAGGACATTGAGAGCTTCCTTGAAGAAGAGCGCGCGGCTGGTCGCAGCCTCGTACGTACTCCGCCCGCCAAACCTTGACCGCTCTCAAGCTTCATCTGGATGAAGATGCCGATGCTCACGCTTTGCTGCACGGCTTGCGCCATCGCGGGTGGGACGTCACGTCGAGTCGCGAGCGCGGGCTCTGGCGCTGCACGGACGAAGAGCAACTGCTGTGGACGGCGGAGCGCGGACGCGCCATCTACACTTACAATGCCTCCGACTTCTGCCGCCTCCATTCTGAGTTTCTTCGAGCGGGCCGCCCCCACGCCGGAATCATCCTCGGCGACCAACAGACGGTCTCGATTGGGGAGGAACTGAGGCGGTTACTGCGGATCTGCGAAGCTCGGACTGCCGATGACATGCGAGACACCCTGGAGTTCCTCAGCAACTGGCGTGCGTTCTAACCCCTCGCCGCTCCAGTATTTGCATCAGCTTGGACGGCTCGAGATTCTGCCTGCCCTGGTCAGCCAGCTCATTGCTCCATCCGCAGTGGTGACCGGTTTTCACGCGAATTGACGGGGCGAATGAGATCAAGCATCTTCTCAGCATGAACGTTGCGACAACCGAAGTTGAAATCGGCAGCCTGATCACCCGCACTCCGGGCATCAAGCGCGGCACTCCGCATATTGCCGATACTGGCGTGACGGTTCGAACCATTGTCCGGTGGCATCAATCGGGATTGACCCCGGAGGAAATCGCGATCCGCATCGGCCATCTTTCGCTTTCCCAAGTGCATGCGGCACTCGCGTTTTATTACGCCAATCAGGACATCATGGATCGCGAGATGGCGGCGGAAGCAGCCGAATCAGACCGGATCGAGCGTGAACACATGGCTCAGCGGCAGACGGAAACCCGCGCATGACCGTTCGTCTCTACCTGGACGAGGACTCCAGCGATTTGGACTTGTTAAGAGCTTTGCGAATGCGTGGAGTGGAGGTGGTCAGTGCGATTGAAAGCGGCATGGACGGGCAGCCCGACACGGAGCAACTCAACTGGGCTGCCAGTCACGGGCGTGCCATTTACAGTTCAAACCGGGGCGACTTTTGCCGGCTTCATTCCGAGATGATGCGAAGTGGCCAGCGGCACGCGGGGATTATTTTGGTACCGCAACAGCGCTATTCCATTGGCGAACAAACCAATCGCTTGCTGCGCCTGATCAAAACCCTGACTGCGGAAGAAATGGAGAACCGCCTCGAGTTCCTAAGTGGTTGGCGCGCGTTCTAACTCCTTGCCGCTCCACGAAAAAAGGGCAATGGAATCTGTGAAATCTGCCAAGGACCCGCTTTGCTGCGGTGGTCTGGTTTTCCAGTTTCCCCTTTTACCTCTGGAAACCGCGGCTATAATGACTCCATGAGTATCGAACAGATTGCTGCCGAAGCCTTGCGGCTTCCTCCGAGGGATCGCGCCTTGCTGGCCGAGTCGCTGTGGGAAAGCCTGTCCGACCCGCACACGGCGTCCGCGCAGATGGATGAGCGTGCTGCTTTGGCTCTCGCGCAGGAACGCGACCGGCAAATCGAGGCCGGCGAAGTTTCCCCGGTACGGCATGACGAGATGATGGCCCGGCTCCGCCGATGAGGCTGGAATACCATCCCGCGGTCGAAGGGGAGTTGCGGGAAATTCGCGACTACTACGAGAATCGCTCCCCCGGCTTGGGCCAGGCATTCATTGACGAATTCGAAAGCCAGGTCCTGCGAGTTACGGCCAAGCCGGAGCGATGGATGCTCGTGGAGTCCGACATTCGACGTTGTTTGATGACCCGGTTCCCTTACGTCATTTACTTCCGCTGCGTGGGGAATGATCGAATCCGGATCACCATTGTGAAGCACCAGCGCCGGCATCCAAAATTGGGACGGGACCGCTCGTAGGCAGCGGGCTGAATAAGGGATGAGGGATGAGGGATGAGGGATGAAAGCTGAAGTTCTCGCCGCATTCCACGGTTCAGCTTTCAGGTTTCAGATTTCATCCTTCAGAATATGGCAAACGACTACGAAAAGTGGAAGGCTGAGTTAAGGCAGCGAACGAAGGCATTTGCTTCGGTGACGATTCGCTTGTTCTGTAAACTCCCAAGGAACCGGGAGTCTGGCTTGTTTCAGCTTTCAGCTTTCACCTTTCATCCTTCACTGTGATTTCAGCTCTCAGTTTTCCGCATTTCAGATTTTGAATGTGAAGTCCGTCCACCATTCTCCTTCTTCACCCCGTGAGGTGGCCGCTTGCCCCGTGGAATCAGACCAGTATTCCACCGGGTCGCCTATCTCACCGGGGCAACCTTCAACCCTCAACCGGGTTTTGAAGCTATGGCTCCCCATCGCTCTGTTCAGCATCCTCTGGCTGGATTTGATCAGGCAGTTGGGCTACACGTGGGAAACCAACGAGCAATACGCCTTCGGCTGGTTTGTTCCCTTCTTTGCGCTGGGACTCCTGTTCCGCCGCTGGCTGGATCGGCCTCAAGGCACAAAAGCAGAAAGCAGAAAGCAGAAAACAGAAACTGGCCCAGCCAGGATTAATTTCTACTCTCTGCTTTCCATATTTCTGCTTTGCCTGCTGCTCCTCCCCCTCCGCGTCATCCATGAGATCAATCAGGACTGGCCGCTCATCACCTGGCCTTTGACGGCCCTGGTTGTTGCGCTCACTCTTTACGCCTTCCATCTCGCCGGCCCTCCCGCTTCAGCTTTCAACTCTCAGCTTTCAGCTTTCAGCTTTTCTCCTTGGGTCCGTCACTTCGCCTTCCCGGTTTGCTTCATCTTGGTGGCGGTCAAGTGGCCGTACCGGATTGAGCACGGCCTCACCCAAAACCTGATGCAGATGGCGGCTTCCTTGACCGTCGAAATCATCGGCTGGTTTGGTGTTCCCGCCTTCCAACGCGGCAATCTCATCGAAATTGATACCGGCGTGTTGGGCGTGGACGAAGCCTGCAGCGGCATCCGTTCGTTCCAATCCACGTTGATGGCCGCGCTGTTCCTGGGTGAACTCTATCGGCTGCGCGTTTGGGCGCGGGCCGGCTTGGTGTTTGGTGGATTACTACTCGCGTTTGGCTTCAATGTCGTTCGCACCCTGATCCTCACCTGGCAGGCGAGCAAGGAAGGCCTCAGCGCCATTGACAAGTGGCACGACCCCGCGGGCTTCACCATCACCATTGCCTGCTTCTTTGTGCTTTGGGGCGTCGCCGTGCTCGTAAAACGCGCCACCGAAAGCCGAAAGCAGCCCCGTGAAGTAACGGAAGGACTTCCCGCGCCAAGACCCAGTGAAGCAAGCGGCCCCGTGGAATACCAGAGCGATTCCACAGGCCGAGGAAACCTTCACGGGCCAAGGAAAGCTGAAAACGGAAATAGTCTGGCGACACCGACCTCAGACCTCCGCCCTCTGACTTCTGGTGATTCAACCCCTCAACCGCCCCAATTTCAGCTTTCAGCTTTCTCAATTTCAGCTTTTGCTTCGTGCCGCCGCTTCCTGATGGCCATCGGCCTCTACTCCCTCCTCTGCATCGTCGCCACCGAAGCCTGGTATCGCAGCCACCACCTGAACCGCGCCGAAACCGCCCAATGGTGGACGAGCTACCCGACCAACCTCCCGAGCTTCCAGCCTGTGAAAGTCCCACCAGCCTCCGCCAATTTGTTGAAACACGACGTGGAAAACGGTGGCAGTTGGACTGAACCGGACGGCACGAAATGGTCTGTTTACTGTTTCCGCTGGCATGCGGGCGACCCGGCCGCTCGAATGTCAGCCCAGGGCCACCGGCCCGAGTATTGCCTCGTCGGCAGCGGACACGATATGCTGGACATGTCCGACACCAGGTATTTAGATGCCAACGGCCTGAATCTCCCCTTCCGCTTCTACACCTTTGAAAGTGGTGGCCGCCTGCTGCACGTGTTCTTTCTATTGTGGGAAGACGGCGCCGAGACCCAGGCCGGGTTCGGCAAAACCAAGACCGGCGATCGCCTGCGCACCGTCTGGGCTGGCAGGAGAGGCATGGGCCAGCAAACGTTGCAGATCATCTGTCAAGGTTACCCCGACATGGCTGCGGCGGAGCAGGCCGTGCGCGAGCGGCTGCCGGGGTTGGTCCGAATCGAAGGCCGTAAGCCTTCCACCGTTGCTGCCGAACCGTAAACGCTCCTTGGTCAGTCGTCCCCATTTCTGCTTTCCTTGGCCGGTGAAGTGACCCCTGGCCCATGGAATCCATTCAGTATTCCACCGGGCTATTTCACCGGGCTTGCCCCGTGAAGTTCGCCTTGGCCCGTGTAGTGCAGAGCTACTCCGCCGGGCTTACTTCACTGGGCAGCATTTCAGTATTTTAGCTTTCTGCTTTCTGCTTTTCTTTAGATGTCCCGAACTCGCAACTACCTCAAGGGATTGACCACGGGCTACGCCGCCACGCTGGCCACAATCCTGGTTGGTCTTTGGCTCACACCGTTCACGCTGCGTTTTCTCGATCGTGAGGAGTACGGGCTTTTCGCTCTCGCCAGCGATCTGCTCATGTGGCTGGGGTTGCTTGATCTGGGCATCACCGCCGGGCTGAATGTGCAGGCGGCCCAACTTACCGGCAGACCCGACGCCGAAAGGTTGAACCGTCTGGCGAGCACGGCCTTCTTTACTCAGAACGTGATTGTGCTGATGGTGTTGGCGGTCGGCAGCGCCTTGGCCCTCGGCATTCCGCATTTCTTTCCGGTGCGACCGGACCTGCACCGCACCACCTCGGTCCTGATGGGAATGCTGGTTTTGGGATCGGCCATCGGATTCAGCACCAAAACCTTTTCGGCGTTGCTCGTTGCCCACCAGCAGCTTCACATAGACAACCTCCTCAAGCTTGCCCTGCTCGCCATCCGCACGGTCCTGACGGTGTTGTTGCTAAAGGAGGGTTGGGGACTCTATTCGTTGGCTTTTGCCAGCTTGGCTGCCACGCTTATCACCTCCGCAATCGCGGTGTGGCGAACTTGGCGGCTGTTGCCCGGGCTGCAGATCCGCTGGGTTCTTGCTTCGTGGGATGTGCTCAAGGGTCTGGGCAACCTCGGGATTTGGTTCAGCTTGGGCGGCATCGCCGGCATCCTGATCACTTCCTTTGACCGGGTGGTCGCGGCCAAGATGATTTCGGTCGAAACAGTCACTACGCTGTCCTTGACGGGCCGGGTGTATGCGCTCTTCGGCGGCCTGCTCGATCAGATCACGAACACCGCACGGCCCATGTTGGGCCAGTTGCTGGGCCAAAACAAAATCGCGGAAGCCCAGCGCGTTTATCGCCACCTGTTCACGCTGTCAACCGGCTTTGCCGTGATTGCCGCGTTCAGTCTTTGGGCCGGCAACGAGCCATTCGTCACTCGCTGGGTGGGCGGGCAAAACTTTGGCGGCCCCCTGCTGAGTCTGGCGCTGGCCCTCAACCTCATTGTCCACAGTTGGGTTCTGCCCAACCGCGCTGTGCTCTCCGCGGCGCTGGTGGTTCGACCTCAGGCCTTGAGCCGCACGGTCGAGGCGGGCCTCAATCTCGGACTCTCGGTCCTGCTGGGCTATTACCTGGGCCTGATCGGAATTGTTCTTGGAACTGCGGTTGCGGGCCTGCTGACCTCAACCTGGTATTTGCCACTGCTGACCGCCCGCCTGTTTAATCGTTCTTGGTTCACGTTCGTGAGGCAAGACGCCCTGCCGATACTGGCTGTCGGCACTTGTCTGCTTCCGATTGTTTTCTTAGCACAGATTGCGGGAAAACAAATCGGTGGCTTTCTCGGGGCTGGTGTGGGAGCTGGGCTGACCGCTATTGCCGGGTTCGGTTTATTGTGGTTAATCGCCTTCGATAACGGACTTCGAAATCTAGTGGTGGCCACCGTCACCAAAGTAAGCCGCACCTGCTACCGGAGCGTATCTGTTGCATCGTCTCCGAGCTAAACAAGCCAAACCATTTGCCAAGGAATACTATGCTGTTCTTGAAACGCATCGCGGCGGTCTTGTGTCGGCAATTGGTCGCTCTCGCTCCCAACCAGTTTCTCAAGGCTTTACTCAGCAACAACCCTGACTTGGTTGTGACGAAAGGTGCCAGACATCGATCGTCATTCCGCTGGGACAATGCTGATTTTAAGGAGGCTTTGTTGCATTTCGAAGATTTGGCCTTCCTGTTTTGGAATACACCACTAAACCGGGGACTGCTGAGACAAGACTTTGACGAAGCAGCAACCCTGTTTAAGACGGTTCGATCACTGCGCAACCCTCACGGCGTCGAGATTGGACGGTTCCACGGTGCCAGCACGGTGCTGCTTGCCGTTGCCGCCGGCTCCACGGGCAGAGTGACTTCGATTGATATCGCGCCTCAGAATGATGACGAGTTGCTCCGCGTGTTGCGGCGTGCAGGGGTTGCTGATCGTGTGGAGTTGATCACCGCCGATGCAAACCAGGTTCCTTGGAGTGAAGTGCTCGATTTTGTTTTTATTGATGGTGACCATAGTTACGATGGCGCTCGTCGAGATCACAACAAATGGGGTAAGCTCGTCCGAGTCGGCGGTTTCATAATCCATCACGACATGGCGGAGCAGCGGGAATTCGCCACGCAATGGTCTGAACTGAAGCGCTTGCGGGAGAATATCCTTGAAAAACAGGAGCAGACACTTGAGCTCGTCGAGGAAGCTGGATCCATGTCGGTTTTTAGGCGGAAATCAACTTCCTGGGTGGACCTCTGAGAATTGGGTGGCGCTCAAACTGGCTGTATGATTGGTAACTCTCTGTGGACTCGGGTTACTGAAACGCGCCCCTGCCCGCTGTGCGGCGGGAACCGGCATACCACTGTCAGTGAGCGGATGCAGCATGGCCTGGATTTGACGACGGTCATTTGCAACGGATGTTCGTTTGTCTTTACGAATCCGCTGCCGGCCCGTGAGACGTACGAACGATTCTACCGCGAGGCTTACGCCGATTATTACGGTCACATCACGCCGAAGCCCGAGGGTGACCGCTTGAAGAGAGAACCGGTTTATTTGGCCGCGAAGTTCACAGCGCTTGAGCAGGCGAGGCCCCTGGTTGGCTGCCGTCTTCTGGAGGTTGGTCCTGGGCAGGGTCTATTCCTTTGGTGGGCGCGGCAGCGGGGTTGTGAAGTGTTGGGTGTTGAGCCCTCACCCGATTTCTGCCAGGTTTTGGCGGAAACTGGACTGCCGCACCTGCGCGGCACTTTGGCGGAGTTGCATCCCACCACCCACGGGACTTTCAATGTCATCTACATGGCGCACGTGTTGGAACATTTCTACGATCCGAATGAGGCTCTGAGGCAATGTCGCGCGCTGCTCTCCGACGGCGGCATCCTCGCCGTGGAAGTGCCCAACATCTTGAAACCTTTTCGGTCCTTGGACCGGTATTTTTTACGTTACGTGCATCCGTCCAGTTTCTCTCCGCAAACCCTTCAGGCCCTGTTAACCAAACACTGTTTCCGGTCGTTCCACAAGGATGAGGGGGGTAACGATTGGCGGGAACCCCAACACCTTTTCGTTATCGCTGAAAAGCAGAAGGATGGTCCTGACCAGCCCTTGTCTGTTCCAGCCGAAACCGATCAAGTCCTGAAGGCTCTTCAGAACTACCGGCGCAGATGGCGCGGGTGTTTGTCACTAAAATGGCACGCCCGAAGCTTGGCTTTGGGGTTGAGGCGAAGGGTTATCAAGGCAGGTCGACTCGTGAAGCGGATGCTTTTAGGCGGTCGAGGGAAGGTGATTGCACAGAATTGACTCTTAACGCTAATCGCCTGATCAAGGAAACCAACAGCCTCGGGCTCATCCGATATCATGCGATCTGCGGCCAAGACTAGTTGCTAGCGCGCGGAGTTGTGCTGCCTCCGTCTTACTTCCGGATTACTATGATTTGCCAAGGCTTATAACTCGTATGAACCAGGATTGCTCCTTCCCGTTTTCGCCAACAGGCGCGGCCAATGGGTCGCGCCCGCTTAGATATGACTGAGTGGGTAACCTCGTGAGCCAGCCCTCATCACTCTCAAATCTGCGCCCCCAGGTGCTCGCACTTTGCCGCCAGCAAGAGGGGCACTACGCTCCGTTAGGCGAGGCATTTGAGCTGACAAAAACTGCGGATTGGAGTCCGGAATGCGTTCAGATGCACAAGCCGGACCTGCTGGTGACCGCAAGCTGCGATTCGTACGAGTCTTCGGGCTGCGTGGACAAAGCGAGACAGATGTCCATCCCAAGCCTCTATTTAATGGACGGAATCATTGAGTGGCGCAATCAATGGGAAAATCCAAGATTTGGAATGGGGGGAGGGACGCCGTACAACCAGCCCGTCACAACTGACAAGGTGGCCTGCTTTGGATGGGCCAGTGCCCGCACTCTTGAGGCTTGGGGTGCAATGGGGAAGTGCGAACTCGTGGGCGCGCCTCGGTTTGATCATTACATCACCAGACCTGTTTGCAGGACACCCCATGGCGGCCCAAAGCGCCTGCTCATCGCAACAGCAAATACGCCCGCGTTTACCCAGGAACAAATGTCGCTGGTCGAAGCATCGCTCACCGAGCTGGCGGCCTTCCTCAAGCAACAGACTGCATGGGAGCCCGTTTGGAGGCTTCGGCGCGGCCTCGATGAAAAGCTCAACCTGACGGACTGCTTTCCGAACTTGCGGCAACAATCCCTGCGAGACGCGTTTGAGCAAGTGGACGCAGTTCTCACAACTCCATCTACCTTGGCCTTGGAAGCCATGTTGGCGGGGTTGCCAACGGGAGTCTTGGACTACACAAACAGTCCGCAGTATCTTCCTGCTGCGTGGTGCATTACTGCGCAGGCCCAGATCGCGGGAGCCCTGAGGGAACTGGAGCAGCCATCCAGTCGGCGTCTCAATTTTCAGGCGGAGATCCTATACAACCACTTGGAGTGCCGGTCTGCTGCTCAACCTCGGCTCGTAGCACTGGCAGAAGCCATGATTGCAGAAGGCCGGGCTGCTCGATCTGACCAAAGGCCCGTCAAACTCGATCCTAGGATTATTCCGGTGGAATTTGGTGGGGTTGCGCTGCCAACCGAACATTTCGACCTCGCCAAGCTGTACCCTGAGCATCCAATTCTTAAAAACCGTGACCTCTCTGACTTGCACCGTCAATTAATCCTGCTGCGGCAAGAGATCCGTTTCCTGCGCGTTCAGACTGGTGAAAGAAAAGTGGGCTATTGGATCAAGAAAGCGGTGAACAAAGCCTGGATCTGGCAGAGGACTCACCGTCGCCGCAGGGGCAAGGCCGGTGCAAAGAATAACGTCGGCTGAATGAGAGTGTTGCTCCTTCCAGGCAGTCGCTCGGCGCCGTCAGCCCGGTACCGGATTCTGCAATTCGTGAAGCCCCTTGAAACGGCAGGGGTGCAGGTGGTAGTGCGGACGCAATGGTTTCCTCGCGAATGGCAAAGTCCGCTCCTCGGGCAAATGAGCCGGCGCCTGCATTCGCGAGCGGTGACGGTTCTCCGCCTGATTAACATGATCCCCCTTCTTCGAGACGCCAGTTCCTTTGACGTAATCATGATGAACAGAGACCTTGTGCCTGAGATCAAGGTAAACTTTATTGAGCCGCTCCTGGCGAAAACCAATCCACGCCTAATTTTCGACTTTGATGATGCAATTCATCTTACTTCGCGGGGGAACAAATTGCGCAAAATACTTCCCTCCTTCGCGTGGATTACTGCGGGCAATGAGCAACTTGCGTCGTTCGCCCGTGAAATCCACCCTAGTGTAAGTGTGTGGCCAAGTGTGGTGGATACTGAATATTACCGCCCCGTAAAATCCAGAAGGCCGGGACCGCTCCGCATCGGATGGTCAGGCTCACACCAACCCATGCGTGATTACGTGCCCATGCTTAAAGGGCCGTTGATGGAGCTCGCCAAAACCGTCGACTTTGAGTTTCTCGTCATTTCGGATGAATTGCCTCAGCTTGATTGGTCAGGCGTCAAATGGCGGCATATTCCGTGGAAAGAGGCAACTGAGGCGGAAGATCTGCAGGAGATTGACATTGGGACGATGCCGCTTAGAGACGCCGCATTTGAGCGAGGGAAATGCGGAATGAAAGCTATCCTGTACATGAGTGCCGGGATTCCGGCACTGGTTTCACCGGTGGGTGCCAACTGCAACATCGTCTTGGACGGCAAGACAGGATTTCATTGCGGGTCAGACAGCGAATGGGTCGCAGCATTTAGATCGCTTGTGAGTGACGAAAACCTCCGACTGCAATTAGGGCGGGCAGGCCGTGCCCATGTTGAAATGCTATACTCGCAGCACTGCTTGTTTCCGAGAATGATTGACATCTTCGGACAGGTCGCAGCCCTGAACGAGCGAGGTCGGAGTGTGTCTAACACAAGAGGCTGCGAATGAGCCATTCCAGAATCACCATTGCAATTCCTACATTCCGACGGTCCCGCCTGCTCGCGGAACTTTTGCGCGATCTCGCGAAACAAAGTGTCCAGCCGGATTACTTCGTTGTGATGGATGGAGACCCGCGCTCTGGAGAGGTTTTGCACTTGTTGCGAGAGTCTAATGTCTCCGTGTGCTACGTTCCATCAAACCATGCAAATTTGGCCTACCAGCGTTACCTGGGTTGGCGGGTGGCTGCGGATGCAGGCGCCCAGATTTTGGTGTACCTGGACGACGATCTGCGGATCCACGATCCACGGTCCTTGGAGCTTCTCATCGCACCAATGCTTTCAAGCAGTTCAACAGTGGTGGGCTGCACGGGCGAAATCCGCTTTGGGGATCTCGGCAACATCGGTGAGGGACAGCAAAGCGTGCGGGATCGTCACGACTTCAGCCAGAAGCCAGGCTCAAGAGTGGTCAAATTATTCGGGTCGTCCCGTGGCCTGCAGCCTGGAGCTTTGACGGCCTCGGGCCATCGCTGCCCGGTGGAGCGGACTGCGGATACCCAAGCCGTTGTGCAATGGTTGCGAGGTGGCGTGATGGCGTATCGCATGAGTGCGTTAGGTGAAGACTGTTTTACGAAGGCCCTTTTTGCGCTATCCGAGATCGGCTGTGGGCATGGCGAGGATACGCTCCTTTCGCGCCGGGTCGCTTCTCGCGGGCGGTTGTTGATGGTCTTCAACGCGGTCTTTCAACACCCGAATGCGGATGCGCCTAAAGCGTATGCCACGAAAGCTTATCGCATGGCATGGGGCAGCGCCTATAGCCGTCGGTTGCTGAATGACAACTACCGGTGGCCTGATTCTCCGAGGACACCCGATCGGCTGGCCCTTTGGAAGAGCTATGTTGGCAATACATTGTTGAACGTGTTCCGCGCCGTTCGTTCCCCCAAAGCCCACCGCTTTGCTTATGCCTGGGGTTATCTCTGCGGCGCGCTCAAAGGAGTCTTCCTGCCTCCCACCCACCAACGGTTGACCCCGCACATTGACTGGCAGAAAGATGCCGAGGCAGCCCTGAGCCAGCGGAAGGACCTCGCCCTCACATCGTGAAACTTGTTTCAACACCCCGTAGCAGACGAGGACCACAATTCGCGAAACGAACGTCTCCTGATCGACAACAACTCTGTGGCGGGCTTGGGAAGCCAAACGAAGCTCATTTTTCGGTTCGGCCTTCACACCTCACCGCTCGCACTGGCGCTACGCTGCGGCAACGCCCGCATCCGCCGCACATCCGCGCACTTTTCTTTCTCTGTGGCATTTTTGTGGTGCTGCCCTTCTTCGACATCCCGTTCATCGGCTTGTCCATCACCGCGCCGCTGCTGCTGCCCGTAATGTTCTATGCTTTCTTTCACCCAGCGAATCCTTGGATTCATCTCTACCGTGGCTGGGTCCTGGTAGCCGCAGCTATCTGGCTGGGCATGGTCGTTGCGTTCCTTGCCAACGGTCCTTGGTTCGGGGCACGCGAATTCAAGATGATCGAAATAGCCTATCTCAACCGCTACCTGTTCTGGCTTACGGTATTCCTGGTCACCGCCTATGTGGCTGCGGATTTTGGTATCCAGCGCCGGCTGCCATACCTCTTGGGCAGCGCTGTGGTGGTGCTGGCCGGCTTGCGTTGCTTTGAGGGTATCGCGTTAGGGAAGGTCGGAGCTTGGACCGACACAATATTCACCACCCAGAACACCTACGGCATTTTGTTTTCCACTTTCACGCCCTTTTTGTTTCCCGTGTTTCTTGGCCGCGGGTTTCTCCGTAAGCTGCTTTGTGCCGCCGGTCTGTTCGCTGTCCTGTTTGCCTGTGCCATAAACGGGTCACGGGGCTCTTGGATCTGTATCGCGCTGGCATTGGCTGTTTTTTCTCTACTGGCATTTGTCTCCCGTCCAGGAGCTTCTCTACGGCTCGTCCTGCCCGTGGGGTTTGCCGCCTTGGCGTTGGTGGCCATTCTGGCCGGAAGCACTCGTGCCCGCGAGGCGGTCCTCAGCCGCTTCTCCACCTTCGAGAATCTGGAGGGAGACAAATCGTACATGAGCCGCCGGGCGCTGAATCGAAAGAGCTGGCGGCTTGTTTCCGAATCACCTTTCTTTGGCGTCGGGCCTGGACGCTTCAGGGATGTCTATGTGCCATTGGAACTACCACAGGTCTTCAGTAAGGAGGCCGAACAGCGTATCAACACGAAGGGCTCCCACAATTCCTACCTCAGCTTTCTCGCCGAGGGCGGACTCATTGGAGGATTACCGTTGGCATTCCTGCTGGCCGTTTTAGCGGTACGTGGTGCCCATTCAGCGGCAGCGCTTAACCGTGCGGGAGAACGCTGGGGGCTGGGCGTTTACGCCAGTTTCATTGGGATGAGTGTGCATCTCTGGGTGTTGTCCGGTCTCACCGGCACCCATGCCTGGTTTGTCTATGGCCTGCTCGCCGCGACCATCGTCCTCGCGGCGCGCGTTCGCGCGCAGAACTCCGTGAACCCGGCGCACCCGCAGGTGGTTCGTCCCCGCCCCACCTTCGCGCCCGGACGACCGGTCGCGGTTGGAGGCAGGTAAAGCAGAAAGAAAGCAGAGTTTTCAGAGAACAGAGATCAGTGGTCAGAAAAACCGCGTTCAGCAAGCAATGCAAATCAACTCAGCCAAAGATCTGAAAGTTTACCAGAAGGCTTATGAGGTGGCCATGCGGTTGTTCCGTTTGAGCCAGAGTTTTCCCGTCGAGGAAAAGTTTGCGCTGACGAGTCAAATCCGTCGCTCTTCGCGTTCTGTTTGTTTGAATCTGCGCGAAGCTTGGCTCTGCCCCGTAGAGGCCGGTTGATGTTCTTCGTTTATGCAATCCGGAGTGAAAAGAGCGGCAGGATTTACATCGGTCAAAGCGGTTTCGTAGAGCGCCGCTTGAAGGAACATAATGCAGGTCGAGTCCCATCAACAAAAAATGACAAACCCTGGGTTCTTGTGCGTGTCGAGAACTTTGCTACCAGAAGCGAGGCACGATGGTTTGAGCGGCAGCTCAAGCAATCACGTGGACGTCGGCATCGTTGGCTTGAGAAATGACGCTACGCCCTCGGAGGGGGCCAAACGACGCTACGAGGCGCATTTCATCTCAAAGCTGACGGACTGCGATGGTGAGAACAGTGAGACCGACTCCTCCTTGGACTTTGCCAAGGATTGTGGCTACATCACCGATGAACAACACGTCGAACTCACTTCGCTTTGTATAGAAATCGGCAAAATGCTTGGCAGCATGATCAACAATCCTGGCCCCTTTCTGACCTCTGGTCTCTGAGCGCTGACCTCTGCCCCCTGACCCTCATGCGTCTCGGCTTTCATTACCACGTGCCCGCCATGCTGGACGGCGGCCAAATCCGCATGCCGGCCTACCAAGGCCGGTTTGTGGATGCTTTGGCGGACTACTGCTCCGAAGTGATTTGCTTTCTCCATTCGCCTTTGCCGAGCGAGCAGGCACAGATGGATTACGCGATTCAAAGGCGGAACGTCCGTTTGGTTGGCCTGGGACCCCACGCCTCGGTGCCACGCCGGTTGTTGTCGGTGCGCAAGTATGGGGCAATTCTGCGCAAGGAGAAAAGTGGTCTCGATGCCCTGCTGCTGCGTGGCCCCTCGCCGCTGTTGCCGACGTTGGCTGATGCCGCCAGCCCTGTGCCTACGGCACTCCTGTTGGTTGGCGACGCCGTCGCCGGAGTGGATGACTCGCGGCAGCCGTGCTGGCGGCGGGAGGCGATCCGTCTTTTGTGGCAATGGAATCGGCGACGCCAGGACCAGGTGGCCAAACGCAGCCTGACGTTCGTCAACAGCCGCAAGTTGTTTCGGGAATTGCAGCCGACGATCCCCAATCTGGTGGAGACCCGCACCACAACGCTCACACGGGCAGATTTCTTTGATCGCGAAGACACCTGCATCCGCGCACCGTATCGCCTGCTCTACACCGGTCGCATGACCCGCGGCAAAGGTCTCATCGAGATGGTCGAGGCGCTGGCCCTGCTGGTTCAACAAGGCGAAGACGTCGTGTTGGATTTGGTGGGCTGGCCGGAAAAGGGGGACGACGTGCTGGACGAAATGCAGCAAGTTGCCGGTCGCTTGCAGGTAGGGGAGCGCGTGAAGTTCCATGGTCCCAAGGCCGCAGGACCAGAGTTATTTGCCCATTACCGCAAGTCGGATATCTACGTGATCGCTTCGAAGTCCGATTTCGAAGGCTTTCCGCGGACAATCTGGGAAGCGATGGCGCACAGTTTGCCGGTCGTTGCCACCCGGGTCGGGTCCATCCCCGATTCTGTGGGGGAGTCAGCCGAGCTGGTGATTCCAGCCAGCTCGGATGAGTTGGCTAAAGCCATCCGCAGGGTAATTAAGGACCGCATCCGCAGGCGTGGAATGATTCAGAAAGGGAAAGCTCTGGCGTTGGATTCAACCCTTGAGACGCAAGTCGGGAATCTGATCCGCGATGTTGAGCGTTGGGCGAGGAGGCCGCGATGAAGAAGAGTTGGAGACTGCTACGCCACGACTGGCCATTACATTTTGTTCAGCTGTTTACAAACTGGCTTCCGGACAATGTTTTGTTTTACCGCTTGCGCGGGTGGGCCTGTCGCCCATTTTTTGGGTCCTGTTCGAAGAACTTACGCTTTGGGCGAAATGTAGTATTCCACAATCCCATGAACATTCATCTTGGGAGAGATGTCTTCATCGCTTACGGCAGCTGTTTGATGGCGAACTCTGAAATCCGGATTGCAGACGAAGTCATGCTGGGACCGTATTGCGCAATCGCCTCTGGTAATCATACTCGCAAGAATGGGTCATTCCGGTATGGTCCCGCGAAAAACGCCCCAGTCAGCATTGGAGCCGGGTGTTGGATCGGAGCGCATGCCGCCTTGACTGCAGGGGTTACAATTGGCGGGGGATCGTGCGTTGCCGCTGGGGCTGTGGTCACTAAAGATGCTCCTTCAAACGTACTCGTCGCAGGCGTTCCGGCCCGAATCATCAAGCCACTTGAGGACATATCTATCGCCGCAGCTGCGAGGGAAGCTACGTCCGCTTTGGATCAGCCGAATACTTTCTAGCAAGTGGCATCTAAGCAGAAACAGTTTCCAGAGAATTCATCTTGCCCAATGCCCAGAACGCTCCTGGTGGGCAATTTTTTGAGCTCCGCACGGCCTGGCTCGTACACCGTCTGTGAGTTGTTGGCCGCTCGTCTCTCATCAGCAGGTTGGCCTGTGCTCACCACCTCCGAAAAACCGGCTAGAATCAGTCGTTTGACCGACATGCTGATGACCGTGTGGCGACGACGAGGCGAGTATGTCGTCGCGCAAGTGGATGTTTATAGCGGTCCGTCATTTGTTTGGGCGGAATGCGTTTGCTGGCTACTCGGGCGCTTGGGCAAGCCGTTCATTCTGACTTTGCACGGCGGCAACCTGCCGACTTTCGCCCGGCGCTGGCCAGGGCGGGTGCGGGGGTTGCTGATCTCTGCCCGTGCGGTCACAACGCCTTCACATTATCTACAGGAAGCGCTGCGCGCCTATCGAGACGATCTGTTGCTCCTACCAAACGCAATTGATCTCGCAGCTTATCAGTTTAGGCTGCGATCAAATCCACAACCGAAATTCATCTGGCTCCGTGCATTTCACAACATCTACAATCCGTCCATGGCCGTCCGCACCCTCGCCCATCTCTGCTCCACTCAGCCCTCCCCTCTCCGCCTCGGCCGGGGAGAGGGTCAGGGTGAGGTGTCGCCTAATTCGGCCGCCCCTTCAGCTTTTAGCCTTCAGCCTTCAGCCTTCCATTTGACGATGTTCGGTCCGGACAAGGGGGATGGTTCTTTTGAAAGGCTGAAAGCTGAAATCGGAAAGCTGCAATTGGAAGATAAAGTGCGCTTGCCCGGGGCGGTGCCGAAGAGTGGTGTGCCTGCGGCCCTGAACTCGGGCGATATCTTCCTCAACACAACAAATCATGAGAGTTTTGGAGTTTCTGTGATGGAGGCGGCGGCTTGTGGCCTGTGCATCGTGTCCACCAATGTCGGCGAGTTGCCTCTGCTCTGGGAGCATGGCCATGATGCACTCTTGGTTCCTCCAAATGATTCTCAAGCCATGGCGGCCGCAGTCAGACGGATTCTGACCGAGCCGGGACTTGCCGAACGTCTCTCACTCAATGCCCGCGCCAAGGCAGAACAATTCGATTGGTCGGTGGTTTTGCCGCAATGGGAAAAGTTGCTGACCGAAGTAGCCGGGAACTTATCACGGGCGGTAGGATCACGGACCATCGAGGGTCTGACGGCCGACCGCTGACCTCCCACCACTGGCCTCGTGTGAACAACTCTTTTCTCAAGCTTTACCACTCGCTGCCGTATCCTCTGCGCTGCCTCGTAGCCAGCGCTCGCGGATATCAACTGCGCTGGTGGCGCTACGGACCGGAAACTGATCGCTTGGTCGAGGAGGCGTTGGAGCGCGAATTTTGGAGCACAGCAAAGTGGAAAGCGTGGCAGGAAGAAAGGCTGCAATTCATCCTGCATCGAACGGTTACAAAGGTGCCGTATTACCGGGAGTATTGGGCAAGACAGACCGCAGAAGGCAAAAGGCAGAATGCCTGGAAGGATCTCGGAAACTGGCCGGTCTTAAAGAAAGAAGCTTTGCGCGCGAACCCGAGCGCGTTTCTGGCCGACGATTGTGAACCGCGGCGAATGTGGCGCGAGCACACGAGCGGCACAACCTACAAACCACTTACGCTCTGGTTTAGTCGGGCTTGTGTTCACGCTTGGTTTGCCTTGTGCGAAGCGCGCTTGCGGCGCTGGCACGGCGTGACCAGACACGACCGTTGGGGAATGATCGGTGGCCAGATCGTGTCGCCGGCCGACGCGCAGAATCCGCCGTTCTGGGTGTGGAATGCGGCGATGCGACAGTTGTATTTATCCAGCTACCATCTGAATGCTCAGAATGCTCCTGCGTACGTGAGAGCGATCCGGCGCTACGGGCCAAACCACCTGATTTGCTATTCCTCGGCCGCGACGAGTTTAGCCCATGCGGTTGAATCGAACGGGCTGGAGATTCATGGAATCCGGGTTGTCGTCACAAACGCCGAACCAGTTTTTTCATGGCAACGGGACGTGGTTCAGAGAGTGTTTCGGTCGCCGGTCAGAGAATCGTATGGGATGGTGGAACTCGTTGCGGCTGCGTCCGAATGCCCACAGGGCGCGCGTCACCTCTGGCCTGAAGCGGGTTTGGTCGAAGTGCTTGCGGACGAAGCCGACAAGCCTGTGCAAAATGGAAAAGTTGGCCGGCTAATCTGCACAGGGTTGTTAAACACTGACATGCCCTTGATCCGCTATGAGGTCGGTGATCGTGGCGCAACTGACAACAACGGGACGGACCGCTGTGGCTGTGGGAGAACGTTGCCGCTTCTGCACCGTCTGGAGGGGCGAATCAATGATCTTATCGTTACCAAGGATGACCGAAGAGTTTATCTCCCGACGGCCGTGTTCCACGAGTTGCCGGTCATTGAAGCACAAGTCGTCCAAGAAGCGCCGGATTACATTCAGGTCAAAGTCGTTGTCGCCGAGGGTTACAGTACCAGCACAGCACAGCACATTCGTGAACGCTTGAAAGCGCGGCTAGGTGGTCTTTATGTTGAGGTGGAAACCGTAGCCGAAATTCCTCGAGGTCCAAACGGCAAGTTTCGTGCGGTGGTTTCTAAAGTCGGGCGCGTTGGTTGCGCCCAAGCAAAGCAGGTCGAAGATGGCGTTATCATGCACGATTGAGCCGCAAGTGAGCATCATCCTGCCCTGCCGAAATGAACGCGGGCACATCAAGGTTTGCCTTGCCTCGGTGCTGAGCCAAGTGGCGCCGGAGGCCGGATTCGAAGTGATTGTTGCCGACGGAATGTCCGACGACGGAACGCGCCAAAATGTGGAACCCCTGACGGTGAGTGACGCAAGAGTTCGGATCATTGATAATCCTGAGAGGATTGTCTCGACGGGCTTGAATGCGGCGGTTCGCGCCGCCCGCGGGGAGATCATCATCCGCATGGATGCCCATACTGAATACGCCCCGGACTACGTGCGCCAGTGCGTCGAAACGCTCAAAGAGACCGGGGCCGATGTCGTCGGCGGGGCTTGGGTGGCGAAAGGTAGCGGTTACGTGTCGCGTGCGGTCGCCGCCGCCTTTCAATCACCGTTTGCCGTGGGTGGAGCGCGCGGCCACGATCCTGCGCACGAGGGCCCCGTGGACACGGTTTACCTCGGATGCTGGCGTAAAGAGGCATTCGAAAAGTTCGGGTATTTTGACGAGGAACTGGTCCGCAACCAGGATGATGAACACAATCTGCGCATCATTCGTGGCGGCGGAAAGATCTACCAGTCGCCGACGATCAAGAGTTGGTATCGGCCCCGTTCCTCGCTGCGGGCGTTGTTCGCGCAATACCTGCAATACGGCTACTGGAAGGTCCGCGTGATTCAGAAACACAAACTCCCCGCCTCTTGGCGTCATCTGGTCCCCGGCGCCTTCGTCCTGACGTTGGGAGCGCTGTTTCTGCTTTCTGCTTTCAGTATTCTTCTCACGAACGTCTCTCAGCAATCCTCCATCCTCCATCCTCTATCGTCGTACCTGTTGTTCGCGGTAGTTGGTCTGTACACCGCTTGCGTGCTCGCTGCCTCACTGATCACCGCTGCCCAGGCCGGCTGGAGTCTGTTGCCGATCCTGCCTTTCGTTTTTCCCTGTTACCATTTCGGCTATGGCATCGGATTCTTACGGGGTATCTGGGACTTTGTAATCCGCCGCAAAGGCGCCCACAAAAGCTTCGAGGCTCTTACGAGATGAAATTTCAGCTTTCAGCTTTTCAGTATGGCCCCTCGTCTTCCCCTGTTACCATTTCGGCTATGGCTACGGATTCTTGTGGGGATTCTGGGATTTTGTGATTCGGCGCAAGGGTGCGCAAAAGCGTTTTGCCGCGCTAATGAGATGAAGAAGCGTCCGATCTCCAGCCGCGCGCCACTTTAAGCCGTAACGATGCACTCGACCCGCAAGAGAGTAGCAGCGACGCCCCGTCGCTTGCGGCACGCCCGCCCGATGGGCAAGGGGAAAAACCGAGGCGACGAGGCGTCGCCGCCACTTTCATGCGACGAGGCGTCGCATCTACTTTCTCCCGGTTGCATGGTTCCGGCTAAGGTTTGAGTTCTCTACTTTCAGCTTTCGCAATTTCTGCGTTTGATTTTGAGGTGCGTCCCGGTCATGGCGGAGGCAGCACCCGCAGAGCACTTGGTGGCGGGACGATTGGCGCCAGCACGTTTTGAATCCGATACAGATTCGGTCCGCCATAGAGATAAAGGTCGCCCTCTTTGAACAAGATCGTCTTGGCGGAGGTGTTGAGAATCAGACTCGTTGAGCCATCGCTCGGATTAATTCGATATAGCGAGTTGCCGATGAACATCCAGACAAAACCGTCCGGTCCAAGACTCAACCGCCGGTCGTAAACGCGGATGACGGAACCGCCGAAAGCTAAACCAGGAAGGGTATTGGTGTACAGAATGGACCCGTCGGTAATATCCACTTTGAAGATATTTGAACCAGCAGCACCTAGGATTATTCCCGGAGATACTTCCACAATTTTGTCCAGCGCGGTTGCGTTGGGCAAAGGCACAATGGTTCTTTCGATTGCCTTCGTAGCCACATCGAAAACGTATAGATTCGTCTGGTTGCTGGCATAAACCAGCTTCGTGCCGCCAAGCGCGGGTTTAAGATCGCGAACATCATTGGCCAGGAATGGTTGACGCAACCTTCCGTTCGTCCCGTTGATCGGGTCATACCAGCCTAGCTCACCGCCGGACGAATCCCGTTCATGATGTCCGCCGATATAGACCAAGCCGTCGGCACCAAACGTGGAATAATAATGATATTTCCCAAAGCCGCCGGGGATTTGGTGCGGGTTTATCTCCGGGTCGCTCCTGTTCGTCGTTGATCCGCTCAAGCTCCATGGCTTAAAAGAATCGTAATTGAGGGTTACCGCGGTGTAGCCGGATAGGTAAATGTTGCCCACCTCGAAAAGGGCATCGTAGAGACTGTATTGAGGGCGGCCAAACGTCGTCGTGGTTGTGTCTTGGATGTTGTAAGCGAACACGGGACCGTAGAAGTCCGCGAAGCCGAACATCCGGTTGGTATCCAAAGGATAGAGCCGCTTGATATTGATCGGCTGGAGGCGGAAGCCACTCACGTCCACCGATTGCCAGTTGCTCGCTCCCACGGTTCGCCATCTGACGATTGCGTGGTTGCTACTGCTATCGGGATAGGCATCATCCAAATTGATCTCGACCCCAAAATGGGAGCGGAAATTTGCCGGCTCGTAAATCACATTACCACGTTCGTAGTATTGAAAGAGGGGTGGCACATTGGTAGCGGCGATTTCGGTCGGTTGGCCGGCTGCCAACTGGTACCATTTGATGGTAGCGTCCGCCATGCGTCTCCAATAATAGAAGCCGCCCGCGATGCCTCGGGAGACCCTGCCGCCGGTATCATTTTCACTTTTCCAGTACAAAACCGTGTTGGTTGTTTGGGTGTCGTAAATGGCCAAGTACCACGGCTGCTGCCCCAGCCCGACATAGACGTAACGGTTGTCCGCACCAACCGTGTAGGAATATTGCGGGGCGTTGTAGTTGGTGTCCAAGAGACCCAAATCCTCGAACACGGCGTTGGTTGGGTTGTAACGTGCCAGACCGCCGCCAAGCGGCGAATACTCACCGACGTAAACGCAGCCGTCGTCACCGATCTCTGCGACCTGCGCATCACGCCTCAGGGTAGGGTGCAGTTTGCCGATAAAATTGGTCGCGCCGGTCAGCGGATCGTATTCGAGGAAATAACCCGGATCGCTGCTGCCAAGATAAATCTTGCCGTTGGGATGCAGCACGGTGGCGTTCGGCCCCGGACGACCAAGGATGCCATCGGTCAGGCGGGTTGTGCCTTGGGAAAGATTTACGTCCAAAATCTGAAGCGGGTATTTCCCAGCTTCAGTAACGACGTAATAAAGGAGCAAATGCAAGTCTCCGTTCGGCAGCCTAAACATGATCTGTTTCTCCTGGGTATTGGCGGACAGCAGGCTGCCAAGGTCCTCGAGCACAAACGGCCCTTGGCCGAGCGTGTAGCGCGGTGGGTTGGTGGCGGTGACGGAAATAATAGTCGAGCGCGCCACGTTCCCGACACCGTCCGTCGCCACGGCCATCATGGTGTGCATTCCGTTCGCCAGTTTGGTTGTATCCACCGCAAAAATGTAAGGGGATGCCTGGGACGGTGCGCCAAAAGCCGCCCCGTTTACCTTGAGCGCGACATTTGTAACTCCGCTGGCATCCGATGCGGTCACTTCCACCATGATTGACTTTCCGGATAGCGTGGCACCGGAGCTCGGCTGCGTGATCGCCACGGCGGGCGGTTGCGCATCCGCTGCGAGGGCAAAGCGACTCACGCAACTGGCGAAAGCCAGCCAAACCCAGAGCTGGGGGGGGCGGAAAATCATACTTGTATCACACCGGCCTTTATCGGACCGCAGTCAATAAAGCATTCGGCCTGCCCAAGGCAGGCTGTGTCTCGCGAACGGCTCAAACTGTAGGAGCGGTCGCCAGTCTGCTCTGACTTGCACGGCAAGTCTGGGTTGGAGCAGGCCGGCTCAGATCCACCCTGCCATTCGTACAACCCGGCGTCCCGAACGTGGACATCCTGTCTGAAAACTCGCCGCTGCCAGAGTCAAAACGGTTAATCGCCGCGCTTTCAATTCAGTAAGAAATAATTCCAGACAATGATGTTAAGCCAGAGATGCGGGGTGCCCACCACGATATTCGCATGGCAGATTTCTGCTTTCAGCTTTTGACCTGATTATATCCGCTTTCTGCTTTCGATTTCCTGCTTTGCCCAATGAATATTCCCTTCTACAAACCCAGCCTCGGCCACGAAGAAATTGAGGAGGTCGTCGCCACCTTGAAAAGTGGCTGGCTGACCACCGGGCCGAAGACGAAGCAGTTCGAGAAGGACTTTGCTGCTTACCTGCAACAGAAACACGCCGTGGCGGTGAATTCCTGCACGGCTGCGCTGCACCTCGCGCTCGAGGCCATCGGGGTGAAGGCTGGGCAGGGAGTGGTCGTGCCGACCATGACCTTTGCCGCAACCGCGGAGGTGGTCCGTTATTTTGGCGCGAAACCCATTCTGGTGGATTGCCGCGTCGAGGATTTCAATCTCGATGTCGCTGATGCCGAGCGGAAGATTCAGTCGGCGCTGGCCGCCGGTGAATCGGTCGTGGCCATCATTCCGGTACACTACGGTGGCCAGATTGGCGACGTGGCGGGCGTGCGCAGGCTCGCAGACCAGTACAACCTAAAGGTGATCGAGGACGCCGCGCATTGTTGCCCGGCATTCTTCAAGGACCACGGGACCACGAGACCACGAGACCACGGGACCGCAGACCGGGGAGGGTCCGACGCCACCCTCGCCCATCCGATGGGAGAGGGGCTGGGGGTGAGGGCTTCGGGTGAGGTGTCGTTCAGCTCCAGCGCAGTAAACTCTCAACCCTCAACCCTCAACCCTCAACTCAACGAGAGCGACACCTCACCCAACCCTCTCCCCGACCGAGGCGGAGAGGGTAGCTGGCTTCCCGTCGGCCACGACGCCGACATCAGTTGCTACTCTTTCTACGCGAACAAGACCATCACCACGGGCGAAGGTGGCATGGCTTGCACGAACAGCGACGAGTATGCCGACCGGATGCGCATCATGTCGCTGCACGGCATTTCACGCGATGCGTGGAAGCGCTACACCGGCGAGGGTTCGTGGTATTACGAGATCACCGCGCCGGGCTTCAAGTACAACCTCACGGACATTGCCTCCGCCATAGGTATCCATCAACTGCGCAAGGCCGACCGTTTTCATCAGCGGCGAACGGAGATTGCGAGGCAATACCATGCGCGGCTCGGGAACCTCGAAGAGGTCATCCTGCCCAAGGTGCAATCCAGCCGCATCCATTCATGGCACCTGTTTGCCCTTCGCCTGCAGGTCGAGAAACTCAGAATTGATCGCGCCGGATTCATCTCGGAGTTGCAGCAACGTGGCATCGGCACTTCGGTGCATTGGATGCCCTTGCACATGCATCCCTATTACCGGGAAAGCTACGGCTACAAGCCGCAGGATTTCCCAGTGGCTGGCAGCTTGTACCCCGGGATTATCACGCTGCCGCTGTATCCGGACATGAGCGAGAACGATGTGCGCCACGTTTGCGACTCGATCAAACAAATCATCGCGCAAAACTTTCGTCCGTCCGCCGCGCTATGCGCCAAGTGATCAGGGATCATTAAAGTCCCCAACGGCTGACTGTCCAGCAAGGAACTAAGAGTGAACATGTCGGTGCCAGGAACAAAAACCCTTCAGCCTGTGATTGAAGCTCAACGCCTCAATGGCGGCCGATTTTATCTCATGGCCAAGCGCCTGTTTGATGTGGCCCTGGCCAGCTTCGGGCTGTTGCTGCTTCTGCCCGTCGGCCTGCTCATTGCCCTTTTGATCAAGCTTGCCGATGGGGGGCCGGTCTTCTACCGGCAGGTGCGCATCGGGCAATTTGGCCGGCCGTTTCCGATCTGGAAATTCCGCTCGATGGTGCGGGATGCGGATAAACTCGGGCTGCCCGTCACCAGGCAGGGAGACGCGCGCATCACCCGGATTGGCCGGTTGCTGCGGCGGACCAAACTGGATGAACTGCCGCAACTGTGGAATGTGTTGGTCGGGGAGATGAGTTTCGTAGGTCCGCGTCCGGAGGTTGCCCGTTACGTGGAGCACTACACGCCCGAGCAGCGTGAAATTCTTCGGCTCAAACCGGGCATCACGGATCTGGCCTCAGTGCTGTTCCGGAATGAGGAAGAACTCCTTCGCGGCAGCAAAGACGTGGAAGGCTTTTACGTGCAGCATTGCCTGCCCAAGAAGATTGATTTGAACCGGCGATACGCTGAACGAGCCAGCCTGCTCCAGGACATTTGGATCATCGTGCAGACGCTTTGTCCTTACTGGCTGGGCGTGCTGGCGGTTTACGGAATCACTCTGACCGCCAGCCTGTTTCTGGCCTACCAGCTTCGCTTCGATTTCGATCTACCGCGCCAGGACTTTGATGATTTCCTTCGGGTCCTGCCGTGGATGGTGACTCCGCAGTTGGTGCTTCTTTTCTGGCGTGGACAGTTTCGCGGGCTGCTGAGTTACTTCAGCATTCCGGAACTGAAACAAATCGCCACAGCTCTGATTCTGGCGTCCTTCGTCCAGGTGGCGCTTTGGAAAACCCTTCCGGTCAGCTTTCTTCCGGCGCGGAGCATCCTGCCGTTGGATTTCCTGCTGTCGCTGATCGGTTTGTGTGGTGTTCGGTTGTTCTTCCGCTTCTTACGGGAACGCGCTTTCGTTCCCGGTCGCTCGGCTGCGGCGCCGCCGTGGCGCATCGCCATTGTCGGCACCGGCGAGTTGGCAACCAATCTGGCCCTGGACCTGGGCCGCAGCCGCGAAACCGGCAAGCGCGTGGTGGCCTTCTTCGATGATGATCCACATTCGTGGCGCAAGCGTCCGCACGACATTCCCGTCGTCGGGATGCCTGAATGTATCCTGAACGGTGAGTGGCTGGCCCAGCTTGATGAAGTGATCGTGGCCTTGCCAGAGGCGCATGCCACCCGCGCCCGGGAAATCGGCGATCTTTTGCAAGGGTCGCGCCTCAGGGTTTCCTTTGCTTCGACCTGGCCGGTGGTGCGTCCCGTGCCCAACTGATTTACCGAACGGTGTCCTCCGGCCCCTCCGCTTATGAAACTGAACCTCTTTGAGTATTCGCGATCCGTCCGCACCTGGATCCTGTTGGTGATCTACACGCTCGAGTTGATCGCCAGTCTGTGGATGGCCTACGAACTCCGCTTTGATTTCATGCTCGATGCCGCCGCGCAGGCGGAACGCCTGTTCGTCCTGCTCTGGCTCGTTCCGCTCCAGTTGGTCTTGCTCGGTCTGTTTCATCAACTCCGGCCTCTCCTGGGTTATTTCAGCACCCCGGACCTCGCCCGCATGTTCCACGCGCTGACCATCAGCGTGCTTCTGGCGCTGGGCATCTGGATGGTCTGGGGCGCCGGCGTGGCGCCGCCGCGCGGCGTCATCATTATTGATTTTGTGTTTGCCCTGGTCGGCCTTACGGGCGTGCGCCTGGCCTTGCGCACGCTGCGGGAGTCGCTCCACGCCCCCGGCAACCACGCACGGCGGAAAAAACGCGTGGGCATCATCGGGGCGGGAGATTCCGGGGCCGTGCTGGCGCATGAGTTGGCGCTGAAATCCGGTTGCGGCATGCAACCCGTGGCGTTTTTTGATGATGACAGCAGCAAGTGGCACTCGCGCGTGCATGACATTCCGGTGCTGGGTCCGCCGGAACGGTTGGTGGAAATCTGCCAGAAGCTGGATATTCAGGAGGCCATCATCGCCATGCCCTCCGCCCCGGCCAGACGGGTTGGCGAAGTGGTGCGGATGCTGCGGCAGGCCCGTTTGCCCTGCCGCACAGTGCCCTCGATGGATCAACTTGCCCTCGGGCAGGTCCGCGTCAGCCAGTTGCGCAACGTCGAGGTCCAGGACCTGCTCGGGCGCGAGAAGGTTGAACTGGCCACCGAGGATATTCGGTCGGTGCTCCGGGATCGGGTCATTCTGGTAACCGGAGCGGGCGGGAGCATTGGCAGCGAACTCTGCCGCCAGATCGCCACCTATCATCCCAAGCGGTTGCTGTTGCTGGACCGCTCCGAACCCTGCGTCTTTCAGATTGAGCAGGAGCTGATCGGATTGGGACACGGAGAACGGATTGTCCCCCTCGTGGCAGACATCCTGGACCGGGAGCGCATGACGGATATTTTCGCTCATTTCCGCCCGGAAGTGGTCTTCCATGCCGCGGCCCACAAGCATGTGCCGATGATGGAACATCAGCCCGGAGAAGCCATCCGCAACAACGCCCTCGGCACGGCGCAACTTGCGGATATCGCCTGTGAGTCCGGGGTGGACCGATTCATTCTTATTTCCACGGACAAGGCCATCAACCCCACCAGCGTGATGGGCGTCACCAAGCGTCTGGCGGAAATGTACATCCAGGCCAGGTTTGGCGCGCAGCGCGACCAGACCAAGTTCATGGCCGTGCGCTTTGGCAACGTGCTCGGTTCCACGGGCAGCGTGATCCCGATCTTCCACCGGCAAATCGCCGAAGGCGGGCCCGTCAAGGTGACGCATCCGGAGATGACCCGCTACTTCATGACCATTCCGGAAGCCTCCATGCTGGTCCTGCAAAGCGCCACGCTGGGCGAAGGCGGGGAAATCTTCGTGCTCGACATGGGCCGGCCCGTCAGAATCGTGGACCTGGCGCGCCAGATGATCGAACTCAGTGGACTCAAGCCGGATGAGGACATCCAGATCGAATTCACCGGCACGCGGCCCGGCGAAAAGCTCTTTGAGGAACTCCGGCATACCGGCGAGAATTACGCGCCCACGACGCACGCCAAAATCTGCCGCTTCCTTTCGCAGCCGGTGGAGTTGGAAGCCATCCGGCAAACCCTCCAGCGGTTGCGGGTCAATTTATACACGGCCGACGCCGACCAGATCAAACGGCTGCTGCGCGAGGTGATGCCGGATTATGCTCCCCATTTGAGCGGGCCGGCGAATCCGCCGGCGGTCGTTACCAGCCTCGACGACTATCGCCGGCAGGCGCAAGCGGGCGGCCGGCCGTAATTCACCACTCGCAAACTGCGTCCCCATCATTACCCCTTCCATGAACCTCCCGTGGCTGCGACGCCTCGTCGCAGCGGGTGGAGGCGACGCCCCCGTCGCCTTTCTCCCGTCTCCTGCCGCAGCGGAGGCGCTGCGGCCACCGCCTGCGACGGGGCGTCGCAGCCACGGTTCATGGTCCCGCTGCGCGGTTCCGTCCCTCTCCTCCATTCCGAATGGAGGAGAGGGTGGCCGCAGGCCGGGAGAGGAGGTGCTCCGCGGTTCATTGGTTCAAAGCGCGAAAGGTCGCTTCGGCAAAATCTCTCTTCATGAACCTCCCTTCGGAGCGCGGACAGCTTTGTCCGCGCGAACTCAACGGAAGAAACTCGCGGACAAGGCTGTCCGCGCTCCTGCGCTTCAAGGCCCCGCTGCGCGTCCGTTCTCGCAGGTCGAATCTCCCCATTTACCGGAGCGCCGGTCTCCGACCCGGCGTGAACCTGCGTTTGCCTACCAACCCGCCGGGTCGGGAAACCGGTGCTCCCATCGCGGTTCAGAGGTTCAAAGCGCGAAAGGTCGCTTCGGCAAAATCTCCCTCCATGAACCTCCCTTCGGAGCGCGGACAGCTTTGTCCGCGCGAACTCAACGGAAGAAACTCGCGGACAAGGCTGTCCGCGCTCCTGCGCTTCACGGTCCCGCTGCGCGATTCCGAAATCGTCGAAGCTCCCCATTTACCGGAGCGCCGGTTTCCGACCCGGCGTGAACCTGCGTTTGCCCACCAACCCGCCGGGTCGGGAGACCGGCGCTCCCATCGCGGTTCAGGGGTTCAAACCGCGAAAGGTCGCTTCGGCAAAATCTCTCCCTGACCCAAACACATTTTGATTTATGAAAACCAAACTCCTGAAAATCCTGGTTTACACCCTGGTCGCCCTCGTGCTGCTCACGGGCGGTGGTTATCTGGGCTGGCGCGCCTACAAATCCGCCCGTCAGACCCGGCTCGTCCAACAAGCCCGCGACTATCTGGAGCAGTCCGAGCCGCGCAAGGCCCTGCTCAGCCTGCAACGCGCGCTGCGTCATAATAACCGCGATGTCGAAGCGTGCCGTCTGATGGCCCAACTGGCTGAATCAGGCCGTTCGCCCGCGGCGCTCATCTGGCGCAGCAAGGTTGTTGAACTCGACCCGGGTTCGCTCGAGGACCGCCTGGCCCTGGTACAAACCGCCATGGCCTTTCGGGACCTGGCCACCGCCACCAACGCGCTGGCGGGCATTGATGAAGCCGGCCGGCAATCTGCCGCCTATCATAATATTGCCGGCACCGTTGCGGCCACCGCCAATCAACCCCTCCAGGCCCAGGCGCATTTCCTCGAAGCTGCCAAATTGGAGCCCCAGAACGTGGTCCCCCAGCTTAATCTGGCGGTGGTGCGGCTCCTGGGCACCAACACCCAGGCATTGGCGGAGGCCCGCGCTTCCCTCCAGACGATTGCCGCCAATCCCACCAATTCCAGCGTGCGCTGTCAGGCCTTGCGCGAACTGGCCGTTGATGCCATGCGCCACCAACAACTGGACACTGCCCTGACGCTCTCCGGGCGGTTGTTGCAGGAAACCAACGCGGTCTTCCGCGACCGGCTCCTGCGCCTGGAAGTCCTGCATGTGACGCGCAGCCCGGAACTGGCCTCCGCCCTGACCGGCTTCCAACACGAAGCCTCCACCAATGCCGGCAACATTTCGGATCTGGCCCTCTGGCAGATACCCAAGCTCGGCCCCTCGGCCACTCTGAACTGGCTGCATTCCCTGCCGCCCGACCTGCAGACCAATCTGCCCGTGCCGCTGCTGGTGGCCGAATGTCAGGCCATGATCAAGGACTGGAAAGGACTCCAGGCCACGGTTGACGGCCAGCGCTGGGGCGATCTTGAACCCACGCGTTATGCGTACAAGTCGCGCTCGCTGCGGGAGCAGTTCTTGACCAGCGCCGCCAAGGCGGAGTGGGAACTGGCCTTGAAAGCCGCCAACGAGCAGCGGACCGGCCTGGTCATGCTCCTGCGCCTGGCGGCTCAATGGAACTGGGAAAGCGAAGGGGAGGAGATCCTCTGGCTCATCGTCAACCGCTATCCCAATGAAAAGTGGGCCGTGCAGGCGCTCAGTCAGGCCTTGATCGCCAATGGTCGGACCCGCCCGCTGCTCAGTCTCTTCAGCCAGGAATTGAAGCGCGCCCCCGGCGACCTCGCGATCAAGAACAACCTCGCCATGACGGCCCTGCTGCTCGAAGCCAACGAGTTGAAACCCCATGACCTGGCCCGCGAAGTTTACGAGCAGTCGCCCACCAACGCCTCCTTCGCCTCCACCTACGCCTTTGCGCTCCATCTGCAAGGCAAGGATGCGGACGCCCTGAAGATCATGCAGTCGCTCACGCCCAAGCAGCTCGAGGATCCTTCCATTGCCGGTTATTACGGCCTCATCCTCAAGGCGACCGGCGAGGGCGAGAGAGCGAAAGCCTACCTGAACTGGGCATTCAAAGGCCCGCTGCTGCCCGAGGAACGAAAACTCTTCGAGCGGGCCCGTGCAGGTTAAGCCGTAACGATGCAGTTGACCCGCAGGCGGGTAGTGGCGACGCCTCGTCGCCGCAGGGTGAAAGCGACGCCCCGTCGCTTGCGGCAAGCCGACCGAATGGTGAAGGGGAAAAATCGAGGCGACGAGGGCGTCGCCGCCACTTTCATGCGACGAGGCGTCGCATCTACTTTCTCCCGACTGCATGGTTACAGCTATGCCGGCCTGAATTGTATCCGCCGAAATCTCGAACTTGCGCGGCGCCCGCGCAGCTCACATGGAGCGCGCCGTTCGACAGGAATATGCATGACAGGAAGTTCATCTGGCTGTCGTGAAAGCACCAACCGGCAGAACTTTCGCGGAGTCGCAAAACAAACGTGCAGCCGATGAAGGCTGCACGCACTCACACCGACGGAGCAGAAAGAACTCGCTCAGGCTCGTTTCCGATTCCGCAAGTAACGAAATCCCTGCAATCCGAAAGGCAAGGCCAACAGCGCACCCGCGAT
Organism: Verrucomicrobiota bacterium; assembly: GCA_014860005.1. The sequence goes on along the minus strand of JACZKP010000109.1, from coordinate 58,899 downwards.
GAGAGTGGAGGGCTCAGGTACTGCAGCTCCAGTAAGAATGATGTCGTCCAACCGAAACGCCGGTCCCGAGGTGGCGATGTTTTCCCAGCGCAGTCTTAAACCCGAGATCCCCTCCGAGTCAGTAGGGAGTGCGAAACCTGTAATCAGACGCCAAACTGCAGTGCCAGAACCAGCCGGTTGAGTAATTGCCGGAAGAAATGAATAAGTTGAACCCCCGTCAACACTGTAACTAACGACCAGTTCTGACATCGTGGAGGCGGTAGTGGACTTGTATGCCCCGAAGGAAAGGAACAGGCTCGCGTATCCTATTGTGCTGATTGAGCCAATCTCGAAATCCCTTGTTGCAGTGTCTGCTGTTAGGAAGATGTTTCCACCTCCAGAGGCACCTTCGTATCCACTTGAAGAGGATGTGCTCCTCACATCGCCTGTCCCGATAAATGAGAGTGTCCCGTCATTTTGAAACGTGTGACCCCCGATCGCTGTCGTCCCGGGTGGTGTGCCCATGTTCTCGGCGAGTATCGTTATTGAGGCCATATTTACCGTCTGGCTCAACAAAAGCAGGAACACCGGCGTGGTCAACACAGCGAAACGGCCAATTCCGACAGGCACACATCGGTTCATAGAAACAGCCCAGTTTGTTAAAACGTTTTCCATAGCAGTCAGGTTTCGACGCAGGTACGAACCCGCGTTCCAATTCAATGCTGCTTAGGTACTGTATTAGGTGGGAGCATTAGAATCTATCCCCTCTTGGGACATGAATAGTCACAATTCGGACATCAAATGAGTAGCTCGCGTGCTTCCCGCTCCCGCTGCTTACCACGCCCTCGGATCAGAACCGTTCTCAAAAGGCATTTCCGGAAGGGTGGGGGCGCATCACTCCGATGCGTGCCGTTTGGGGGTTTTGATTCCAGGTTGAACGGTTTCATTTCGTCGGTAGGGCTGGGCGGTCGCTCAGTCCTGAAGCCACGGCGGCGCAGCACCACCGCCCCACCGGGTTCGGTCTTCTCGAACCACAGATCGGGTAGGAGGTGAGGGTTAGAACCTCACCGTCCTCCCACACCACCGGACGTACGGTCCACGTATCCGGCGGTTGAACCTCTGCTGACTTCTCCGGCGGCTTCGTCCCAGCCTTGCGACCGGGCTAGCTTGATCGCACCGCCAGAGATCTCCCCGGGTAATGCGCCCTGACTTCCACGCTTAGGTCCGTCACATCTACTTCCGCAGCTTCCGTGCAAGCACTGGACTTTGAGTCTTTTGGCCCGCTCATCCGCTGCGGCGGCCTTGTAGGTGCTTCCGGGCCGTCGGACCAGCGCTTTGCTGACAGCTTCCTTCAGATTCCGCCGCGCGGCGGACACCCTGCCTGTTCGGCTAGCAGTTCCCCTTGCCGGGCCGGCATTGGACTTGAACCAACCAATCAGTGCGCCCTGCCGGGCGCACCAAAAAAAAGCGCGGAGCGAATTCACGCTCCGCGCAAGGGTTGGTTCAAATCGGCTCAGGTGAGGACAATTTTGTCGCCGGCCTTGAGGGTGACGATGGCCTTTTTCCAGCCCGGCGACCGGCCCGCCTGGGGCGTGCGCTGACGGCGAGCCTTGCCGCGAACGTTCAGGGTGTTGACCCGGGCGACCTTGACCTTGAACAGTTCCTGCACGGCCTGGCGAATCTGGAGCTTGTTCGCGCGCTTGTCGGCCACGACAGTGTATTGGTTGTATTTCTCGCTCTGACGCGTGCCTTTTTCGGTCAGGCGGACGGTCTTGATGACTTCGAAGGAGTTCATATTATTCCTGGTTCAGCCGGGCTTCGATTTTCTCGAACGCGCTGCGCGTGAACAATAATTTGTCCGGCCGCAAAACGTCGTAGGTGTTCAGCAGGTCGCTGGTGGTGATGGTCACGTGCGGCAGATTGCGAGACGCCAGCGTAACGCTCGTGTCCAGTTCCGGCGCGACGATCAGCGTCGTGCCCATCAATTCGAGCGCGGCCAGGACGCCCAAAAATTCTTTGGTCTTGGGCGAACCGAGTTTCAATTCGTCCACCACGACCACGTCGCCAGCCTTCAGCCGTTCGCTCAAAGCTTTCCGCAAGGCCAGTCGCCGGGTGCGGAGATTGACCTTCTTGTTGAAGTCGCGGGGTTTGGGACCAAACACCACGCCGCCGCCGCGCCACAAAGGCGACGCGAACGAGCCGGCCCGGGCGCGGCCCGTACCTTTTTGCCGCCACGGTTTCTTGCCGGTGCCGGACACGTCTCCCATGGTCTTGGTGCAGGCGGTGCCCATGCGCTGGTTGGCGCGATAGGCGACCACCGTGTCATGCACGGCCTGGGTACCCTTGCCGCCTTCCACCAGCGGGAACTTTACTTCCAGTTCGCCCTGGCTGTTTCCTTTAGTGTCTTTGACTGTGAGTTTCATCGTTTGCCGTTCCAACGTTTTTACGCGTTAACGAACCAATGCCGCCTTACTTCTTGGCCGGAGTTTTCTTGACCTCACCCCGCCGGGTGGTCGCAATCGAAACCGGCGGCGTCCAGCCCTTGGGCCGTTTCTTGGATTCGCGAATGACGACGTAATCGCCTTCCGCCCCGGGGATCGCGCCTTTGATGAGCAGGAGATTGTCCGCTTCGCGCACTTGAATGACTTCGAGATTCTGCGTCGTGCGGCGCACCTGGCCCATGTGGCCGGGCATCTTCATGCCGCGCATGACGGTACCGGGAAAGAGGCGCTGGCCAATCGCGCCGCTACGCCGGTGCCAACCCTTCGCGCCGTGCGTGGAATCGCCGCCCGCGAAATGATGGCGCTTCACCACCCCTTCAAATCCGCGCCCTTTCGTAATGCCAATTGCGTCCACAAAATCGCCCGGAGCAAACAGCGTGGCGCCCACGGTGTCTCCGGGCTTCACTTCCTTTGAGAAGTTGCGGAACTCCTGAATCCGTTTGACGGGTTTACCGTTGAATTTCTTGATGTGGCCGGCCACTGGTTTGGTGAGGCGCTGCTCCTTCTGTTCGTCAAAGCCAAGCTGCACCGCGTTGTAGCCGTCCTTGCCCGCCTGGGTCTTCACCTGGAGGACGTAATTGGGCCCCGCCAGCACGACGGTGACGGGCGTGATCGCGCCACTGGCGTCATAGACCCGCGCGTGGCCGAGCTTTTTTCCGAGTAATCCGAGAGGCATAACAGTGATTCCTTAAAGCGTTAAAATGTTTACTCGTGCCACCGTCAGATTTTGATGGTGATGTCCACGCCCGCCGGCAGGTTGAGTTTCTTCAACTCGTCCACGGTTTTGGCCGTGGGATCGAGAATGTCAATCAGCCGTTTGTGCGTGCGCTGCTCGAAGGTTTCCTGCGACTTCTTGTCCGCATGGGGCGAACGAAGCACGGTGAATTTTTCAATGCGGGTGGGAAGCGGGATGGGGCCGGCAACACGCGCGCCGGTGCGCTTGACGGTGTCGGCGATTTCGCGCGCCGATTGGTCTATGACACGATGATCATAGGCCTTGAGTCGAATTCGAATGCGTTGTCCAGTCATACAAAGAACGATTGTCTGTTAAAAACTGTTCCCGCCTCATCATTTCCCGAAGCGGGCGATGAATGTAGCAAAAGGCATTACCGACACAACAGGTTTTTTTGAGAAAGTTTTCCGTGCTCCGTGCGTGCCACTGTTCGCCAGAATGACTTTCACCTACCCGGAAATCGAGAGAGCCACCGAGAAATCTCGCCCGGCGCGTTGCCCCAGTGCCACGCCGCCCGGGCTTCAGGTCCGCGCCGCCGGCTTGTTTTTGGCCGTGTCGAGAATCTTTTCCGCGATGCTGTTGGGCACCTGCGCGAAGGTCAGCGGCTCCATGGAGTAGGAAGCGCGGCCCTTGGAGAGCGAGCGAATCGCGGTGGCGTAACCGAACAGTTCGGCGAGCGGCACCTGCGCGTTTAACACGGTCTGGCCCTGCTTGGCTTCGATGCCATTGATGATGCCACGGCGGCGGTTGATGTCGCCCAGCAGGTCGCCCTGATATTCGTCCGGTGTGGTGACCTCCACTTTCATGATGGGTTCGAGCAGAATCGGGCCGGCCTTCTTGAACGCGTCTTTCAACGCGAAGATGCCCGCCATCTTGAAGGCCAGTTCGTTTGAATCCACTTCGTGGAACGAGCCGTCCACCACCTGGGCCTTGAGGTCAATGACCTGGTAGCCGGCATAAACGCCACCCTTGATCGCTTCCTCGATGCCGTCAATAACCGCCGGAATGTATTCCTTGGGAATGGTGCCGCCGACGATCTTGTTTTCGATTTCGACGCCCTTGCCCTTTTCGTTCGGCTGAATCTGAATGCAGGCGTGGCCGTATTGGCCGCGACCGCCCGATTGGCGGATGAATTTGCCTTCGCCATCCGCCGCCTTGGTGATGGTTTCGCGGTAGGCAATCTGCGGCGCGCCCGCCGAGGCTTCCACTTTGAATTCGCGGAACAACCGGTCGCGGATGATCTCGAGGTGCAACTCGCCCATGCCCGCGATGATGAGCTGGCCGGTTTCCTCGTTGGTGAAGCAGCGGAAGGTCGGGTCTTCCTCCGCGAGCCGCTGCAAGCCTTCCGACATCTTGTCGCGATCCGCTTTCGTCTTCGGCTCGACGGCCATGCTGATGACCGGTTCCGGAAAAGTCGGCGGTTCGAGCGTCACATCAAAATCTTCATCACACAGCGTGTCGCCGGTGGTGATGTTGCGCAGCCCAACGAGCGCGGCAATGTCGCCGGCGAACACCTGGTCAATGTCCTTGCGCTCGCCGCCTTGAATGACCATGAGCCGGCTGACGCGTTCCCGCTTGCGCGTGCGCGGATTGTAAATGGTATCGCCCTTCTTGAGCTGGCCGGAATAAACGCGGAAGAACACCAGCTTGCCGGCGTAGGGATCCGTCCAGAGTTTGAACGCGAGCGAACAGAACTTGCTGTGATCATCGGTTTCCACGGTCACCACGTTATCCGTGCCCGGCTCAAGGCCCTGGGCGTGGGGCACGTCCAGCGGACCGGGCAGGTAATCCACCACGGAGTCAATCAACGGCTGCACGCCCTTCTTCTTGAAGGCGGAGCCGCAGAGGACGGGAATCAGTTCAATCTTGCAGGTAAGCCGCCGGATCGCCGCCTTGAGCACCGCCGGTTCAATCGGCTTCTCCTCAATCACCAACTCCGCGATGGTGTCGTCTTTGTTCGACACTGCATCAATCAACTCGGCCAACGCCGTCCTGGCCTTCTCCTTCATGTCGTCGGGGATTTCGCAGATCTCATACTTGAGACCTTCGGCGGCCACGTCGCCGGGCCCCCAAACGATGGCCTTCTGATTGACCAGGTCAATGACGCCCGCAAATTTGTCTTCCGCGCCAATCGGCAGATATATGGGGTAGGCATAGGCCCCCAGTTTCTTGCGCATGTCGTCTAGCGCGTGTTCAAAGTTGGCGCCAGTGCGGTCCATCTTGTTGACGAATGCAATGCGGGGCACCTTGTACTTCGTGGCCTGGCGCCACACAGTTTCCGATTGCGGCTGCACCCCCGCGACGCCGCAAAACACGGCCACCGCGCCGTCCAGCACGCGCATCGAACGCTCGACCTCGGCGGTGAAATCCACGTGCCCAGGGGTGTCAATGATGTTCACCCGCTGCGGAATCCCGGTAAAAGATTTGTAAAGACCCTCCTCCTGCTTCTGGGTCCAGAAACACGTCACCGCCGCCGAGGTGATCGTGATCCCGCGCTCGCGCTCCTGCTCCATCCAGTCAGTGACGGTGTTGCCGTCGTCCACATCGCCGATCTTGTGGATGAGGCCGGTGTAAAAAAGGATACGCTCGGTGGTGGTGGTCTTGCCGGCGTCAATGTGCGCCGCAATGCCGATGTTGCGCGTACGCTCCATCGTATACTCGCGATGGGACGCGTTCACCGATTTGGGTTTTTCGTTTTCTGCCACAGCTTGCTCTCTCTAATTGGAAGAATAAAAACGCCCCGATGGCTTGCTGCGTCGGGGCGCGATCAAAAACTTCGACTACCAGCGGAAATGCGCGAAGGCTTTGTTGGCTTGGGCCATCTTGTGGACGTCGTCGCGCTTGCGAATGGCGTTACCCTGCCCCTGATAGGCCTCCAGGATTTCCGCCGCCAGCGCCTCGTTCATGGGGATCCCTTTTCGGGCATCCGCAAAACTCACAATCCACCGGAGCGCCAGCGCGGCCTGCCGGTCCGAGGTCACCTCCAACGGCACCTGATAAGTTGCCCCGCCGACACGGCGGGCCTTGGTTTCGATTCGCGGCTTGGCGTTATCCACCGCCCGCTGGAGAATCTCGAGCGGATTGGTGGCGGGATTTTTTTCCACGATGCGATCAAAGGCACTATACACGATGCGTTGCGCCGTGCTCTTTTTGCCGGAGGTCATCACGGTGTTGACCAGGCGGGAAACCAAGGCATTGGCGAATTTCCCGTCCTTACCAATCGGGCGTCTGGTGGCTTGTCGTCTGCGAGACATGATTTCTTAATTACTTGAAAGGTTAAAACGCTCAGGCGGCCGGCTTCGCGGCCTTGGGCCGTTTCACGCCATACTTTGAACGGCTCACACGGCGCTTCTCCACGCCCGCCGCATCCAGCGTTCCGCGCACAATGTGATAACGCACGCCGGGCAGGTCCTTCACGCGGCCCCCCCGCACCAGAACGATGGAGTGCTCCTGCAGGTTGTGACCTTCATCCGGAATATAAGCAATGATCTCATGGCCGTTGGTCAGGCGCACCTTGGCCACCTTGCGCATCGCCGAGTTGGGCTTCTTGGGCGTGCGCGTCATCACCTGAATGCATACCCCACGCCGGAACGGCGAATTCTCCAAGGCTGGCGACTTGGACTTGTATTGGATCTTTTTGCGGCCCTTGCGGACCAGTTGATTGATTGTCGGCATTTGCTCTTAAAATCGCTCCCGTTGGCCCGCGCTACCCGCGTTGGGCGAATGGAGCGCGGATATTACCAAAGGAACTTTCGGTTGCAACTAGTATTTGCTCATCTGACCCAAGCACCCGGCTAAAGCGCCAGCGGATTCTCCGCCGCCAGCGTGGTCGCCTCCGGTTCGTCTTCCTCCTCAACCTCCACCAACGGCTTGAGCAGCACCTTGCGATGATGATCAAAACCGCTGCCCGCCGGAATAATGTGACCCATGATCACGTTCTCCTTGAACCCGCGCAGCGAATCAATCTTCGACCGCGTCGCCGCCTCCGTCAGCACTCGCGTGGTGTCCTGGAAGCTGGCCGCGCTCAGGAAACTCTCCGTCTCCAGCGAAGCCTTCGTAATCCCCAGCAACACCGGCGAAGCCTCCGCCGGTTTGCCGCCCATTTTTTCCACCCGCTCGTTTTCCCCCTCGAACTCCAGCTTATCCACCTGCTCACCCCACAGAAACGAGGTGTCGCCCGGTTCCGTGATGCGCACCTTGCGGAGCATCTGGCGCACAATGATCTCAATGTGCTTGTCGTTGATCGTCACACCCTGGAGCCGATAGACCTCCTGCACTTCGCTGACCAGATGCTCCTGCAACTCCTGCGGGCCGCAGATGTCGAGAATCTCGTGCGGATCCACCGGACCTTCCGTCAGTTGCTGGCCTTTCTTCACGAAGTCGCCCTTGAACACGATGACATGTTTGCCGATGGCGATGAGATGTTCCTCCTCGACCCCGGTCTGCAAGTCCTTGATCAAGATGCAGCGCTTGCCACGGACGCTCGTGCCGAATTCCACGAGGCCGTCGATCTTGGATATCTCGGCGGCGTCCTTAGGTCGGCGCGCTTCGAACAATTCCGCCACCCGCGGCAAACCGCCGGTGATGTCTTTCGTCTTCGCCGTCTTGCGCGGCGTCTTCGCCATCAGCGTGCCGGCTACAATCTGGTCGCCCTCCGACACCACAATATGCGCGCCCGACGGAATCGGATAATTCGCCACCGCCTCCCCGTGCGCGTCCGCGATGATGATCTGCGGATGCAAATCCTCCTTGTGCTCGATGATGACCATCGCCTCCTGCGCGGTGGCTTCGTCCACTTCCTGTTTCATCGTGACCCCTTCGATGATGTCGTGGAACTTCACTTTGCCGGCCTTTTCAGAAAGAATCGGCACGTTGTAGGGATCCCACTGGACGAAAGTTTCGCCCTTCTTCACCTTGCTGCCGTCAGCCACGGAGATGACCGCGCCAATGACCACGTTGTGATTCTCCAGTTCACGGCCATCTTCGCCAAGGATGGAAACCGACCCATTCTTGTTCAGCACGATGTTGCTGCCGTCCTCCAACTGCACGAGGCGGAGATCGTTGTAGCGGATGATGCCTTCGTACTTGGCCTTGATCTGCGGCACCTTGAACACCTGCGCCGCCGTGCCGCCGATGTGGAACGTGCGCATCGTCAACTGCGTGCCCGGCTCGCCGATGGACTGCGCCGCGATGATGCCCGTCGCCTCGCCCAGTTTGACCGCCGCCCCGGTGGCGAGATTGCGGCCGTAGCAGGCAATGCATACGCCGTGCTTGCTCTCGCAGGTCAGCACCGAACGGATTTTCACCTTCTCGACGCCCGCCGCATCAATGGCCTTGGCCTTGACCTCATCAATCTCTTCGTTCGCCTTGACCAGTAGGTCCTTCGGACCCGACGGATTCGGCACATCGTCACAGGAGAAGCGCCCGTTGATACGATCGCTCAACTTAACCACTTCGTCCTCCCCTTCGTAAACCGCCTGAACCCAGATGCCGTTGGTTGTGCCGCAATCCGCCTCGCGGATGATCACATCCTGCGCCACGTCCACCAACTTGCGCGTCATGTAACCCGAATCCGCCGTCTTCAGCGCCGTATCCGCCAGCCCCTTGCGCGCGCCGTGAGTCGAAATAAAGTATTCCAACACCGTGAGCCCCTCGCGGAAATTCGCCAGAATCGGCTTCTCAATGATGTCCCCGCTCGGCTTGGCCATCAGCCCGCGCACCCCGGCCAACTGCCGCACCTGCTGCCGGTTGCCGCGCGCCCCGGAATCCACCATGAGATAAACCGGATTAAACTCCTGCTTGCCCTGATTCGCCTCCAGGGTCTTGAACATCACATTGGCAATCTGATCCGTCGCGTGCGTCCAGATATCCACGATCTTGTTGTAACGCTCGCCCGACGTGATGATCCCCTTGCGATGCTGCTTCTCCACCTCCTTGATCTGCTTCTGCGCGCTGTCAATCTCCTGCGTCTTCTCCTTGGGAATGATCATGTCATCAATGCCGATGGAACAACCCGACTTGGTCGCCTCGCGGAAACCCAGCTCCTTCAACCGATCCAACATCGTGACCGTGGCCTCATGGCCGCAGACCTTGTAACAACGCCAGATCAAATCGCCCAACTGCGACTTCCCCGCGGCCTTGTTGTAAAAGCCTAGGGCGGCCGGCCAGATTTCACTAAACGTCACCCGGCCCACGGTCGTCACGATCACGCGCGGCGCCGCGTCACCGAACTCCGATTTCCGTCCGAAATCCGGATTGGCCAGCCGAATGCGATCATGCGTTTTCACTGCGCCATCGGCATAGGCGAACAACACCTCCGTCTTCGACCCAAACAACTTCAGCGTCCGCGACTCCGCCGGCAGGGGCGTGCGCGGCTCGGCTGTCAGATAATAACAACCCAACGTAATATCCTGCGTCGGCGTGATGATCGGCTTGCCGCTGGACGGACTGAAAATATTATTCGGCGCCATCATCAACAAGCGCGCCTCCAGTTGCGCCTCCACCGACAACGGCACATGCACCGCCATCTGATCCCCATCAAAATCCGCGTTATACGCCGTGCATACCAACGGATGAATCCGGATCGCCTCCCCCTCGATCAACAACGGCTCGAATGCCTGCACACTCAACCGATGCAACGTCGGCGCCCGATTCAGCAACACCGGATGACCCTTGGTCACCTCCTCCAAAATATCCCACACCTCCGTCGTTTGCCGCTCGATCATCTTCTTGGCCGAGCGCACCGTATGCACGTAACCCAACTCCTTGAGCCGGCGGATAATGAACGGCTCAAAGAGCACCAATGCCATCTTCTTGGGCAAACCACATTGATGCAATTGCAGTTCGGGACCAATGACGATCACCGAACGGCCCGAGTAATCCACGCGCTTGCCCAAGAGGTTCTGGCGGAAGCGCCCGGATTTGCCCTTGAGCATATCGGACAGTGATTTCAACGCGCGATTGCCCGCGCCCGTGACCGCGCGCCCGTGCCGGCCATTATCGAACAACGCATCCACCGCCTCCTGCAACATCCGCTTCTCATTGCGGATGATGACCTCCGGCGTCTTGAGCTGGAGCAAATTCTTCAACCGATTGTTCCGGTTGATGACCCGGCGATAAAGATCATTCAAATCCGAAGTCGCAAACCGGCCCCCCTCCAGCGGCACCAGCGGACGCAAGTCCGGTGGAATGACGGGCAACACCGTGAGGATCATCCATTCCGGGCGGCTTTTGGACGCCATGAGTCCCTGCAACAACTTGATGCGCTTGGCGAGCTTCTTACGGATCTGCTTACTTTTGGTTTGGGTCATGGCCTCCTGCAACTGCTCGACCTGTTTGGCCAGGTCCACCTTGGCCAACGCCTCACGCACGGCTTCCGCGCCCATCTTGGCAAGGAAAGCATCTGCACCATAGGTTTCACGCGCCTCGCGGCACTCGTGTTCGCTGAGCAATTGGTTTTGCTTGAGCGGCGTGTTGCCCGGGTCAATGACCATGTAGTCTTCGTAATAGATCACGCGTTCCAGATGGCGCGCGGTCATATCCAGCGCCAGACCAATGCGCGAGGGCATGCACTTGAAGAACCAGATGTGGCAGACGGGCACGGCCAGTTCAATGTGGCCCATGCGTTCGCGGCGCACGCGCGCGAGCGTCACCTCGACGCCACAGCGGTCACAGACCACGCCGCGATGTTTGATGCGCTTGTATTTGCCGCAGGAACACTCCCAGTCCTTCACGGGACCGAAAATACGTTCGCAGAACAAGCCGCCTTTTTCCGGCTTGAAGGTACGATAGTTGATCGTCTCCGGGTTCTTGACCTCGCCTTTGGACCAGGCCCGGATGGCATCGGGGGCCGCGACGGTGATCCCGATGTAATCCACCTGATTGACCTTGTCCAGACCGAGCAACTCTCGGGCGTTTTCTTTGGTGCTGATCATAATGCGTTTGGGGTTCAGCAAATTGTTAACTGTTTCCGCCGCCAACCGCCGCCAACGCGGCGGCAGCATCAGTTGGTTGATCAATGGGGTTGGTGTAGCCGACTTTCACGTCCAGGCACAGCGACTGCATTTCCTTGACCAGCACGTTGAAGGATTCCGGAATGCCGGCCTCCAGCGCATTGTCGCCCTTGACGATGCTTTCGTAGATGCGCGTCCGGCCCTGCACGTCGTCAGACTTTACGGTAAGCAGTTCCTGCAAGGTATAAGCCGCACCATAGGCTTCCATGGCCCACACTTCCATTTCGCCGAAACGCTGGCCGCCGTACTGCGCCTTGCCGCCCAGCGGTTGCTGGGTGACGAGCGAATACGGCCCCACCGCGCGGGCGTGGATCTTGTCCGCCACGAGATGGCCCAGTTTCATCATGTAAATGTAGCCCACCACGACTTCCTGATCGAAGGGTTCGCCCGTGCGGCCGTCATACAACGTGGTCTTGCCGTTCTCGCCCACCAACTGCCGGTCTCCCGCTTCCTTCTCCCTATCACCGGCCTCGTCCAGGTATTTGCGGATTTGCTTCTCCTTGATGCCGTCAAAGACGGGTGTGGCAAACTTAAGCCCCAGGATTCTGGCCGCCCAACCCAGATGGGTTTCAAGCACCTGCCCGACGTTCATGCGCGAAGGCACGCCCAAGGGATTCAAGGCAATATCCACCGGAGTGCCGTCCGCGAGGAAGGGCATGTCTTCCTCGGGCACAATCTTGGCGACCACACCCTTGTTGCCATGCCGCCCCGCCATCTTGTCCCCCACCGAGAGCTTGCGCTTCGAGGCAATATAAACCTTCACCGACTTGATGACGCCGCTGTCCACACCTTCACCGGATTCAGCGCGCTCGGTTTCTTCGTCGTACTGCATCTGCAGATCGTCGAATTTCTTCTTAAAGCTGCCGATGATTTCATTGATCTTGTTGCGGATGGGCGACGGATCAATCTCGATCCGGTCATACACCTCGGCCAGCTTGCGCAGCAGTGTCTTGGTAATCTTCCGATTCGCCGGAATGATAATCTCGCCGGTTTCGCTGTTGACCACGTCGAGCGGAATCTTCTCACCGAGCAGGATGTTGCTCATCGCCTCAGTCAACTGGTCGCGCAGTTCGTCGGTCTTTTTCTTGTGATCCTCTTCGATCTGTTTGACGTGGCGTTTCTCCTCCACCATCGAGGGCTTGTTGCGCTCGCTGTCTTTCTTCGAGGAAACCTTGACATCCATCACGATGCCGTAAGTGCCGGAAGGCACCTTGAGCGACGTGTCCTTCACGTCCGCCGCCTTCTCACCAAAGATCGCCCGCAGCAACCGCTCTTCGGGGGCCAGTTCCGTTTCGCTCTTGGGCGTAATCTTGCCGACGAGAATGTCGCCGGGCTTGACTTCCGCGCCAACGCGGATGACGCCATCGGTCCCGAGATTCTTCAACGCCTCGTCGCCGAGGTTTGGAATGTCGCGCGTGATTTCCTCCGGTCCAAGCTTGGTATCGCGGGCGCTGACTTCAAACTCGTCAATGTGGATGGAAGTAAAGACGTCGTCTTTGACGATGCGTTCGCTGATGAGGATGGCGTCTTCAAAGTTGTACCCGTTCCATGGCATGAAGGCGCACAAAATGTTCCGCCCCAGCGCCAGTTCGCCGTCCCGCGTGCAAGGGCCGTCGGCAATGATCTGGCCCTTTTTCACTGAGTCGCCTTTATGCACCAGGATTTTCTGGTTGATGCAGGTGGCGGCATTGGACCGCATGAACTTCCGGATTTCGTAAACCCAGACGCCCTTCGCCGGGTCGTGCCGGATTTTCTTCTTTGTTTCCGGCAACTTGCCGTCCTCGGTGATGATGATCTGGTTTCCGTTCACGGAGGCAACTTTGCCGGCATCTTCCGCCACCACCACGGCGCGCGAGTCCCGCGCCACCCGGTCTTCGAGGCCGGTGGCCACAAACGGGGCTTCGGTGATCAGCAGCGGCACGGCTTGCCGTTGCATGTTCGAACCCATCAACGCGCGGTTCGCATCGTCATGCTCCAGGAAGGGGATCAGCGCGGCGGCCACGGAGACCAACTGCTTCGGCGACACGTCCATGTAATCCACGCGCGCCGGCTCCACGTCAATGAAATCGGTGCGGGAACGGCAGACGACGCGGTCGGTGGTGAAGTGGCCTTTGTCGTCAATCAACGAATTGGCCTGCGCAATCACAAAGCCTTCTTCGCGGTCGGCGGTGAGGTAGTCGAGGTGGGGGGTCACGCGGCCGTTTTCGACTTTGCGATAGGGGGTTTCCAGAAAGCCAAAGTCGTTGATGCGCGCAAAGGTGGCGAGCGACGCAATTAGGCCGATGTTGGGGCCTTCGGGCGTTTCCACGGGGCAGATGCGGCCGTAGTGGGAGGGATGCACGTCGCGGACTTCAAAGCCCGCGCGGTCGCGCGAGAGGCCACCGGGTCCAAGGGCGCTGAGGCGGCGTTTGTGGGTGAGTTCGGCCAGGGGGTTGATCTGGTCCATGAACTGGCTGAGTTGGGAGCGCCCGAAAAAGTCGCGGATCACCGCCGAGAGGGCCTTCGGGTTGATGAGTTTTTGGGGGGTCATTTGTTCGACGCCTTGGTCGAAGAGGGTCATGCGTTCTTTGACGAGGCGTTCGGTGCGGGCCAGGCCGACGCGGCATTGGTTGGCGAGGAGTTCGCCCACGGTGCGCACGCGGCGGCTACCCAAGTGATCAATGTCGTCCAGGCTGCCTTCGCCGCGTTTGAGGCGCAGGAGGTATTTGGTGGCTTCGACGAGGTCTTCCTTGGTGAGGATGCGGGCGTCGTCTTTGTGTTTGAGGCCGATTTTCTGGTTGATTTTGTAGCGGCCCACGCGGCCCAAATCGTAGCGTTTGGGGTCGAAGAAGAGGCGTTTGATGAGGGCCTTGGCGTTGGCGGCGGTGGGCGGGTCGCCAGGGCGGAGGCGGCGGTAGATGTCTTTAAGAGCTTCTTCTTCGTTTTTAGCGGGGTCTTTCTTCAGGCATTTGAGCATGATGCCGTCGTCGGAGGTGGTGTCCACGACCTTGATTTTGGTGACGCCGAGTTCGGCGATTTGTTTGACGACGGCTTTGGACAGGGGTTCGAAGGCGCGGGCGACGACGAGGCCTTTGTCTTCGTCCACCGCGTCCTGGGTGAGGACTTTGTTGGCGAGGTCGTCGAGTTTTTCGGCGGCTTTGACGGTGAGTTCTTCGATGTCGTAGAAGAGGCGCAGAATTTCTTCGTCGGTGCCGCGGTGTTTGTCGGCGTCTTTGTCTTTGCTCTTGGGGTCGGCGTCGAGGTAGCTGAGGGCGCGGAAAAAGGTGGTGGTCAGGAATTTCCGGCGGCGTTTTTTGCGGTCCAGATAGACGTAGAGGAGGTCGTTGGTGTCGAATTGGGCTTCATACCAGGAGCCGCGGTCGGGGATGATGCGGAAGGAATGGAGGGTTTTGCCGTTGGGGTGTTGGGTGGCTTCGAACGCGATGCCGGGGGAGCGGTGGAGCTGGCTGACGATGACGCGTTCGGCGCCGTTGATGACGAAGGTGCCTTGGGGGGTCATGAGGGGGAGTTCGCCCATGAAGACGCGTTCTTCTTTGCTGCCTTTTTCGTCCTTAAGCAGGAAGGTGACGTAAAGGGGCGCGCCGTAGGTGAGGCCTTCGCGCAGACATTCGAGCCAGCTCACCTTGGGTTCGCCGATTTCATAGGAATGAAAGTCCAGCACGCATTTGCCGTCGTAACTTTCGATGGGAAAGACTTCGGTAAAGACGGCCTGGAGGCCCAAGTTCTTGCGACGGGAGGCCGCGACTTCGGCCTGCAAGAATTCATGATACGAATGCGTTTGCAATTCGATCAGGTTCGGCGGGGCGATGATTTCCTTGATCTTCCCGAAGTTGATTCGTTCAGTGGCTCGCGATGGCATTGGGACCTTTTCTGGGTGGCCCGGCAAATACGCCGGGCCGTTGGTTCTCAACAAACGACAAGAGGCAAGGACCTGCGTTCAACAGTGAACTTGCCAACCCCTGAGCCACGCTAGGTGGCTCCGCTGTTTGTCTAATTTTAATCTAAAATCCAGTCGTGCTACAGGCGAAGCGGGGCGGCATCCAACCCGGACGCCGCCCCCAAAGAATTCGCCGATTACTTCACTTCTACTTTGGCGCCGGCGTCTTCCAACTTCTTCTTGGCGGCGTCAGCGTCGGCCTTGGGCGCGCCCTCCAGGACGGCCTTGGGTGCGCCTTCCACCAGGGCCTTGGCTTCGGCCAAGCCCAGACCGGCCTTGACTTCACGCACTGCCTTGATGACGGCAATCTTCTTCTCCGCCGGCACCGACGCGAGAATCACGTCGAATGCGATCTGCGCTTCAGCGGCGGGCGCAGCGGCACCGCCGGCGGCGGCACCGGGTGCCGCAACCGCGACGGGCGCGGCGGCGGTAACGCCCCATTTATCTTCCAGTTTCTTGACCAGGTCGGCGGTTTCCAGAACCGTCAACTTGCTCAATTCTTCCACGAGGTTTGCGATGTCTGCCATGTTACCTTTCTTTCGTCTCGTCGTCATCCGCGGCCACGAATGATTTCAGCCAGCGGCCCGCCAGCCGACGATTTACGTTGTTGTTGTGTTAACTCCCGGCCCGCCGGCAAAAGCGGGCCGAAACTGATGAATCCAGAGAACTATGCGCCCTTGTCCACGCGGGCCTGCAACACGCGAGCCAACTGGGTGGCAGGTGTATTCAACAGCACCGCCAACTTGGTGGCCGGCGCCTGCAACAGGCCTAGGAATTTGCCGCGCAAAACTTCAAGGGACGGCAAGTCAGCCAGCGCGAGCAGGTCCGCCCCTTCCAATCGCTGATTGTTGAGAAAGCCGAAATGGATTTTCAACTTGTCAAATTCCGCCCCAAACGTTTTCACGACCTTGGCGGTGACGGAGATGTCCTTTTGACCGGTCACGACGGCCAGTTGACCGGCCAGGGTGCCATTCAGGTCCGCGACCCCGGCTTCCCTGGCGGCGATCCGGAAGATGGAGTTCTTGACTACGTGAATCTCCGCGCCAGCCTTGTTCAGGCGTTTGCGCAACTCGGCCATGTGGCCCACTTTGAGGCCCTGGTAATTGACCACGATGAAGAACGGGGAAGCGTTCAGCCGGGCCAGGTATTCTTGGGTTAGGATTTTCTTTTCGGCGCGCATAGCTCGTAGAAATTGGCGATCAGTGATGGGTGAATTCCCGCAGGTCCACGCGCACGGGCGGGCTCATGGTGGCCGAGATCGTGCAGCGTTGCAGATAAGTGCCTTTGACGCTGTGGGGTTTGGCTTTGGCCACGGCTTCGATCACCGCACGGGCGTTTTCCTCGATCTGGGTGGAGGTGAAGGAGGTTTTGCCCACTGGCACATGCACATTGCCCGCCTTGTCAATTTTGAATTCCACGCGCCCGGCCTTGACTTCCTTGACGGCTTTGGCCGTGTCTTCAGTGACAGTCCCGGTTTTGGGATTCGGCATCAGCCCCCGCGGCCCAAGCACCTTGCCAAGTTTGCGAACCTCGACCATGGCTTCGGGCGTGGCGATGGCCACGTCAAAATCCGACCAGCCGTCCTGGCATTTCTTGATCATGTCGTCGAAACCAACAAATTCCGCGCCGGCTGTCAGAGCGGCATCCGCTGCCGGGCCGCTCTTGGCAAACACCAGCACGCGCACGACTTTGCCGCTGCCGTGGGGCAGTGGCACGGTGCCGCGCACCATTTGATCGGAGTGCTTTGGATCCACGCCCAAGCGCACAGCCAGATCCACGGTTTCATTGAATTTGGCCTTCGGGAACTTGTTCAACACTTCGACGGCTGCTTTCAGTGGATAGGACTTCTTCCCCTCCACTTGTTCGAGCGCCTTTCTATATCGTTTGCTTGGCATTTGTTTTGGGGCGGTGCTAACGAGTCGGTTTGGACTCTCCCGCGGTTGTTTCGGTTCAGAATAAAATCAGAATAAAATCCCAGCCCCAGTTGGCAGCCGGTTCAACAGCCTGCGCTGGAACTGGATCGGGACGCTGGCCGTGTTATTGTTCATTCGACAACTTCGATGCCCATGCTGCGGGCGGTGCCCGAAACAACCCGAAACGCAGCCTCATCGGCGGTGGCGTTCAGGTCTTTGGCTTTCAGTTTTACGATTTCCATCACCTGCTTGCGCGTCACCTTGCCAACCTTCTCCTTGTTGGGCGTCTTCGAGCCAGCGGTGATGCCGGCGGCCTTTTTCAATAGAATCGAGGCGGGCGGCGACTTGGTGATGAACGAAAAGGACTTGTCCTGATAAACCGTGATCACCACCGGAATCACCAGCCCCGCGTCGCCCTTGGTGACGGCATTGAATTCCTTGCAGAAGCCCATGATGTTCACGCCGTGCTGGCCCAGTGCGGGGCCGACTGGCGGGGCGGGATTCGCCTGGCCTGCGGGTATCTGCAGCTTGATTAATCCAACAGCTTTCTTAGCCATAAAATGTATGTGTAACGCGCCATAGGCGATGCATGGCGTTCTGCTTCATGCATCACATATTGCGATTGCGAAATCAGCCTTTCTCCACCTGCCAGTATTCCAGTTCCACAGGCGTATTTCGCCCGAAAATATTCACCGTCACCTTCAGCTTGCCGCGGTCAGGGTCCACTTCCTCAATCACGCCGCTAAAGTTCAGGAACGGGCCGTTATTGATCTTCACCGTCTCGCCCACGCCGAAGCTCACCTTGGGCCGCTCGGTTTCCTCGGAAGCCGAGACGGTGGCTTTAATGACCTCCATCTCCTCCTCGGTGGCTGTGTGCGGATGTTCGCCGCCGACAAAACCAATAGCGCCCTGCGTTTCCTTGATGAAATAAAACGGCTTGGGAATCACCTGGTTGCCTTCATCCAACAGCGTCATGTTGATGTAAACGTAACCAGGATGCAGTTTCCGCGTGGAAACCGTCTTCTTCTGGTTGCGCACCTCCACGACCTTCTCCATCGGCACCAAGACTTCTTGGATGTACTCGCTCATCTCCTCGCTCTTGATGCGCTTCTCGATGCTCTCCTTGACCTTCTGTTCCTGGCCGGAAAGCGTATGAATGACAAACCACTGGCTTCGCATGGTTGCTAAAGGGTAATGAACAGATAAAAGAGCACGCGATCGACGGCGAAGGTGAAAATCCCCAACAGCACGATTGAAATCATCACCACCACTGTGGAGCCTTTTAGTTCATCGAGGGTCGGCCAGGTGCATTTCTTCAATTCTTCGCGCGTCAGCTGCACGTACGTGGCAAAGCGCTTAAGATATCCCCGCCACCAAAGGAAGGCAAAGACAGCTCCCACCACCACCACCCAGACCACTATGGTTGTTGTATCGTTCACAAACTGTTTCTCTGGCGGAGAGGGAGGGATTCGAACCCCCGTTCCGCTTACGCGGAAAGCGGTTTTCAAGACCGCCGCAATCGACCACTCTGCCACCTCTCCGGCGCGGGTTGGCAGGGCGTGAGGGACTCGAACCCCCAACCAACGGTTTTGGAGACCGCTACTCTACCAATTGAGCTAACGCCCTACTAGCCTTCGAGCGTGCCGCATTGTGTGCCTGACGACGACGCCAAACCGGGCAGCCCTTGCTCCCCGGTTGGTGAAAACGCCTCCGTGACTATGCAACAATCTCTGACACGCGGCCGGCACCGATTGTGCGGCCGCCTTCGCGAATGGCGAAGCGCAAACCTTTCTCCATCGCAACCGCCTTCTGCAATTCGACATCCACGGCCACATTGTCACCCGGCATCACCATTTCGACGCCTTGCGGCAACGCCAGCGTGCCCGTAACGTCTGAAGTGCGGAAATAGAATTGCGGCCGGTAGTTCGTGAAGAACGGAGTGTGACGGCCGCCTTCATCCTTCGAGAGGACATACACTTCCGCCTTGAACTTCGTGTGCGGCGTGATCGAACCCGGTTTTGCCAGCACCATGCCGCGCTCAACCTCGTCTTTCTTGGTGCCGCGCAACAAAACGCCGACGTTATCGCCCGCGTTGGCCTTGTCCAAAAGCTTCCGGAACATTTCAATGTCGGTTGCCACCGTCTTGCGCGTCTCCTTCAGACCGACGATTTCCACATCGGACATGCGCTCCAAAACTCCGCGCTCCACGCGACCGGTGACCACCGTCCCGCGACCTTCGATGTTGAAAACATCCTCGACGCACATCAAGAAGGGCTTGTCCACCTCGCGGGGTGGCAGCGGAATAAATGCATCCACGGCGTTGAGCAATTCCTGAATGGACGCCGCCCCTTCCGCCTCACCGGCCAGCGCGCTCTTTGCGCTGCCGCGAATGACGGGGGTGGTGTCGCCTGGAAACTGATACTTGTTCAAAAGATCGCGGACTTCCATCTCCACGAGTTCAAGCAATTCCTTGTCGTCAACCAGGTCAACCTTGTTCAGGAACACCACGATGGCCGGCACACCGACCTGACGGGCCAGCAGAATGTGCTCGCGGGTTTGCGGCATCGGCCCCTCGGAGGCATCCACCACCAAAATCGCCCCGTCCATCTGCGCTGCACCGGTGATCATGTTCTTCACATAGTCGGCATGTCCGGGGCAATCCACGTGCGCATAGTGCCGTTGGTCACTCTGGTACTCAACGTGAGAAACCGCAATCGTGACCGTCTTGGTTTCGTCACGCACCGTGCCGCCCTTGGTGATGTCCGCGTAAGAAATCGGCGTTGCCAGACCCTTCTTGGCCTGCACCTCGACCATCGCGGCCGTCAAGGTGGACTTGCCGTGGTCAATGTGGCCGATGGTGCCCACGTTGACGTGCGGCTTGGTTCGTTGAAATTGCTCTTTTGCCATTGTGCTCTCCTGCGTTGATGTCGTTAGCGTTGCTGTTTATCCGTTACTTAAAACTGTCTGGAGCCCATGATCAGGATTGAACTGATGACCTCGTCCTTACCAAGGACGTGCTCTACCAACTGAGCTACATGGGCACACCGAATACCGGCTTCATCCTGATGCGCAAAGCGACAAAAAGCCGCCATCCCACGTCTTTTTTGCGGAAAAAGCCAGAGGGATTGGCGCGATTTTGTCTAATTTACGGCCCTAAGACGGTGGGGAAAATAGGAAACGCGCCACTGACTGTCAACGGGGATTTGATTTTTTTTTGTCAGCGTCCCGCGCACGATTCCGCTGACCCCATTCGAGCTTCGGCGGCTCGGGTAACCCTTGAGCCCGCAACGCCGTCCGGAAGTGTGTCTTGCCCACTTTCGCCAGTACAGCCGGTCCATGTTTGGCAACCAAGTCCTTCGCCACCACATCCACGTTTGCCCCGGCGCCTTTGGGAAACTCCACGCTGTAATCCCGCCCCAGTGCCGCCAACCGCTTTACAAACTCATCCCGAGCCAGAATCGAGGCCGCCGCCACCGCCACATCATCCTCGGCCTTATGCTTTTGCACGAGATCAATCTCCCGTCCCATGGACATCAAAGCCCGTTCCACCACGCTCTTGTTCGCCGCGAACTGGTCACTCATAGCCCGCACTGGCGGCGGGTTCATCCGGTGCCGCTGGCCCAACAAATTCTCGATCACGCGCGCGTGTCCCCACGCAAGCACGGAGTTCACACTACCCATCTTGGCGTGCAGCCGATTGTAAGCCTCGTTGCCAATCGGCACCACAGTCGTCACGCAACCTGGTGTTTCCTTGATGAACTTCGAGAGAGCAGAAACTCTTTTGTCGCTGGATATGTTCTTCGAGTCGCGCACGCCTGCGTCCTTCCATGCGTTGATCACCGCCTCGTTCACATAAACCCCCGCCACGCACATTGGCCCGAAGAAATCACCCTTGCCGCTTTCGTCCACTCCGATACGGGGCAACAGCAAATCCGGATTCAAAACAGCCTCGTAGCCCAGTCGCGCCTGCTGCAATACTTCCGGCTCCAAAACAAACTCGACGAACTCCTGCGTCCCCTTACCTTGCACAACCAACTTGCCGCTCTCGTAAAAAACCACGTTCGTTTTTTCCTTCTCGCCTGCAAACCGGGCGTAGGGCACTTCGCGAAAAGAATAATTCCGCGCCTCCAGACAGGACTTCAACGTCGCGGCCTGTTCATCGGTCAGTTTGCAGGTGTAACTCGTCAGCGGCTTCACGCGGCGGATTTAATAGCCTCAAAAAAGCGCAAAGGACATAAAAGTTTTTTTTCTTCCGTTCGCGCCCGCGTTCCGAATCATCCACCGCTAACCGATGGCTACTCACGCATCACGCATCACGCATCACTTGCCGCGAACGAAACTCGTCGCCAGACTTCTGACTTGGTTCGCCGCCTCCGCCCGCGACCTCCCCTGGCGGCGCACGCGCGATCCCTACGCCATCTGGGTTTCCGAAATCATGCTTCAGCAAACCCAGGTGAAAACCGTCATGCCCTATTGGGAACACTGGATGCGCGAGCTGCCGACCATTCAAGCTGCCGCGAAAGCGTCGCCCGCCAAACTGCACAAACTCTGGGAAGGGCTTGGTTACTACACCCGCGTCCGCAACCTCCAGAAAGCTGCCCAACAAGTCATCACGCAGCAAGGCGGCAAGTTTCCCAAGCACTTCGACGAGATCCTCGCGTTGCCCGGCATTGGCCGTTACACCGCCGGCGCAATTGCGAGCATCGCATTCAATCAGCCGCGCCCGATTCTCGACGGCAACGTCATCCGCGTGCTCACCCGCGTCTTCGGCATCGCCACTGATCCGCGCGAAAAGCAAACCAACGCCCGACTCTGGCAACTCGCGGAGGAACTGGTCCTCCACGCATCATGCATCACGCATCACGCGTCGCCCTGCTCCCATCTGAATCAATCCCTCATGGAACTTGGCGCGCTAATCTGCACCCCGCGCGCTCCGCAATGCGGCTTCTGCCCCATCAACAAACTTTGCCTCGCGCACAAACAGGGCTTGCAGGAGCAACTCCCCAATCTCGCCAAGCCAATCAAACCCACGAGCCGCGGCTTCATCGCCTTCGTCGTACAGCGCAACGGCAAATTCCTCGTCCGCCAACGAACTGCTGGTGTCGTCAACGCACACCTCTGGGAATTTCCAAACGTCGAAGTCGGAGCGCGGGTCTGTGACCCGCAGCACGCCGCTGAGAATGAACTGGGCGTCCACTTATCAGGCGTCAAGCCGCTCCACACAATCAAACACTCCATCACCCGCTACCGTATCACGCTGCAGGCATACCGCGCCAAGTTGGGACGAACGCGTCACACGAGTCCCAAACTCGAAGGCCAGTGGCTCACTTGTCGCCAGCTCGCCAAGCTCGCCTTCACCAGCGCGCACAAAAAAATCCTCAACCAACTCAGAGCGCCGAGCGCCGCCTCAGCTCAAAGAAACAAGTGATTTCCCGAGGCGGTGCTCGGCGCCCTGCCTCCCATTCGCCCATCCGAACACACCCTTTCTCCTTTTCTCCCTCGCGCCCTTTCTTATCCTCCCCGCCGATGCTTTACTTTGATTACAACGCCACCGCGCCCGTCATGCGCGAGGCCCGCGAAGCCTGGTTGGAGGCCACCGAGACAATCCACGGCAATCCTTCCAGCCCGCACGCTTTCGGCCTCGCGGCGAACAAAGCGTTGACCGAAGCCCGCGAAAAGCTGGCCCATTTCCTCGGCTGCCATCCACTCGATCTCATCTGGACCAGTGGCGCCACCGAAGCCAACAACATGCTCATGCACCACTTCGCGCAAACCCTCGACGCAAAGAGCGAAGTCTGGATGAGCGCCATCGAACATCCCTGCGTGCATGACTCGGCGAAACATTACTTCGGCAAACGCGCGCGCCTGATCCCCGTCACGCACGACGGCGTGGTGGACTTGGAATGGTTCGCCACGGAAATGGCCGACACCCGCCCCGGCCTCGTCGCCGTCATGGCCGCCAACAACGAAACCGGCGTCATCCAACCCTGGCGCGAATTGCACGCCATCTGCCAGACGTACGAAGTTCCATTCTTCTCTGACGCGGTTCAGTGGCTCGGCAAATTGCCCGCCAAAGGACTCGGCGATTGCGATTACCTCAGCGGTGCGGCGCACAAATTCGGCGGCCCGCGCGGCGTGGGCTTTCTCAAAGCGCCACACAAGAAGCAAACCAATCCGCTGCTTTTTGGCGGCAAACAGGAAAAGGGCCGGCGCGCCGGGACGGAAAACGTTCCCATCATCCTCGCCATGCTCGCCGCGCTCGAAGTCCGCGAAAAACAACTCGCCAACGGTGATAACGAAACGCGCGTCGTGTGGAAGGAAAAATTTGAAAAGTTGCTCGTTCGCCAACTGCCCGGCTCCACCATCGTCGGCGCCGCTGTGCCGCGGTTGTGGAACACGACGTCTGCCCTCATGCCGGAACGCGGCCAACAACGCTGGGTGACGCGTCTCGACAAAGCCGGGTTTGCCGTGAGCACCGGCTCGGCTTGCACCACCGGCAAGGAAGAACCCTCCCACGTCTTGAGCGCGATGGGTTTCAAGCCGTCACAAGTCGCACACGTTTTGCGCTTCAGCGGCGGCTGGGAAACCACCGACAGCGACTGGGAGGCGCTGGGCAAAGGCATTGGGAAAGTTTTTGCGGAAGTGCATCATGCAAAATAGATTCAAATCATGAGAGCCCTACCGCACCCACCCGAAGCTGAAAACGACGAAGACTCTCTCGAAATGCTTCGGGGTTGGATTGTTGATGGGCAACTTCAGGTAGCTCTGGCCGCGTGGGTCTGGGACGATGAACCAGCGGAATGGGGACGTTTGTTGGCGGAATCAGCATGTCATCTTGCTGACGCGATCTCGAAGGAAACCGGGAAGGATCGAAATGACCTTTTCCGAACAATTTCGGAAAGCGTAATCCATCATTTGAAAAACCCACCTGCCGACTTGGAAGGCGAACACCTTGAGTGACAGCCTAGTCAATCACCACAGTTGCACCACCCCACAAGTTAAGGCTACAGTCTGGCAACCGAAACCCCGAAACCGAACATGATTATGATGACCCGACGCCAAGCTCTCAAAACCACCGCGCTCGTCGCGACCGCCGCTGCCGTAGCGCCCACCGTGCTCGCGCAAACTGCGGCCGGCGCGCCGTTCACTTTGCCACCGCTGCCTTATGCATCGGACGCCCTCGAACCGCACATTGACGCGCAGACGATGGAGATTCACCACGGACGCCACCACAAGGCTTACGTGGATAACCTGGCCAAGGCCATCGCCGAATTTCCCGACCACGCCAAGAAATCCGTTGAAGATCTGGTGAAGGAGTTGAACTCCGTTCCAGAAAAAATCCGCACCGCCGTCCGCAATAACGGCGGCGGCCATTACAATCACGCGCTGTTCTGGCAGATGATGAAGAAAGGCGGCGGTGGTGAACCGAGGGGAGAATTGGCCAAGGCAATTGAATCGAGCTTCGGCAGCTTTGCCGCTTTCAAAGATGCGTTTGCCAAAGCAGGCTTGGGACAATTCGGTAGCGGCTGGGCATGGTTGGTTTGGCAGCAAGGAAAGCTGGCCATCCAAGCCACGCCCAATCAGGACAATCCCATCACGCAAGGCGCGCAGCCCTTTCTCGGCGTTGATGTCTGGGAACACGCCTACTACCTCAAATACCAGAACAAGCGCGCCGACTACATCGCCGCCTGGTGGAACGTGGTGAACTGGGATTTCGTGGCCGAGCGTTACGCGAAGCTGGTGAAGTAATTTCACAAACGGATTCCGCGCTGTGATCGGAGCGTCGGTCTCCGACCCGGCGCATTATTGACTTCAACTGAAACGCTCCGGATCGGAGACCGGCGCTCCGCTGTGTTCGCCAATTCCAGCAATGGACATCCGGCCCGGTTTGCGGCATAAAATAGCCCCGTGATCCAGCAAGCCAGATTCGTCCGCTCCCTGACCGTGGCCATTTTCGCCACGCTGACGGCTTTTGCCCCGATGGCTCACGCCGATCTCGCCGAGGATTACTTCAAAGACATCCGCCCGTTGATGGAGCGGAAATGTTATGATTGCCACGATGCGGACGCGCTCAAAGGCGACCTCAATCTCGAGCGGTTCAAGTCGTTCGACGACATCAAGGCTGAACCCGAACTCTGGCAAAACGTCCTGCAACGGGTCCAAGCTTATGAAATGCCGCCCAAGAAAGCCGGCGAACTGAACTACGGCCAGTTCGAAAAGATGATGGGCTTCCTCCGCATACTGCCCAAGGTGGAACAGCCGGACTGCAATCAGATCGCTTCCGACCGCACGGCCAGTTACTACCGCGGCTACGTGATGAGCCGCCGGTTGAATCGCGCGGAATACATCAACACCATTCGCGACCTGTTCGGCGTCGCACACGATTTCAAACTCGAACAACTGCTCCCCGCCGACGGCGGCGGCGGCGAAGGCTTCGACACCACGGGCGACACGCTCTTCACCTCCTCGATTCACATCGAAAAATATCTCGCCGCCGCCGAACAGATTGCGCAAACGATTTTGCCGGATCGCACGCGTGGCCAAAGCCGCGAACTCCGCGACGCCCGCGAACGAATCCTCTTCCGCCAACCGGGCTGGTTTGGCAAGGCCGAGCCGGTCGCGCGCGAGGTGATTTCAACTTTCGCGCGGCGCGCGTGGCGCCGACCCGCGACCAGCGAGGAAGCGAACGAGTTGATGAAGCTCTTCGCGCGCGGTCATGAGCGCGGCGACAGCTTCGCGGCTTCGGTGCGGCTGGCGATTCAAGGCGCGTTGATTTCGCCGCACTTTCTGTTTCTTGCCGAGCCCGAACCGTCCACGCAGGGGATTCAACAGCTCGCCGATGTTCCGCTCGCCAACAAGCTTTCCTATTTCCTGTGGTCCTCCATGCCCGATGAAGAACTCCTCGCGCTTGCCGAACAAGGCAAACTCTCCGACACGAACGTCTATCGCGCGCAGCTTCATCGCATGTTGAAAGACCCGAAGGCCGCGTCGCTGGGCGAACGCTTCGCGCTGCAATGGCTCAATCTCGATCAACTCGGCGGCGAGGTGAAACCTGACCCAACAAAGTTTCCTGAATTCGACGCCGCGCTGTCCCGCGCAATGAAGGGCGAAGTTGCGACGTTCTTTAATCATCTGGTGCGCGAAGACCGGTCGTTGCTCGAATTGATTGACAGCAAATACACCTTCGCCAACGCGCGGCTCGCGGAACTCTATGGGCTTTCCGACGTAAAGGGCGACGAGCTGCAACTCGTACAACTGGCGGACGCACGGCGCGGCGGCTTGATCGGCATGGCGGGCATTCACGCGCTTACCTCGTATCCGGTGCGCACCAGTCCCGTCTTGCGTGGACGCTGGTTGCTCGAATCCTTGCTGGGCGACAAGATTCCACCGCCGCCGCCGGATGTTCCCGCGTTGGACGAAAAATCCGCCGAGCAACCGGGCGGGCTTTCGCTGCGCAAACAGCTTGAGCTGCACCGCGTCAAGGCCGAGTGCGCCGCCTGCCACGACAGGATGGACCCGCTCGGGTTCGGCTTGGAGAATTTTGATTTGTTGGGCCGCTGGCGCGATGAATTGCACGGCGAACCGGTCGAGGCGAAGGGAACATTGCCTTCCGGCGAAGCCTATGAAGGACCGGACGGCTTGAAAAAGGTGCTCATGGCGCGCAAAGACAAGATCATGCGTCATCTCGCGCGCAAAATGACGGGGTTTGCCTTCGGTCGGGAGTTGAACAAGTTCGACAACTGCGTTATTGATGATGCCATGACGGCCTTGGCAAATAATGACTGGCGCGCGACTGTGCTCATTGAAACCATTGCGATGAGTTACCCGTTCCGTCACCGCTTTTATCCGAAACACGACCAACCGGAGACTTAACCGCAACTAACACCCATCGCCATGAAGCCAGTCGAAAAAGCTCCCGTCATTCTCGAACGCAATTGGCGCATGCCGCGCCGTTCGTTCCTCAAAGGCGCGGGCGCGATGCTCGGCCTGCCGCTCCTTGATGCGATGGGCAAGGTTGCCTCAGTCGCCGCGCCCGATGCGTTGGCTTCCACCAAAGCCGCCTCCAGTGTGCAAGCACCTGTCCGCATGGCGTGCATTTATTTCCCGAACGGGGTGCTGGAGCGGAACTGGTTTCCGAAACAGGACGGCGCCGATTTTGAATTGCCCTTCGCTCTGGAGCCACTTGCGAAGCATCGCGAAAACATCCTGGTCTTCTCCGGCCTCGACAAACAACACAGCCATCAGGGCGACGGCCACTATGCGAAGACGGCGAATTTCCTCACCGGCCTGCCCGTGCGCAAAACCGCCGGCAAAGACATCAGCGTGGGCGGCCTTTCGATTGACCAGCTTTGCGCGCAGCAGATCGGGCATCTCACTCCCCTACCCTCGCTCGAACTCGGCGTTGACCCTGTGATCTCAGGCATTGATACCAACGTCGGCTACACGCGGCTCTACGGCTGTTACATCTCGTGGCGCTCGCCGAACATGCCGCTCGCCAAGGAAATCAATCCGCGCCTCGCTTACGAACGGCTGTTCAGCGTGATGAAGGCCGACCGCATTTCCGCCGCCGACCAACGGAAGAAGGAAGACCGCAAAGCGTTGCTCGATCTCGTGCTCAACGATGCGAACAACCTCCGCAATCGCCTCGGCCGCGATGACCAATACAAACTGGACGAATATCTCGACTCCGTTCGCGACGTGGAGAAGCGATTGGAGTTTTTCTCCAAGCCCGACCCGCGCACCTGGAAACCGGAATCGCAACCCGGTGAAGACATCGCCGCGCCCAAGGGCGAACCCGGCGATCATCAGGAACACGTTCGGCTGATGCTCGACTTGATAGTGCTGGCGTTCTGGACCGACAGCACGCGCATCAGCAGCTTCATGTTTGCGAACGATGTTTCCGGAAAGAATTTCGGCAAGCTCATTCCTGGCGCCGGCGGCGGCCATCACGAATTCAGTCATCACCAGGACAAGGCCGAGAAGTTCGAGCCGTACACGAAGATCAACCGCTGGCACAACGAGCAGCTCGCGTATCTCATGGACAAGCTGGCGGCGATCAAGGAGGGCGAACGCTCTTTGCTCGACAACAGTATGGTGCTCTTTGGCTCTAGCATGTCCGACGGCAACCGCCACGATCCGGCCAACCTACCCATCGTCCTTGCCGGCCGGGGTGGCGGCAAAATCAAGACGGGGCGCCACATCGCCAATCCCAAGGGCACGCCACTCTGCAACCTCTACGTCTCAATGCTCGACCAGATGGGCACGCCCGTGGAGAAGTTCGGCGACAGCACCGGAGCGCTGGCGTTGGCGTAGGACAGGCGTCATGCTGTCTCAAACTTTCGAGTGCCTGGCAAGCTCGGGTCTTCAGCGTAGAATTACGCGGTTACAATGACTATTCACGATCTGAAAGATAAAGACGGTCGAGTCTTCGCGTTTGAGATAGACAACTGGAGATTTGGCAGAGAGAGCGTCTGTAGCCTGGTTCAGACGATACCAGGCGCTCGCATTCTTCGTTCACCGAGGAAGTTTTGTCGGCACTTAGAGAGGAAGTGTTTTTGGAGTTTGAAGTTGAAGGGAAGAAGTTTGAGGCTTGGGAGCCGTTCGGAGATAATAGCCGCTATTGGATCGGCCCCGATCCGCCTAAATGGTGCGAGCAGGTCGGATTGGTCCGCAGTGCATTTTTGCATTACAAACAATGAGGTCACGCCTCACCGAAACACCTGCATGCGGAGCGCGTTCGGCGACGTTAGTTGTTATGGGGGGGCTGAGTTGAATTCCATCCGTGCCCCTTTGCGAAAACCTCTTCTCATTGCGTTTGCTGCGGACTTCCAGAATCGGATTGAGTAGATGAAAAAATCCGTGTCCCCGCGCGTCCATTCATGGTAAAAGACAACCATGAAAACGAAATTTTCGCGTCGTTCTGCTCTCCAAACTCTCACCGGCAGCGCTGCCGTCCTAGCCGCCACCAGCCTCTCGCATCGTCTATCCGCCGCTGAAGCCGCCGTCGGTGCCAAACTCAAAGGCCGCGTCAACCACTCCGTCTGCAAGTGGTGTTACGGGGGCATCTCCCTCGACGACCTCTGCAAAGCCGGAAAGGAAATGGGCCTCGTCGCCATTGACCTGCTCAACCCGAATGAATTTGCGACGGTCAAGAAACACGGCTTGGTCTGCTCAATGGTCAGCAATCCGAGCGTTGACGGGCTGGGCGGCATCGAACGGGCCTTCAACCGCGTCGAGCATCACGACAAACTGGTTCCGGCCTACGAACAGCGCATCAAAGAAACGGCGGAGGCCGGCTTCGAACGTTTGATCTGTTTTTCGGGCAATCGCGCAGGCCTGGACGACGAAAAAGGCCTGGAGAACTGCGCCATCGGTTTGAAGCGCATCATGCGGTTGGCGGAAAAACACAAGATCACCATTTGCATGGAACTGCTCAACAGCAAGCGCAGCCACAAGGATTACCAGTGCGATTACTCGAAGTGGGGCGTCGAACTCTGCAACCGCGTCGGCTCGGAGCGATTCAAACTGCTCTACGACATCTTCCACATGCAAATCATGGAGGGCGACGTCTGCGACACGATCAAGGAGAACCACCAGTACTTCGACCACTACCACACCGGCGGCGTGCCGGGGCGCAACGAAATTGACGAATCGCAGGAGCTTTATTACCCGCGCATCATTCAGGCGATTGTGGACACCGGATTCAAAGGTTATCTCGCCCAGGAATTCATTCCCCGTCGCCGCGACAAGCTCGCCTCGCTCCGGCAGGGCGTGCAGATTTGCGACGTTTAACCGGCTTCGTTGAAGTTAAAATCCCGCTTGGGGCCGGCGCGCGAACTCCCTCCACGGAATTCGTGTGCCAGCCAAACGGGACCGGTTTGGCTAAAAACTCCACGCGTCGCATCTGCGTGGCGGCGAGAGTAATGTTCAACGACTCCGCGCCTTGGGGAATCTCAATCCGGAACCCGATGCGCGATTCCTTCAAGGTGATGCCGCGTCCGCCCGTGCCGGTTTCGATGGTAAAACCACGCGCCTCCGCCTTGTGCCCCTGCTCATCACGCGCCTCCACGAGCACCACGCTCAAGTCGTCCAAGGGATAAGGCGTGCGAACTTGGATGCTCGCATAAGTCTTGCCCGGCGGCGTGCCCGCCGCACTCTTGAATCCACTGATCCCGAGAAATGCCAGTTCCTCGCCGTGCAGATTCGTGACGACCCGGTGTTCGACCATTTCGCCGGGTTGCGGGACGGGCACGCCCCGGATGCCCCACAAATCCTCGGCGGGGAAATTCGCGGTTCGTGCGAAGTCAACCTGCACTTTCCACGCCGGTTCTTCGAGCCAGAGTCCACCCCACAGATCAGCCGTGTGTTTCCCGTCGCGCCATTGGGCCGATTTATTGTCGCCGTATCGCGTGATCCCCGTGGCGCTTAGCAGGCGGATGCTGCTCACACTCCAATCCTCGGTGACCGAGCCGCTTTCGCGTAATTGAAACGTGGCGCGGGAGAACACGCGAGCCACCATGCCCAAGGGAGCAGCACCCGACACAGCGCCAGCCACCCCGGTTTCCAGCCTGGTCAGTGTAACGTCCAGTCCATTGCTCCGGCGCGTGGCGGGCAAAGATTCCGCGGTCCAAGCAGGAAACTCCCGCCGGCTGAACTTGGGAATCCGCACGTCGCCAGCGTCCGCCAATTGAGAGTCTGTCCCGGCGCCGTAAATCTTAAGCTGAAACCCGCCCGATCGTTTCGGGTAGTCCAGCACTTCCCAACCGCTGAGTTGCGTGGACGCCGCCCCCGGACTTCCGGCGCTGCTCCCGGTTGTGCTGCTTGATGCCCCCAGCGTACGCGTCGCGTGCGGCGACAGCAGGAATGGAGATTCCAGTCCGTGGTCATCTACAACGGCGAGGCAGACGCGCGGCCAGTTTCCGTCCGACGACGGCACCCCTTCACGCTGAAACCAGACCATCACACTCTCGGGGCCGTTGCCGATGAATTGCATCACGCGCGGTGGATACTTCATGCGCAACTTGTGCGGCAGTACCGGGTAAAGAAAATCCTGCCAGCGGCTGCCGAACCGCAGAACGTGATTCGTACCGTGAGTCATTTTCAAAAGCATGAACGCTGAACCGTCGGGCAGTGTGACGGACTGCGGCGAGGGCCGGAGCCAGATCAGCCCGGCGATTCCACCAGCGGCAAGGACGATCAACAGAACCAGCAGGCTGACACGGAACGCGCGCATGGCAGCTCGCCGGTTCGCGGTCAACGAGCGCCCAGCCCGAGCGTTTCTTTGCAGTACTGGATGCTCCGCTCGAACTCGCCCTTTTGGTATTCCTGTTCCTCTTGTGAGTTGGCGGACCGGTGCGCGGGAATAGCTTTGCCGCGTTTGGCCAGCGCCACAAATCGCGCGAAGCTGCTCGCCTTCGCCTTCGGCCAGACATTCCAGAATTCCGGTTTCAAATACGAGAGTTCACGCGCAAAGCCCGAGATTGTTTCGATGTTCACCGCCACGTTGGGGCAGAGTTCGGCGAACTTCTCGAAATAGGTCTTCAGGTCCACGCAGCCCTCGCCCATCGCCGTCCATTGCACCTTCGCGCCGTTCTCGGATTCCCAGACCATCGAATCGCGCAGGCTCGTCGTCAGCACGTATGGGGCGAGGGTTAACAGATTTTCCAGCGGGTCTTCCATCGTCCAGCAGGCGTTGCCGGAATCCATGTTCGCACCGACGTAATCCTTTCCGGCGGCTTCAATGAGCGTCACCAGTTCCCACGCCTGCATGTCGCCCGCGTGATTTTCCACGGCGATCTTCACGCCGGCGTCCATCGCCTGGCTGCGGCAGGCCTTGCAGACTTTCACCGTGTCCGCGATGCGCGCCTCGATGCCGCCTTCGGTCCGGCGGTCGTCGCCGTTGCCAAGCACCACGCGGATGGCCGGCGAGCCCAGGTCCTTGGCCATCCGAATCCCCAAGGCGAGATGTTCCTCGGCCGTGCCCCATTTGTTCCGGAAAGACTTGGATGTGGGACAGATGCTCCAGGTGCCGAGGAAGATGGCGATCCCAAGATCATCGGCCTTGGCCTTCACTTCCCGTAAATGCGACGGCTCATGATTTTCAAACGCGTCGAGATCCGTGATGAACAACGAATCCAGCTTGAGCGAGGCCGCGTAATCCAGCAGCGCGGGCGCCTTCCAGTTCATGGCGCGCACGGCGAAGTTATCGAGGCCGAGTTTGATCTTCGGCTTGGCTTGGCCGGTGCCAGTTTGTGCGAGGACGGCCGTGCCGCCCAGCGCCAGGCCGGCGCCCGCAACCGTCATGGTCTTGAGGAATTGCCGGCGATCAGTGGTAAGTAAGGATGAGTTCATGGGATTTGATTTTGGTGGGGATTCACATTGGTTTACACGGTCAAACAGTTCATGGCTCAAACAAAACTCTTGCGGCGGCCGGCATCATGCCGGCGTTGCTGTGGCCGACGCCCGGAACAATCTGCATGGTCCAATTGAGCGGCAGATTCCTCTCCGCAGCCAGTTCCCTGGCCATGGCAATGAAATTGTTACCCCGCTCGAAGCGGTGCTGTCCCTGTTCCATGGCCAAGGCGGCACGGTGCAGGTTCTTGTCGTTTGGATCGGTGTCATTTTCACCCAGCAAAATCGTCAACGGACGGCTGAACACCCGGCGCAATCGTTCATCGTCCATCGGCGACTTGCGGAATCCATAAGGATAATCACGGTCAAAGCGCGGCATCGTGTAGTAACCCGGGTTGGCCGCCACTGCGCGGTCAAAGCGCGCGTGCGGCATGAACTCGACGAAGCGATGCACAAACTGTCCGCCCGCTGAGTGGCCGTAGAGCAGGTAATTCGTGCTCGTCAAACCGGTCGCGCCGCGGACGTGATCGAACAGGTTTTCGATCATCGCAAACGTCCACTTCGACTCGTCCACTTCTAGGCTAACGCCACCGCGATTGTAGGCAGCGCCGGAGTAGTATTGGTTCGCAAATTCCGGCACCAGCAACAGCGCGTTGTGTTGGCGGGCCGGTTCAATCCAAGCCCGGCGATACGTTTGGCCGTTGCGCAACATGCCGTGCATGACGAAGAGCACGGGTCGTGAGGCATCCCAGACTTCTGGCCGGAAATACCAAGTGGTGACGGGCTTGTCGGGATTCCCTTTTTGATCGGTGAAGATGAAACTGCCCTCGCCCGGCTGAATCACCAATTCTTCAGCGAACGCCGGTGCAGCGGCCAGCCACAGCGCCAGCCCGAACATGCCGCGTAGTTTCATGCGCTCATGTTGAATTGCTGTAACCGCAAGTCAAGCCGCCGCCCTTCGGAGCTTGCGATTTGCGCTGCCGGATTCATACTCCGCGCCAGACGCAACGCAAAGACATCACGGTTCGCAAGCTGACTCAAATGAACGACTTTCCCGCCCCGCTCGATTTGACAAAGATAAAGGTACTGCCGCTGGCTCAACGACGCAGCCTCAGCACGCTCGAAAAGCTTCTCAGTGATTCGACCACTCCGCCCCCGCCCTGTCCGGCTGGGATGCTGGCGCAAATTCATGCTTGCGCGCGGCTGATGCAATCCGCCCGCGAACGCGGCGCCAGCGTCATGCTGTTGTATGGCGCGCATCTGGTGAAGAACGGCCTGCTGCCGGTGGTGAACGAATTCATTGCCCGCGGCTGGTTGACGCATCTTGCCACGAACGGCGCGGGGACGATTCACGACTGGGAACTCGCCTTCCAGGGTCGCACCGAGGAAAGCGTGCGCGCGAATGTCGCCACCGGCACGTTCGGAACGTGGGACGAGACGGGGCGCAATATCCACCTCGCCCTGCTTGCCGGCGCACTCTGCGGCGAAGGTTATGGACGCAGCCTCGGACGTTTCATCGAGGAAGACGGCGTCACCCTGCCTGCGACCACCGAACTGGAAAACTGGCTGCGCGCCGAGCCCACGCATCCGCTGTCGCCGGCTCGCGCCGAGTTGCTGCAAGCCATGCTCGCACAACGACTGGCCGGCGGGCGCATTGAAGTGAAACATCCGCACAAGACGAGTTCCATTGTCGCGCAGGCCTTTCGCCAGCGCGTGCCGCTCACGGTGCATCCCGGTATCGGCTACGACATCATTTCTAATCACCCGATGTTCAGCGGCGCAGCCATCGGACGCGCGGCGCATCTCGACTTCGCGCAGTTCGGACGCGCAGTGGAAGGGTTGGATGGTGGCGTGGTGTTGTCCGTGGGCTCGGCCATCATGGCACCGCAGGTCTTCGAGAAGAGTCTGAGTTGCGTGAACAACCTGCGGCTGCAAGCCGGACGACCGATCGTGAGCGGCCACACGATTTGCGTGGTGGACATCCAGGACGGCGGCAACTGGGACTGGTCGCACGGCGAACCGCCCAAGGACAATCCGGCCTACTACCTGCGCTTCTGCAAAAGCTTCGCCCGTATGGGCGGCGAAATGAAATATCTCCAGTGCGACAACGTGGTGTTCCTGCGGCATTTGCTGGCGGAACTTTCCCACACAACAACCGTTGAATAATCATGAAAAAAACATTGCTGGTGTTGATCTTCCTGGCGCAGGCCGTCGCCGTGTTGCCGGCCGCCGAATCGAAGCTGCTGTTTCACGACTCATTCGACGGGCGCATGGACAAAGGTTGGAGCTGGCTGCGGGAGGATGCGCGAACCTGGCGTTTCAAGGACAACGCTCTGGAAATCCGCGCCGAACCGGGCTTCGCCCATGACGTGAAGAACGCGCTGGTGCGCCCCGCCCCCGACCGGAATCAACGCAAGCTCGCCATCGAAGTGACCGTCACTTTCACCACGCCGCCCACCAACCAATATGAACAAGCGGGATTGACGTGGTATCAGCAGGGCAAGCCGGCGTTCAAACTGGTGCATGAACTGGTTGACGGGGCCACCTACGTTTTCCCCGGCAAAGTTCCGACAAACACGCGAACGGTTCAATTGCAACTGGTGTTGTGGTCAGGCAAATACGAAGCGCGTTTTCGACCTGATGGAAAAGGTGATTTCCAAACGGCAGCCACGGGCGAATTGCCGCCCGGCACCGACGAACAGATCAGCGTTCAATGCTATCACGGCCCGCCGGGGTTAGAGCATTGGATGCGTTTTGACAATTTCCGTATCCTGGAGATCAGCGAATAAACGGGTGAACCGTCGTCCTCCCGAAGTTTGAAAGGCAACTCACTTGTTAAACCTGAAGTTCGTTAGATCGCAGTCCTGCATGACGTATTGCTTCTGTTCGAGGCGCTGCTTGCCCGCGCGTTTCGCCTCGGTTTCACCGCCCGCCGCGATGAAGTCCTCAAAGCTGATGATCTCGGCACGAATGAATCCCTTCTGAATGTCCGTGTGAATCGCACCGCCGGCTTCCCACGCCGTCGTGCCCTTGCGAATCGGCCAGGCGCGGTTTTCCTTGCCGCCGACGGTGAGAAAACTGATATAGCCGCCCTCGGCAAACGCGCGCAGCATCAACACCTCCGGCTGCTCCAGTTCACCCACCTCGGCAACGGTGACCGGTTTGTTCGTATGAAAGTTGTGCGCGGTAACTGCCGCCAATTCTTCCGGAGTCAATCCCGCTTGTGACACCGTGCGTTCGGCTTCCAGCGCGGCCTGTATCTTCTCCAGTGCGGCTTTTTCCGCCGGCGCGGGTTCGCGCCCCAGCCGGGTCTCGATGAACTCCATGTCCAACAAGATCAAATCCGGCAGCCGCTCGCGCGAGACGAGGATGGCATCCGCATCCAGCGTGGCGTCTTCGGCCAGCACATCCACCTGCGCGTAGGCTTTCTTCTTGGCCTCGACCAATTTGTCCGCCTGATCCAGGCGCGGGTCTTTGAGGTTGTGTTTGCCGAGGGCGATTCCCGGAATGCCGCAGACTGCAATTTTCATCGGGCAGCAGTATGACGTGCCGCTTGTCGTGGGCAAGATTCTTCGGATTGACGCTCGCCCTCATCCCGGCCTTCTCCCCCAGGAGAAGGAGAAACGTTCGCCAGCTTCTGGAAACGTCGTGAGTCGGTGATTGGCGGACGCGCGTCGGGCAACGTGGGACGGGCGATGGCGGTTCCCTCGCCTTTCCTCCTCCCTCCCGGGCAACTCCCGTCATGAACGCGCATTTCGACGTCATCATCATCGGTCCGGATGCGGGGGGGGGGGTAACGTTGCGTCATCAGCTCAGCCACGAGCCGGGTACATCTTTCTCGCGTCACTGCGCCCGCGGAATGCGCTTGAAGGCGCGCGATTCATGCACCTCGGTCTGCTCGCCGCTTTTCCGCAGAATGAACGCCGCCATGCCACGCTGTGATTCCACCAGCGCCAGCCCGCGTTCCACGCCCAGCACACTCACCGCGGTGGCAAAGCTGTCCGTGTCGGCCGCGTGCTTGGCCACAATCGAAACCTGCAAGCGTTCGGTCAGCCCGATACCCGTGCGCGGATCAACGATGTGCGAATAACGTTTGCCGCCAATCTCAACGAATTGCTCCGTGTCACCGGACGTGGAGACCGCCACGTTGCGCAACAGTAGATTTCGGGCCAGTGCATCCTCCGCGCGATCCAACGCGCCCACGCCCACACGCCAGCCGCGCCGGCCGGGTGGTGGTTCGCCCACCGCAATATCGCCGCTCGCCGCCACGAGGGCGCGCTTCAGGCCGTGCGCCTTCAAAACTGCCAACGCTTGGTCAGCCGCGTAACCTTTGGCGATGCCGCCGAGGTCCAGTTGCATGTCGGGCACGGTGAGGGTGGCGGTCTGGTTCCGCGAATTGAGCTTCAATTTGCGCCAGCCCACCGGTGCCTGCGCGCGCGCGAGTGCTTCCGGCGAAGGAAGGGTTTCCGTGCGCCGCGCGCGACGCCAATGGCGCACCACCGGTCCGATCGTCACGTCAAAGGCGCCGTCCGTCAGCGCCGCCAAACGTTGGCCCTTTTCTAGCAAGGCAAACAACTCATCACTCACCCGCACGGGCTGGCCGACGGGCTGCTGGCAAAGCTGCATCAACTCGCTCTCCGGATCGTAGTCCGTCATCATTTGTTCCAACGCGGCAATGCGGACAAACGCAGCCTCGGCGGCTTCGCGGGCAAGACTGGCTTCCGGCGCATAGAGTGTAATGGTGAACAACGTGCCCATGTGCGGTTGCTGGAACTCGAATCGGTTCAATCCGCCGCGGGTGGGTGTCAAATTGAGTTTGGTGTTGACGCCCGCCCTCACCCCGGCCCTCTCCCCCGGGGAGAGGGAGTGCGCGTCGCCGCGCCCTTTGGGTTCGGACGCTTTGCCTGTCATCGCCGCGTTGTTCTGAATGG
The DNA here is from genome assembly GCA_014860005.1 of Verrucomicrobiota bacterium. The sequence goes on along the minus strand of JACZKP010000109.1, from coordinate 21,542 downwards.
GAGCAGCAGCCGGAAAATCATTTGCGAGTTCAACTACTTTGGAAAACTGCGGACGATTCTCCCTCTCCTGGGGGAGAGGGCCGGGGTGAGGGCGGGCCTCTGCCATTCGTCCTGAACAACAACCCGTCAGCATTGCCAATCCGATCAATGCAATGGCGGCGAGCAGGGCAAAACAGGATTTCCTGAGACACGCGGTGAGCCAACTTACTTCGTCGGCCCAAGGGAGCTCGAACGGTTCGGAGCGCCGGTTGGCAACCGGCTTGGGCAATCGCCCACCGATAAGCCGGTCACAGACCGGCGCTCCGACCGAGGGCGTGTGAAGTATCCGGGTTGAACGCATTTCCACGACGCAGTCTGATCGCGATGACATTCCAAGGCGAGGCCGAAGGTTGACGGGCGGTGGAATTTTGCGAACCTGAGCGTCGAATGCGACGGAAACTCCAAATGAGTCTCGTGGCGCTGGTGGCCACAGTGGCGGTGGTGTTCATCGTGTTCATTGCGTTCATCACTGCGAAGCCGGAAGCCCCGTACGCGCTACCCAATCCAAATGGTTTTGACGATCTGGTAAACGCGGGGATAGCGGTGGCCAATGGCGTGGGGGAGTATCAAAACCTTTCTCTTGAGGAGTTGCGGATCTTCGTGGCTTCGCACAGCGAAGCACTGGCGCTTGCGCGAACCGGTTTGTCGCGCACCTGTGCCGTGCCAGTCAGTCTGGTTTTGGATGATTTCTCACAGATGTCCTACATTCTGATGGGGCAGAAGCGGCTGGCTCAATTGCTGGTCGCCGAGGGTCGGCTGGCGGAACTGGAAAACCGGCCCGCCGATGCAGCCCAAAGTTACTTGGATGCCGTCCGGCTTGGTCATGAGAACAGCAGAGGTGGCTTCGTCATGAACCGCTTGGTGGGAATCGCATGTTCGGCGATTGGGATGTCGCCACTTGGCAGGCTGTCGCCGCAACTCGATTGTGAACAGTTGAAAACAGTTGCGGCAGAACTGGAAGCCATTGATCAGTCTGGTGTCACTTGGGAGGAAGTGTGGGCAACAGAGAAAGTTTTCATGCGGAATGAAGTCCGGAAACGACCGATCTCGCTGGTTTCGTTCGCTCAATGGAAAGGGGCCCGGACTTCGATCCGGTTGGGCAGAGCCAAGCATGACGAATCAGCCGCCCGCATCCGGCTTCTGGCCACCGAACTGGCTTTGCGTTGTTTTGTTGAAGAAACCGGCAAACCACCCGCCGCGCTGGCCGAACTCGTCCCCGATTATCTGCGCGCGGTTTCGGTGGATCCTTTCAGCGAGCGGCCGCTGATTTACCGCCCGCAAGGCACGAATTGGCTGCTCTACAGTGTCGGCCCAAACCGACTGGACGAAGGCGGAAAACCCATGGGACCATCGGGGTCCGGCAGCGTCCGGCAAGGAGACTTGTTCTTTGATTCGCGGTAAGGACAATTTCCATAAGCCTGCGAGTTGCCTTGAGACAAACCGTTCAATCCACGTTGTATGCCCAACTACATGATTGCCGATCTGGCAGCGATTCCGCCAGTAGCGTGTCCGTGCGGATTCGCCAAACGTGCGTTCGCCGTGCCGGACAACACCACCGCAACGCTGCACGTTGTGGAAATCCAAGCCGACTCCCGCACGCATTATCACAAGCGGATGACGGAGATTTATTTCGTGCTCGAAGGCGAAGGCCAGATGGAACTTGATGGTGAACTCTTTCCGCTCAAGCCAATGACCGCGGTCTTCATCAAACCCGGCTGCCGTCATCGCGCCATCGGCAAGCTAAAGATCATCAACGTGCCCATCCCGGCGTTTGACGAATCGGATGAGTGGTTTGACTGACGAAATCCTTTAGTCACCAGCGCTGATATTTTGCATTGCAGAGCAGGCGTTCGAGAAGGATAGTGGCTCGGCAACAAGTAGAAACACAGCCATGTCCGCCTCAAAATTCAATCTCGTGCTCAATCTGAAACGAAGCTCCCTCGCGTTCACCCTGATCGAGTTGCTGGTCGTCATCGCGATCATCGCAATTCTCGCGGCAATGCTGCTGCCCGCGTTAAGCAGCGCCAAAGAAAAGAGCAAGCGAATTGCCTGTGTCAGCAACATGCGGCAGGCCATTCTTTCTGTTAACATGTACGGGCATGATTTTCGCGACTTCGTTCCGAGCGGTCGGGACAACAACGGCGAGTGGCATTCCCTCCGCATCTCGAGTACCAGCTACACGAACCTGGTTGCCTATACCGGGAACTTCAACGTCATGGATTGCCCGAGTTTTTCCTTTGGCACCCAGTTGCGCTACGATGGTCGTTGGGGTTACCTCATTGGCTACAATTACCTCGGCGACGCCAACATGAGTGCGTGGCCCGTGAATTCTCCCTTCTATTGGCGTTCGCCGCGCAAGATCACGGAGCCGGGCACGAGCTTCATTCTGGCGGATGCCAACCATTGGGGCGGCGGACTGATCATGGCCCCCCACTGCAAAAGCGGTCCGTATAGGATCAATAATGCAACGTTCGTTCGCACCAGCGCCAGCCTCACCCCCGTGCATGTCGGTGCGACAGGCGGCAATGTGGGATTCCTCGACGGTTCGGCCAGGTGGTTGAACCTGAAACAGATGACCAACCGCTACGCGTCCTCCTACGTTCTGTATTACGGCTTGTGGTGAAGTTGTTCGCAGACGAGCGCGCCCATCCTCTGGCGAGGCCATCACATGATTCCGCACGTCTGCTCGTTCCTGCTACCCGCCCCGATATACCGCTCGCGCGGTGCAGGTTTCCGCCACGGCCACTTCCGTGAGCAGCGGTAGCCGGGCCTTCAGTTTTTTCCAGATCCACACCGCGATTTCTTCACTGGTCGGATTCTCAAGACCCGGAAGGTCGTTCAGATACCGATGATCCAATTTTTCCCAGATTGGTTTGAACGTTGCCGAGATGTCGGCGTAATCCATCAACCAGCCGAGTCTGGGATCACATTCGCCGGCCACAACGATCTCCACCTTGAAGCTGTGCCCGTGCAAGCGCCGGCACTTGTGCGATTTGGGCAACCGCGGCAACAGGTGCGCCGCTTCGAATTGAAACGTTTTGCGTAATTCCATTTTCATAAGTCTTGCCGTGAGAAGGAGTGACGGAGCGTTGGTGTATTACGTCCACCGCATTACTCCAACAATCAATCATCCCATTTCCACGTCCGTCCATGTCACTAAATCTCCCAACGCAGGCCGGCCATCATGCCGCCATGTCAACGGCGGCTGCTGCATCCGACCAACCGGGCACACACGCGGCACACCCCAGCGCGCGAGTTGCACGGCCAGGTCTTTGGCGATGTGTTCAGGTGCAGCGAGGCCGACGGTTGAAACCTGGCCACGCACCGCGTCCGCATGGCGCAGCGCTTCGCCCAGATCCTTCACCGGCTTCACATAAACGAAGCGATGCAGGCACGAAGTTTGGAAACGCGGGTCGGCTTCATAAACCACCGTCCATGCCGTGGAGTCGCGACTGTGCCACATCCGCGTTTCTGGCGAATGCGCGGCGCGCACTTCGTAAATCGCGCGCCGTGAGGCAATGGTTGCGGCGTGCGCCGCGGGCAGTTCGCCGCGCGGTTCGTCAACTTCGCGCCGCGCCAGTTCATCCGCGAGCGATTCGGCAAAGTGCTCCGCCGAAGCTCCGCCGCCAGTCTGCACGTAGATCACATGGGGCGAAAGACAGCCGAGTTGATTCCACGCAACGATGTCGTCCGCCACCTGGGACACAACTTTGCTGACGCTGAAACCCGCCAGAGCTTCGCCCGCCAGAAAACCAAAACTCACCCGATGCCCGTAGCCGACGAATCGCGTCTTGAGCGGCAGCCGCGCGCGAATGGCCGCAAGTGTTTCATCACTGCCCGTAACCGTCAGACAATCGGCATGCGCGAACAGAACCTCCTCCAGCGCCGCGTTGCCGCCGCGCCATTCGGCAATTTCCAGGCACGCACCCAGTTTGCGGTCGGCCTCGTAAATCGAATGGGCGAACAGGCGGGGCAGGTACGATGCGCCGCTCGCGCATTTCACGAACTGCGCCGAGCGGGTCAGCAAACCTAGCGTCAGGCTCATAAGCGCCGGATTCGGAATGTTTCCCGCCGTGAACTGCACCAGGAACTCCGGTCCCACCGCGATTGCGTGGCGCAGGCGTCCATCGCCCGCCGGCGAAGGGCATGGCTCGTCGAGCGCCCGCGCATCACCGAGTTCCTGCGCGAGCAGAGTCTTGAAATTCTCCGCAGTGTATTGCTGGAAGAACTGATCCAGCCCTTTCTCGAGCGTGGCGCGCGCAAATCCAGTTCTTGCTGGTCCTTCAGCAAGCGCGAGTTGCCGAAACGGATTGTCCGCCCGCCGCCAACCTTCAGCGACGCCCACCAACACGCGCACAAGTTGTTCCGTCGAACGCGTGGCCAGATATTGCGCGCGATTGCGTTTCAGCGTGAGACACGCCTCCTCCACCATGGCCGGTGCGAGCGTGGCCTCGGGTGGCAGGTCGGCGAGAAAATAGTTGGGCAGCGTCACTGGATTTGTGATTTAGGATTGATGATTGACGATTTGTAACGGGCGGTCATGCGGATGACGGAGGCGGTTCGAGTTGTTCCCGTTTGCGAATGGCGTGCAAACACGGCAGACCCAGCAGCGACAGCACCGTTAGCACCGCAATGGCAACGTAAAGCGGCTGGTACGCCGCCACAGATTGCGCGGCTTCGCCCATGCGCTTGACCTGCGCGCCGACGATCCAGTGGGACAGATTACCGACGAAACCACCCACGGTGATAAACAAACCGAAGACCCGTCCGCGCACGGCGTCCGGCACGGATTGCATGAGTTCCGCCTCGACCATCGGATAAATGGACATAAAGAAAAAGCCGTAGGCAGCCAGGCAGGGAATGAGCCACGGACCGGGCATCAGCGGAAACGACGCCATCAGCAGCGCCCCGATGAGAGTCACGGACGCCATCCAGCGTTTGCGTCCGCGGTCGCTCAAATGCCCAAAGAGCGGGTTGCTGATTGCGCTGACGATGAAGAGAACGCTCAACGCCAGCCCTGCGAGTCGGGCGTCGTAACCGTGGGCCTTTTGCAGAAAGAGCGAACTCATCGTGCCCATACCCGCGCCCGCAAAGTCGCGCAGGCTGAAGGCAAACGCGCACGCAAGGAACCAGACCCAGAGCGTCGTCGTGGGAAAGATGGGGCTGCGCGCCGCGCCGCGAACCTCAATCTTGGTGGACGGTTGCTCCTCGTGCGCCAGCCAGGCGAAAATCCCCGCCGCCACGATGCCCAGGATTCCAAGTTCAAGAATCGGCACGCGCCACGCTGCCGCACCACGCACCGCTTCCAGCGAAGCCGCGCGCCAGCCGCTGTAGAGCGGGCCGACAAAAAAGCCCACGCTGGCACCGGCGCCGATCAATCCCAGCGCCCGCCCGGTGTTCACCGGGTAAAGCCGTGCAATCATGGCGGTCGCCGCCGGATGATAAAAACTGCCGCCAATTCCGGCGAGGATTACGGAAGCCACCGCGCACGCATAATTGGGCGAGAGCGCGAGCGCCACATAGCCCAGCCCATTGATTGCCAGCCCGTAGCCCAGGAGTTTTTTGCGACTCACGCGATCCGCCAGCACCCCCAGCAGGTAGCTCGGCACAAAGTAGGCAATCATCTGCACCGTAACCAGCGACGTAGCCTGCCCCACGCTGGCGAATTGAAAGTCCCGCTGCACGAGCAGATACAACGGGATCAATGCCACGTAATAGACATGCGTGAAGGCATGCAGCGCGCCCACGAGCCAGAGCGTGCGGGGTTTGGGCGACGGGGCGGCGGTGCTCATGCTCTCAGGCCGTCATCAGCGAACACCCGCGCGATTCGGCCAGTTCAGCGCGACCAATCAATTCAAATCCGGCACCACGGCAGACGCCCAAATCTTCCGTCTGAATTGCCATCACGGAAAACACGTTCGCCAAATCGAACACGCGAAGCAAACCGGTTTCGCCTTCGGCAACTTCGCGACCGGTTTCGGGCGAGATGATTTGCGCCCGCACCCACGGGGGGAAATGGAAGACGCGCGATGCGTGAGGGGTGATGCGCGAGTCGTCACCCGCAATGCCGCCATACGCCTGCGAACTGAGTTCGCTCATGCCGTACTCGCAAATGATACGCACGGCAGGCACGCCGAGACGTTGGGTGAGCAGCGCGTGCAATTCCGCTTTCGGCAATGCGCGCGAACGGCCCTTGTATCCGCCGGTTTCCATCACGCGCGACCCCGCCGGGAGGCTGAACCGTAAATCCGCTTCGGTCAGAAAGTCCAGGAGGTGAACGAATCCGAACGCAGTGCCGATCAGCACCAGCGGCGTCGCGGCCTCGCTTGCCTCGCGCAAAGTCCGCGCGACTGATTCACAATCCACGCTCCACGTTCCATCGTTTGCACTTGCTCCCAGAAAAGCGGTGGCGGGCGCGTTTAATCGTCGGCGCACGGCCTCAAACATGTAAGCAAGTGAAGAGTTTGGCGCTTGATCCGGCGGCGGAGTCAGGATTGCCACACTGAAATCTACATTCTGAGATTTCAAATCCGCCAAGACGCACCGTTCAAACCACGGCCACAGTGAAGCCTCATACATCTTCAAGGACTCGGCACTGTGAACATGCCGACTCGGACGCTGGGCCGTCGTGCCGCTGGAATGAAACACGGTGGTGCGCTCGGTTGCTGGCAGGCAGGAAACCTCCAGTTCCTTAAACGCCGCCGTGGGCACCGCCGGGATCTGCGACCAGTGCCCGACCTTGGCTGGGACGATTCCGCGAGCTTCACATATTCGCCGGTACGGCGGGTTGTGCGCGAATTGCAGCGAGAACAGGGCGAGGGCGAGGGTTTCACACTGTTTCTCCTGGCCAGCGAGAGATTGTTCGGGTTGGCTGGCCTTCGAGATCGAGCCGCCCACCGCAGGCACGTTGTAACTGCAGGCGGTTTCAGGGATGGAGGAAGCGATGAATTCGCGCACGCGCGCGGCGATGTCTGAAAGCTCGGATGTCATGCGGTTTTATTTGTGCCAGGTCAGGCTGGTTTTCCGCCACAGCCCGGGCGACCACGATACCGTAAGCGCCGTTCCACGCAAGCGACAGATTGCATCTGGCAATAGGTTGATGGAAAACGGGCCATGGGGGTGGCCGGGCGATGGCCAAGTCCAACCCGCGCAGCAAGACCGACGCAAAGAAACGTGCGGGATTTCCTGCGGACCGGGGTAATGACGGTTAAGTGAATCGTCGGTGCAATGAAGCACCGCCGAGAACTGGAAAAAAGAAACGAAAAACATGAAAACTGCACTCGTCATGAAAACCATCGGCCTAACCGCACTGCTCGCCCTCGCCTTCAACCTCAACGCCGCGCAAGGGCTCCTCTCGCCACGGGCGCAGGACAGTCAGGTCAAGCCCGCCCCGTCCGTGACCGTGGAACGCAACCTTGCAACAGAAAACCGGCACCTCGTGGCTTCCCCGCGTGCGCTCGACCATCAAAACAACACCGTTCAGGGCACTGCGAATTCGCCTAATCTGGCCACGGCCAAGTGCAATGTCATTGCCAGTCCGAAGCACCTCACTGCCGATGCGAAATCCGCGACCGCCTCCTGCTGCAAAGTGGTGGCCACCCGCTGCTCGGCCCTGCGCACCTGCTGCGCCACGAATTGACTCTCGCCGGGTTGTTCCGGCACGATCAAAGCCATACACTGCGGGCGGCGGACAAAACCTCCGCCGCCCCTGATCCAATGAATAAGACTCAAATCAATCCTGACGACGCCCGGTTGAGCGCCCTGCTTCACGAATCGCGCGCGGCGCCGGCCTTGCCCCCGCGCTTCCAGGAAGGCGTCTGGCGCCGGATTGAACGCGCCGAAGCCCAATCCTCCGCCAACGGCAACAGTTGGTTGGACGCCCTGATCCAAATGGTGTTTCGCCCCCGGCTCGCGTTTGCGGCTGTGGCCGCACTGGTTCTGGCCGGCGCATTGCTGGGTGTTCGCGAGGGCGTGAATACCGCGCGGCACGACGCGCAGGCGCGTTACCTGGCCACCGTCGCGCCCAGTCTTCTACGCTGACCGCCATGCGCCGCTCACCTGCCATTCTGCTGGGATTGCTCGCCGCCGGGGTAGCGATTTTCGCGGCGGCGTATTTTCTCGCGCACCAGATTTGCGCCCGGCAGATCACCAATCCGGCGGACGATCTCGACTGGCTGCGCCAGGAGTTCCGGTTGAGCGAGACTGAACTGGCCCGCGTGCGCCAGCTTCACGATGGCTACCTCCCCAAGTGCGTGGAGATGTGCCAGCAGATCGCCGCCAAAAAACGCGAACTGGAGGCGGTGTTGGATCACGGCACCAATCTCGTTGCCGGGGTTGAAATCAAATTGATCGAACTCGGCGAACTACGCGCACGCTGTCAGGCCCGGATGCTCCAGCACTTCATCGAAGTCAGCCAGGCCATGCCGCTGGAGCAGGGCCGCCGCTACCTCGCGCAAATGCAGCGGCTCACACTCGGCTTCCACGAGCAGATCGAACAATCCATGCCGGATCATCCCCCCGCCCATGGACACCACTGAGGTCGCCGACCGCGACCGCGCCGACATGCAGCGATTGATCGCCGGAGACGATACGGCGCTCGACGACCTGATGGCACGGCATGCCACGCCGGTATTCCATTTTCTCTGCCGGATGCTCGCCAACGAAGCCGACGCCAACGATCTGGCTCAGGAAACCTTCTTTCGCGTTTATCGCGCCCGCGTCAGCTTTCGGACGGGTGAGAAATTCACAACCTGGCTCTACACCATTGCCGCAAATCTCGCGCGGAATCATTTCCGCTGGCGCACCCGGCATCCGGGAGTCTCGTTGGAAGCGGAAACCGATTCGTCCGGTCAAAGCCTGGCCAGTGTGTTGCCGGCGGATTCACCGTCGCCCCGCCAAGCGGCGCTGGCTGCTGAACGCGCCGCCGCCGTGCGCGCCGCCGTAAGCCGGCTGCCAGAGGATCTGCGCGAAGCGATTGTGCTGTGCGAATGGCAGGAACGCAGCGTGGCGGAAGCCGCGAAGATTGTGGGTACGACGCCCAAGGCGGTGGAGTCGCGGTTGTATCGGGCACGCGGGATTTTGCGGGAACGGCTCAAGCAGTGGTTGTGAGTCGGTCGCCTCACCATCTGGCCGGTCTTGCCGCCATGCGCCATCAAATCAGCGCTCATTTGCATTTCACCCGTGCTTCGCCTATTGCTTGGGGACTCTATGGCGGATAACGGCAACATCGTCACCATCCGGAATTTGTCGAAAGTGTATCAGCAGGGTGAAATCAACGTCACCGCGCTGAACAACATCTCGGTGGACATCGCCGCGGGCGAATTCCTGGCCCTGATGGGGCCGTCGGGCTCGGGCAAATCCACGCTGCTGCACATCATCGCGGGGATTGACCGGCCCACCAGCGGCGAGTGTCACGTGCAGGACATTGACGTGACGAAGCTGAACGAGTCGGAACTAGCCGACTGGCGCAATCACAACGTCGGGTTCGTGTTCCAGACGTTCAATCTCATCCCGGTGCTCACGGCGTTCGAGAATGTGGAACTGCCGCTGCTCCTCACGCGGCTGGGGCGGCGGGAACGGCGGCAACAGGTGGAAACGGCGCTTGATCTCGTGGGGTTGGCGGATCGCGCAAAACACCTGCCGCGCCAGTTGTCCGGCGGCCAGGAACAGCGTGTGGCCATTGCCCGTGCGCTCGTGACCGATCCGGCGCTGGTGGTGGCCGATGAACCGACCGGGAATCTGGATTCGCACTCCGCGCACGAGGTGCTCGGGGTGTTGCAGTCGCTGCGCAAGGACGCGGGCAAGACGGTCATCATGGTGACGCACGATCCCAAAGCGGCGGCGTTCGGATCGCGCAGCATTCATCTGGAAAAGGGGGAACTGACCGAATGACGCTGGCGACGTTCATCTTGAAGAACGCCCTGCGCAACAAACGGCGCGCAACGCTTTCGATTTTGAGCGTGGCCGTCAGTCTATTTCTGTTGGTGACGCTGCTGGTGGCGTTGCGCGAACTCACGTTGCCGCCGGAGGACGTGGGCGCGGCGCTCCGCGTGGCCGTGCGCAATAAAATCTCCATCGCGAACCTGCTGCCCGCGCGACAACTCCCGACCATCGAGCGCATTCCCGGCGTCGAGGCGGTGACGCCGTTCACGTGGTTCGGCGGCAAGTATCAAAATGAGGAGAGCATGACGTTCGCGCAGTTCGCCATGAACCCGAAGAAACTCCGCGCGGTGTTTGGTGAAGCCAAGATGGATGCAGCCGGTTACGAGGCGTTCGAGGCGGAACGCAACGCGTGCATCATCGGCAAGGTGACAGCGGAGAAATACAAGCTCAAGGTCGGAGACAAGATCACGCTGGAAAGCACGATCTATCCGGTCACGATGGATTTCAAGATCGCCGGCATCTACGCCGGCACGGCCGATGACCGCAACATGCTGTTCCGGCACGATTACCTGGACGAGGCCAGCGGGGCGGAAGGGCTGGTGGGCATGTGGTGGTTGAAGGTTTCATCGGCCGAGGACATGCCGCGCGTGATTGATGCCATCAACAAGGCGTTTGCCAACACGTCCGCCGAGGTGCGCGCGGAAACCGAGCGGGCCTTTCAACTGGGGTTCATCTCGATGTGGGGCAACATCCGGCTGCTGGTGACACTGATCTCCAGTGCCGTGGTGTTCACTCTGCTGCTGGTCACCGCCAGCACAATGAGCATGACCATCCGGGAAAGGTTTCGCGAACTGGCCATTCTGAAAGCCATCGGTTACCGGCGGCGCGAGTTGTTCGCGTTCATCCTCGCGGAGAGTTTTGGGCTCGCCGTGGCTGGCGCGGCATTGGGAGTCGGCGCAGCGTGGGTGTTGTACATGGAAATGGACGCCATGCAGAAGGTTACCGGCGGCATTTTTGTGTCCTTTGAACTGACGCCAAAAATCATGGCCATCGCGATGACGGTGGCGGCAACCCTGGGCATTGTTTCCAGCATCATGCCGTCCATTTCCGTGGCGCGTATGAGCGTGGTGAACGGACTCAAGACTTTGGATTGAACTGTGGGCGAAAACATCATCACGATTCTTTTTCAGGCAGCCATTGGTGTGGTGGCCTTGGCATTTGTCGTTTACCTCCTCTGGCTCTTTTATGCCGCGCTCACGTCACCCATCCCGACACTCTACAATTTCAAGAGCGTCTTTGTCCGCTGGCGGGCAACGCTGGCGACCATTCTGGGCGTTGCGCTGGTGGTCACGGTTTACATCCTCATGCAAGCCATGGCTATCGGGCTGGAGAAATCCAGCCAGAACACGGGCGACCCGCGGAATGTAATGATAGTGCGCAAAGGCTCGACCGCTGAATCGAGCAGCCAGGTTTCGCGCGAGCAATTCAAGGTGATTCAATACCTGCCACAGATCGAAAGGGATGCACAGGGCCGGCCGCTCATTTCCGCTGACATCGTCATCATCATCAACCTCCCACGCCGCGACGGCGCCGGCGAAGCGAATGTAACCATGCGCGGCGTCACCCCCATGGGCATGGAACTGCGCCCCCAGGTAAATCTCGTGGAGGGACGCTGGTTCGTGCCGGGCAAACGCGAAGCGGTGGTGAGCCGGAAGATGGGCGAACGGTTTGCCCAATGCGACATCGGCCAGAAGTTTAAGACCGGTGGGCACGAATTGACCGTCGTGGGCTGGTTTGACGGTGACAACTCCGCGTTTGATTCGGAGATGTGGATGGATGCCGACGAAGCGCGCTCGATCTTCGACCGGGAGAATTATTCGAGCTTGTTGGCGCGGGTTGGGAACACCAATGACGCAGCGGCGCTGATTCAGCGCATTGAATCAGACAAACGCATGCCGCTGCGGGCGGAACTCGAACTTCAGTATTACAGCGAACAGACGCGCACGGCCGGGCCAATCAAAATCCTGGGCAGCTTTCTGGCCACGGCGATGTCCGTTGGCGCGATCTTCGCCGCGATGAACACCATGTATGCGAGTGTTGGCGCACGCACGCGTGAGATTGGCACCTTGCGCGTCCTAGGCTTTCGCCGACGAACCATTCTAGCCAGCTTCAACATTGAGGGTGGCATTTTGGCCGGCATTGGCGGGTTGCTGGGCTGCGCGGCGGCGGCATTGGCCCAATACTTGTGCGTCGTGTTTGGCGTGCGCTTCGGCACGCTGAGTTTCAACACCTTCAGCGAGGTGATTTTTCAGTTCCGCGTCACCCCGGAACTGGCGATGCAGGGCATGGTATTCGCGGTGGCGGTGGGCATCATTGGCAGCCTGTTGCCCGCGATCCGCGCCTCGCGCCTGCCCGTGATCGCGGCGCTGAAATCCGTGTAACGTGACCGCCGGCGCCGCAAGTGAGCCGGCAAATTCGTGCCGGCAAATTCGTTGCCACTGCGTCAAAGTTTGGGTTCAACTGGCGCTTTGGCGGCAGCCTGCTAATGTTTCGCGGTCAATTCAAACAAGCGCATGAACGCTGAAAAACTGAAGTCATTGCAGATTGATCGCGGCCGGAAACGACGACCCACAGGAATGTTATGGCTCATTTTCCTGGTGGTCATCGGCGGCACGGCTGCGGCAATTTATTTTGCGCGCCCCAAACCCGAAGACAAAGTCCGCATGCTCGAAGGCGGCCCGAAGCCCTATACCGGCACTACGTCATCCGCTTATGGCCCGGCGAAAAGCGGCAATTCGACCTCGGCAGCAAACGACGACACGGTTCTTACTGTCAGTGGCTACCTCATCAATCGCGAGCGCATCGAGCTGAGTCCGCGGTTTCTCGGCGTGGTGAAATGGATCGGCGTCAAGAAAGGCGACGCAGTCACGAAAGGGCAGGTGGTGGTGCTCTTGGACGACACCGAATACCAAGCACGTTTGCAGCAGGCCGAAGGGGCGGTGGCCAATGCCCAGGCAAATGTTTCGCGGGCGGATATCGCGTACGAACGAGTCAATCAACTCGCCAAGACGGACATTGAATCCAAGCAAGCCCAGGACGACGCACGATTGACACTGGAAGCAGCCCGAGCGGCGCTCAAGGAAGTGGAGGGAGCGCGTGAACTTGCCCGAACTTATCTCGACTGGTGTACGATTCGTTCGCCCATCAATGGCGTGGTGCTGGAGAAACTCGTGGACCCGAACGAACTGGTCACCCCGCAGAGCTTCGGTGGCACGCGCGGCCCGAGCACTGCGTTCATTGCCGTGGCCGACCCCAAGGACTTGCAGGTGGAGATTGACCTGAACGAAGCCGATCTGTCGAAGGTGGTACTGAACCAAAAATGCCGCGTCAGCCCCGAGGCTTATCCAGAAAAGATTTATGAGGGTTACGTGGCGGAGATTGCCCCCGAAGCGAACCGCGCCAAAGGCACGCTGCAAATCAAGGTTCAGATCATGAATCCAGACAAATTCCTGACGCCGGAGTTGAGCGCGAAGGTGGAGTTCTTGAAATAGGAAGAAACACCCAAATACCCAAGCAACCAAATGGGATGTCGCAAGGTGAGGCTTTGGGTGTTTGGTTACTTGGGTATTTGCGAGCTTCCCGCTTTCCCGCTTCCCTGTCACGTGAAGGGCGCGCTAGAATTCGCCTGCGCATGAAGCTCAACCACAACTTACACCTCGCCTACTGCACGAACATTCATCGGGGAGAGACCTGGGCGGAAACGTTCGCGGCGTTGAAGAATTACACGCTGGCGGTGCGGGAGCGCGTGTGCCCGAATAACCCCTACGCTGTCGGCCTGCGCTTGAGTAACCGCGCTGCGCTGGAGTTGAGTGAGCGCCCGACACTGTTGGAGTTTCAGCGCTGGCTCGCGGCAAACCATTGCTACGTTTTCACGATCAACGGCTTTCCCTACGGCCAGTTTCACGGGACGCGCGTGAAGACCGAGGTTTACGTCCCGGACTGGACCACGCCGGAACGGCTGGCTTACACGAATCTCCTCTTTGAACTGCTCGCGCAACTCCTGCCCGAGAACGTCGAAGGCAGCGTGAGCACCCTGCCCTGCGGATTCAAGGGACTGGTGACTACGCCCGAGGAACACGCCTTGATTCGCGGCAATCTGTGGCACTGCGTCGAGCACGTCGCGCGCGTGAGTGAGCAGACCGGACGCCGGTTGCATCTGGGCCTCGAACCTGAACCGATGTGTCTGCTGGAATGTAGTGCCGAAGTCCTGCATTTTTTTGACCGTCTGCGCGCCGAGCATCCCAACGACCCGCGCCTTAGCGAACATTTGGGCGTGAATTACGACACCTGCCATTTCGCGGTGGAGTTTGAAGAACCGCAGGACGCCATCGGCCGCCTGCGACAGCACGGCATCAAACTCAGCAAGATTCATCTGAGCAACGCGCTACGCGTCAAGCCCACCCCGGAAGCCCGCGAGGCGTTGGGCGCGTTTGCCGATGACGTCTATCTGCACCAAGTCATTGTCCGTCAGGCAGACGGCCAACGCGTCATTTACCGGGATTTGCGCGACGCGTTGAAAAGCGAATTGAAATCACCGGACGCCGCGGAATGGCGGATCCATTTTCACATCCCGCTGCACAGCCCGCCGACGGCGTTGTTTGGCAACACGGCGGATCATCTGTTGGGCGTGCTCGATCTGCTGGCGGCAAATCCAGCGTTGTGCTCGCATCTCGAAATGGAGACTTACACGTGGGAAGTGCTGCCGCCTGAATTAAAGAACCGCGATGTCGTGGAACAACTGGTTGCGGAATACGAGTGGACGTTGCGGCGCCTGACTGAACGAGGTTTGGCAAATTGAGTTGAACTTAGCATGGCGTTCAGCGCATAAAGTCCTTGGCCAGTTCAAAACCAATAGCGCACCGCGATTTGAGAACCCATCACTGAAAACGGAAACCTCGTTTAATGTTCCGACTCCGCCCCCTTCTTGTTCTCGGTCGTGTTTCCAATCTGCCCACCGTGTGGTCAAATTGCCTGGCGGGTTGGTGGCTCGGCGGCGGCGGTAATTTGGAAAAACTCCCGTTCCTCTTCATCGGCACCACGCTGCTCTATATCGGCGGCATGTTCTTGAACGATGCCTTTGACGCCACGTTCGATCAACAGCATCGCCGGGAACGGCCCATTCCCTCGGGCGCCATCGAACGGAACACCGTGTGGAAGCTCGGCTTTGTCTGGCTCGCGCTGGGTGAATTATTTCTCTTGTGGCTCGGTCCGGTGACAGCGACCGCCGGCGTCGCGTTGGCGCTCTGCATTCTGGTTTACAATGCCGTTCACAAGATTTTCACGTTGTCGCCGGTGTTGATGGGCGCCTGCCGGTTTCTGGTTTATGTGCTGGCCGCCTCAACCGGTGTGTTCGGCGTCACAGGCCGGGCACTGTGGTGCGGAGTGGCCATGGGCTTGTACGTCGTCGGGTTGAGCAGCCTGGCGCGCAAGGAAACCTCACGCGCTCAGCCGCCGCTCTGGCCGGTGGCGCTCTTGGGCGCGCCTGTGCTGCTGGCGTTGCTGGTGAACGCCGGTTCGTATCGCGAACCGGCATTGCTGGTGTCGCTCGTTCTGGCGTTGTGGGTGGTGCGCTGCCTGCGGACGGCCTTCTGGACAACTGACGTCAACGTGGGGCGAACCGTGGCTGGATTGCTGGCAGGTATTGCCTTCGTGGACTGGTTGGCGGTGGCGCCGGAAATATCGCGGACATCCAGCGTTTGCTTTTTGCTGCTGTTTCTGGCCGCATTGCTCGGCCAGCGCGTGGCCCCGGCAACTTGAGATTTCACATCTTCCTTGCCGCCAAAATCATCCAAGCAGCATTGATACTCTATTGGTTGGATAGACATTAAAACATGTTTTTCACCAGCGGCTCTAAAAAACCTGTTTGACAATGACTTTTAGTATTTTGCAAAATACACCTATCTAGTAGTGTTAAGCCTATGAGCAGTACCGAAGTCAAATCCGAGTTGTCGCGCAACGAACTGTTGAAAGCGGCCAATCCAACCTTGGCGGGCACGATTGCCCAGACGCTGGCCGATGCGTCGGCGGACCACTTCTCCGAGGATGACAACCAGTTTCTGAAGTTCCACGGTTCATACCAGCAAGACGATCGCGATCTGCGCAAGACCGGTAAGAAGTATATCATGATGGTGCGAGGCCGCATTCCCGGCGGTGTCATGACGCCCAGGCAATGGTGTGTGTTCGACGATCTCGCCAGCCGTTACGGCAACAACACGCTACGCATCACCACGCGCCAGAGCATCCAGTTTCACGGCATCGTCAAATCCGGCCTGCGTCCGGTCATCAAGAGCATCAACGAATCGTTGCTCTCGACCCTCGCCGCGTGCGGCGACGTGAACCGCAACGTGCTCGCGCCACCCATGCCTGCCTTCACAAAGGCGCGCGATCAGGTTTTTCAGGATTGCCACAAAGTGGCCATGGCGCTGGCGCCGAAGACCCGGGCGTATCACTCCATCTGGATTGACGGCGAGGAACTGAATCTGGAAGACCCCGCGAACAAAGAGTTCGTGGACCCGCTTTATGGCAAGACTTATCTGCCACGCAAATTCAAGATCGCGTTCGTCATCCCGCCAGTAAACGACGTGGACGTGCTCACCAATTGTCTCGGCTTCATCGCCATCGTCGAAGACGATCAACTGGTTGGCTATAACCTCGCGGTGGGCGGTGGCATGGGCCGCAGCCACGGCAATCAGGTGACGTATCCCCGCCTCGCGGATGTGATTGGCTTCTTCGCGCCGGACAAGTTGGTGGACGTGGCGAAGGCGGTGTTGACGATTCACCGCGACTTTGGAGATCGCACGGACCGCAAACATGCGCGGCTGAAATATGTCGTGGCCGAGCGCGGTGCGGACTTCATGCGCACGGAAGTAAACCGACGCGCCGGCATCCAGCTCGAAGCCGCACGGCCCTTTCAGTTCACGACCATGAGCGATCTCTACGACTGGCGTCGCGCCGTGGACCGAACATGGTTTCTCGGTTTGTTTGTCGAGACGGGCCGCATCCAGGGTGCGCAGAAAACGGCGTTGCGCGCGGTTGCGGAGAGGTTTTCCAATTTGGAATTCCGCCTGACAACCAACCAAAACGTGATCCTTGCCAACGTGCCCGAGGCCGACAAGACCGCCGTCAACGCGCTACTGCTGGAGCATGGTGCGAGAACGGAAAATCAAGCCAGTGTCCTGCACGCGGCAGCGATGGCGTGTCCCGCCCTGCCGACCTGCGGTCTGGCGCTCGCGGAATCCGAGCGCATGTTGCCCGGCCTGGTGGATCGCATCGAGAAACTCTGCGCCGAGGTCGGTCTGACCGGCGAGGAAATCATCATCCGCTCGACCGGTTGCCCCAACGGCTGCGCGCGGCCTTACATGGCGGAAATCGCCTTTGTCGGCAAGGCACCGGGCCGCTATCAAGTCTGGCTCGGCGGCAACGCCTCCGGCACGCGGCTGAATCGCGTGTGGAAAGACGTAATGAAGGAAACTGATCTGGAAAATGAACTGCGTCCTGTCCTTGCCCGCTTTGTAAAAGAACGTGACGCGGGCGAGCGGTTTGGCGACTGGTGCGAACGAGTGTTCTTGACGCAGCAGCCTGTGGCCGCGAACCAGGCCGCGTTGATACCAACGTGATGTGATGAATTCATCCAAACGACATGAACAATACCGGACCTTCGGTGCATACAAATCATTCGCGGAGGCAGACGCCGAGTTGCGCGCTTACTGGCAATCGCGCACACCGGAAGAGCGGATGGAAGCGCTGGAAGAGCTCAGAATCTTGAATTATGGCGAAGAGGCGATTAACTCCCGAATTCCGCGAGTTTTTGGAGTGCCTGAATCGCGCCGGAGTTGATTACCTCCTGGTGGGCGGCTTCGCTGTGAACTACTACGGCTACCACCGCTTCACCGAGGACATTGATTTCTGGATCGCGGTTTCGGACGAAAACTTTGACCGGTTGCTGGAAGCAATCCGTCGCTTCTTCGGCGAAGACCTTTCCGGGCTGGACAAGAAATTCCTGAAAAACAACGAGTCACTCTATCTGGGCCGTGTGCCGAACAAGATTGAAGTGTTCCAAAACGCGAGCGGCGTTGAATTCTCCAAAGTCTATCCACGGCGCGTCGAAACGACGCTGGAGGGGATCCCGGTGAAAATCATCTCGCTCGCGGACCTCAAGATCAACAAACGCGCAAGTGGAAGGAACAAAGACCTGGCCGACCTCGACAATCTTCCGTGAGTATTGAAATGACTGCTGACCAAATCGCCCAAGCCAACACCTCGTTGCGGGACCTCCCCGCACTGGACATTGTGAAATGGGCCATTGCCAGGGCCAATGGCCGCGCCGTTGTCTCCACGAATTTCCGCCCTTACGAAGCGGTGATTCTGCACCTGTGCGTGCAGGTGCAGCCGGACATTCCGGTGTTGTGGGTGGACCACGGCTACAATCGCCCGGCCACCTACCGGCACGCCGAACAATTGAAGCAGCAGCTCAAACTCAACGTGAGAGCCTTCCTGCCGAAAATGACCACCGCGCACTATGACGCGATTCACGCCGGCGCGCCCGAACCGATACCTGAGAACGAGGAGCGACTCAAACAGTTCAGCGCCGTGATGAAGCTCGAACCGTTTCAGCGCGGCATGAAAGAACTCGCACCCACGGTCTGGATCACCGCGTTGCGCAAAGTGCAGAATGCAAATCGCGCCGGCCTGGACATTGTTTCCGAGGATCAGAATTTCGGCTCGCTCAAGGTCAGTCCGGTGTTTTACTGGACCGACGCGGACATGGAGCATCATCTCAAACAACACAACTTGCCCAACGAGTGGGATTATTTCGACCCGGCCAAAGCCGATGAGAGGCGCGAGTGCGGCTTGCACGCCGCGTGGGGCAGCCAGGCCGTTGCCAACACCGAGCGGCCCGAAAGAGGACTGATTTAATGAGTTCCTATCATCTGGACCACCTGCAGTATCTCGAAACCGAAGGCATCCACGTGATGCGCGAAGTGGTCGCGGAGTTCGAACGGCCCGCCATTCTCTTCTCCGGCGGCAAGGATTCCATCTGCCTGCTCCGGCTCGCCGAGAAGGCTTTTCGGCCATCGGACATCCCCATGCCGTTGCTTAACATCGAAACCGGTCATGAATTTCCCGAGTTGCTGGAATTTCGTGACCGCCGCGCGAAGGAGCTGGGCGCAAAACTTATCGTTCGCACCGTGGATGAGGCGATCGCCAAAGGCTTCGCGCATCCCGCGCCGGGTGAGACCAGCCGCAACAAGCTGCAAATCCCCGCGCTGCTCGGCGCGATTGAGGAATTCCGTTTCGATTGCTGCATCGGCGGCGCGCGGCGTGACGAAGAGAAAGCCCGCGCCAAGGAAAGGTTCTTCAGCCCGCGCGACGGCTTCGGTCAGTGGGATCCCAAGAACCAGCGGCCGGAAATCTGGAATTTGTACAACGCACGCCTGAATCCCGGTGAAAACATGCGCGTGTTCCCACTGTCCAACTGGACGGAGATGGATGTTTGGGAATACATCAAAAAGGAATCCCTGGCCGTCCCGAGCATTTATTTCAGCCACGAGCGCGAGTGTTTTCGTCGAAACGGCCAGTGGTTGCCACTCCCACCGCCGCACACGGAAACAGCCAGGCCTGATCCTTACGACGGCGCCCGTCCGAAACCGAACGAGCCTCGTGAAAAACTCATCGTCCGCGTCCGCACCATTGCTGACATGATCAGCACGGGCATGATCGAATCCCCCGCCGACAGCGTGGACGACATCATCACCGAAATTGCCGCCGCCCGCGTCACCGAACGCGGCTCGCGCGCTGATGACAAGGCTTCTGAAGCTGCGATGGAGGACCGGAAGAAACAGGGTTATTTCTGAAGCCAAATTGCATCATGTCTTCCCACACTCATCCCATTGACCTCCTCCGGTTCAACACCTGCGGCAGCGTGGACGACGGCAAGTCCACGCTCATCGGCCGGCTGCTTTACGATTCGAAGTCCCTGATGGAGGACCAGCTTGAAGCGCTGGAACGTTCCGCCGACATCACTGGCGGCGGTCAGATCAACCTCGCCAATCTCACCGACGGCTTGCGCGCCGAACGGGAGCAAGGCATCACCATTGATGTGGCCTATCGCTACTTCGCCACGCCGCGTCGTAAGTTCATCGTCGCCGACACCCCCGGGCACGTGCAGTACACGCGCAACATGATCACCGGCGCGTCCACCGCCAACCTGTCCATCGTCCTGGTGGATGCGCGGCAGGGCGTGGTCGAACAAAGCCGCCGGCACACCTACATCGCCGCGCTGCTTGGCATTCCGCACCTCGTCATCGCGGTTAACAAAATGGATCTGGTGGATTGGAGCGAAGAAAGGTTTCGCGAAATTCGTGAACAGTTCGAGGCATTTTTGCCGCGACTCGACGTGTTCAAGGATGTGAAATTCATCCCGTTGAGCGCGCTGAACGGTGACAATGTCGTCGAGAAATCCAAACACACGCCCTGGTTCGAAGGCCCGACGTTGTTGGGACATCTGGAAACCGTTCACATCGCCAGCGACTGGAACCTCAGCGCCTTCCGCCTGCCGGTGCAATGGGTCAATCGTCCGAACAACCCGCGCGATCCGCGCCTGCACGATTTCCGTGGTCTGAGCGGCCAGATTGCGGGCGGCATCGTCAAGCTCGGCCAGAAGATCCTAGTCCTGCCCGGCGGCTTTCGTAGCACCGTGAAAGAAATCTGGACACACGACGGCCCGCTGCCGGAAGCGTTCTGTCCCCAGTCCGTCACTCTTTGCCTCGAGCATGACCTCGATGTGAGTCGCGGCGACATGATCGTAGGCATGGACCTGCTTCCCGGTGCCAGCACCGAACTGCGCGCCCGCGTGGGCTGGATGCACCCGCGTCCGTTGCAGCGGGGGAAGAAGTATTTTCTCAAACACACCACGCACACCACGCAAGCCATCGTCACCACGCTCGAAAACCGGATCAATATTTCCACGTTTGACGCCGAACCGGAGCCGCCGGAACTCGCGCTCAACGACATCGGCGAGATTCGCCTCAAAACCGCCCGCCCGCTCGTGTTCGACAGCTACGGCACCAACCGTCTGACCGGCTCATTCGTTCTCATCGAGCAAGGCACCAACGCCACAGTCGCCGCCGGCATGCTGTTCCCGCCGACCGAGGCCGTGAAGCCGGAATACAACGACTTCGCGATTTGAGGCTGGTTGGGGATCTTGCCGGCGAATCACGGTGAAATTGACCGTGCCGTGCAGGCCATGGCGGCCAGGTTTTTGCATTGCGCTGGAAGGGTTGAAGGGCTAAATCCCGCCATCAAGATGAGTGTGGACACTTATCGAACGTAACTTAAACGCAAGACCCAAACGGTCGTTTGGCATGAACTGTCCTGCTTGCAGCAAGCCACTTTCTGCGGTTCAACACTGCGGGATCATGCTAGCAGCCTGTCGGACTTACCGCGAAGAGATTTCTGAAAATAGTTTGAACAAAAAGGGGGCGGTACGGATCCAAAGGCCATGTCTGCACGTTTTGTAAATGTGGATCGCCAGACGCCGATGTTTCTGCCCTGCGATCTGC